>NZ_JBIVUF010000017.1:0-28415 GCF_044757085.1 Streptomyces sp. NPDC091376 | reverse complement strand
CCGCGCCAGCGCGCTGGCCCCGCGCCCCCCCCCGCGGCCGCCGGGGGGGGCCCCGCCCCGCGCCCCCCCCCCCCCGACGCCGGGGCGTCTGCCTACGAAAGCGCCGGTCGATCTCAGTCGTCGGCGTGCGCGTCCTCGAGCGCCGCGAGCGCCGGGTCGAGGACGACGTCCTCGGCACGCGCCTCGGTCGTCGGGTCCTCCGGGAAGTGGCAGGCCGTCAGGTGGCCGGCACGGTTCCCCGAGATCTGCACCAGCGGCGGCTCCTCCGTGGCGCACTTGTCCTGCGCCTTCCAGCAGCGGGTGCGGAAGCGGCAGCCGGACGGCGGGTTCACCGGAGAGGGCACGTCGCCGGAGAGACGGATCCGCTCCTTCTTGTGGGAGTCCACGTCCGCCTCGGGCACCGCCGAGAGCAGGGCGTGCGTGTACGGGTGGCGGGGCCGGTTGTACAGCGAGTCGCGGTCCGCGACCTCCACCACCTTGCCCAGGTACATGACGGCCACACGCTGAGAGAAGTGCCGCACGACCGCGAGGTCGTGGGCGATGAAGAGGAAGGCGATGCCCAGCTCTTCCTGGACCTTCTGCAGCAGGTTGACGACCTGCGCCTGGATCGACACGTCCAGCGCGGAGACCGGCTCGTCCGCGATGATCAGCTTCGGCTCCAGGGCCAGGGCCCGGGCCACACCGATGCGCTGCCGCTGTCCGCCGGAGAACTCGTGCGGGAAGCGGTTGTAGTGCTCCGGGTTGAGACCCACGGTCTCCAGCAGCTCCCGCACCCGCTTCTCACGGCCCCCGGGCGGGTTGATGCCGTTGACCTCCATCGGGCTCTTGATGATCGTGCCGACCGTCTGCCGCGGGTTCAGCGACGAGTACGGGTCCTGGAAGATCATCTGGATCTCGGACCTGACCGGCGCGAGCTGCCTGCGGCTGGCCCGGGTGATGTCCCGGCCGGCGTAGGTGATCCTGCCGCCGCTGGGCTCCATCAGCCGGGTGATCAGCCGACCCGTGGTGGACTTGCCACAACCGGACTCGCCCACGAGACCGAGGGCCTCACCGGCGTGCACGGTCAGGTCGACCCCGTCCACCGCCTTGACGGCACCGACCTGGCGCTTGAACGGAAAGCCGCCGTAGATCGGAAAGTGTTTCGTCAGGCCCTCGACGGTGAGCAACGGCTCTCCGCCGACGCTGTCGGTTGAACCCTGCTGTTCAGGCAGAGTGACGTTCTCACTCATGTCTCTGCGTCTCCCTAGCCCAGCCGGGGCTTGATCTGATCGATGAAGATGGTCTGCTTCTGATCCCCCGTGAGGTGGCACGCGGCAGCGCGCCCGGCGCCCAGGCTCGGACGCTCACCGGAGCACCGCGAGCCGCTGACTTCGTCGACGAAGGCACAGCGCGGGTGGAACGGGCAGCCCGAGGGCGGGTTCAGCAGGCTGGGCGGAGATCCGGGGATCGGCACCAGCGCCTCGCTCGTGTCACCGCCAAGACGCGGCATGGAGCTCAGCAGACCCCAGGTGTAGGGGTGCTGCGGCGCCTGGAGCACCTCTCGGACGCTACCGCGCTCGACCGCCCGCCCCGCGTACATCACGAGCAGATCGTCCGCCATGTTGGCGATGACGCCCAGGTCGTGCGTGATGAAGACGATCGCCGACCCGAACTCCTGCTGGAGGTCCTTGAGCAGGTCGAGAATCTGGGCCTGCACGGTCACGTCGAGCGCGGTGGTCGGCTCGTCCGCGATCAGCAGGTCGGGGTCGCACATCAGCGCCATGGCGATCATGGCACGCTGGCGCATACCGCCGGAGAACTGGTGCGGGTAGTCGTCGAAGCGCAGGGCGGGCTGCGGGATGCCCACCTTGTCGAGCATCTGGATGGCCCGGGCCTTCGCCTCCTTCTTCGAGGCGCCACGGTGCTTCATGAACGGCTCGGACAGCTGCCTGCCCACCGTGTAGTACGGCGAGAGCGCGGTCAGCGGGTCCTGGAAGATCATCGCGGCCTTGTTGCCACGGATCTTCTCCAGCTCCCGTTCCGACGCACCGGTCAGCTCCTGGCCGTCCAGGATGATCTCGCCGTCGATCTCGGTGTGCTTGCGGCTGTGCAGGCCGAGCACGGTCAGGTTGGTGACGGACTTGCCGGATCCCGACTCGCCCACGATGCCGAGCGTCTTGCCACGCTCGACGTCGAAGGAAAGGCCGTCGACCGCCTTGACGATGCCGTCCTCGGTGGAGAACCGCACCCGCAGGTCGCGGACCGAGAGGAAGGCCTCCGGCCCGGTCGGGGCCGGTGCGTCTTCGGTCTTGGTCAGTGTGGTCACGGTCGTTCTCCTAGGCGAGGCGCACGCGCGGGTCGATGTAGGCGTAGGCGAGGTCCACGAGGATGTTCAGGAGCAGGATGAAGAAGGCTCCGAACAGCATCACGCCCATCGTCTGCGGGAGGTCCTTGGTCAGCGAGGACTCCACCGCGAGACGGCCGATGCCCGCCAGGTCGAAGGTGAACTCGGTGACCACCGCGCCTGCGAGCAGGCCACTGAGGTCCATACCGAGGATCGTCACGATCGGGGTGAGCGAGCCGCGCCAGGCGTAGCGGAAGAAGACGTACCGCTGGCGCATGCCCTTGGCGCGCGCGGTGCGGACATGCTCCTCCTGGAGCTGCTCGATCATGGTGGAGCGCGCCATACGCGTGTACTGCGCGGTGAAGATCGTCGCCATGACGGCCCAGGGGATCACCAGACCCATGAACCAGCCGGCCGGATCGTCCGTGAACGGAACGTACTTGGGGCTCTCCAGCCAGCCTGTGCTGTACACGAAGATGCCAAGAACGATCGGCCCCAGGAAGTAGATCTGGAACGAGCTGAGAACCATGGAGGCGCCACTGACGGCCTTGTCGAGCGAGCTGCCGCGCTTCCAGGCGGCGAGCAGACCCGAGCCGAGGCCCAGCACCAGGAAGATGATCAGACCACCGACGGTCAGCGAGAGCGTCAGCGGGAAGCGGTCCAGGATGGAGTCCCACACGAACTCGCCGGTGGTGAAGGACATCCCGAGGCAGGGAGCGTCGCAGTGTCCGACAGGGAAGTCCCGGCCGACCACGATTCCGGCCATGAAGTCCCAGAACTGCGCGAGGATCGGCTTGTCGAGGCCGAGGTTCTCCCGGATCACCGCGAGGTTCTCCGGGCTGCAGTTCTTGCCGCAGGAGAGCGCGGCGAAGTCCTGGGGGATTGTGTAGAACAGGAAGAACGTGAACGCGCCGATCAGGAACATGATGACGACGGCGCCGGTCAGCCTGCGAATGAGGAACTGAAGCATGGCGGGAAGCTGCTCTCTTCGGAAGCGGCGGGAGTGAGGGGTTGAGTGCCCGTGGGGGTGCGCTCCGCCTGGCGCGCACCCCCACGGGTCAGCCGTGAGCCGGTGTTACGGCTGCTTCAGGTACAGGTCGTTGATGTCGATGTAGCTCGACTCGGTGCTGTACTTCGCGCCGCCGATGTTCGAACCGAACAGCTGCACGACCTTGGAGTAGTAGACCGGGACGGCCGGGTTGATCTCCTCCACGATCCGCTTGTGAGCCTCTTCCCACTTCTTGGCCGCGGCCACGGGCTCCAGCGTCAGCGCCTCCTGGATGAGGGAGTTGACCTTGGCGTCGTTGATGTGGGAGTAGTTCGAGGCACCGTCGGAGATCAGCTTGCCGTCGTAGACCGGGGTGACGACCGTGGACTGGGACGGCCAGTCCTGGCCCCAACCGGTCATGTACAGGTCGTACGGGTTCTTGATCTTGCCGATGGTCTCGTAGAACGCGGCCCGGTCGATCTCCTTGGCCTGGACGTCGAAGCCGATCTTGGCGAGCGCGTCCTTGATGATGACCTGCTGCTTCTGCCCACGCGGGGTGTTGGAGTAGGCGTAGGTGAGCTTCGTGCCCTCCTTGACACCCGCCTCCTTCAGCAGCTGCTTGGCCTTCTCGATGTCACCGTTGGGCTTCTTCAGCTTGCCGAACGGGTCGTAGCTCTTGTCGAAGCCCGGCAGGGTCGGGGCGAACAGACCACCGGCGACCTCACCGCCGTACTTGCCACCGTCGGCCTGGACCATGGCCGCGCTCGGCATGGCGTAGGCGATCGCGTCACGGACCTTCTTGTCCTTGACGCGGTCCAGGTTGAAGGTCAGCTGCCAGACGTAGGGCTGGTAGCCCTTGATCGTCCGCGCGTTCACCTTCGCGTTGGTGATGACGGCCTGCATCTGGTCCGTGTCGACCTGGTCCGAGAACTGGATGGCGTTCTTGGCCTCGCCCTGGTCGGCGATCAGACGCTTGGTCTGGTTGACCGGGTCGATGGTCGTGGTGAAGTTGTAGCCGTCGACGTACTGGTGGCGAACCGCGTCCGTCTTCGGGTCCCAGTTGGTGTTCTTCACCAGGGTCAGGGACTTGCCGGCCTTGTAGTCGGAGATCTTGTACGGGCCGAGGGCCTTGGGGGCCTTGTCGTACTTCTCCTTCGTGTCCGCCTTCTCCGGAACGATGGCGTAACCGGCCATGGAGAGGGCCTGCGGCAGGTCCGGGCGCGGCTGGCTGAAGTTGAAGACGACCGTCTTGGCGTCCGGGGTCGCGAGAACGCTGTCCGGCAGGTGCTTGGTGCCGTACCCACCGTCCGGCAGCGCCTTGCGGTAGTCGTTGCCCGAGAGCCACGACTGGACGAACGACGGACCGTCGAAGATGTGCTTCGCGTACATGCGCTCGATGGTGTGGCGCACGTCGGCGGACGTGATGGCGTTGCCATCCTCGTCCTTGATGCCGTCCTTCAGAGTGAAGGTCCAGGTCTTGCCGCCGTTGGACGACTTGCCGGAGTCGGTGGCGATGTCACCGACGACGGTCAGGTTGCCCTTCTCGTCCTCCTGGTAGTTCGTCAGACCACGGTGGATCAGGTTGGCGAACTGGCCGGCGTCGCTGACGTAGATCTGACCCGGGTCCATGTGGGTCATGTCCGACTGCGCGTAGACGTTGATGGTGCCGCCGGGCTTGGCGCCCGGGATCTCGGCCGCCGGACCGTTGGACGCGGCAGCGTCACCGTAGACAACCGGCTTGGACTGAGTCGCTGCGTCCGCCTGGGACTTCGACTGGTCCTTGGAGTTCTTGCCGCTGTCGTTGGAGCAGCCGGTAAGCGCCAGTGAGCCGGCCGCCGTGGCGACGACTATGGCGCGTGCGGCGCGCGCTCGGGTGGGCTTCATGATGCTCGTGCACCTACCTGTCGGTTGTTATCCAGAAGAGCTGCCTGGCCGTCCGGTTGCCCGGCGCGAGGGCGGCAGCTGCCCTCGCACATGGACGTCACCGTCCGGTCTTGGGGTCGAACGCGTCGCGGACCGAGTCACCCAGGAGGTTGAAGGCGAGGACGAAGATGACCATCGAGACACCTGGGAAGACCATGAAGGCCGGGTCCTGCTCGTAGAGCCTGGCGCCGATGGCGAACATGCGGCCCCAGTCGGGGGTGGGCTCGACGAAACCGACACCCACGTAGGAGAGGAACGCGATGCTGAGGATGGCGCTGGGCAGCATGTAGGTGCCCTGCACCAGGATCGGCGTGACGATGTTCGGCAGGATCTCCTTGCGCACGATCCTGCCCCGGGAGGCACCCGAGACCTTGGCCGCCTCGACGAACTCACGCTCGCGCAGGGACAGTACCGAACTGCGCACCAGACGGGCCATACCCATCCAGCCGAGGAACCACGACACCAGGATGATCGCAACCGCCCGCAGGTACGTTGGCGTCTCATCCGTCGGGGAGACGAACAGCGCGGTCACGATGGGCATGAACGCGATGAAGAACAGCTGGTTGGGGAACGACAGGAAGAAGTCCGTGATCCTGCCCAGCCAGTAGTCGACCCGACCGCCGAAGTAGCCACCGATCATGCCGATGATCACGCCGGTCAGCACACAGAGGAACGTCAGGACCAGCGCCATGAAGAGCGAGGTGCGCATGCCGTAGATCAGCATCGTGAACACGTCGCGGCCCAGGTTGGGCTCGACGCCGAACCAGAACTCGCTCGAGACACCGCCGAAGGGACCGCTGGGCATCGCGAAGTCGTCCAGGAGGAACGGGTAGTCCGGCTCCTGCGCGTACAGCGTGTAGGGATTCTTGCCGTACACGGCCGAGATCACCGGGGCCAGCGCGGCGACGACGAAGAAGAAGAGCACCACACAGGCGGAGATCACGCCCGTACGGTCGCGCTTGAAGCGCGCCCACATCAGCTGGCCGGGCGACCGGCCGGTGAGGGATTTGCCGTCCGCGCCGACGTTCTTCGCCGCGGTCTCTTTGTCCAAGGCGACAGAGGCCTTCTCGTCCTCGATCTCAATTGGACTGGTCATGATGGTGTCCATTCACGGGTGTCGGGTGACCCGCGATCCTGCATCCTGCGACGGTCCGGACGGTTCACGTCCGTTCTGCCACGGCTGCTTGACGATCTCCCGGTGCCTGCCGTCGCCCTGGACGGGTACGGCGGCGCAACCGCACGCCTGACGGGATCACCCCGTAGGCGCTACGACCGGAAAGACGTCAATCGGGAGGATTCCTCCCGAGGAACGCGAGCCGAGCGGTTGACCGGGTCTCAGAAGTGCCGGCCGCTGCCGGCGACCAGACCGGATGATGTGCGCTGAAAAATGGCCGCACGAGCCATCTGTGACGACCCGACCCCACTGGCGCTCGTGGCACCGCGCATGGGTTCCTCCTCATGAGTCCACGTATTCACTGCAAGGCTGGACACATGACGACGCCGACACCCCTGACGGCGAAGATCCGTGTCCCGTGTGCTCGTGAGTCGGCGCTCCCCACAGCGCGTGACCCGTTGACCCGAGCTCAGTGAAGCCAACTATTAGGTAAGTTCGGGCTGTAAACCACACTTAAAGCATCTCGTTTTGGCAACATCACTCCACCCCAGAGGCCCAAAATTCGGACAAAGGGATCGCAGACAGACACCCCCGAAACGGACTGTTAATACAGGTTTCCGGTGCGCTACGTCCGATAGTCGAACCTTCCGGGTACGAAATCCTGTTGACGGACAAGCCGTCACGAGGGACGTGTGGCAGCCGTCACGAGGAACGTGTGGGCCCCGTCACGGCAGCCCTCAAGGCTGCCGTACGACGTGAACGGCATACGCGAACGGCCCGGACGGCCCCCGCGGAGGGGGACTGTCCGGGCCGTTCGCGTATGCCGGGCGGTTCAGCCGTGGTAGGCGCTTTTCAGCCGAACTCGGCTCAGCCGTGCTTGGCGCGGGACGCGGCGCGGGCGCGCTCGCGGGCGTCCAGGTTCACCTTGCGGATACGAACCGCCTCGGGCGTGACCTCGACGCACTCGTCGTCGCGGCAGAACTCCAGCGACTGCTCCAGCGAGAGCTTCCGCGGCGGCACCACGTTCTCGGTGTTGTCCGCGGAAGCCGCACGCATGTTGGTGAGCTTCTTCTCCTTCGTGATGTTCACGTCCATGTCGTCGGAGCGCGAGTTCTCGCCGACGATCATGCCCTCGTACACCTCGGTGCCGGGCTCGGTGAACAGGACGCCGCGCTCCTGCAGGTTGATCATCGCGAACGGCGTGACCGCACCCGAGCGGTCGGCGACCAGGGAGCCGTTGTTGCGCGTCACGAGCGGGCCGAACCACGGCTCGTGGCCCTCGTGGATCGAGTGGGCGATACCGGTACCGCGGGTGTTCGTCAGGAACTCCGTACGGAACCCGATGAGGCCACGGGACGGAACGACGAACTCCATGCGGACCCAGCCGGAGCCGTGGTTCGACATGTTGTCCATGCGGCCCTTGCGGACGCCCATGAGCTGCGTGACCGCGCCCATGTGCTCCTCGGGCACGTCGATCGTCATGCGCTCGACCGGCTCGTGCACCTTGCCGTCGACGACCTGCGTGACCACCTGCGGCTTGCCGATGGTCAGCTCGAAGCCCTCACGGCGCATCTGCTCCACCAGGATCGCCAGCGCCAGCTCACCGCGGCCCTGCACCTCCCAGGCGTCCGGGCGCTCGGTGTCCAGGACGCGCAGCGAGACGTTACCGATCAGCTCGCGGTCGAGGCGGTCCTTGACCTGGCGGGCGGTGACCTTGCGGTCCTTGACGGCGGACTTGGCGTCCGCGCCCTTTCCGGTGCCGCCGCGGCCGACCAGCGGGGAGGTGTTCGTACCGATGGTCATGGAGATCGCCGGCTCGTCGACCGAGATCAGCGGCAGCGCGACCGGGTTCTCCGGGTCGGCCAGCGTCTCGCCGATCATGATGTCGGGGATACCGGCGACCGCGCAGATGTCACCGGGGCCGGCCATCTCGGCGGGCTTGCGGGTGAGCGCCTCGGTCATCATCAGCTCGGTGATGCGGACGTTCGAGATCGAACCGTCGCGCTTGATCCAGGCGACGGTCTGGCCCTTGCGCAGCTCGCCCTGCTCGACGCGGAGCAGCGCGATACGGCCGAGGAAGTTGTCGGCGTCCAGGTTGGTGACGTGGGCCTGCAGCGGGGCGCTCTCGTCGTACTCCGGAGCCGGGACGGACTCCAGGAGGGTGGAGAAGAAGGGCTCCAGGCTGTCGCTGTCGGCCGGAACGGTGCCGTCCTGCGGCTTGGTCAGCGAGGCGACGCCGTCACGGGCACAGGCGTAGACGATGGGGAACTCGATCTGGTCCTCGTCGGCGTCCAGGTCGAGGAAGAGGTCGTACGTCTCGTTGACGACCTCGTCGATGCGGGAGTCCGGGCGGTCCGTCTTGTTGATGCAGAGGATGACCGGCATCCGGGCTTGGAGGGCCTTGCGGAGCACGAAGCGGGTCTGCGGGAGCGGGCCCTCGGAGGCGTCGACGAGCAGGACGACCGCGTCGACCATGGACAGACCGCGCTCGACCTCGCCACCGAAGTCGGCGTGGCCGGGGGTGTCGATGATGTTGATCGTGATCGGGTCCCCGCCGTCCTTCGGGTGGTACTTCACCGCGGTGTTCTTGGCGAGGATCGTGATGCCCTTCTCACGCTCCAGGTCGTTCGAGTCCATCATGCGGTCGTCGAGCTGCTGGTGGGCGGCGAAGGCTCCGGCCTGCTTCAGCATGGCGTCGACCAGGGTGGTCTTGCCGTGGTCGACGTGGGCGACGATGGCGACGTTACGGATGTCGTGGCGCGTGGGCATGGGTTGCTTGCGCTTCTCTCGGATCGTGGGGTGCGGCGTCTGTTTCCTCGTACGCCCGCCGGGCGGACGCGCCACGGCTGTGTCCTATGGTACGGGGCCGTCGCGTCAGCGGCTTCCCGGCCCGATCGGAGGCCTGGAACGACCTTGCCCGCCGTGGGCGACGGCGGGCAAGGGACTTGAGCTGATTCTGAGGTCGAGAGCCTCTGGAGCTGGTGGTTTCCGGGGGCGGCTTCCTTCCGTGGCCGGGTCGGTCCCGCTGCCGGCCCCCTCCGGGGCCGGCGTCCCTTCCGGGATCAGTCCCTTTCGTTCGTCCCTGCGCCATGTGCCGGCGCCTTGGCCTTCACGAAACCGATGTCCTGGTAGCGCGGCGTCGAGAACCCGAAGGCGCCCGCGTTGACGAGTTCACGCTTGGCCGCCACCAGCTCGGGCCGCTGGTAGAGCGGGATGGACGCGGCGGCGGCCCAGATCCGGGCGTCGGCCTGCTTCATCAGCTCGCGGGCCGCTCCTTCGTCCAGCTCGGAGAGTGCCTGGTCGAAGAGCTGGTCGATGCGGTCCGTACCGACCCGGGTGTAGTTCTGCTCGACCAGCAGCGAGCCGTCGGTGGCCGGCTCGGGCTTGGCGTAGATCGGCCGCGCGTCGGTCGCCGGGTAGGCCGAGGCCGGCCAGGAGTAGAGGGCGAGGTCGTAGTGGCCGGAGGCGATGTGGTCCTTGAAGAAGCTGTCCTCGGCGACCTTGGTGATCTCCGTACGGATACCGATCTTGTCCAGCATCCGGCGGATCCTGTCCCCGACGGTGCGCAGCGGCTCGGAACCCGGGCCCGAGGGGAGGACGAAACGCAGGGTGAGGGCCTTGCCATCCTTGCCGAGCGGGCCGGCGACCGGGGCCTTGCTGCCCGCGGGAGCCTTGGGGGCCAGCGGAGCCCTGGTGCCCACCGGCGCGTAGGCCCCGGCGACACCGCCCTCCCTCTTCTGTGCCTTCGGCATCGCCTTGTCCCCTTCGCCGCCGGCCAGGCCGTCGCGGCCGGGCTTGTCGTCACCGGCGATGGAGCGGCCCTCGCCGACGGCGCCGTGCGCCGGCGCGCCCGCTCGTGGCCCGTTCCCGACGGCCGGGCCGCCCGGGGCGGGGCTCTTCACGACCGGGCTGCCCTGCGCGGAACTCTTCACGGCCGGTCCGGCGGCTGCCGGGCTGCTCGGGACCGCGCCACCGGGCGCGGGGCTCTTCACGACCGGGCTGCCCGGCGCGGAACTCTTCACGGCCGGTCCGGCGGCTGCCGGGCTGCTCGGGACCGCGCCACCGGGCGCGGGGCTCTTCACGGCTGGGCTGCCCTGCGCGGAACTCTTCGCGGCCGGTCCGGCGGCTGCCGGGCTGCTCGCGGCCGGACCACCGGCCGACGGGCTCTGTGCCCCGGGGCTGCCGGCCGCCGCGCTCTTCTCGGGTCCCGCCTTCGTCCCGGGCTGCTTCGCGGTGGCGCCCTCCCGGGTCCAGCCCGCGTCGGCGAGCAGCGCCTGGGCCTCCTGGGTGTCCTGATCGCCGAGCGCACCGCTGCTGTCGGCGTACGCCGGCTGCCCCGCGAGGGCGAGGTGGCTGCCGACCGGCTCGGCGGGCAGACCGAGCGGCTTCAGCACGGCCTCCGCTAGCTCCTCGCGGTTCAGCGCCCTGGCCACGGCACGCCGTACCCGCTCGTCCGCCAGCGGCCCGGACTCGCCGTTGAGCGCGAGCTGGGTGTAGGCGGGCTCCAGGGACTTGCGGACCACGAATCCGCGCAGCGCCGTCTGCTCACTGGCGAACCGCGCGAAGCCGGCGTCATTGCGCTGACCGGCGAGCAGCTCGTCCTCGTCCTGCGCCTGCTCCTCGCCCTGCTCTCCTGCCTGCTCCTGCTCCTGGTCCTGCTCCTGGTCCTCGCCGGAGCCCTCCAGCGCGGTGTCCGGCCCACTGTCCCCGTTGTTCTGGTTGCCCGTCTCGCGCGAGGCCACGGCGATACGGTCCGCGACACTGCGGTCGATCTCGGCCAGATCGACCGCGCCCGTGGCGAGCGCGGCGGCACGCCGGTCGCGCGGCACGGCCCGGAGCACGAGCGAGTCCAGCTTGGCCGGCTCGCCCCACCAGCGCGGATTGCGGACCAAGGTGGCGGTGTCCTCCTCGCGGTCGACACTCTGGAGGGTGAAGGGCCCGGCGGTCTGGGCCAGCTCCGAGCGGGCGCCGTCGTTGAAGGCGGCCGGGCTGCCCATCGCCTCCTTCGGGTAGAGCGGGGTGAACAGCGATCGCCAGTCGGCGTACGGCTTGGCGAAGGTGACCCTGACCTCCAGGTCGCTCTTTCCGCGTTCGATCTTCTCGATCCGGTCGTAGCCGGCGTTGCGCGCGGTCCAGTACGCCGAGTCCTTGCCGCTCAGCGCCCGCCACTGGGCGAGGAAGTCGGCCGCGCCGATCTCCCGGCCGTCGGTCCAGACCGCCTCCTGGTTGAGCTTGTAGAGGACGACCTGCCTGGGCTCGCGGTCGACGATCTCGGCCGATTCCAGATAGTCGGGGTTGTGCTGGGGACGCCCACGCTCGTCGAGGCGGAAGAGGGAGGGGAGCACGGCACCGGCGATGCGCGAGGTGGCGACGTCGGCGTCGGCCTGGAAGGTGTTGAGCGTCGCGGGTACGGCGTCGACGGCCCAGCGCAGCGTGCCCCCCTGATCGATCTTGTTGCGCGCGGCATGGCCGATGTCCATGGGGACCACCACGGCCTCGGTGCCGGTCTCCTCCGAGGTGCAGCCGGCCAGCACGGGCAGGACGAGCACACCGCTGGTGAGCAGTGCGACGGACGTCCGGAGGCGGGGCGTGCGGAAGCAAGGTGTACGGGAGCATGTCCTCCCGCTTGGGGCGTCGACGTTGGACATGACTTGTACCCCTTCGTCCTTCAGTTAGCCATTTGATGATCTTTAGAGATGATCACACCTATTGCGCTTCACTGAAGAGGACGGAGGTCGGGGTGTGCCGCCGACACGACGCAGCGGCTCGTAAACCCCACCCATGCGGCCTATTGAGGAGCCCCTAACGGGTGGCGCGTACCGCGAATCGGTGCACACGCCTTCACAAGCAGGGATGTGACGCGCGACACTCGCAGGCGCACACAGAGCCCTCTGGGGGACAGCCCCAGACACCCGCATGCCACCGCGACCGCGGAAGTGAGGGCAGTTCATGTCCCTGCAGGACGAGTTGACGGACGTCAAGCGCCGTCTCGACGACCTGGCCCGAACGGTCGAACGGCTGGAGCGGAGCCTCACGCACAAGCGTGAGGACGCATCCCGGACCCAGCCGGCCGGCCGCCCCGAAGACCTGGTCACCATTCCCGACACCCCGTACGACAGCTCGCTGTGGACGGACTCGGACGACGAAGGCCTGGGTGCGCGCGACCGGCACGCGCCCTAGGAGCTTCGTTGGCCACAGGCACCGAACCTCACACCGACACCGGCGTACGCGGCGCCTCGCGCGCCGCCATCGCCCCCCGCCATCTCAGGACGGACCGCTGGTGGCTCGCGCCGGCCGCGACCGCCGGCGGTCTGCTCGCCTTCATCGTCTATTCGACCTGGCGGGCTTTCGCGAACAGCGACTACTACGCGGCACCGTATGTGTCGCCGTTCTACTCGCCCTGCCTCGCGGAGAACTGCGCCCCGATGAAGGGCGGCCCCAACTGGGAGATCTTCGGCAGCTGGTGGGGCCTCTCCCCCGCCCTGCTGATCCTGATCTTCCCGCTGGGCTTCCGGCTGACCTGCTACTACTACCGCAAGGCCTACTACCGGGGCTTCTGGGCCTCACCCCCGGCCTGCGCGGTCGCCGAACCGCACGCGAAGTACACGGGCGAGACCCGCTTCCCGCTGATCCTGCAGAACATGCACCGCTACTTCTTCTACGCGGCGCTGCCGGTCGCGGGCATCCTCACCTACGACACGGTGCTCGCCTTCCGCGACGAGACCTACGCCTGGGGCCACATGGGCCTCGGCACGCTGGTCTTCCTCGTCAACATCGGGCTGATCTGGGCGTACACCCTGTCCTGCCACTCCTGCCGGCACATCATCGGCGGCCGGCTGCGGCACTTCTCCAAGCACCCCGTGCGCTACCGGCTCTGGGGCTTCGTCGGCAAGCTGAATGACCGTCACATGCTGCTCGCCTGGTCGTCGCTGATCAGCGTCGCGCTCGCGGACTTCTACGTCTATCTGCTCGCCACCGGCGCCTTCGAGGATCCGCGCTTCTTCTAGAGAGGAAAGGTGCTCAGAGATGACTGAGCTCGAACGGCAGCAGTGGGATGTTGTCGTCGTGGGCGCGGGCGGCGCGGGACTGCGGGCCGCCATCGAGGCGCGTGAGCGGGGCGCCCGTACGGCCGTGATCTGCAAGTCGCTCTTCGGCAAGGCCCACACGGTGATGGCCGAGGGCGGAATCGCCGCCTCCATGGCGAATGTGAACTCCCATGACAACTGGCAGGTCCACTTCCGCGACACGATGCGCGGCGGGAAGTTCCTCAACCAGTGGCGGATGGCGGAGCTGCACGCCCAGGAGGCACCCGACCGGGTCTGGGAACTGGAGACCTGGGGTGCGCTCTTCGACCGCACCAAGGACGGGAAGATCTCCCAGCGCAACTTCGGCGGCCATGAGTATCCGCGACTGGCACACGTCGGCGACCGGACGGGCCTGGAGCTGATCCGGACCCTCCAGCAGAAGATCGTCGCACTGCAGCAGGAGGACAAGCGCGAGTTCGGCGACTACGAGGCACGGCTGAAGGTCTTCCAGGAGTGCACGGTGACCCGTGTCCTCAAGGAACAGGGGTCCAAGGACGGTGACCGCGTCTCGGGCGCCTTCTGCTACGAGCGCGAGTCCGGGCGCTTCTTCGTCCTGGAGGCGCCCGCGGTCGTGCTCGCCACCGGCGGTATCGGCAAGTCCTTCAAGGTGACGTCCAACTCCTGGGAGTACACGGGCGACGGGCACGCGCTGGCGCTGCTCGCCGGGGCACCGCTGATCAACATGGAGTTCGTGCAGTTCCATCCGACCGGCATGGTCTGGCCGCCGTCCGTGAAGGGCATTCTCGTCACCGAGTCGGTGCGCGGCGACGGAGGGGTGCTGCGCAACTCCGACGGCAAGCGGTTCATGTTCGACTACATCCCGGACGTCTTCAAGGAGAAGTACGCCGAGACGGAGGCGGAGGGCGACCGCTGGTACGAGGACCCGGACAACAACCGGCGTCCTCCCGAGCTGCTGCCCCGTGACGAGGTCGCCCGGGCGATCAACTCCGAGGTGAAGGCCGGCCGGGGGTCTCCGCACGGCGGGGTGTTCCTCGATGTGTCGACCCGGATGCCGGCCGAGGTGATCAAGCGCCGACTGCCGTCCATGTACCACCAGTTCAAGGAGCTGGCGGACGTGGACATCACGGCCGAGGCGATGGAGGTCGGACCGACCTGTCACTACGTGATGGGCGGCATCGCGGTCGACTCGGACACCGCCTCCGCGGTCGGCGTCCCCGGCCTGTTCGCCGCGGGCGAGGTCGCCGGCGGTATGCACGGCTCCAACCGGCTCGGCGGCAACTCTCTCTCCGATCTGCTGGTCTTCGGGCGGCGCGCCGGTCTGCACGCCGCCGAGTACTCCGCGGGGCTCGCCGGTGAACGGCCCCTCATCGACGAGGTCCAGATCGACGCGGCCGCGGCGGAGGCACTGCGTCCGTTCAGCGCGGAGAGTCCCGAGCCCGGCGCGGCTCCGGAGAATCCGTACACCCTGCACCAGGAACTCCAGCAGACGATGAACGACCTGGTCGGCATCATCCGGCGGGAGGCCGAGATGGCGCAGGCCCTGAAGAAGCTCGGCGACCTCCGGGTCCGGGCCCGGCGGGCGGGAGTCGAGGGCCACCGGCAGTTCAACCCTGGCTGGCATCTCGCCCTCGACCTGCGGAACATGCTGCTGGTCAGCGAGTGCATCGCCCGCTCGGCCCTGGAGCGCACCGAGAGCCGCGGCGGCCACACCCGCGAGGACTTTCCCACCATGGAACGCGAGTGGCGCCGCATCAATCTGCTGTGCCGCCTCGCCGACCGCGCCCTGGCCTTCGGCCTCGGGGACTCGGGCGGACCCGCGCCGACCGATCCCGTGCGCGGCCAGATCGACCTCACGCGCAAGACCACCGAACCCATCCGCCACGACCTGCTCGCCCTCTTCGAGAAGGAGGAGCTGGTCAAGTACCTCGCCGAAGAGGAGCTGTACGAATGAGCACGTACGACGCTCGGTTCAGGGTCTGGCGGGGAGACCAGGACGGCGGGGGCCTGACGGACTTCACGGTCGAGGTCAACGACGGTGAGGTCGTCCTCGACATCATCCACCGGCTGCAGGCCACCCAGGCGCCCGATCTGGCGGTGCGGTGGAACTGCAAGGCGGGCAAATGCGGCTCGTGCAGCGCGGAGATCAACGGCCGTCCACGGCTGCTGTGCATGACCCGGATGTCGGTCTTCGACCGGAGCGAAACCATCACCGTGACCCCGCTGCGGGCCTTTCCGGTGGTGCGTGACCTCGTCACGGACGTCACCTTCAACTACGCCAAGGCCCGGGAGGTCCCGGCTTTCGTCCCGCCCCCGGGGGTCGCGGCGGGTGAGTACCGCATGCAGCAGGTCGATGTGGACCGCTCGCAGGAGTTCCGCAAGTGCATCGAGTGCTTCCTGTGCCAGGACACCTGCCATGTGGTGCGTGACCACGAGGAGAACAAGCCGGCCTTCGCCGGGCCCCGCTTCCTGATGCGCGTGGCCGAGCTGGACATGCACCCCCTGGACGCGGCCGCCGAGACCGGCCTGGACCGCAAGCGAACGGCCCAGGACGAGCACGGTCTCGGCTACTGCAACATCACCAAGTGTTGCACCGAGGTGTGCCCCGAGGGCATCCACATCACGGACAACGCGCTGATCCCGCTCAAGGAGCGCGCGGTGGACCGGAAGTACGACCCGCTGGTGTGGCTGGGCAGCAAGATCCGGCGGCGGTCGGCGGACTAGACGGCGCGCTCCGGTACAGGGGTGGACAGGGCCGTGCACGCGGCCCTGTCCAGCCGGTACAGGTCGCAGGCAAGGGCCGTCCCCCGACCCGAACGCCCCCTGCCGGTTCGGTGCCTGCCTCGGTGCGCGTACGCGCCCACGTACCCGCTCACGTGCTCCGTCCCAGATCCCGCTCACGACGTTCACCCCCATACAGCGCCACTTCCCACGTACAGCGCCACGTCCCACGTGCGTCCTGACTCTAGGTGACGCCACTGACAGTGACGGCTACGGAACGTGACGCGTGGCTCCCGAGGGCGCGCCCGCCCGTCGGGCATCTGGGCAAGTGGGCGTCCGGTCGCGCGGACCGATGGCCGGACATAGCCTCCCAAACGTGACACGAATAGCCGTCCGGGCTCTCCTCGCCGTGCTGGTGGCGGCGTGGTGGCTGATCGTGCCCGCCGCCGGCGGCGCCCCCGCCGAGGAACCGGTGCAGCTGTCGCGCCAGGGGCAGATCACCGACCGTGTCGGGGCGCTCGGCGGCCAGGAGCCCCAGGTGGCGCAGGCCCTGGACCGGCTGTACGACGAACGGCGCGTCCAGCTCTTCGTCGTGTACGTGCGCGACTTCTCCGGGCGTCCTGCGCAGAGCTGGGCCGACGAGACGGCTGCGAAGAACGGGCTGAGGCAGGACGACGTCCTGCTCGCCGTGGCGACGCACGACCGCCAGTACGCCTACTCGGCGGACGCGGACTCACCACTCACCCAGACCCAGCTCGAAGAGGTCGCGCGAACCGCTGTCGAGCCCGCGCTCAGGCAGAACGACTGGGCCGGCGCCGCGATCGGAGCCGCCAACGGCTACGCCGCGGTGCTCGGCGGGCAGCCCGTGCCCACGCCGGTGATCACTCCCGGCCCGGCCGACCCCGGCGGAGGCGGCGGGGACGGCGCCTCCGCCACCGACCTGGTCCTGCCGCTGGCGGTGCTCGGCGGAGCGGGCGCCCTCGCCGCGTACACCTACCGCAAGCGCAGGAGCCGGACCGCGACCCGGACCACTCCGGCCGGCGGCCGGCTGGGCTGGGGCACGCCGGAGGAGACGCCGGCTCCGGAACCGACCCCGCTGCCCGAGCTGGACGCCCAGGCCAAGCGGACACTCGTCGCGACCGACGACGCCCTGCGTACCAGCCAGGAGGAACTCGGCTTCGCCACCGCGGAGTTCGGGGACGAGGCCGCGAAGCCCTTCACGGAGGCCGTGGCCTACGCCAAAGGCGAGTTGACGGCCGCTTTCCGGCTACGGCAGGCGCTCGACGACGCCTTTCCGGAGGACGACGCGACCCGACGGCGGATGCTGGACGAGATCATCTCCCGGTGCGCGGAGGCCAATCGGCGCCTGGACGAGGAGTCGGAGGACTTCGACCAGCTGCGCGCCCTGGAACAGAACGCGCCCCAGGCCCTGGCCACGGCCGAATCCGCTCATCAGGAGCTCACCGGACGGGTCGGCACGGCCGAGGCCACGCTCACCGTCATGCGGCAGCGGTACGCCGAGTCGGCGGCCGCGCCCGTCGTGAGCGACGTCGACCAGGCCAAGGACCGGCTGCTGTTCACAACGACCGCCCTGGACCAGGCCCGGGAGGCGATCGGCGCCGGCGACAACGCGGCCGCGGCCGTGCACATCCGGGCAGCGGAGGGCGCGGTCGACCAGGCGGCGCGGCTGATCGACGCCGTGGACCGGCGGGCCCAGGAACTCGCGGAGGCGGCCGGGAAGCTGCCCGGCGCGCTCACCGAGACGGAGGCCGACCTGGCCGATGCCCGCGGACTGCTGAAGGGGACGGCGGAGGGAGTCTCGACCGCCGACCTCCAGGGCCGGATCGCCCGGGCCGAGTCGGTGCTCGCCGATGTACGACAGGCGACGGATGCGGGCCCCTACGACCCGATCGACGCGCTGCGCCGGGTCGAGGAGGCGGATGCGGCGCTGGACGAGGCGCTCGCGGGCGCCCGCGAGCGCGAGGAGGGCACACGGCGGGCCCGCACGCTGCTCGATCAGGCGACTCTCACGGCGCGTTCCTCGGTCGGGGCGGCTTCGGACTTCATCACCACCCACCGCGGCGCGGTGGGGGCGCGGGCCCGTACCCGGCTCGCCGAGGCGCAGCGGAGGCTCGAACGGTCGCGGGTGCTGGCGGAGTCGGACGACGCGCAGGGCGCGCTGGTCGAGGCACAGCAGGCGGACGCCCTGGCCCGGGAGGCGCAGAGCATCGCCGAGCAGGAGGTAGGTGCGTACCGGAACCCGTTCGGGCCGGGCGGTGTACAAGGAGCAGGAGGCGGGCTCGGCGGTGCCGTGCTCGGCGGGATCATCCTCGGCGGCCTGTTCGGCGGCGGAGGCGGATATGGAGGAGGCGGGGGCTTTGGCGGGGGTCATGGACGCGGGGGTCATGGGGGCGGGGGCTTCGGCGGTGGTCCGGGCAGTTTCGGCGGTGGGGGCACGCGTGGCCGCCTGGGCGGCGGTGGCCGTTTCTGACGCGGTTGTCTTCCTACGCAAGGAGAAGTGCCATGACCAAGCAGACGATTCTCGGCCGTGTCGCGCAGCTGGCGAAGGCCAACATCAACGCGCTCCTGGACCAGGCCGAGGATCCGCAGAAGATGCTCGACCAGCTCATCCGGGATTACACGAACAACATCTCGGAGGCCGAGCAGGCCGTGGCGAGCACCATCGGCAATCTGCGCCTCATGGAGCAGGACCACCAGGAGGATGTGCGCGCGGCCGAGGAGTGGGGCGGAAAGGCTCTCGCGGCGAGCAGGAAGGCGGACGAGCTGAGAGGGTCCGGGCAGAGCCCGGACGCCGACAGGTTCGACAGCCTCGCGAAGGTGGCGCTGCAGCGGCAGCTGCAGTCCGAGCGGGAGGCGAAGACCGCCGAGCCGACGATCGCCGCCCAGACGGAGGTCGTGGACAAGCTCAAGACCGGTCTCGACCAGATGAAGGGGAAGCTCTCGGAGCTTCAGGCCAAGCGCGACGAACTGGTGGCGCGGGCCAAGTCGGCCCAGGCGCAGAACCAGATGATGGACGCGGTCAAGAACGTCAATGTGCTCGACCCCACGAGCGAGCTCAACCGCTTCGAGGACAAGGTGCGCCGCGAGGAGGCGAAGGCGATGGGCAAGCAGGAGCTCGCGGCCTCCTCGCTGGACGCCCAGTTCGAGCAGCTGGACGCGATGGGCGACAGCGCGGAGATCGAGGCACGGCTCGCCGCGCTGAAGGCCGCGTAGCTGCCCGCGGCGGGCGGGCGCCTGAGCCTTGGTCAGAACATGCTGAGCAGCTGCTCCACACTGGGCTCGGCCGTCGAGTCCCCATCGGGCAGGGCGAGTTCGAACCAGACGGTCTTGCCCCGGTGGGTGCGGCGCGAGCCCCAGGCCGCGCTCAGCAGACCGACCAGCTGGAGCCCGCGGCCGCCTTCGTCGGTGTCCTTGGCCCTCCGCCGTCGGGGCTGGACCAGACCGGCGTCCCACACCTCGCAGACGAGGGTGCGGTCGCGCAGCAGCCGCAGCCGGATCTCGCCCTCGCCGTAGCGCAGCGCGTTGGTGACGAGTTCGCTGACGAGCAGTTCGACCGTGTCCACGAGCGCATCGAGTTCCCAGGCCACCAGCTGGGCCCGGGCCAGCTCCCGGGCGCGACCCACGGAGCGGGGTTCCCTGGGCAGTCGCCAGTCCCCCACGGCCTCGGTCGTCAGCCCCTGGATGCGGGCCATCAGCAGGGCGATGTCGTCCTCGCCGTGCCGGGTGTCGAGGGTGGCCAGGACGTGGTCGCAAACGTCCTCGAGCGAGCGGGCGGGCGCTCCGCCCTCGGCGAGGGTGGGGGCCGGTTCGGTGAGTGCCCTGCGGAAGGCGCCGAGCCCCTCGTCGAGCGGATGGTCACGGGACTCGACGAGCCCGTCGGTGTAGAGGGCGAGCAGGGCGCCCTCCGGCAGCTCGACCTGGACCTCCTCGAACGGCTCGCCGCCCACTCCGAGCGGCATCCCGGGCGGCACGTCGAGCATCAGGGCCTCCTCGCCGGGCTCGACGAGGACGGGCGGGAGATGGCCGGCGTTGGCGAAGGTGCAGCGTCTGGTCACCGGGTCGTACACGGCGTAGACGCAGGTCGCCAGATAGACCTCGGAGAGCTCGGGGCCGCGGGACTTGTGCGCGACACGGGACGCCTGCTGGGCACCGCTGGGGGTGCCCAGCCCGCGGGCGATCTCGTCGAGGGCGGAGAGCACCTCCGCCGGCTCCAGGTCCAGCAGGGCCAAGGTGCGTACGGCGGTGCGCAGTTCGCCCATGGCGACGGCGGCCCGAAGGCCGCGCCCCATGACGTCGCCGACGACAAGTGCCGTGCGGTGTCCGGGGAGTTCGATGACGTCGAACCAGTCACCGCCCACTTCGGTGGCCGTGTTGCCCGGCAGATAGCGGCAGGCGATGTCGAGGCCCGCGGCCTCCGGGTCCCCGGGCGGCAGGAGGCTGCGCTGGAGGATCAGGGCGCGCTCGTGCTCGCGGCGGTAGAGGCGGGCGTTGTCGATGCAGACCGCGGCGCGGGCGGCGAGCTCGACGGCGAGCGCCCGGTCCCGTTCCCCGAAGGGCTCGCTCCCCTTCGCCCGGGAGAACTGGACGAGTCCGACGACGGTGTCGTGGGCGACCATCGGCACGGCGAGGGTGGACTGGAGCAGGGTGCCGTCCTCGCCCGGGATGGCGCGGACGCGCGCGGTGCGCAGCGCGTCGGCGCAGGCCGAGCTGAAGGGGTACCGGTGGACGGCGCCGACTTGGGGCGTGGCCGGCGTCGCCGCGCCGGAGGCACCGAGCAGGTCTTCGGAGACGGTGCTTGCGAAGGCGACCCGGCGCAGCTCGGCGCTGCCGCCGTAGCCCTCGGACCGCCCGGAGCCCCAGTGCCCGGGCGGGGCCTCGTCTCCGGTGAGCAGCCCCTGGTAGAGGTCGACGGAGGCGAGGTCGCAGAAGCCCGGGACGGCGACGTCGAGGAGTTCCCGGGCCGTGGTCTCCAGATCCAGGGAGTTGCCGATCCGGGCGCTGGCCTCGTTCAGCAGGGCGAGATTGCGGCGGGCACTGGCCGCCTCTCGGGCGGCTATCTGGCGACGGGTGACATCGGTGCCGAGCCCTGCCACCCCGACCGGCCGGCCGGACCCGCTGTGCACGCGGTAGAGGTTGATGGACCAGTGGCGGCGTTCGGTGCCGCCGGGGACCACGCCGACGAGCTGCAGATCGGTGACGGACTCCCCGGTCTCCAGGACGCGTTGAAGGGCGGCGGTCATCCGCTCCGCCTCGGGCCGGGACAAGTAGTCGTGCACGGTGCGTCCGCGGTGGTCCTCCGCCACGCCCCCGAAGACGGTCGCGAAGCGCTGGTTGGCGCGCAGCACGGTGAGGTCGGTTCCGAACAGGAGGAAGCCAAAAGGAGATTGGCCGAAAATCGCCTGCGACGCGGCGAGATCTGTCTCGATCTGTCGCAGTGCACGGACATCGACGACGATGCAGAGCGCGGCGCGCTCGCCGCGCTCCGTCTCACTCGGCATCACATAGACCTCGGCCAGTCCGTGCGCGCCGCCCTCGCCGGGCATCCGGAAGGGCACGAGGCCCGTCCACTCCTTGCCGTCCAGGATCTCGGCGACCTTGCGATGACCTCGCGTGCGCATATCGGCCGGGATGAAGACCTCGACCGGGTCCTTGCCCCTGACCTCGTCGGCCTCGATACCGAACTGCTCGGCGGCACGTCGGCTCCACTGGTCGACCAGCCCGTCCGGGCCGATCGAGAACGACGCGACTTTGATGTAGTCGTAGATGGAGCCGGGCGGGCTGCTCTGCCAGACCACGCCGCTCGCCGTCTCAGGTATCTCGCTCACGCGACCGTCCCCTCCAGCTCACCGCACCGGACCGGCCATGCCCGCAGTATTCAGCACTACGGGCCCTGGCGGCACGGCGTTCACGATCACAGCACGGTCTCGTTCGTTTTGAGCCGAGCACGTAATGATCGTTCTCCCCCCACACTCCTAACCCGGCAGGGGCAGCTCGAACCACACGGTCTTACCCGTTCTTCCGCGCCGTGTCCCCCAGCGCCGGGCGGTGCATGCCACCAGCTGCAGTCCGCGTCCACCCTCGTCATCGGGTCCCGCGGGGCGTTCATGCGGTGGCTCCGGAAGCGGATCGGAGACCTCCACCAGCAGAGCGGGCAGTCGCGGTGGAGCCGATCCGTCGACGGTCGGCCGGACCAGCCGGACCCCGATGGGGCCGGAGGCGTACCGAAGGGAATTGGTCACCAGCTCGCTGACCAGGAGCACCGTCACATCGCCGATCACGGAGTCCAGACCCCAGCCGCGCAGGGCGTCACGGACCGCATGACGGGCGGAGCGTACGGCGTCCGGCTCGGCAGGGAAGGTCCACTCGACGCATGCGCCATCGGTGTCGATCACGCCGACCACTTCCCAGACCAGCCACAGAACCTGTCCACTTTGGGACGGTTAATCACCCCATACCCGATATCAGGGCGGGCTATCGCCAGAAGGGGCGCACGGTGGCACGAACGGCGTAGAGCGTCAGCCGCGTGCGCTTCCCGAGGGATGCGGGGGCAGCCGGCGCACCACCTCATCGACGGCGGGTCGGTCCTGGGGCAGCCAGTCCACCGAGTCCAGTTCGTCGACGGCCAGCCAGCGCAGCTCGTCGTGATCCTCCAACGGAAGGGGCAGGCCGGAGATCAGCCGCGCGGTCCAGACCTGGAGTACATAACCGGGCCCCAGAGGCCACTCGCCGGGGATGCGCTCGACCGGCTCGACCTCCACGCCGAGTTCCTCGCGCAGTTCGCGAACGAGGGCCTGCTCCGGGGTCTCGCCGGGTTCGAGCTTTCCGCCGGGCAGCTCCCAGCGGCCGGCGAACTCCGGTGGTGCGCTGCGGCGCGCGGCGAGCAAGCGCCCCTGCTCATAAAGCGCCCCGGCCACCACGACCCGAGCGGTCACGCGATCTGTCATGCGCCGGAGCGTAACCCGCGAGGCGGGGCGCTCCGCACGCGCGGCCATCCGCGCGTTCGCCCGGATGGCCGCGACCGGAGCATGTCAGGAGGGCGCGGTCTGTCCGACGTGCTCCACCCAGTAGAGCTGCTTGTGGCCGCGGTCACCGAGGCCGTCGGCGACCGCCTGCGCCTCGTCCTGTGTGGCGTACCTGCCGACGCGATAGCGATTGCCGTTGTCGTCCTGGCGGATCACCAGCCAGGGCAGCACCCCGCCACCGTCGCTCATCGCGCCTCCCCCTCCGCCGGCCTGCACATCTCTAACGATCCCCAGGAAACCGCAGTCTGCATATGCCCGAGCTTACGCCTGACCTTTACTCAGCGGATCCGTGTTTTCACAAAGAGAGACGGATCCGGCCAGGAGGGCGGCAGACAAAGGGAGCGCACATGGCCGAGTGCGCCCCCTCTCACCGGAGTCCGGGCTCCGCCGGAGAGACCGAGGTCCTCCCGGGAACGAGCCTGCGGGGGACCGACGGGATCGGACGGTGCGTTCAGTCCGTACGCACCGTCGACAGCGACAGCGGGACCGGGCTGGAGGCCGGGGGATCCTTGCGGCAGACATCGCAGCATTCGGCGTCCAGCGGGCAGCACAGCGAGCAAAGCAGAAGCGGGCCATGACGACTCGGCACCGCACGCGATCGCCCGCGCGTTACGGTCCGGGGCGGGCGTCAACTCGTGATCACGACGGGCGGACAGACCGACCGCCCAGCGGTCACCGCACCGGGAGCCCGACGGCGCGTCAGGCGCCCCGAGGACACGGCGACCCGGCCGTCACCGTACGGGAAGGTGGTACGCGATGCGGTAGCGATCGGCCGGGACCACGACGTCCGCCGTCTCCACCGCGCGCCCCGACGCGTAGTACGTCCGCTGGATGACCATGACCACATGGCCGGGGACTCCCCCGAGCGTCAGGAGCTCCTCCGCCAGCCCCGGCCGCGCGCCGACCTCCTCCACCACGTTGTCCACGACGACGTCGATCGCGCCCATCCGCTCGACGACGCCGCAGCCGCCGAGCGGCCCCTCCTCGGGCAGCATCACCGGCGTCCGTCCCGTGATCACGAGGGGCTCCCAGGAGGTGGAGAGCATCATCGCCTCGCCGGCGTCCCGGAACACATACCGCGTACGCATCACGCGCTCGCCGGGGGCGACCCCCAGCCGTCCGGCGATCGCCATGCTCGCCGGCTCCTGCTGGCTGCTGGACTCCCAGGTGCCGCGGGCGTCTTCCGACGCCTGCTCCTGCCGGAACGGATTGGCACCGGTCGGCGGGCGGTACCCCGAGCGGGCGATGCGCCGCGGCACCGGCCGCTCGCGCACATACGTCCCGGAGCCGGATCGGCCCTCGACCAGGCCCTCCGCCATCAGCACCTTCCGCGCCTCCAGCGCGACGGTGTCCGAGACGCCGTACTCCTCGCGGATCCTGGCCTGCGAGGGAAGGCGGGTGTGCGGCGGGAGCGAACCATTGACGATTTTCTGGCGAAGATCGCTCGCCACGCGCAGATAGGCGGGCTGCTCACCGAATGTCACTGGCCACTCCCAACAGGTTGACAGACAGCTACAGCGTGGCAACCGACGGTTGCGCGCCGCAAGCATGGGCCACGGTTTCACCCGAAGTGATGACCGCTCTTTACGCAGGCAGTTACCCCAGGTATGGACTCGGGCTTCGGGCAGGCGTGCACCGAATCCTTGACCGCAATGGTCCAGACCAATACCTTCCTATCCGTACCACGCACGGCAGCAAGCACCGCTCATGGAAGACCTCCGGCACACGTCCCGGCACCCGCTCAGTCACTCGCCCGGCACACGCACAGGAATGAGCCTCATGCGCCGAAGAACCCTTGCCCGGCTGACCATCGCCGCCACCTCGCTCTCGCTCCTCGCGGCGCTTCCCGCCGCGCTCGCACCGGCCGCCACGGCGGACGGCCGCGGCCACCACCACACGTACAAACGCGTCGGCTACTTCACCCAATGGGGCGTCTACGGACGCAACTTCCAGGTCAAGGACCTGGACACCAGCGGCACGGCCGGCAAGCTCACCCACATCAACTACGCCTTCGGCAACGTCGGTCCGGACGGGAAGTGCTTCACCGGCAACGTCCCGGGAGAGGCCGACGCCTGGGCGGACTACGTCCGTCCGCTGGACGCCGCCGGTTCGGTCGACGGCGTCGCCGACACGGACGGGCAGCCGCTCGCCGGCAACTTCAACCAGCTGCGCGAGCTCAAGGCCAAGCACCCCGGCCTCAAGGTGCTGATCTCCCTCGGCGGCTGGAGCTGGTCGACCCACTTCTCCGACGCCGCCCGCACCCCCGCCTCGCGCAAGGCCTTCGTCGCCTCCTGCCTCGACCTCTACATCAAGGGCAACCTGCCCGTGGACGGCGCCCGCGGCGGCGCCGGAGCGGCGGCCGGGCTCTTCGACGGCATCGACCTCGACTGGGAATGGCCCGGCTCCGAGGGCGACACCGACACCGTCTTCCGTCCCGAGGACAAGCAGAACTTCACCGCGCTGGTACGGGAGTTCCGCACCCAGCTCGACGCGTACGGCAGAACGCTGAAGAAGCGCAAGCACTACGAGCTGACGGCCTTCGTCCCGGCCGCGCCCGCCAAGATCGACGCCGGCTTCGACGTCCGGAGGATCATGCGCGACCTGGACTTCGTGACCCTCCAGGGTTACGACTTCCACGTCTCCGGCGAGAAGACCACCGCCCAGCAGTCCGCGCTGTTCGCCCGAGACGACTTCAGCGGCGACCAGACGGTGCGGGACTGGCTGCGGCGCGGCGCGCCCGCCCGCAAGCTGGTGCTGGGCGTGCCCTTCTACGGCCAGGGCTGGACGGGTGTCACCGGTGGCGGCGACGGCCTCGGGCAGCCGGCGGGCGGACCCGCACCGGCCACCTGGGCCGCCGGTTACGAGGACTACAAGGCCCTGAAGAAGCTCGCCGCTTCGGGCACGTACACCGTCCACCGCGACCGGCGGAACGGCCACGCGTGGCTCTTCGACGGCACCACGCTCTGGACGTACGACGATCCCCATGTGCTGCGGACCAAGACGTCGTACATCCGCGACCGCGGGCTCGGCGGCGCGATGTTCTGGTCCCTGGACGGGGACACCCCGGACGGGGAGCTGATGACGGCGATCGACAAGGGCCTGAAGGGCCGCTGAGCGACTGCCGGAACATCCGGACCGTCAGCGGCCTGAGGACGAGCCGGCGGGCCCCCGGCGAGGATGCCGGGGCCCGCCGGGCGCAGTCCCGCTCACAGTTCCACGGCGTCGCCCGGCCGCGTCTCCTCGGAGTCCGGGTCCCCGGTCCCCTCGTCCCCGGGCTCCGCCGGAGGCTTCGTGGAGAGCCCGAGGGCGGAGCGCACGGCGATCTCGGTCTTCTGCCGGAGCGCCTCCTCGGCCTTGCCGCAGCCCTCCCAGAACTCGTCCTCCTCCAGCGCCCCGGTCACCTGGTCGTAGTGCTTGCGGGCGGCGTCGTACTCATTCGCACGCGCCAGGGCGTCCTTCCGGGCGGCCGCGGGCCAGTCCGCGGCGCGCAGCGCGCGGGCCTGTTCCTCCAGCGTCAACGACATCTGCGCGGCCCAGGTGCGATTGGCGTCCGGATCGTCCTCGAAGAGGTCCTCCGGCTCCTCCCACCGCGTCTCCTCGATCGCCTGCTCGCTCTTCAGATACGCGAGCTGCGCCGGGTTCAGGGTGGTCCGGTCACTGCGGACGGAGGACTTCAGCTTCGCCTCGGTGGCCGCGAACGTGCAGACGACGGTCCGGTCCCCGAGCCGCCAGCTGTCCCTGGTCGGCATGTAGTAGTACGTCTCGGCAGCCTCCGGAACGGCCCACCGGTCCAGCGCGTAGGCGCTGTTGATCTCCTCGCAGCGGGTCTCCGCCTCGGACTCGATGGCCGGGTCTCCCGGCCATCTGCCGAACTTGTGCAGCGGGAAGGCGCCGGAGACCTCACCGTCGTGCGGCTTCGCGCAGTCGACGACCGCGACGGAGGCGGTCTCCTTCTCGTCCTCGACCCCATGGGGCGTGTCGAAGCACTGCCCGGTGCGCAGATCGAGCGTGGAGCGCGACCTGGCACTCTCGTCCGCGGCGTCGCGGACGCCGCCCCAGAACGCGGCGGCGCCGCCGGTGGCGAACGCGACGGTCATGAGGATCGTGCTGACGACGGAGAGCGCGGTCCCCGCGATCGCCAGCCCGCGCCCCTCCTGCCCCTTCTTCTTGATCTGCGCGAGGGCGATCAGTCCGAGGACGAGCCCGAGCGGCGGCACACAGCACACGATTCCCGTGATGAGGGAGGCGACGGCGAAGCCATTGGTCGCGGGGCGGGGAGGCATCCCGTATGCCGGATACGGCACCCCTGCCGACATCCCCATGGGCGTCCCCGTCGGCGACCCCACAGGCGTCGGATGCGGATACGGGTACGGCTGTGGGGACGCGGACGAAGGCTGCGAAGGCGGCTGCGCCGGGCCGGACGCGCCCGGAGGCGTCCAGCCCTGCGACGACGGTTCCACGGGTACGTGCTCCTCGGAGAAATCAGCGGGGATCAGCGGGGATCATGCGAACATGTGCGCGGATCGACGATCAGCGGATCATACGGGGGGCGCCATGCGGGCGACAGCAGATTCTCTTCGTGCGGTGAACCGCCTCACCGCACGGCGGGCGGCGACCGCCCCTTCGGCTTCCTGACCGTCCACCGCACCTCACGCCCGGTCCCGACCGCGTGCCGGGTCGCCGATCCGACGCCGTACCCGGAGTCCGACGACGACCACGGCGCACGAGGAAGGGGCGGCCGCTCGGCGCGACCGCCCCTCTTTGTCACTGCTCGTCAGGTGCCGGACTCATGGGCGTACGAGGCGTCAGAACTGCAGCGCCCAGGAGTCGATCCTGCCGGTGTCGTAGTTGGCGTTGTCGCTCACGCGCAGCTTCCACGTACCGTTCGCGGTCTCCGAGGAGGCGTTCACCGTGTACGTGGTGTTGATGTTGTCGGAGCTGCCGCCCGTGCCGTACGACTTCAGCGTGTACGCGCTGCCGTCCGGGGCGATGAGCTGGACCTGGAGGTCACCGATGTAGGTGTGAACGATGCTCACGGGCACCTGCAGGGCGGCCGGGGCACTGCCCGCGACGCCGCTGACGGTGACGGGCGACTCCACGGTGGCGTTGTCGTTGATCGCGAAGTCGGCGGTGTTCTCGAACCTCGGTCCGGGCGGCGTGGTCGAGCCGCCGCCGACGTACAGGAGCCGGTTCGGCGAGCCGGAGCCGGGGCTGCCGACGACGTTCGGGGTCGCCGCGGCGGTCAGGGCCGAGGACACCT
>NZ_JBIVUF010000016.1:0-209964 GCF_044757085.1 Streptomyces sp. NPDC091376 | reverse complement strand
CGCGCCAGACCTTGCCCATGCCGCCCCGGCCGATGGTCTCGGTCAGCCGGTACCGGCCTGCCAGCAGCAGTCCCGCTGCCGTACTCGCGCTCTGTGCGTGTTCCACGTGTCCCCGCCCCGTTCCTTGGATTGACAGGTTACGGAGGGGAGGTACGTACGCGGAACCGGGGGCGGCTCAGTAACTCGCACCGTGATCCGATGGTTGCGGGGCGCGGTCGCCTCGCGGGGGGCCTGCCGGCCGGGTCAACCACCCGCCCGGTAGGCCGCCGTGGCCTGCTCGTAGATCTCGGTGACCTTGTCCCGCCGGTCCTCGGGGCCGATCACCTGCAGCACGTGGTACCTGTCCCCGACGATCATCGCGAGGTTGCGGACGAACACCTCGCGCCCGGTGCTGTCCTGCCAGGTGAACTGGCCTTCCGCCATGGCCTGCTTGCCCACGTCTATCCGGCGCAGCCCGGACGCGGAGGACCACGAGGAGTCGCGGAACGGCTGGAGTTCACGCTCCTTGTCGCGCTGGTACGCCATCGGGTCCGAGCCGTTGGCACTCACCGGATCGCGGCCGGGGACGACGATGAGCGTGAAGTCGCCGCCGACGTAGCGGACCTGGCCGCTGTCGTTGACGGGTCGGCGCTGCCAGGTCTTGTCGACACCGATCCGGAAGCCCTCGGGGTCGACACGCACGACATAGCCGTCGGCGAGGTCGACGGCGGGCGCGGAGGTCTGGGGCTGCCGGCCGTCCGGGGAGGCGTCGCCCGCCGGCTCGTTCGCGGGTGTGCCCCCCTGGGACGCGGGAGGGGACTGCGAAGCCGCCCCGGCGCCCGCCCCCGGGCCGGACTTCGGCATGAACAGCACGGCGTAGGCGATGGCGGCGGCGAGCGCGAGCAGGATCAGCAGGATCAGCAGGAGCAGGATCCTGCCCAGCGAGCGGGGTCCGCGCGGGCGCCGCTCCCGGGGCTCACGCGGTGCCTTGGGCTTCTTGTGGCGATGGCGGCCGTGCCTGATGTCCGGGGAACCGGCCCGGCGCCTGCGGACCAGTTCGCCCCGGCGGCGTACGACGGGCAGACGGGTGCCGTCGACCGAGGGCAGCGGAACGACCTCGGTGCCCGCCTCGGGTTCCGGAGCGGACCGCACGAGCGAGCGCAGCCAGCCGCGCAGCTCCTCGAAGTCCGGGCGCTCGGTGGGATCCTGACGCAGCAGCGACTCGACGACCGGGCGCAGCGGTCCGCATTCCTCGGCGAAGGCGGGCGGTTCGGCGCAGACGAGCTGCACCAGCTCGACGGCGCTCTCCTCGGGGTACGGGGCGTGGCCCTGCACCGCGCGGTAGAGCAGCGCGCCGAGCGCCCAGAGATCGGTGGCCGGGCCGATGGGCGGCGCCAGCTGCCAGTTCTCGTGCACGGGTCCGGCCTGCTCGGGTGCCCAGCGCTCGGTGACCGCGCCGACGACGGCGATGCGGGCCTGGCGCGCCCGCTCGGCGGCGAGAGGCGTGGCGGGCCCTCGATATGCCGTGGCCGCACCGGCGGCGACCACCTCGTCCCAGCGGCCACCGACGGTCGCCTGCTCCTCGTGGACGGACGCGCCGCTCTGGCGCCGTGCGTCGGCGCGCAGGGCGTCGCGGCCGGTCCCGGCGTAGGGCGACGCACCGTAGCGGGATGTGCCGCCGCCTGCGGAGATCGGCGCGGGGCCGTCGGCGCCGGATGCGGGGCCGTCCCGCCAGACGCCCGCGAGCTGTGGCCGGCGTGGGTTCGGGGGCGGATCCTCGTAGGGACGCTCGGACGGGCCCTCGTAGGCGTCGTCGTCCCTGTCGTCGTCCGTGGCGCCGGCGTCGCCTGCCGGCTGGGACCACCACCGCGGCGCGGGCGGGGCGGAACCGGGGCGGGGCGCGGGCAGGAGGGCGCCGCGGTCGTCGTCCGGCTCGTCCCGTACACCGGGGTGGTGCAGTCGCCCGACGCCGTCGATCCCGCGACCGGAGGCGGGCAGAAGGCCCCGATCACCGTGGTCGTCGACGGCGCCGTCACCGCCCTGGGCGTGCCGACCGTCGTGGCCGTACCGGCCTTCCAGGCCATGCGCGTCGTCCTTGCCGTGTGCGTCGTCCTGGCCGTGCGCGTCGTCCAGGCCGTGCGCGTCGTCCAGGCCGTGCCGGCCGAGTCGGCCCTCCTCGCGGTCCTGGTGGACTTGGTGGACCTGGTGATCCTGGCGGTCCTCCGGGCCGGTCACTTCCTGCCGGCGGTCCTCGCTTACGCGGGCCGCGGCCCGGGTGCCCGCCCGGTATGCGGCGATGGCACCGGCTCGTGCGGCCCGTACGTCCCCGGCGCCCTCGCCGAAGCCGTACCCGTACGCCGGCGGGGTGTACGGCGTGTACGGCTGCACCGCGTCGCCGGCGGCGGGCCCGGCGTCCTCCACCAGTTCCGCCTCCTCCACCGGCTCCACGGGGTCCGGCACCGGCGCGTACCCGCACAGGGCCTCCTCGGCGGCGCCCGCCGCGAGGCCGGTCAGGACGACTCTGCCGTCGTCGCAGACGAGGACCGTGCGCACCGTGATGTTCCGGTGGGTCCAGCCGTGCGCATGGAGGGCACGCAGCGCCGTGAGCACGTCCGAGCCGATCTCCGCCGCCCGGTAGGGATTCAGCGGCTCCTCCGCGAGCAGCGCGGCCAGCGGCCGTGCCGCCACCAGTTCACTGACGATCCACAGCGAACCGTCCTCGGCGAACACGTCGAAGACCTGGTCGAGCCGGGGGTGGTCGGGGATCTGCGCGGCGGCCTGGGCGGCTTCGACGGCCCGCCGCACCGCCGGATCCGTGGGCCGCCGGGTGCTGCGCCCGGGGGCCCGGCGAGGCGCGGGAACGCCCCCGGAGCCATCCGCGTCGAGCACTTCCGCTTCCACGACCTCCGGCAACGGCACCTGCCGGAGGAGGACTTCCTGACCGCTGTAGGTGTCAAAGGCGCGTGTCTCGACGAGTTCGTACTCGTCGGAGGGCGGCAGAGGCAGCCGATAGCGTTCGGCGAGCACCCTTCCCGCATAGTCGTCCACGACGCCTCCCCACAGCGTGCTGCTTTCATGGCTCGGCTCGCCTCGGGCCGCTCGGGCCGCCCTTCGGCCCACTCGCCGTCCCCCGGTCGCGCCGACCGCACGAAGCCGTCAATTCCGGTCGTTCACCGGTCTCTTGCGGCTGCGTACGGTCCACGGCCTCTCACGATACGTGGCCTGGTCAGTCCTTGGGGGTGAACCTCTCAGTCCTTTGGGGCGAACGTGGCGAACGCCGTCTTGCGCAGCGTGCTGCACTGCGCGCCGTCCCATTCACTCGCCTTGCAGCTGATCATGATCGAGTAGCCGTGCCCGGCGTCGACCTTGAACCCACGATTGAGCACCCGCACCCGCTGACCGTTCTGGTTGCGCTCGAAGCTCCAGTCGGCGACGGTCGGGTAGCCCTTGTAGTCGACGGCCTTGATGCCGAGGTGCTTGTAGCCGTTGCTGCTGCTCCGCACGGCGAACACCGCCGCCGTCCACGCGGCCTTCGCGTCGTCGCCCGGGCTGCCCGTGAAGTCCACCTGCACGCGCGGGAAGCCGCCGGTGGCGCTGAAGATCGCGCCGGAGTTCTGGCCGGCGGTACCGGTGCGGTGGAAGTTCTTCGGCATCGCCATGCTGAAGTGGAACTGGTCGTTCGTCACCATCGTGTACCCGGCGGGAATCCCCTTCCCGCCGCCGGGTCCTCCGGTGTCCTTGCCGCCGGACGGCTGTGTGCCGCCCGTGCCCGTGCTCCCGCCGCCGGTCTCGTCCGTGTCATCCTTCGGGGAGTCGTCGCCCTGGCCCTGGCCGCCCTGGCCGCCGTCCTTGCCCTTGGCGTCACCGCCGGCGGTGGCCCCGGCCGAGGCGGTCGCACCGCCCTTGGGCTTGCCCTTGGCACCCTCCTCGTCCCCGCCCAGCGTGACGACGAGCACGGTGGACAGGACGGCGAGCACGGCGACGACCGCGATGACCGCGATGACGACCAGCGTGCGCTTGGGCACCACATCGGTGAGCGGCGCCCGCACGGGGGCCGTCCGCGTGACCGCGGGCCCGTTCGCCGGCCTCGGAGCCGCGGCCGCGGCCGCGGACTTCTGCTCGGGCTTCGCCGCCGCGTTCCGCACGGAGCGCAGTGCGCCGCGGACCCGGTCGGCCGCCGCGTCGGCCGCCTCCTTGGCCCGGTCCCTGGCGGGAACCACGGGCTCCAGCGGGAGCGGCGGCAGCGCGACGACCCGGGTGGCCTCGGGCGACGGCTCCGGCTCGGCCGGCCGCTCCGGCGCGTGGATCACGTCCAGCAGCAGTGCCCGTGCCCCCGCCTCGTCGAGTCGCTGCGCCGGGTCCTTGGCGAGCAGGCCGTAGATGACCTCCTCCAGCGGCCCGGCGTTCTTCGGCGGGTCGAGCGGCTCGGTCATCACGGCGGTCAGGGTCGCGATGGCGGAACCCTTGTCGTACGGCGGGCAGCCCTCCACGCTCGCGTACAACAGCCCGCCCAGCGACCAGAGGTCGGCCGCCGGTCCTGGCTTGTGGCCGCGGGCCCGCTCCGGCGAGATGTACGAGGGGGCGCCGACGAGCATGCCGGTGGAGGTGATGGACGGGTCGCCCTCGACCTGGGCGATGCCGAAGTCGGTGAGCACGACCCGGCCGTCCTCCGAGATCAGCACGTTGGACGGCTTCACATCGCGGTGCAGGATGCCCTCGCGGTGCGCGGAGCGCAGCACGTCGAGGATGGCGAGACCCACCTCGGCCGCCCGGCGGGGCGTCAGAAGGCCGTCCTCGCGGACGGCTTCGGCGAGCGACTTGCCCTCGATGAGCTCCATGACGATCCACGGCCGGTCGTCCTCGTCGACCACGTCGTAGACCGTCACCGCGCCGTTGTTGCGGATCCGGGCGATCGCCTTCGCCTCGCGCAGGGTCCGTGTGATGAGGCGGCGCTTCTCGTCGTCGTCGATGCTGTTGGGGAAGCGGAGCTCCTTCACGGCGACCGTGCGGCCGAGCGTCTCGTCGACGGCCCGCCAGACGGTGCCCATGCCGCCGCGGCCGAGGACGCCTCCCAGCCGGTACCGCCCGGCCAACAGCCGTCCCTCGGCCGTCGGTCCGCGTCGCGCCGACGATCCGGCGGCCTTCGCGTCACCGCCGCGGGCGCCCTGCTGCGCCGCGTCCTTCACCGAGTCCCGCGCGTCCTTGGGCCCGGCCGCCGCGTCCTCGGCACCCCGGTCACCGGCACCGGCACGGGCGCCGCGGGCGTCCGGCGGCCCGGACTTCGTGCCGCCGCCCGCGCTCCCGGGCGCGTCCTTCGCCGTGCCACCGCGCCCGGCAGCCGACTTGGCGTCGTCCGCCCCTGCCCGGCGGGATGCCGCGGGCGCGTCGCCCCCGGTCTCAGGCCGCGCGTCGGCACTTCGTGGGTCCGGCTTCGCGCTCTTCGCTTCCTTCGCGCCGCTCACGTCCTTCGCGTCGCCGCTTCCCGCCCCCGGGCGCGACGCGTCCGACGCGTCGCGTCCGCCGTCCTTCGCCGTGCTCGCGCCCGAACCGCCGTGCTCACGCCCGGCCGAGCCCCCGGCCGCATCCGCCGTCGAGTCCGCGCCGGAGGCACGTTCGCCGTTCCGCTCCGCGTCCCGAAGGGGCTCCTGTGTCGTGTCCCGCGACTGCTCCGCCTCCGACATGCGTCCCCTCTGCGATCCCTGATCTTCGCCCGCGCCTGCCGCTTCCCGCGCGATGCGGTAACCCGCCCTGGAAGAGCCCCCATTCTCTCTCACTCCAGCACTGGCGAATCTCCCGGGTCCACCGTGTGTCAGGAAGGCTCCGGAGGAAGGGATTCCGCTGGATCCTAGATCGGGACGATGTCCGGCGCCCCCAGCCGCGCCGCGTCGGCCGTCAGATCGTCCGGCTGCCGCTGCGATTCCCGCTCGGCCTCCACCCGCTTCTCGTAGTGCTCCACTTCCTTCTCGATCTGCCCCTTGTCCCAGCCGAGCACCGGGGCCATCAGCTCCGCGCACTCCCGCGCACAGCGCGTGCCCCGGTCGAACGTCTCGATGGAGATGCGGGTCCGGCGCGTGAGCACGTCGTCGAGATGGCGCGCCCCTTCGTGGGAGGCGGCATAGACGACTTCGGCGCGCAGATAGTCCTCCGCGCCGCCGAGCGGCTCACCGAGCTTCGGGTCGGCCGCGATGAGTTCCAGCAGCTCCTCCGTCATGGATCCGTAGCGGTTGAGCAGATGCTCGACACGGGCGACATGGATGCCGGTCCGCGCCGCGATCCTCGCGCGCGCGTTCCACAGGGCGCGATAGCCCTCGGCGCCCATCAGCGGCACATCCTCCGTGACGCAGGCGGCGACCCGCTGGTCCAGTCCGTGCACCGCCTCGTCCACGGCGTCCTTCGCCATCACGCGGTACGTCGTGTACTTTCCGCCGGCGACGACGACCAGGCCGGGCGCCGGATGGGCGACCGTGTGCTCGCGGCTGAGCATGCTCGTCGCGTCCGACTCACCGGCGAGCAGCGGGCGCAGGCCCGCGTAGACCCCTTCGACGTCGTCGCGGCCCAGCGGCACGGCGAGCACCGAATTGACGTGCTCCAGCAGGTAGTCGATGTCGGCGCTGGACGCGGCCGGATGGGCCTTGTCGAGATCCCAGTCGGTGTCGGTGGTCCCCACGATCCAGTGCCGTCCCCAGGGGATGACGAACAGCACGGACTTCTCGGTGCGCAGGATGAGTCCGGTGGTCGAATGGATCCGGTCCTTGGGCACGACCAAATGGATGCCCTTGGACGCCCGGACGTGGAACTGCCCTCGCTCACCGATGAGCGCCTGGGTGTCGTCCGTCCACACACCCGTGGCGTTGACGATCTGCTTCGCCCGGATCTCGTACTCCCCGCCGGTCTCGACGTCCTGCACCCGGGCGCCGACGACCCTCTCCCCTTCGCGCAGGAAGCCGATGACCCGCGCCCGGCTGGCGACATGCGCGCCGTACGCCGCGGCCGTACGCACCAGGGTCGCCACATAGCGGGCGTCGTCCATCTGGGCGTCGTAGTACTGCAGGGCGCCCACCAGGGCGTCCTTCTTCAGGCACGGTGCGACCCGCAGAGCGTGCTTCCGGGAGAGATGGCGGTGGACGGGCAGGCCGCGGCCGTGACCCGAGGACACCGACATCGCGTCGTACAACGCGACGCCCGCTCCTGCGTAGGCCCGCTCCCAGCCCCTGTGCTGCAGCGGGTAGAGGAAGGGCACCGGCTTCACGAGATGCGGGGCCAGGCGCTCCAGCAGCAGTCCGCGCTCCTTGAGCGCCTCGCGCACCAGCGCGAAGTCCAGCATCTCCAGATAGCGCAACCCTCCGTGGATGAGCTTGCTCGATCTGCTCGATGTGCCCGAGGCCCAGTCGCGGGCCTCGACCAGCCCGGTCGACAGTCCGCGCGTCGCGGCGTCCAGCGCGGTCCCCGCGCCGACCACCCCGGCGCCGACCACGAGCACGTCCAGCTCACGCTCTGCCATTGCGGCGAGGGCCTCCGCGCGCTGCGCGGGTCCCAGTGTCGCTGTCCTCACGGTGCCTCCCGTCGCCCCCACTGGTCGGGCTCACACACATGATTCTGTCCGCACTCCGCGACTTCAGCCACCGCCTGTGGACAACACTCGGGCAGCCAGACACTCACAATCCCGCATAACGGTCATATTTACTCCTAGTCTGACATTGCGCCTCCTCGTTCTGTCCACAGAACTTGCGCGTCACGTCCCCTTCGGCTACTGGGAAGGACGCCTCACCACCATGCCCGCAGACCTCGCCGTCATCGGACTCGGCCACCTCGGACTGCCACTCGCCCAGGCCGCCGTAGCCGCGGGCATCGCGACCGTCGGATACGACACCGACCCCCGCCCCGCCGCCGAACTCGCCGCGGGACGTCCCCCCGTGGACGGTTCGCTCAGCGCCTCCGAAATCCGCCGGATGCTCTCGGGGGGCTTCCGGCCCACCACCGACTCCGCCGAACTCGGCCGGGTCCGCACGGCCGTCATCTGCGCCCCCACCACCCTGGGCGCCGACCGCAGACCCGACCTCGGCGCGGTCGGCGACGCCGCCCGGGCGCTGGCCGCGCGGCTGCGGCCGCACACCACCGTGCTGCTCGAATCCGCCGTCGAGCCGGGCACCACGGAGAGCTATCTGAAGCCGATCCTCGAAGAGGGCTCCGGGCTGCGCGCCGGCCACGACTTCCATCTGGCCTACTCCCCCAGCCGACTCGACCCGGGCAACCGCGCCTACGGCTACGCCAACACCCCCCAGGTGATCGGCGGACTCACCCCCGCCTGCACCGAATCGGCGGCGGCGTTCTACGGCCGCGTCAGCGACAAGGTGGTCCGCGCCCGCGGCCCCCGCGAGGCAGAGGCCGCCAAGCTCCTCGAAACCAACTTCCGGCAGGTCAACATCGCCCTCGTCAACGAGATGGCGGTGCTCTGCCACGATCTCGGCGTCGACCTCTGGGACGTCATCCGCTGCGCCGAGACCAAGCCGTTCGGCTTCCAGGCCTTCCGCCCCGGCCCCGGCGTCGGCGGCCACGGCGTCCCCCTCGACACGGTCGGCCCCCACCGCACCCTGCGGCTCGTCGAACTCGCCGGACAGATCAACGAACGCATGCCGCAGTACGTCATCCAGCGCTGCGCGACCCTGCTCAACGAACACGGCAAGTCGGCCCGCGCGGCCCGGGTGCTCCTCCTCGGCATCACCTACAAGCCGGACCTCGCCGACCTCGAAGGCTCTCCCGCACCCGAGATCGCGCAGCGGCTCATCGACCTCGGCGCCTCCGTCGGCTACCACGACCCGTACGTCCAGGACTGGCGCGTGCACGACCGCCCGGTCCCGCGCGCCGACTCCCTCTACGAGGCGGTGGCCAACGCCGACCTCACGGTCCTGCTCCAGCATCACCGCACCTACGACCTGCAGGGCCTCGCGGTGAAGGCGCAGATCCTGCTGGACACGAGGGGCGCGTCCCCGGCAGGCGCGGCGCACCGCCTCTGACCTGCCCAGGTCCGGGACGGCGGCCCGGGAATCCCCGTGTGCGATGTCGTAGGGAGGTGTTAGCCTCCAGCGCACTTGTCGCACATTCGTGCGCTTTTCCTTGTCCCGTGGGGGGATCCAGCATGTCTCAGTCCGTACCGCCTTCCGGCAACCCGTTCGCCGACGGCGCCACGCCCGCCGCACCCGCTCCCGCGCCCGCGCCCGCCCGGTCGGGCAACGTCGTCCTGGGCATTGTCGCCGGTGTCGTGGCGGCCCTGGCCGGCGCCGCCGCCTACGGCGGCCTGATGCGCGCGATGGCAGATGAGGACGGGAGCTACACCGAGATCGGCTTCGTCGCGCTCGGCGTCGGCGCGCTCGTCGGCTTCGCGCTCGGCAAGGTCGGCGGCCGCAACCCGCTGCTGCCGGTGCTCGGCGTCCCGCTCGCCCTCGCCGGCGTCTTCCTCGGCCAGCTCTTCGGCTACGCCCTGATGATCAGCTGGTGGTCCGCAGCCTCCGGTGAGGCCGTCACCGCCACCGAGCTGCTCACGAGCCACATCGGTGACCTGGTCGAGGGGTGGAAGGAGGAGGCCGGCGCGATGACCCTGCTCTTCTTCGCGATCGCCGGCTACGAGGGCTTCGCCATCACCAAGAAGGTCGCCGCGTGACCCGGGCCGCATGACCCGGGCCGCATGACCCGACCCGGGTAACGAACCCACATGGGGCCCGGCACCTTGGTGGTGCCGGGCCCCATGTCGTCGTCGCGGCAGGCGTCAGCGCTTGTGCTGGGAGTCCGCGACCGTCACCTCGACGCGCTGGAACTCCTTGAGCTCGCTGTAGCCGGTCGTCGCCATGGCACGCTTCAGGGCGCCGAAGAAGTTCATCGAGCCGTCGGGGGTGTGCGACGGACCGGTGAGAATCTCCTCCGTCGTGCCGACGATGCCGAGGTCGACGAGCTTTCCGCGCGGCACGTCCTCATGGACGGCCTCCATGCCCCAGTGGTGGCCGCGGCCGGGCGCGTCCGTCGCGCGGGCCAGCGGGGAGCCCACCATCACGGCGTCCGCACCGCAGGCGACGGCCTTCGGGAGGTCGCCGGACCAGCCGACCCCGCCGTCGGCGATGACGTGCACGTAACGGCCGCCGGACTCGTCCATGTAGTCGCGGCGCGCCGCGGCGACGTCCGCGACCGCCGTGGCCATGGGGACCTGGATGCCCAGCACGTTGCGGGTCGTGTGCGCGGCGCCGCCGCCGAAGCCGACGAGGACACCGGCCGCGCCCGTGCGCATGAGGTGCAGCGCCGCCGTGTACGTGGCGCAGCCGCCGACGATGACCGGGACGTCGAGCTCGTAGATGAACTGCTTCAGGTTGAGCGGCTCGGCCGCGCCGGAGACGTGCTCGGCCGAGACGGTCGTGCCGCGGATGACGAAGATGTCCACACCGGCGTCGACGACGGTCTTGGAGAACTGCGCGGTGCGCTGCGGCGACAGCGCCGCGGCGGTGACGACTCCGGAGTCGCGCACCTCCTTGAGGCGCTGCCCGATCAGCTCTTCCTTGATCGGCGCGGCGTAGATCTCCTGCAGACGGCGGGTCGCCGCGTCCTCGTCCAGCTCGTCGGCGATCTCGTCGAGCAGCGGCTGCGGGTCCTCGTACCGGGTCCAGAGGCCCTCGAGGTTGAGCACGCCCAGTCCGCCCAGCTCACCGATGCGGATCGCGGTCTGCGGGGAGACGACGGAGTCCATGGGAGCGGCCAGGAACGGAAGCTCGAAGCGATAGGCGTCGATCTGCCAGGCGATCGAGACCTCCTTCGGGTCCCGGGTGCGCCGGCTCGGGACGACGGCGATGTCGTCGAAGGCGTACGCCCTGCGGCCGCGCTTGCCGCGCCCGATCTCGATCTCAGTCACGATGTGTGGCCTTTCCCTCTACGTCTGCGCCTACCAGTATCCCCGACGCACACGTCAGGGGCGGTCCCGGGAATCCCCGGAACCGCCCCTGACGAAACGCGTGCGCTGCTTCCTGCTGTAGTCGTGCGCTACTTCCTGCTGTAGTTCGGCGCCTCGACGGTCATCTGGATGTCGTGCGGGTGGCTCTCCTTGAGTCCGGCGGAGGTGATCCGCACGAACCGGCCGCGGTCCTGCAGCTCCGGCACCGTCCTGCCGCCGACGTAGAACATCGACTGGCGCAGACCGCCGACCAGCTGGTGGACGACCGCGGAGAGCGGGCCCCGGTAGGGGACCTGGCCCTCGATGCCCTCGGGGACGATCTTCTCGTCGGAGGCGACGCCCTCCTGGAAGTAGCGGTCCTTGGAGAAGGAACGCTGCTCGCCACGGGACTGCATCGCGCCGAGGGAACCCATGCCGCGGTACGACTTGAACTGCTTGCCGTTGATGAACAGCAGCTCGCCCGGCGACTCCTCGCAGCCCGCGAGCAGCGAGCCGAGCATCACCGTGTCGGCGCCCGCGACCAGGGCCTTCGCGATGTCGCCGCTGTACTGCAGGCCGCCGTCGCCGATGACCGGGACGCCTGCCGCCTTGGCGGCGAGCGAGGCCTCGTAGATCGCGGTGACCTGCGGGACTCCGATACCGGCGACGACTCGCGTCGTACAGATGGAGCCCGGGCCGACACCGACCTTGATGCCGTCGACGCCGGCGTCGATGAGCGCCTGGGCGCCGTCGCGGGTCGCGACGTTGCCGCCGATGACATCGACGGGGGCGTTGGACTTGATCTTGGCGACCATGTCGCCGACCAGCTTGGAGTGACCGTGCGCGGTGTCGACGACGATGAAGTCGACTCCGGCCTCGATCAGGGCCTGGGCGCGCTCGAAGGCGTCACCCGCGACACCGACGGCGGCACCGACGAGGAGCCGGCCCTCCCGGTCCTTCGCCGCGTTCGGGTACTTCTCCGCCTTGACGAAGTCCTTGACGGTGATGAGGCCCTTGAGGATGCCCGCGTCGTCGACCAGCGGAAGCTTCTCGATCTTGTGGCGGCGCAGCAGCTCCATGGCGTCCACGCCGGAGATACCGACCTTGCCCGTGACCAGCGGCATCGGGGTCATGACGTCGCGCACCTGCTGGGAGCGGTCCGTCTCGAAGGCCATGTCGCGGTTGGTGACGATGCCGAGCAGCTTGCCCGCCGCGTCGGTGACGGGAACACCGCTGATCCGGAACTTGCCGCAGATGGCGTCCGCCTCGGCGAGCGTCGCGTCCGGGTGCACCGTGATCGGGTCGGTGACCATGCCGGACTCGGAGCGCTTCACCAGGTCGACCTGGTTGGCCTGGTCGGCGATGGAGAGATTGCGGTGCAGCACGCCCACGCCGCCCTGGCGGGCCATGGCGATGGCCATCCGGGACTCGGTGACCTTGTCCATGGCGGCGGACAGCAGCGGGATGTTCACCCGCACGTTCTTCGAGATGAACGAGGCGGTGTCGATCTGGTCGGGCGCCATGTCGGACGCGCCCGGCAGCAGCAGCACGTCGTCGTAGGTCAGCCCGAGTGTCGCGAATTTCTCGGGCACTCCGTCGACGTTGGCAGTCATGACACCTTCCCCAAATGGCCTTGATCGGTGCGGATGTCCATGCTAACGGGATCCGAAGGTGTCTCATTCCACGATCAAGATCGCCGAGCAGCTTTGTACGTTCGTACGTACGGAAGCGGCGTGCGGTTCATCGCGTGCCGCCATCCGTCAACGCTACTGCTCCGCCAGCGCCCGCAGGCGGCTGAGCGCCCGGTGCTGTGCCACCCGGACCGCGCCCGGGGACATCCCGAGCATCTGCCCGGTCTCCTCGGCGGTGAGCCCGACCGCGACCCGCAGCACCAACAGCTCCCGCTGGTTCTCCGGAAGGCTGGCGAGAAGCCTCTTGGCCCACTCCGCGTCATCGCTGAGCAGGGCCCGCTCCTCGGGCCCGAGCGAGTCGTCGGGCCGCTCCGGCATCTCGTCGGAGGGCACGGCCGTCGAGCCGGGATGGCGCATGGCGGCCCGCTGCAGATCGGCGACCTTGTGGGCCGCGATCGCGAAGACGAACGCCTCGAACGGGCGCCCCGTGTCCTTGTAGCGCGGCAGCGCCATGAGGACCGCGACGCAGACTTCCTGCGCGAGGTCCTCGACGAAGTGACGGGCATCACCGGGAAGCCGGCTCAGCCGGGTGCGGCAGTACCGCAGCGCGAGCGGGTGCACACGGGCGAGCAGGTCGTGCGTGGCCTGATCGTCGCCGTCGACGGCACGGTGAACGAGTGCACCGATTGCCCCATGGGCGGTCGCCGCCTCGTCGTCACGCATCGGTCCATGGTGCCTCGACTGCCGTCGATCCGTGGCACCGTGTCCATAGTTGTGCACCGAAGCGTTATGAGCAGGTGCGCCGGAAGTCATCTCCTGCGCCCTCCCCTTGCGCTCGACAGACTCGTCCCCGAGGAACTCCACAACTCAAGGATGCGGCATCGCGCGGGAAACGTGCGCCCGCTGTCGCCATCACCTCGCCCGCCGCCCCGCCCACCGTGTGACGGGCGGGACTCACGATGCCGGTGGGACCGGTGGGACCCGTGGGGCGGCGTACCGGGCGCGCGTCGCATGTACGACGGCCGCGCGCCCCTTCAGTTCGCCCGCCGGGAGCGGTCCCGGCCACGCCCGGCACCGCTCAGCGAACCAGGCCCCAGCGGAATCCGAGCGCGACGGCGTGCGCCCGGTCCGAGGCGCCCAGCTTCTTGAACAGCCGCCTGGCGTGCGTCTTCACCGTGTCCTCGGAGAGGAACAGCTCACGCCCGATCTCGGCGTTGGACCTGCCGTGGCTCATGCCTTCGAGCACCTGGATCTCACGCGCGGTGAGCGTGGGCGCGGCGCCCATCTCGGCCGAGCGCAGCCGCCGTGGGGCGAGCCGCCAGGTCGGGTCGGCGAGGGCCTGGGTCACCGTGGCCCGCAGCTCGGCGCGCGAGGCGTCCTTGTGCAGATACCCACGGGCACCGGCGGCCACGGCGAGCGCGACGCCGTCCAGGTCCTCGGCGACGGTGAGCATGATGATCCGGGCCCCGGGGTCGGCGGACAGCAGCCGGCGGACCGTCTCGACGCCGCCCAGTCCGGGCATGCGTACGTCCATCAGAATCAGGTCCGAGCGGTCGGCGCCCCAGCGGCGGAGGACTTCCTCGCCGTTGGCCGCGGTCGTCACGCGCTCTACGCCGGGCACGGTTGCCACCGCGCGACGGAGCGCCTCTCGGGCGAGCGGGGAGTCGTCGCAGACGAGGACGGATGTCATGGCCGCCCTCCGCAGCTGATGCGCGTCACCTTGAGCCTCCAGGCTGGTTACGTATCGTCACCTGTGCGGTTGAACGCCCCCGGACATCTGCCCGAGTGCTTGTTCTCTCAACCGCCTCCGCCCTCTCAACGACGGTCACTCGAAAGAGTTACGGGTGGGCCGGGCACCTTCGGCACTCTACGTGAGGACCCGTGAGCGGAGGAGAGCGACACAGCTCATCAGCACGTCACATGGCAGCTATGCCCCATTTAGCGGCATTTCTTCCCTTTTACTGGTGTCTGTGGCTAGATTCGCAATGAGTCATATTTACATCTACTTACACCGTAGATGTACGGTCGGAGCTCAGGCATCCACTCAGCACGGCTACAAGGGGACATGCGCTATGGCAGATTTCTCCCGCCTTCCCGGACCGAACGCCGATCTGTGGGACTGGCAGCTGCTCGCAGCATGCCGTGGGGTAGACAGCTCACTCTTCTTCCATCCCGAGGGGGAACGCGGCGCGGCGAGGAGTGCGCGCGAGAACTCGGCGAAAGAGGTCTGCATGCGGTGCCCGGTGCGCGCGGAGTGCGCGGCGCACGCACTGGCGGTGCGGGAGCCCTACGGGGTATGGGGTGGACTGACGGAGGACGAGCGTGAGGAGCTCATGGGGCGGGCCCGGCACCGGCTGATCCCGGCGGGTGGCGCGGGAGGTGCCCCGCACGGCTGAATCGAGCCGCCAACCTTTCGAAGAAACGTTCCTGCACAGTCCGGCCCCGGGCCGGCCGGTCCTGCACGACCCGGCCCCGCCCTGTCGTGCGCGGTCCCGCACCGAACGGTGCGGCGCGGGACCGCGGGCGGGTGCGCGGATCAGGCGGGACCGCGGGCGGATCAGCGCGCGGCGGCGAGCGCCAGCCGGTCCAGGGTGGCCGCGACCGTGGGGACCTGGGCCAGATCGGGCAGGGTCAGGGCGACGATCTCGCGGTGGACGGCAGGCTCCACCGCCACCGTTCTGGCGCCCTTGGGCAGGACGGACTCCAGCGCCAGCTCCGGCAGTACGGCCACGCCGAGACCCGCGCCGACGAGTCCGACCACGGCCGGATAGTCGTCCGTGGCGAAGTCGATCCTGGGCGTGAAGCCCGACTCCTCGCAGACCGCCACCAGTTGGCGGCGGCAGCGCGGACACCCGGCGATCCAGGGTTCGTCCGCCAGTTCCGCGATGGACAGGGATCCGGAGTCCGCCAACCGGTGCCCCTCGGGCACCAGCCCGACGAGCCGGTCGCTCAGCAGCGGCCGTACGACCAGGTCCTCCCACTCCGTGCCCCCGGGGCCGTAGCGGAAGGCCAGGGCCACATCGCAGTCCCCCTCGCGCAGCATCTCCTCGGAACGCGGCGGCTCGGCCTCGACCAGGGAGACGCGGGTGCCTGGATGTGCGGCGCGCAGCGCGGCCAGTGCGGTGGGCACGAGGGTGGAGCTGCCGCTGGAGAACGACACCAGACGGACCCGGCCCGCGCGCAGGCCCGCGATCGCGGCGACCTCCTCCTCCGCGGCGGTCAGCCCGGCCAGGATGCCGGCGGCATGGCGCACGAGGGCCTCACCGGCCTGGGTCAGCCGCATCTCCCGGCCCGCGCGGATCAGCAGCGGGGTGCCGGCGGACGTTTCGAGCGCCTTCATCTGCTGGCTGACGGCGGGCTGGGTGCAGCCCAGTTCCCGCGCCGCCGCGGAGAAGGAACCGGTGGCGGCCACGGCACGCAGGACACGGAGATGACGGGCTTCGATCACTTTTCGAGCATAAGGGACGCTTGGAGGGCCGGCGAATTGTTCGCCGGTCGCTTTGAGGAGGCTTGGAGGGGAAGCAACCGTTCCGAGGGCCGGGCCTGACAGGCCGGGGCCGGACCCCTGGCACTAACGTGCCGCCTATGACGACAGCACTGATTACGGGCGCGACCGCGGGCATCGGGGCCGCCTTCGCGCGGCGTCTCGCGGCGGACGGGCACGATCTGGTCCTGGTGGCACGGAACACCGAGCGGCTGCAGGAGCAGGCGACCGAGCTGCACGACCTGCACGGCATCGAGGCGGAGGTGCTGACGGCGGACCTGGCCGAGGAGGACGGGATCGTCTCGGTCGAGAAGAGGCTGGCCGACCGCAGGCGGCCGGTGGATCTGCTCGTGAACAACGCCGGCTTCGGCAACAAGGGCCGGTTCCTCGAAGTGTCCATGGCCGATGAGCTGCGGATGCTGAAGGTGCACTGCGAGGCCGTGCTCCGGCTGACGTCCGCGGCCACCGAGCCGATGCGCGACCGCGGCAGGGGCGGGGTGGTGAACGTGGCGTCGGTCGCCGCGTTCGTACCGCGCGGGACGTACGGGGCGTCCAAGGCGTGGGTCGTGCAGTTCACCCAGGGCGCGGCACGGGACCTGGCGGGCACGGGCGTACGGCTGATGGCGCTCTGCCCCGGGTTCGTGCGGACCGAGTTCCATCAGCGGGCGGGGATGGGGACGGAGAACATCCCGGGCTGGATGTGGCTGGACGCGGACAAGCTGGTGTCGTCGGCACTCGCCGACCTCGCCCGTGGCAGGACGCTGTCGATCCCGGACCCGCGCTACAAGGCGCTGATGGGCGTGGTCAAGCTGGCTCCGCGCGGTCTGCTCGGCGGGGTCAGTTCCCGGGCGGGCCGCAAGTACGGACCGAAGTAGTCCCGTCCGCCCAGGTCACCGTGAGGGTGCGGCCGGTGATCTCGATGTCCGCGAGCGCGGTGACGGGCGCCGGGTCCGGCTCGGCGGTGAGCGAGGCGAGCGCGACGAAGAGGCTGTCCGGCCCGCCGCCGGTGGTGCCGTGGAGGGCGGCGGTGCGGGTGCGCGGACCCTGGAGGGTGGGACCGGACGCGGAGGCGGTGCGCACCGCGTAGCCGTGCACCGGCTGGAGCTGGGCGGTGGGGCCGCCCGGGGTGGTGGCCCAGCCGGTCTGGCGTACGGGGGTGCCTTCGGGCGCTCCGGTGACGAGATGGGCGCGGATCTCGGCGCGGCCGTGGGCGAGCGTCAGGGAGTGGACCCGCACTCCCGGGCACGGGGTGTGGGCGGAGGCGGCCCAGCCGGGGCCGGCGCCCCGGGGTTCCGCGGGGCCGCGTGCGGTGGGCTTTCCGTCGACGACCAGGGCGAAGTGGTTGTCGGGGAGCGCGGTCGGCTCCGTGGTGGGCCCGGTGCGGGTCGAGTAGGCGAAGCGCGCGTAGCCGGGGTCGTCCTGCCCACCGCCCTGGCTGGAGCCGTGGTTGTGCAGCCGTACGAGTCCGTCGGCGGCGGTGGACTGGACGAGCAGACCCGGCGACGCGAGGGCGGTGACGGCGTCCTCGGTCTCGGCGGGCAGCCGCTCCTCGCGGCCGGTCCAGGCCGGGTGATCCGGTGGCAGGAGCAGGCCGAGGAAGCCCTTCGACGCCCAGTAGGGGGAGGCCGGTCCCGAGTAGTTCTGCAGGACGGGTTCGTACGGGCCGTGCCAGCCGAGGGTGAGCAGGCCGCGGTCGTCGGCGGCGCCCCGGTCGAGGAAGTGGCGCAGGGCGCCGGAGGCGAGCCGGCGGGTGGCGCCGGGCCCGAGCGGGGTGTGGCCGGTGAGGGCGCCGAGCCATGGGGCGGACGCGGCGGCGAAGCGGTACGTCAGCGAACGGCCGTACGGCATCGGTGACCCGTCGGCGCCGAAGAGGCGCGTGTAGCCGTCGAGATGGGCGCGCAGCCGGGGGCCGTAACGGTCGAGGAGGTCCTCGTCGCCGGCGAGGTGGGCGTGCAGGACGGGATAGAGGTGCAGGGCCCAGCCGTTGTAGTGGTCGAAGGACCTGTTGTCGCCGTCGCTGTACCAGCCGTCGCCTTCGTACCACTCCTCTATACGCGCCAGCGAGCGGTCGACGGTGCGCCGGGCCAGGTCGGTCTCGATGCCGGCGTCCTGGAGGAATCCGGCGACGGTGAGGCCGAAGAGCCACCAGTTGTTGTCGACGGGGGGCGGCTCGAGGGCGGGCAGCAGCCACTCGACGGCGCGCCGGCGGGTGCGGTCGTCGAGGGTGTCCCACAGCCAGGGGCGGGTCAGGCGCAGGGACAGCGCGACGGAGGCGGACTCGACGATCGCCTGGGGGCAGTCGGCCATGAGCGGCCAGCCGTCGTGCCCGTGGTCGCGCTCGGTTCCGGAGGCGAGCCCTTCGGCGTACCGGGCGAGGTGGCCGTGGGGGTCGTCGCCGTGCGCTCCCGTGACCCGGAGGGCGGCGAGGAGGAAGGTACGGGCGTAGCCTTCGAGACCGTCCGACCGGGGACCCGAGGCACTGGGGCGCGGGCCGGGAAGGTTGATCAGTCCGTGGTGGGGCGAGGCGTAGGGGCGTACGGCCAGCAGGAGTTCGTCGGCGACGGCCTCCCAGTGGCCGCGGGTCCAGCCGGTGTACGGGCTCAGCTCACGGTCTTCGGGCAACGTGGGCACGTTCCGCATCCTTCACCGCAGGTGATTCAACGGTCAATAGAATGCGAGCGAATGATCGAAACTCTTGTCGTTCGATCACCTTGCATTAAGGTCGGCTTCCTGCGAGTGACCGAAGCGAGTCATCACTGCGAGGGGGACAGCCGCCGTGCGCGAGAGTGCTGCCGAACGTCATGACCGACTGCTGAGCCTGGTTCGGGAGCGCGGCACCGCGCGCGTCTCCGATCTCGCCGGGCAGCTCGGGGTCTCCCACGTCACCGTGCGCAGGGACGTGGAGGCCCTGGCCGGGCGCGGACTCCTGGACCGGGTGCACGGTTCGGTGTCCTGGCCGGAGCGGGACGGACTGCCCCGGCAGCGCCAGGGCGGCGGCGAGGGGCTGGTCCTGGGACTGCTCGCGCCGTCGTCCACGTACTACTTCGCCGAGGTGATCCGCGGGGCGCACGAGGCGGCGGCGCACGCCGGCGCACGGCTCATCCTGCGGATCTCCGACTACCGCCCGGAGGAGGACCGCGCCCGCACGGAGGGGCTGTTGGCGGCGGGCGCGGAGGGGCTGCTGGTCGCGCCGGGCTGGCGAGGGCCCGACGATCCGGCCGAACACGGCGCCTGGATCACCGAGCTGCCGGTCCCGGCCGTACTGCTGGAGCGGCGGCCCGTCCCCGGCAGCGCGCTCGACGAGCTGGACCGGGTGTCGTCCGACCATCGGCACGGGGTGCTGCTCGCCCTGCGGCATCTGGTCGGACTCGGACACCGTACGCCGCTGCTGGTGGCGCGCGCGGACAGTCCGACGGCGCTGGAGGTGCGGTCCGGGTACGGGGAGGCGCTGGGCGCGCTCGGGCTGCGCGCGCCGGGCACGGTGATCGACTCGGTGCCGGCCGAGCGCGATCCCGCGGGCTTCGAGGCGGCGGCGCAGGCGCTGCGGTCGGCGGTGACCTCCGGCGAGGCGACGGCGGCGCTCGTGCACAACGACGTCGACGCGATCCAGCTGGTGCAGCGGCTGGCCGAGCTGGGTGTGCGGGTGCCGGAGGACCTGGCACTGATCGCGTACGACGACGAGGTCGCGGCGCTGGCCGACACACCACTGACGGCGGTCGCCCCGCCGAAGCGTCATGTGGGCCGGCATGCCGCCCAGTTGCTGGTGGAGCGGCTGACGGCCGGGCGGGACGAGGACGAGCCGGGAAGGCATCTGACGCTGCTTCCGCGACTCAACGTACGGGAGTCGTGCGGAGCGTCGACGCGCTCATAGTTTGATCAGATTTCGATCAATCAATCTTTCGCTCTTGACTTCGCTCATCCCTGGCTCAAGTATCTCGGCCAACGCCATTCGGCCGCTGTCGGTACGCACCGGTGCCGACGCAGCCATCAGGAGCCAGGAGCCCCGCCGTGATCCGTAGTTGGAGCAGATCGTCCCGAGTCATAGCCGGCACCGCCACAGCCTTCGCCGTCCTGACGGCGTGCGGCGGCGGTGACGGTGCATCAGGCCCCGCGGCGGACGGGAAGCCGGTGACCATCACCTTCTGGGCGTGGCAGAAGGGGTCGAAGGATGTCGTGGACGCCTTCAACGCGTCCCACAAGGACATCCAGGTGAAGTTCGAGGAGATCCCGTCCGGCAACGCGGGCGGCTACGCCAAGATCTCCAACGCCGTGAAGGCCGGGAACGCGCCGGACCTCATCGCCGTGGAGTACCCGCAACTGCCGGAGTACGTCAGCCAGGGCGCGGTCCAGGACATCGGCAAGCTCGTCGGCGACGACGTACGACAGAAGTTCCTGCCCCAGGCGGTCGAACTGACCACGCTGGGCGGCAAGAACTGGGCCGTGCCCTTCGACGCGGCGCCGCAGGCCTTCTTCTACCGGAAGGACCTCTTCGAGAAGTACGAGGTGGCGGTGCCGAAGACGTGGGACGAGTACCGCAAGGCCGCGGAGAAGATCAAGGCGGCCGACAAGAAGGCCCGTATCGGAACCTTCTTCCCCGATGACCCGAGCACCTTCCAGGCGATGTCCTGGCAGGCGGGGGCGCACTGGTTCAAGGCCGAGAACGACACGTGGAAGGTCGACACGACGGACCCGGCCACCCAGAAGGTCGCCGCGTACTGGCAGGGCCTCCTCGACAAGGATCTCGTCCACAACCAGGTGTCGTTCACGCCGGAATGGGTCAACTCGCTCAAGAGCGGCGGCACCGTCGGGTACGTCGGGGCGTCGTGGGGCGGCGGCGTCGTCAAGTCCACGCTGCCCGAGCAGAACGGCAAGTGGGCCGTCGCGCCGATCCCGACGTGGGACGGGAAGCCGGCGAGCGGGATGCTCGGCGGATCGACGTTCGCGGTGACCAAGGACAGCAAGCAGGCAGAGGCCGCGGTGACGTTCGCGACCTGGATGGCCACGACCCCGGAGGGCATCAAGGCCCGTATCGCGTCCGGGACGTCGAGCGCCTTCCCGGCCGCGTCCGAGCTGCGTCCGGTGGCCAAGTCGGCCTTCGACGCGGGCTTCTACGGCGGCCAGGACATCTACCAGGTCTTCGAGGACGGGGCCGCGTCGATCCGCCCCGACTGGACCTGGGGTCCCACCTCGGGCACGACCACGACCGCGATCAAGGACCGCTTCGGCAAGCTCAAGAGCGGCGACGCCACGATCGCCGACGGCATCAAGGCCGGTCATGACGCGACGGTGGCGGAGCTGAAGAAGCGCGGCCTGAAGGTCGAGGGCTGATGCCCTCGCCGACTCCCCGGGGCGGCACGGGCCGGCAGGCCCCGGCCGCCCCGGCGCCCGCGGGCGCCGGGGCGAGCGCCGGATCCGCAGGACGGAGCCCCGCGACGGGCACGCACGGAGGCGCCCCCGACGCCGTCGTGCGTGCCACCTCCGCGAACCGCCCCCGGACCACGGAGGACAACGGTCCCGCCCGGCAGAACGTCCCAGGCCGGCGCTCGGCCCCCGACGCCTCGGGGCGGGGCCGTGCCGAGGCGGGGCCTGCCGGGAGGACACCGCGGCGCGGGGTTCGGGTGAAAGGGCGTGCAGGGGCCGCGGTCGTGCTGCTCGTGCCGTTCTTCGCGCTGTTCGTGACGGTGACGGTGGTACCCATCGGGTACGCCGTGTGGCTGAGCCTGTTCACCGAGAAGCATTCGGGGCTGGGGTTCGGCGGGGCAGAGACCGTGTTCACCGGGTTCGGCAACTACGCGGCCGCACTGGGTGATCCGGCGTTCCGGGACGGGTTCCTCGTCCTGGCCGGGTACTGCCTCCTGTACATTCCGCTGCTGCTCGGCGGAGCCCTCGCGCTCGCGCTGCTGCTCGACTCCGCCCTCGCCCGCGCCCGCCGCTTCTTCCAGCTCGCGCTGTTCCTGCCGCATGCCGTGCCGGGCATCATCGCCGCGCTGATCTGGGTGTATCTGTACACGCCCCAGCTCAGTCCGGTCGTCCAGGCCATGGAGGCGGGCGGAGTCGGCTTCGACTTCTTCTCCTCCGACGGCGCCCTGCCCTCCGTGGTCAACATCGCCCTGTGGGAGTGGCTCGGCTACAACATGGTGATCTTCTACGCCGCGCTCCAGGCCATCGACCGCTCCGTCCTGGAAGCGGCCACGGTGGACGGCGCCGGCTCCTGGCGCACCGCGTTCAGCATCAAGATCCCGCTGATCCGCGCCTCCGTCGTCATGGTCGCCCTGTTCACGGTCATCGGCTCGCTGCAGCTGTTCACCGAGCCGCTGATCCTCAACAAGGGATCCGGCTCCGCCGTCTCCTCCACCTGGACGCCCAACATGTACGCCTACTCCGCGGCCTTCGACCGCAACGACTACGGACTCGCGGCCGCCGCCTCCGTGCTCCTCGCGCTGACCGCGGCACTGCTGTCGTTCGCCGTCACCCGCCTCGCCGCCGGCCGGAAGGGAAAGCAGACATGACCGGCCGACCCGCCGCGAACCGCTGGCTGTCCAGGACCGCCGTCAACGGAGTGCTCCTCCTCTCCGTCGTCTACATGCTGTTCCCCCTCGCCTGGCTGGTCACGGCCGCCACCAAGGACACCGGCGACCTCCTCGCGGGCGACGCGCTGTCCTTCGAGGGCTTCAACCTCGGCGCCAACCTCACCGCCCTCGCCTCCTTCGGCGACGGCGTCTACTTCCGCTGGTACCTCAACAGCCTTCTCTACGCGGGCGGCGGAGCCCTCGGCTGCTCGCTCATCTGCATCGCAGCCGGCTACGCCTTCGACAAGTACGACTTCCGCGGCAAGGAGAAGCTGTTCGGCGTCGTGCTGCTCGGGGTGCTGGTGCCGACCACGGCCACCGCGCTGCCCATGTACCTGCTCGCCTCGAAGACCGGGCTGGTCAACACCTACTGGGCCGTACTGATCCCCGTGCTCGTCAACCCGTTCGGCGTCTATCTCGCCCGGGTCTTCAGCGCGGGCTACGTCCCCGGCGAGGCGCTGGAGGCCGCCCGTATCGACGGCGCGGGCGAGCTGCGCGCGTTCTGGTCGATCGGGCTGCGCATGGTCATGCCCGGATTCGTGACCATCTTCCTCTTCCAGTTCACCGCGATCTGGAACAACTTCTTCCTCCCCCTCGTGATGCTCTCCGACCGTGAGCTCTTCCCGCTGAGCCTCGGCCTGTACGCCTGGAACACCAACACCCACAGCGAGCCGGAGTTCTACCCCCTCGTCGTCACCGGCTCCCTGCTCGCCGTCATCCCCCTCATCGTCGCGTTCGTCTCCCTGCAGCGTCACTGGAAGGCGGGCCTGACCGCCGGCAGCGTCAAGTGACCTCGGACGTGACCTGCCGAGCAGCCCGCCAGTTGACCCCAAGTGACCGACGAGGAGTCCGACTTCCACCATGCACCACGCCACTGACAACGCGACCGCCGGTGCCACCGGCAGCGGCGGCGGGCCGTCCGGCCCGCCGTCCCTGCTGCTCGCCATGGAGCCCGGCATCGCGGAACGCCTCTTCACCGACGCCCACCGGGCCCGCCTCGCCACGCTGACCCGGACCGACCCCCGGTTCGTCGCCCACGATCTGGCCGATCCCTCACCCGCGGTCGCCGCCGCGCTCGCCGAGGCGGAACTGCTGCTCACCTGCTGGGGCGTGACACCGCTGGACGAGCGCGTCCTGGACGCCGCCCCCCGCCTGCGCGCCGTCGTCCACGCGGCGGGCTCCGTGAAGCACCACATCACCCAGGCCTGCTGGGACCGCGGCATCGTTGTCACCTCCGCCGCCGCGGCCAACGCGCTGCCCGTCGCCGAGTACACGCTCGCCGCGATCCTCTTCGCCAACAAGCGTGTCCTGCACAGCCGTCGCCGCTACCACCAGTTGCGCGCGTCCCACGACTGGCGCGAGGAACTGCACGACGCCGGCAACTACGGCCGTACGGTCGGCGTCGTAGGTGCCTCCCGGATCGGCCGGCGGGTGATCGAGCTGCTGAGGCCCTTCGATCTGCGGGTGCTGCTGTACGACCCGTACACCGACGCGGCCGAGGCGGCCAGGCTCGGAGCGGAGGCGGTGACGCTGGACGGGCTGTGCCTGCGCAGCGACGTCGTCACCGTCCACGCCCCCGAGATTCCGGCGACCCGCCATATGTTCGACGCCCGCAGGCTGGCGCTGATGCCGGACGGAGCGACGCTGATCAACACCGCGCGCGGCTCGCTGGTCGATACGGACGCACTGCTTCCGGAGCTCGTCTCCGGCCGCCTCGGCGCCGTGCTGGATGTCACCGAACCCGATGTGCCGCCCGCCGACTCACCGCTCTACGACCTTCCGAACGTCCTGCTGACCCCGCATGTGGCGGGCTCCCTCGGCCAGGAGCTGCACCGGATGGCCGATCTGGCGCTGGACGAGGTGGAGCGTTACGCCCTGGGCCGGCCATTCGCGGACCCGGTCGTTCCGGCCGCGCTGAACCACTCCGCGTGAACCACTCCGCGTGAACCACTCCGGCTGAACCTGCTCTGCCTGAACCCGCTCCACCGATGCCGTACGAATGACATCGGAGTCAATTACCCCGATTTCACTAGAATGGGGGCATCCGACGCAGCGACCCACCCGCTCGGGAGACGCCATGACATTCGTACAGTTGATCGATTGCAAGACGGATCGCCTCGACGAACTCAACCGGCTCATGGACACCTGGGTCGAACAGACCAAGGGCAAGCGCACCGCCACCCACAACCTCGTCGCCAAGGACCGCTCCGACGCGACGCACGTCATAGAGATCGTCGAGTTCCCGTCGTACGAGGACGCGATGAGGAACTCGAACCTCCCCGAGACGGACCGGGTCTTCCAGGAGATGGTGGCGCTCTGCGACGACATGCCGACCTTCACCGATCTGGAGGTCGTCCGCGACGAGCGGCTCAACAAGGACGTCTGCGGCAGGCTCTTCACCGACGCGCTCGCCGGTGACCTCGGGCTCCTCGACGGACTGCTCACCCGGGACTACCACGATCACGACCCGGCCAACGCCCCGGACGTGATCGGCGTCGAGGCGTTCCGCCGCGAGGTCGGGATGTGGCGCGACGGCTTCGACTTCCGCTTCACCGTCGAGGACCAGATCGCCGAGGCCGACCGGGTCTGCACGCGCTGGACCTGGGAGGGCACGCACAAGGGCGAGTTCCTGGGCCTCGCACCCACCGGCAAGCGGGTCTCCATGACCGGCACGACCACCCATCGGCTCCACGAGGGACTGATCTGCGAGGGCTGGTGGCAGTACGACCGGCTCGGACTGATGGGCCGGCTCGGCGCCCTGGAGATGTAGGCGCGTCGCGCCGGATCCGCGGGCGCACGGGGAAGGCCCCCGCTCCCTCCTCGGGAGCGGGGGCCTTCGCACAGCCGTCACGGGCGGTGCGCCCGGTGCGGGCTCGGGTCAGTGGGAGTGACCGTGGCCGTGGCCCGCCTCCGCCGGCTCCTCTTCCTTCTTCTCCACCACGAGGGTCTCGGTGGTGAGCAGCAGGGAGGCGATCGACGCGGCGTTCTCCAGCGCGGAGCGCGTGACCTTGACCGGGTCGATGACGCCGGCCTTCACCAGGTCGCCGTACTCGCCGGTCGCGGCGTTGAAGCCGTTGCCCTTGTCCAGCTCCGCCACCTTCGCGGTGATGACGTAGCCCTCGAGGCCGGCGTTCTCGGCGATCCAGCGCAGCGGCTCGACGGCGGCGCGGCGCACGACCGCGACACCGGTGGCCTCGTCGCCGGCCTTGCCGAGGTTGCCCTCCAGGACCTTCACGGCGTGGACGAGCGCGGAGCCACCACCGGAGACGATGCCCTCTTCGACCGCGGCGCGGGTCGCGGAGATGGCGTCCTCCAGACGGTGCTTCTTCTCCTTCAGCTCCACCTCGGTGGCGGCGCCGACCTTGATCACGCACACGCCGCCGGCCAGCTTCGCGAGGCGCTCCTGGAGCTTCTCGCGGTCCCAGTCGGAGTCCGTGGCCTCGATCTCGGCCTTGATCTGGTTGACGCGGCCGGCCACGTCGCCGCTGTTGCCGCCGCCGTCGACGATCGTGGTGTCGTCCTTGGTGACGGTGACGCGGCGGGCGGAGCCCAGCACGTCCAGACCGGCCTGGTCGAGCTTGAGGCCGACCTCCTCGGCGATGACGGTGGCACCGGCGAGGGTGGCCATGTCCTGCAGCATCGCCTTGCGGCGGTCACCGAAGCCGGGGGCCTTGACCGCGACCGCGTTGAACGTGCCGCGGATCTTGTTGACGACGAGGGTGGAGAGGGCCTCGCCCTCGACGTCCTCGGCGATGATCAGGAGCGGCTTGGAGGCGCCGGCCTGGATGATCTTCTCCAGCAGCGGGAGCAGGTCCTGGATGGAGGAGATCTTGCCCTGGTGGATCAGGATGTACGGGTCGTCGAGGACGGCCTCCATACGCTCCTGGTCGGTCACCATGTACGGCGACAGGTAGCCCTTGTCGAAGGCCATGCCCTCGGTGAAGTCCAGCTCCAGACCGAAGGTGTTGGACTCCTCGACGGTGATGACACCGTCCTTGCCGACCTTGTCCATCGCCTCGGCGATGAGCTCGCCGACCTGCTGGTCCTGCGCGGACAGCGCGGCGACGGCGGCGATGTCGGACTTCTCCTCGATCGGACGCGCGGTGGCGATCAGCTCGTCGGAGACGGCCTTGACCGCGGCGTCGATGCCCTTCTTCAGGGCGGCCGGGGAGGCACCGGCGGCGACGTTGCGCAGACCCTCGCGGACCAGGGCCTGGGCGAGCACGGTGGCGGTGGTGGTGCCGTCACCCGCGATGTCGTTGGTCTTGGTCGCCACCTCCTTCACCAGCTGGGCGCCGAGGTTCTCGTACGGGTCCTCGATCTCCACCTCGCGGGCGATCGTGACACCGTCGTTGGTGATGGTGGGGGCGCCGAACTTCTTGTCGATCACGACGTTGCGGCCCTTGGGGCCGATCGTCACCTTGACCGTGTCGGCGAGCTTGTTGACGCCGCGCTCAAGGGCGCGACGGGCGTCCTCGTCGAACTTCAGGATCTTCGCCATGGAGCTTCTCAAGTCCTCTCAAAACGAGCTGCGCCCCGGGCACCCGGCTTCATCAGTAGCTGGGGGCCAGGGGCGCAGTGGAAAGCAAATCTGCCGGTGAATTACTTCTCGACGATCGCGAGCACGTCGCGGGCCGAGAGGACGAGGTACTCCTCGCCGTTGTACTTCACCTCGGTGCCGCCGTACTTGCTGTAAAGCACGACATCGCCGGTCTTCACGTCGAGCGGAAGACGCTCGCCGTTCTCGAAGCGGCCCGGGCCGACAGCCAGGACGACGCCCTCCTGGGGCTTCTCCTTGGCGGTGTCCGGAATCACCAGACCAGACGCGGTGGTCTGCTCGGCGTCGAGCGGCTGGACCACAATGCGGTCCTCGAGCGGCTTGATGGCAACCTTGGAGCTGGTGGTCGTCACGATCCGACCTCCCCCTTCGGAGATCTCACGGGGTTCAACTGTCTGAGGTGGCGACCAGGTCGATCCGTCGTCGCGGGTGCCGGACCTGCCCGTCGCTGTGTTGGCACTCTCCGGTGGGGAGTGCCAGAGCCGACACTATGACTGCGATTAGCACTCGGTCAAGCGGAGTGCCAATCCGCTGCGCGTTTCGGCCCGCTCCCGGCGAGATTCGACCCCCTGCCCCGTGCGGAGGCCGGCGGGGTCACTGCCCCGTGCGGAGGCCGGCGAGGTCCGGCTCCGTACCCCTCGCGCAGGGCGACATGGTTCGGCCCCGTGCCCCGCGCAAGGAGCGCGTCACACGTAGTCCTCCAGCCGCGCCACCGCGTAGCCCTTCGCCGTGACGACCTTCATCACGTTGCGGATCATGTCCGCCATGCTGCCCTTCCACTCCGCCTTGCCCCGGAAGTGCGTGAGGATGATGTCGCCGGGGTGCAGGTCCCGGTCCCACTCGCGCCACTCCATGTGGTCCGGGAAGGCCTCCGCCGCCCAGAGCGGTACCGCCTTCACGCCGCACGACTTCGCGGCCCGCAGGGTGTCCTCGTTGTAGCTTCCGTACGGCGGACGGAAGAGCCGCGGCCGCTTCCCGAACCGCTTCTCGATCTTTGCCTGCTGCTCGCAGATCTCCTTCTTCTGCTTCGCGTACGAAAGCGCCGGCATGTAGCGGTGGTTGAGAGTGTGGTTGTGCAGGGCGACACCGCGGTCCTGCATCTTCTCGAAGTAGCCGTAGTCGTCGCGCACGACGTAGTCGGTGAGGAACGCGCTGTACGGGATCCCCAGCTCGCTCATCATCCGCAGCAGCTCGGGATCCTTCTCCGCGCCGTCGTCGATCGTCAGGAAGACGATCTTCTTCTTGGTGGGCACGGTGGTGAAGACCGGCGGCAGCCCCTTCGGATGGTCGACCTCGAAGCCCTTGCGGGTGGTGATCTTCGGCTTCCTGGCGGGGGGCGCCGGCGCGAGCAGCGGGGTCTGCTTGAGGCGCCACCGCTTGGCGGCCGCGGCACGGGCCGCCTGCGTCTTCTTCATGCGCTGCGCGTACGCGGCGAGCGCCTCGGCGGGATCGGCCCGCTCGGCGCCCTTCTTCGCCTCCTTCCCGGCTTCCTCCCTGGCCCCCTTCTCGCCGCTCTCCTTCGACCGCTGCTGGCCGTGCGCGGGCTTGACCGCGGAGCTGGAGCCGGCGGCCCTGGACCCGCCGCCGCTGCCGCCACCGCTGCCGCCGTCCGGCGGCTCGGCGGCACAGCCCGAGCCGACAGCCATGGCGAGCAGCGCACACACCCACGTCCGCTTGCACCGAATTGCTGTCTTTTTGTCCTTTTGTCGTACTAGCTGCATGGCGTCGCATCCTGTCAGCGCCGCTCCCTCACGAGGCCCCGACACCGCCGCCCGGCGCGCACCATCCCCCGCCTGGCCGACAATGGCCGGGTGAACGACGCCGCCTCCCCCTCCCCCCACCTCGCCCCGCTGCTCGGCGACGAAGGACAGGCCCTGCTCGCCGCGCTGCGCGACTACGACCCGGGACAGGAACTCGCCGTCGCCACCCGGCTGCGCCGCGAGCACCCGGCCGAGCTGGTCTCGGCGGCGCTCACGCAGGCGCGGCTGCGACAGCGGGCGGTGGCGAAGTTCGGCGCGGAGGACGCGTACCGGATGTACTTCACCCCGCACGGCGTGGAGCAGTCCACGCGCGCCTCCGTCGCCGCTCACCGGGCGGACCGGTTCGCCCGGCTCGGGGTGCGCAGCGTGGCGGACCTGTGCTGCGGGATCGGCGGCGACGCACTCGCGCTCGCCCGCGCCGGGATCCTCGTCCTGGCCGTGGACCGCGACCCGTTCACCGCCGCCGTCGCCCGTGCCAACGCCGAGGCGCTGGGGCTCGCCGACCTGATCGAGGTCCGCTGCGCGGACGTCACCGAGGTCGACACGTCCCCGTACGACGCCGTCTTCGTCGACCCGGCCCGCCGGGGCGGCAGGGGCCGCATCTTCGACCCCGAGGCGTACTCCCCGCCGCTGTCCTGGGCCATCGGCGCGGCCCGTTCGCCCGGGTACGCCGCCCTCAAGATCGCCCCCGGCATCCCGCACGAGGCGATCCCCGAGGAGGCCGAGGCCGAGTGGATCTCGGACCACGGCGATGTGAAGGAGGCGGTGCTCTGGTTCGGCACCGCCCCCGGCGCCCGCCGTGCCACCCTCCTCCCGTCCGGCGCCGCGCTCATCGGCCGCGGTCTTCCGGACCCCGCGGTCCGTAAGACCGGCCGCTTCCTGTACGAGCCGGACGGCGCCGTCATCCGCGCGCATCTGGTCGCCGAGGTCGCCGAGGACCTCGACGGCGGCCTGATCGACGGGACGATCGCGTACATCACGGCGGACGAGCTGCGCCCCACGCCCTACGCCACCGCGTACGAGATCACCGACGAGCTGCCGTTCAACCTCAAGAAGCTGAAGGCGCTGCTGCGTGAGCGGGAGGTCGGCCACCTCACGGTGAAGAAGCGGGGTTCGGCGGTCGAGCCCGAGGAACTGCGCCGCAAGGTGAAGCCGAGCGGCCCGAACGCCGCGACGGTGTTCCTCACCCGGGTGGCCGGGGCCCCGGCCATGCTGATCGGCGCACCGGCGGCACGCGCCGTCCGCTGAAGGGTCAGCGGTGGGCGCCGCCGGGTGCCGCCGCGGCCGGTACGACGGAGGTCAGGCGCACCGCCCAGCGGTAGTGCGCCACCGCCTTCGTGACGCCGGTCAGGCCCGTCACCCAGCAGATGACGCCGACGCCCATGAAGTAGGCGACCTCGCCGTAGGTCCAGCTGCCGGCGCGCGCGGACGCCGGAGCCACGAACGAGATCCACAGCCCGAACGCGCCGAGCAGGAACGACACCAGGAACCACAGCAGGCTCAGCCCCGGTGCGCCGTGCCGCGCGTCCCGGGCCGGGTCGAGGTCCAGGGCCGCCCACGCGCCGAGCAGTCGCCGGATCCTCACGTCGCGGCGGATGCCGAAGCCGGCCACGAAGCCGAGCGGCACCAGGACGGCGAGGCCGAGCAGCAGTCCCACGGCCAGGAAGACGTAGCTCAGCGGATCGAACGCGCCGTCCAGGCTGACCAGCCCCGCGCCCACGAGCCCCCAGCCGGCCTGCAGCCCCGCCATCACCAGCAGGAACAGCAGCAGTTGCGGTACCCCGAGGAGCCGGCCGGTGAGCGAGCCCAGCACCGCCGCCCGGTCGGCGAGCATGGCTTCGCGGTCGGGCCAGCTGCGTATCTCCACCGGAGGCGGAGGCGGGGGAAGCGAGGGGGAACGGGACATGTCAATGAGGCTATCGCCCGCTCGCCCGGCGCTCGGCACCCCGGGCGGCGCCCTCAGTCGTCCTCCCTGCCCCCCGACGCCGCCCGCGCCAGCAGCAGTTCACGCTCCCGGGCGTTGCGGGTCAGCTCCGCGGCCCGTGCGAACTCCGCCCGCGCCTGCGCGGTGCGCCCCAGCCGGGCCAGCAGATCGCCCCGGACGCTCGGCAGCAAGTGGTAGTCCATCAACGCCGGTTCACCGACGAGCCCGTCGACGATCGCCAGGCCCGCCCCCGGCCCCTCGGCCATCGAGACGGCGACCGCGCGGTTCAACTCCACGACGGGGGACGGGGCGACGGCCGAGAGACGGGCGTACAGGGTCGCGATGGCCTTCCAGTCGGTGTCCTCGTAGTCCACCGCCCGCGCGTGGTAGGCGGCGATCGCGGCCTGGAGCACGTACGGACCGGGTGCGCCGCCGAGTGCGCCCGCCCGGTCGAGGGCGGCGAAGCCGCGACGGATGAGGAGCTGGTTCCAGCGGCGGCGGTTCTGGTCGGCGAGCAGGACCGGCTCTCCGTCGGGCCCGGTGCGGGCGGTCGTCCGGGACGCCTGGAGTTCCAGCAGCGCGGCGAGGCCGTGCACTTCGGGTTCCTTCGGCATCAGGCCGGTCAGGACGCGGGCGAGCCGCAGGGCGTCCTCGCACAGACCGGGACGCAGCCAGTCGTCGCCCGCGGTGGCCGCGTAACCCTCGTTGAAGACGAGGTAGATGACGTCGAGGACCGAGGAGAGGCGGGCGGTGCGCTCCTCGCCGTAGGGGACCTCGAAGGGCACGTCCGCCTTCGCCAGCGTCCGCTTGGCGCGCACGATGCGCTGGGCGACGGTCAGTTCGGGCACGAGAAAGGCCCGGGCGATCTCCTCGGTCGTGAGTCCGCCGAGCAGACGCAGCGTGAGCGCGATGCGCGCCTCGGCGGAGAGCACGGGGTGGCAGGTGGTGAAGACGAGCCGCAGCAGGTCGTCGTCGATGTCGTCGGGCCCCGAGACGAGATCCGCCGGATCGGGTTCGTGGACGGCCGCGGCGGTCTCCAGGTCGCGGCCCATCTCCGCGAGCTTGCGCGCGTACGTCTCACGGCGGCGTACGAGGTCGATGGCGCGGTGCTTGGCGGTGGCCATGAGCCAGGCGCCCGGGTTGTCCGGGACGCCCGACTCCGGCCACTGCTCCAGCGCGGCGACCAGAGCGTCCTGCGCGAGTTCCTCGGCGATGCCGATGTCCCGGACGATCCGGGTCACCGCGGCGATGATCCGCGCGGACTCGATCCGGAAGACGGTCGCGATGGTGCCGCCGGCGGTGTCGTCGCTGTTCCGTGCGCTCACGGACACCCATCAGAGCACCCGTGGCGTCCGGCAGCAATCGGACACGGATTCGGCCGGGTGGGCGGCCGGGTCAGCCCACGACGATCTCCCGGACCTCTGAGGTGACGGTCCAGTGCTCCTCGTGGATCTCCAGGAAGCGCTTGGTCCACTCGATCGCCTCGTCCATGTCCTTGGCCTGGATGATCGCGTAGCCGCCGACGACCTCCTTGGCCTCGGTGAAGGGCCCGTCGGTGACGGAGAGCTTCCCGCCGGACCAGGTGACGCGCTTGCCCTCGGATGTGGGGTGGAGTCCGGCCGTGTCCAGCATGAAGCCGGCCTTGGTCATCTCGTCGAGCAGCTTCCCCATCCGCTCCATGAGTTCCTGGCTGGGGCCCTCGGCGGGGGCCTCGGACTCGTTGATGCGGACCATCGACAGGTAGCGGGGCATGGTGACCTCCTCGGTCGGGTGGAGCGGGGCCGTTCCCCGCCTCTCACCCTGTACGTCGAACGGGAGAGACACCGATCGACACGGCCACCGGACTTTCTCTCAGGAGCTCCCGGTGACGACGTCGAGGGACTCGAAGCGCCAGCGGTGCACGGGGCGCGTGACCAGGTCCGCGGCCGGCTCGGGGAGCTCGGGCAGCGGGACGTCCGGGCCCGCCGCCGCCCACCAGGTCAGCACCAGCACCCGCTCCCCCGGCGCCCGGAAGGTCTCCCGGCGCAACGGGGCCGCGTCCAGGGTCTGTTCACGCGCCCACGCCAGCAGCTCCGCGCCCCGGCCGTCGGCCGCCCGCGCCTCCCACATGAGGGTGAGGACCGTCATGAGTAGAGGTTGTCCTTGCTGATCTCGTGCACATGGTCGTGGTCGTGGTGATGGCTGTGCGCGCCGGGCACGTGCGGGTCGGTCACCGGCAGCGAGGAGTCGGCGGACAGCTCCCAGTCCGAGGCCGGCCGGTTCCTCGCGACCATCTCCGCGCCGAGTGCGGCGACCATCGCGCCGTTGTCCGTGCAGAGCTTCGGCCGCGGCACCCGCAGCTGGATCCCGGCCCGTTCGCAGCGCTCCTGGGCCAGCGCCCGCAGCCGCGAGTTCGCCGCGACCCCGCCGCCGATCATGAGGTGGTCGACGCCCTCGTCCTTGCAGGCGCGCACGGCCTTGCGGGTCAGCACGTCCACCACGGCCTCCTGGAACGACGCCGCGACATCCCGTACCGGCACGTCCTCGCCCGCGTTCCGCTTGGCCTCGATCCAGCGGGCCACGGCCGTCTTCAGCCCGGAGAAGGAGAAGTCGTAGGCAGGGTCGCGCGGTCCGCTCAGCCCGCGCGGGAACGCGATCGCGCCGGGGTCGCCCTCCTTCGCCAGCCGGTCGATGACCGGGCCCCCGGGGAAGCCCAGGTGCAGGACACGCGCGATCTTGTCGAACGCCTCGCCCGCCGCGTCGTCGATCGTCGCGCCCATCGGCCGTACGTCGCTCGTGATGTCCGGCGCGAGCAGCAGCGAGGAGTGTCCGCCGGAGACCAGCAGCGCCATCGTCGGCTCGGGCAGCGGGCCGTGCTCCAGCTGGTCCACGCAGATGTGCGAGGCCAGGTGGTTCACGCCGTAGAGCGGCTTGCCCAGCGCGTACGCGTACGCCTTCGCCGCCGAGACGCCCACGAGCAGCGCGCCGGCGAGCCCGGGGCCCGCCGTGACCGCGATGCCGTCCAGGTCCCGCGCCGTGACCCCGGCTTCCTTCAGGGCGCGCTCGATGGTCGGGACCATCGCCTCCAGGTGGGCGCGGGAGGCGACCTCCGGCACGACCCCGCCGAAGCGCGCGTGCTCGTCGACGCTGGAGGCGATGGCATCGGCGAGGAGCGTCGTTCCGCGGACGATGCCGACGCCCGTCTCGTCGCAGGAAGTCTCGATTCCGAGTACGAGGGGTTCGTCAGCCATGGTTTCCGGTTCCTTGTGCGTCGTGTACGTGCAGCCGCATCACGAGGGCGTCGGCGTTGCCCGGCTGGTAGTAGCCGCGGCGGAAGCCGATCGGCTCGAAGCCGAAGCGCTCGTACAGCTTCTGGGCGCGGGTGTTGTCCACGCGGACCTCCAGCAGGACCTCGTCGCACTCGAACGCGGTCGCGTGCTGCAGCAGATCGGTGAGGAGCCGGGCGCCGAGGCCCGTGCCCCACTGTTCGCGGACGACGGCGATGGTCTGTACGTCGCCGAGGCCGCCGGCCGCCGCGAGGCCCGCGTACCCGACGATCCGGCCGTCCGCCGGGTCCTCCGCGACGACGTAGCGGCGCGTGGCCTGCGGGCCGCGCGCGTGCGCCAGCTCGGACCAGAACATCCCCGGGGACCAGGCGTCCTCCGGGAACAGCTCATGCTCCAGATCCAGCACCGGCGCGATGTCCCACCAGCGCATCTCGCGCAGGACGGCGGCACTCACCGGGGCGTGACCACCTTGTAGTTCTTCGGCACCTGCGCGTCCGGGCGGCGCAGATACAGCGGCCGCGGCGGCAGCAGTTCCTCGCCGGCCGCCAGTTTCCGGGCGGCGAGCGAGGCGAGCGCGGCCGCCGACTGGTGCTCGGGGCCGCGGGCGTCGGGGAAGACCTCGGGGTAGAGCAGGGCCCCGGCACCGACCGCGGGGAGCCCCGCGACCTGCTCGGCGATCTCCGCGGGCCGGTCGACCGCCGGCTCGCCCACCCGCGTACCGAAGCCGTCGTACCGCGCCCAGTACACCTCCTTGCGCCGTGCGTCCGTCGCCACCACGAAGGGCCCTTCGAGCCCGGACGCGTAGGCGAGGCCGTCGAGCGTGCACAGTCCGTGGACCGGGACGCCGAGCACCGAGCCGAACGTGGCCGCGGTCACGAGGCCCACCCGCAGACCCGTGTAGGGGCCGGGGCCGACGCCGACGACGAGGCCGGTGACCGCGTCCAGTTTCAGGCCGGCCGACGCGAGCACCCGGTCGACGGCGGGCAGCAGCAGCTCCCCGTGCCGGCGGGCGTCGACCTGGGTCGACTCGGCGACGACGGAATCGCCGTCGTGGAGGGCGACGGTGACGGCGGGCGTGGCGGTATCAACGGCGAGCAAGAGCACGCAAACAGCCTACGGCCACGGCGAGGGGCGCACGGCCGTCCCGCCCCGTCGCGGCCCTGCTGCTACCGTCACCCAGGCAGGTGTGCGAGAGAGGGGAGCCGGCGTGGCAAGGAGCAGCTCGGGAACGGTGGCCGGGCTCACCGTGGCGGCCCTCGCGGTGGTCGCCTTCCTCGCCTACCAGGCCTCCGCGAACGTCCCCGCGAGCCTGGAGAAGCCCGCCGTGTCCTCCCCCAAGGCTCTCCCTTCGGAGGCCGCCAAGGGCCCGCGCAAGGACCCGCTGGCCGTGCCCGTGGGCTCCGGCAAGGGGGTGCGCGTCGTCTACTCGCTGGGCGAGCGCCGGGTCTGGCTGGTGGGCGCGGGGCAGCTCACGCAGACGTTCACGGTCATGCCGAGCACGATCAGCCCGCGGCCCGGCACCTACGAGGTGCGATCGCGCAGCGGCAGGATCGAGGGCTCGGACGGCGTGGACATCGAGCACGTCGTACGGTTCACGACGGTCGACGACGTGTCGATCGGCTTCAGCGCCGCCGTGGACGGGACGCTGGAGAGCCCGGACCCGCAGCGGAAGACCGGCGGCGTGCGGATGAAGCGGGCGGACGGCGACGCGATGTGGACGTTCGCGACGATCGGCTCGAAGGTCGTCGTCGTTCCGTAGCCGGTCGGTGGGCGTTCCGTAGCCGGTCGGTGGGCGCGGTCCGTGCTCGCTCGCCCGTGGTCGTTCGGCGGTCCTCCGCGACGACGCGTTCTCACCCGAACGGACTACGCCGCGTCGCGGCGCGTCTCACGCTCCTCGGGGACGGCGGGCTCACGCGGCGGAGTGGAGACGGCGCTGGCCGCCGCGCACGACGCCAGCAGGTCCCTCATCGAGAACGCCGACGCCGGTGACGGGGACGACGGCTTCGGCCGTGGCCGCATGCGCGATTCGGCCTCTGCCTCGGCTCGCGACTCGCGCCCCGACCGCGTTTCGTACTCGGACGCCGACATGGATGCCTCCTGGTGCTCCGGGGGCAGGCGTGGTTAGGTACACCTAACTTAGCTGTCGTCATCCATGTGACCATGCCCGGAGCGGCAGACGCAACACTTTGCCGACGTCTTGTCGGAACGTACACACCCGGCCGGTCAGGCGGTGAGCGCCCCGAGCCCCGCGTCCGCCCAGCGCGCGCCGATCCCGGTCAGCGTGATCCGGCGGCGCTCGTCGTCCGTGTTGCCCACGACGCGGTGGATCACCACCTCCAGCCGGTCGTCGGACAGCTCCTCGACCTTGCCCTCGCCCCACTCGACGACCACCACCGACTCCGGCAGCGAGACGTCGAGGTCGAGGTCCTCCATCTCGTCGAGCCCGCCGCCCAGCCGGTACGCGTCGACATGCACCAGCGCGGGACCGCCCACCAGCGACGGATGCACCCGGGCGATCACGAAGGTCGGGGACGTGACGGCACCACGCACGCCCAGGCCCTCGCCGAGCCCGCGCGTCAGGGTCGTCTTGCCGGCGCCGAGCTCACCGGTGAGCATCACGAGATCGCCGGGCCGCAGCAGCTTCGCGAGCCGGCGGCCCAGCTCCTGCGTCTGGTCCGGTGAGGTGAGGGTGAGACGGGTGACGGCGGGGTCGGCGGCCTCAGCCGCCGGGCTGTGCGGTGCTTCCATACGTGCCAACGTTAGCCGCTGCCGGGACCGCTCCGATCCGCACCAGCAGGTCCGCCAGCCGGTCGGTGACCACCTCGGAGTGCTCCAGCATCACCAGATGCCCGGCGTCCGGCACGATCACCAGCTCCGCGTCCGGCAGCAGGTCCGCGATCGCCTCGCTGTGCGAGCTGGGCGTGACCAGGTCCCGGTCCCCGGCGAGGACCAGCACCGGGACCTCCTGGAAGATGTCGAGTGCCGCCGCCTTGTCGTGCTCCGTGAACGCCGGGTAGAACTCGGCGACCACATCGATCGGCGTGCCCTCGATCATCCGCTCCGCGAATCGGGCCACCGCCGGATCCACGTCCTTCGAGCTGAACGAGTACCGCTTGATCAGCCCCGCGAAGAGATCGGCCGTGGCCCGTCGGCCCCGCTCGACCAGTTCCGCCTGCGAGCCGAGCGCCTTCAGCACACCGGGCAGCACGCGCCGTACCGCGTTCACCCCGGCCACCGGCAGCCCGTAGTTCACCTCGCCGAGCCCGCCCGCCGAGGTGCCGACGAACGCGGCGCCCACCACCCGCTCCCGGATCAGCTCCGGGTACGCGGCGGCCAGCGCCATCATCGTCATGCCGCCCATCGAATGGCCGACCAGGACCAGCGGCCCCTCGGGCGCCGCCGCGTCGATGACGGCCTTGAGGTCGCGGCCCAGCTGGTCGATGGTGACGGCCACCCCGTCGGGCCCCGACTGCGCGGCCCCGCGTCCCGAGCGGCCGTGGCTGCGCTGGTCCCAGTGGACGGTACGGACCAGACCGCGCAGCGCGGCCCGCTGGAAGTGCCAGGAGTCCTGGCTGAGGCAGTAGCCGTGGCTGAAGACGACGGTGACCGGCGCGGGAGCCTTGCGGCCGAAGAGCCGGCGCCTGCGCGGCGCGGCGCCGCCCGTTTCCGGGTCCACCTCGTCGGTCTCGTAGTACAGGGCCGTGCCGTCGTCGGCGGTGGCCCTTCCCGGGGTACCGCGCAGCGCCCCGTACGGCCCCGAGGCGTCCAGGGCCAGCCGGGCCTTCCTGCGCATGCCGCGACCCACGGTCATCCGCTCTATCGCGACACCCGCCGCCGCGCCGGCGGCGATCACCCCTATGGCGGCGCCGGCGATACCCGCCCGGCGCCAGTTGCCCGTGGCGGCGTCGGACACCGCCGCCGCCACGTCCCCCGCGCTGCTCTCGCTCACCGTGCCGCTCCTACTGGTCGCCCTGTCCTTCGTCGCGTTCCGTGCTCTTCGCGTCCCGGTCCTACACGCGGGTATTCCCCGTGTTCCCCGTGTTGCCCGCGTTCTCGGTGTTGCCCGTGTTGCCCGCGTTCTTCGTGCTGCCCGCGTTGCCCGCGTTCTCTGTGTTGCCCGTGTTCTCCGTGTGGAGATGGACGCGCGGCACCCGGGTCCCGATCCGGGTCACGATCTCGTACGCGATGGTGTCCGCCGCCTCGGCCCAGTCCTGGGCGGTCGGCTCACCCCGGTCGCCGGGGCCGAACAGCACCGCCTCCGCGCCCTCCCGGATCCGGTCGCCCTCCGGGCCCAGATCGACGACGAACTGGTCCATCGCGATCCGGCCGGCCACCCGCCGCCGTTCGCCGCCGATCAGCACCGGCCCGCGGCCCGAGGCGTGCCGCGGAATGCCGTCCGCGTACCCGACCGGAACGAGACCGAGCATGGTCTCGCCCTCGGTGACGTAGTGGTGTCCGTAACTGACGCCATGACCCGCCGGGACGCGCTTGACCAGCGCCAGTGAGGCCTTGAGCGTCATCACCGGGCGCAGCCCGAAGTCGGCGGGCGTGCCCAGCTCCGGGCTGGGCGAGATCCCGTACACCGCGATGCCCGCGCGCACCAGGTCGAAGTGCGTGTCCGGAAGGATCAGCGTGGCCGGGGAGTTGGCGATGTGCCGGACCTCCGGCTCGACTCCCTCCTTCTCGGCGTACGCCACCAGGTCCTTGAAGACGGCCAGTTGGGCCGCGACGGATGGGTGGCCGGGCTCGTCGGCACACGCGAAGTGCGACCACAGGCCGGTGACCCTGACGGTGCCCGCCTCCTCGGCGGCGCGGGCGGCGGCGACCAGTTCGGCCCAGTCCCCCGGCGGGCAGCCGTTACGCCCGAGGCCGGTGTCCGCCTTGAGCTGGACACGGGCCGTACGGCCCGCCTGCCGGGCCGCGTGCGTCACTTCGCGCAGTGCCCATATGCCGCTGACCGAGACGTCCAGGTCGGCCTCGACGGCCTCGCGCCAGGGCCCGCCGGGCGTCCACAGCCAGCACATCACCCGGCCACCGATCCCTGCCGCCCGGAGCGCGAGCGCCTCCTCGGGGGTGGCCGTGCCCAGCCAGGTCGCGCCGGCGGCCCGCGCCGCCTTCGCGCAGGGCACCATCCCGTGTCCGTACGCGTCCGACTTGACCACGGCCATGAAGGCCGCGCGGGGCGCCCGCGCGCGCAGGGCGCGGACGTTGGCGCGCAGCGCGGCGAGGTCGATCTCGGCGCGGGCTCGGAAGGGTGCGTTCTGAGTCATCGCGCTCAGTCTCTCAGAGGGCCGCTGCATAGCTCGTACGGCAACGACCATGAGTGGCCCTGGTCACCCGCCTGCTGTGCCGGGGGACGCGTCAGGGGGTCTTGGCGTCGCGCCAGGCCCGGGGGATCGCCGTGGCCACGTCGTGCGCCGCCACCGGGGCGTCGTGGGAGGCGAGACGCGCCGCCAGCCCGTGCAGATACGCGGCCACGGATGCGGCGTCGAGGGGCGCGAGGCCCGCCGCGAGGAGCGAGCCGGCCAGTCCCGACAGCACATCGCCACTGCCTGCCGTGGCGAGCCAGGACGTACCGGTCGGGTTCACCCGGACCGGAGTCCTCTCGTCCGGGCCGGCCACCAGCGTCGTGGAACCCTTCAGCAGCACCGTGGCCCCGTACTTCGCGGCCAGCGCCCGTACGGAGCCGAGCCGGGCGCCCTCGACCTCCCCGCGGTCGACGCCGAGCAGCGCGGCCGCCTCGCCGGCGTGCGGGGTGAGCAGGGTCGGGGCGTTACGTGCGCGCACGGCGTCCGGGTCGAGTCCGCGCAGCCCGTCCGCGTCGACCAGTACCGGAACATCGGTGTCCAGCACCTCCTGCACCCCGGGTCCGTCGCCGAGGCCGGGACCGACGACCCACGCCTGCACCCGGCCCGCCCGTGACGGGGGCCAGCCGTGCACCAGCGCCTCCGGGAACCGGGCGATCACCGCGTCCGCCGCTGGACCCACGTACCGCACGGCTCCGGCGCCGCCGCGCAGCGCGCCCGCGACGGCGAGCACCGCGGCGCCCGGGTAGCGCGCGGACCCGGCCACCACGCCCACGACACCGCGGCGGTACTTGTCGCTCTCCGCGGCGGGTACCGGCAACAGCTGAGCCACGTCCGTGTGTTGCAGCGCCTCCAGGTCCGGCACGGACGGCAGGTGCGGCTCCAGACCGATGTCGACGAGTCGCACGGCTCCGGTGTGCTCCCGCGCCGGGTCGATGAGCAGGCCCGGCTTGTACGTACCGAAGGTGACGGTGGCGTCGGCCCGCAGCGCCTCGCCCGTCACCTCGCCCGTGTCCGCCTCGATCCCGCTCGGCAGGTCGACGGCGACGACCATCGCGTTCGAGCCGCGTGCCGCCCGCGCGACCGGCACGGCGTCGGGGCGCAGGCCGCCGTGGCCGCCGATGCCGGTGATGCCGTCCAGGACCACATCGGCCACGGCCAGCACGGCGAACGGGTCCTCGGCGACCTGCCCGCCGGCCTTCCGGAACGCGGTCAGCCCCTGCTGGTGCGCCCGGTCGGGGGCGAGCAGCACCGCGGCCACCGCCGCGCCGCGGCGCGCCAGCCGCGCGCCCGCGTACAGCGCGTCGCCGCCGTTGTCGCCGCTTCCGACGAGCAGCACGACACGGGCGCCGTACACCCGTGGGAGCAGCCCGGCGACGGCGGCGGCCAGCCCCGCGGCGGCCCGCTGCATGAGCGCGCCCTCCGGCACCCGGGCCATCAACTCGGCCTCGGCGGCCCGTACGGTCTCGACGCTGTAGGCATGACGCATGCTCAGAAGCATGCCGCGCATCGGCTCACGGGGCCATGCCGCCATGCCCGGCCCGCACGCCGCCGCCGGACACCGCTCACCCCTCCGCGATCACCATCGCCGAGGCCACCCCGGCGTCATGGCTCAGCGAGAGGTGCCACGTCCGCACCCCCCGCGCCCGGGCCGCCGCCGCCACCGTGCCGCGCATCCGCAGGCGGGGCCGGCCGGACTCCTCCACGTACACCTCGCAGTCCGTCCAGAGCAGCCCCGCCGGCGCGCCCAGTGCCTTCGCGACCGCCTCCTTCGCCGCGAAGCGGGCAGCCAGCGAGGCGACTCCGCGCCGCTCCCCGCTCGGCAGCTTCAGCTCGCTCTCGATGAACAGCCGGTCCGCCATCGCGGGTGTCCGCCGCAGCGCGTCCTCGAAACGGTCGATCTCGGCGACGTCGATCCCCACCCCGATGATCATTCGACGGTGACCGACTTCGCCAGGTTCCGCGGCTGGTCCACCTCGTTGCCACGGGCCGTGGCCAGCTCGCAGGCGAAGACCTGTAGCGGCACGGTCGCCACCATCGGCTGGAGCAGCGCCGGCGTCGCCGGGATGCGGATGAGGTGGTCCGCGTACGGCACGACCGCCTCGTCGCCCTCCTCCGCGATGACGATCGTCCGCGCCCCCCGCGCCCGGATCTCCTGGATGTTGGACACGATCTTGTCGTGCAGCACGGACCGGCTGCGCGGCGACGGGACGACGATGACGACCGGCAGGTCGTTCTCGATCAGCGCGATGGGCCCGTGCTTGAGCTCACCCGCCGCGAAGCCCTCGGCGTGCATGTACGCGAGTTCCTTGAGCTTCAGCGCGCCCTCCAGCGCGACCGGGTACCCGACGTGCCGCCCCAGGAACAGCACCGTCTTCTTGCGGGCCAGTGACCGCGCCAGTTCCCGTACCGGCTCCATGGTCTCCAGGACCCGCTCCACCTCGCCGGCGATCTGCGACAGGTCCCGGACGACGGCCCGGATCTCGTCGCCCCACTTCGTGCCCCGCACCTGCCCCAGGTACAGCGCCACGAGGTAGCAGGCGACCAGCTGCGTCAGGAACGCCTTGGTCGACGCGACCGCGACCTCCGGGCCCGCGTGGGTGTACAGCACGGCGTCCGACTCACGGGGGATCGTCGAGCCGTTGGTGTTGCAGATGGCCAGGACCCTCGCGCCCTGCTCCCGGGCGTGGCGCATCGCCATGAGCGTGTCCATGGTCTCGCCGGACTGCGAGATCGCGATGACGAGCGTGCGCTGGTCCAGGATCGGGTCCCGGTAGCGGAACTCGCTGGCCAGCTCCACCTCGCAAGGGATGCGCGTCCAGTGCTCGATGGCGTACTTGGCGATGAGACCGGCGTGGAAGGCCGTGCCGCACGCCACGATCACCACCTTGTCCGCCTCTCGCAGCACCGCGCCCGGGATCCGCACCTCGTCCAGCGTCAGCGACCCGTTCGCGTCGATCCGCCCGAGCAGCGTGTCGGCGACCGCCTTCGGCTGCTCAGCGATCTCCTTGAGCATGAAGTAGTCGTAGCCGCCCTTCTCGGCGGCGGAGGCGTCCCAGTCGACGTGGTACGACCTGACCTCCGCGGGCGCGCCGTCGAAGTCCGTCACGGTGACGCCGTCGCGCCGCAGTTCGACGACCTGGTCCTGGCCGAGCTCGATCGCCGAGCGGGTGTGGGCGATGAACGCGGCCACGTCCGAGGCCAGGAACGCCTCCCCGTCGCCGACGCCGACGACCAGGGGCGAGTTGCGCCGGGCGCCCACGACGACGTCCGGGTCGTCCGCGTGGACGGCGACCAGGGTGAACGCGCCCTCCAGCCGCCGGCACACCAGTCGCATCGCTTCGGTCAGTTCACCGCACGACGAGAACTCCTCGGCGAGCAGATGCGCCACGACCTCGGTGTCCGTGTCGGAGGCCAGGTCGTGGCCCCGCTCGCCCAGTTCGGCCCGCAGCGCCGCGAAGTTCTCGATGATGCCGTTGTGGACGACGGCCACGCGTCCGGCGTTGTCGAGATGCGGATGCGCGTTGGCGTCGTTCGGTGCGCCATGGGTGGCCCATCTGGTGTGGCCGATGCCCGTGGACCCGCTCGGCAGCGGCCGGTCGACGAGTTCCTTCTCCAGATTCAGCAGCTTGCCGGCCTTCTTGGCCGCGGCCAGCCCACCGTCGGCGAGCACGGCCACGCCCGCCGAGTCGTAGCCCCGGTATTCGAGCCGCTTGAGCCCGGCGATGACGACATCGAGCGCGGACTGCGCTCCCACATAACCCACGATTCCGCACATGGCGGCAGCCTACGACTCCGGTGGCCGTGACGCCGGAGTCGCAGGCTGCGTGAGCGGCCCGAACGGGCGAGCGGTCAGCCGAGCTTGGCGGCCTGCGCGTCGATGACGGCGGTCGGCAGCGGGAAGTCCTTGCCCGAGGCCATGGCGCCGATGTTGATGGCGGAGAACGAGGCGAGGGTGGAACCCTGGCGCACGAGGGCCAGCTTGTGCGGCATCTTCATGCCGTCCTGCTCGGACACCAGCGTCCAGGCGGCGGCCTCCTGACCGCCCGAGACCTTGGCCTCCTCCACCTTGACGACCTTGGACTTGTCCGTGCCCATCGTCATGGTGAACCCGCCGGCGCAGGCGGTGGCGGCCGTACGCAGCGTGGCGACGGCCTCCTCGGCGCCCTTCGCGTCGTACGAGGACAGGGAGACCATCGTGGCCGTCATGTTCAGGGACGCACCGAGCGCGTCCTCGATGTCCTTGTCCGTCATGTCATCGAGGTCGGTCTTGTCCGTGGTGCCCTTCTTCGGCTCCTCGACCACCTTGCGCTTGACCGTGGCCTTGGCGTCACCGAGCGCCACGGCGGCCACGGCGTCGGCCAGCGGCTTGCAGTCGGCCTTGTCGACGACGACCTTGTCGGCGGCGACCTCGTCCTCGGGACCGGCCTTCGAGACCTTGTGACCCTTGACGTCGGCGTCGGCCAGGGTGAGCTTCTCCAGCTCGGCGGCCGTCAGCGCCTTGGCCGCGGGCTCGGCGGCGGCGGTCGCCCCGGCCTTGCCCTTGTCGGTGCCCCCCTCGCCCTTCTCACCGCCGCACGCGGTGACGAGCAGTGCGAGAGAGATCGCGGTGGCGGCAACGGCGGTACGGCGGATGACAGAGGTTCGCATGGTGCATCTTTCTGTGTGAATGATGTGCACACGATAAGACCGCCCTGTGAAGCCCCGATCATGGGGGACGTACCGGTACCCGACCGTAACTTCCACGTGATCGCTGGCGTCCCGGCCGGACGCCGGCCCGGCACCTGCGTGACCGAGCCCACCCCCCACGCCCCCGTCGCAGCACCGACAATGAGCATGTGATCACTTCGCCGCCACGAAGCCGCAAGTCCGACAGGACAGAGGCGTCCCCGTACGTCGATCTCACCCGCGAGGAGTGGAGCGCCCTCCGCGAGAAGACGCCGCTCCCCCTGTCCGCCGCCGAGGTCGAACAGCTGCGCGGACTCGGTGACGTCATCGACCTCGACGAGGTACGGGACATCTATCTGCCGCTGTCCAGGCTGCTCAATCTGTACGTCGGCGCCACGGCCAACCTCCGCGGCGCGCTCAACACCTTCCTCGGCGAGGCCGGCAACGGCCACGGCACCCAGCGGGGCACACCGTTCGTCATAGGCGTCGCGGGCTCCGTCGCCGTCGGCAAGTCCACCGTCGCCCGTCTTCTGCAGGCCCTGCTCGCCCGCTGGCCCGAGCACCCGCGCGTCGAGCTGGTGACCACCGACGGATTCCTCTACCCGATGAAGGAGCTCCAGGACAGGGGCCTGATGTCGCGGAAAGGTTTCCCCGAGTCGTACGACCGCCGGGCCCTGACCCGCTTCGTCGCCGACATCAAGGCCGGCAAGGACGAGGTCACCGCCCCCGTCTACTCGCACCTCATCTACGACATCGTCCCCGGCGAGCGGCTGACCGTACGCCGCCCGGACATCCTGATCGTCGAGGGCCTCAACGTCCTCCAGCCCGCTCTGCCCGGCAAGGACGGCCGCACCCGCGTCGGCCTCGCCGACTACTTCGACTTCTCCGTGTACGTGGACGCCCGTCCCGAGGACATCGAGAGCTGGTACCTCAACCGCTTCCGCAAGCTCCGCGCGACCGCATTCCAGGACCCGTCCTCGTACTTCCGCCGGTACACCCAGGTGTCCGAGGAGGAGGCGCTGGACTACGCGCGCACCATGTGGCGCACGATCAACGGGGTCAACCTGCTGGAGAACGTCGCGCCCACCCGCGGGCGTGCCACGCTGGTGGTCCGCAAGGGCCCCGATCACAAGGTCCAGCGCCTGTCCCTGCGCAAACTCTGAACCGCCGAGGAGCACCGCGTGCTGCATCTGCGCCTGATCGTGCCGCCCCACCGCACCAAGCAGGTCGTCGACACTGTCGAGAACACGGTCGGCACGACGCATCTCGTCGTGCTCGCCGACGCCGCCCGCAATCCGTCGGGGGACGTGGTCATGTGCGATGTCGCCCGTGAGGCGGGCGACGAGCTGATCGGCCATCTTCGGGAGCTGGGCCTCGACCACGACGGCGCGATCGCCGTGGAGAACATCGACCTGTCACTGTCGAAGCGGGCGGACAAGGCGGAGGAGGAGGCTCCGGGCGAGGGCGCCGACGCGGTGCTGTGGGAGCACCTGACCGACGCGACGCACGAGGAGTCGACGCTCTCCGTCACCTACCTCGCGTTCCTGATACTGGCGACGATGATCGCCGCGTGCGGTGTGGTGCTCGACAACGCGGTCCTCATCGTGGGCGCGATGGCGGTCGGCCCGGAGTTCGGTCCGCTCGCCGGCTTCAGCACCGCCGTGGTGCAGCGGCTGCCGAAGCTGGCCTGGCGCTCCCTCGTCGCGCTGATCGTGGGTTTCGCGGCGGCCATGGCCGTGACGGTCCTCTTCAGCCTCTTCATGGGCGGCATCGGGCTCTTCGACCGCGCGCTGCTGGAGGGCGACCGGCCCAACACGGCGTTCATCTACAACCCGGACGCGTTCTCGTTCGTCGTCGCGGTCCTCGCGGGTATCGCGGGCACGCTCTCGCTGACCTCGGCGAAGTCGGGTGCCCTGGTCGGTGTGGCCATCTCTGTGACGACGGTTCCGGCCGCGGCCAACGCGGCGGTGGCGCTCAGCTTCAGCGAGTTCGGCCAGGCCTGGGGCTCCACCGAGCAGCTGCTGCTCAACCTGCTCGGGATCATCCTCGCCGGGACGCTCACGCTGTTCGTCCAGAAGGCTCTCTGGAACAACCAGCGGAAGCGCATGACGAGGAAGTCAGCTGCCTGACAGCGTCTCCTGCAGCCAGTCGAAGACGACCTCGCAGTGCAGCTGCGGGGCCATCGGGGAGCAGTGCAGCTGCGCGCCCTGGGCCGCGGTGAGCTTCACGTAGTCCTTGGGGGACGTCAGCTTGTCGTACATCTGGCGCGGCTGGCCGGGATAGAACTGCTCGTCGTCGTAGTCCAGCACGAGCGTGGGCGACTTGATGCGTCCGACCACGTCCGTGATCGTGAGTGCCCGGATGCGCGTGGCGGGCGTGTAGAAGTCGGTGAACATCTTGCCCTCGCGGGCGGCGAGCATCGCGGGGATCGAGAAGGGCTCGAAGCGCTTCTTCATCGTCGCGGCGGCGTCGGGCGGCAGCTCGGGGACGACCTCCTTGTTCCAGATGTCGTTGGTCTCCTCCTTGCTGGGGGTGAGGATCTCGCGGATCTCCGCGGGGAAGCCCAGCCAGGGCTCGACACAGCCGGGCATCGCCACCAGCGCGGCGATCCTGGTCTCGAAGGCCGCGGCACGGGGAGCCAGGTCACCGGCCATGCTCAGCCCCGTCAGGGCGATCTTCCGCGGGTCGACGTCCGGGCGCGCGACCAGCCAGTCCACCAGCGGGGTGACGACCTTCTCCCAGGTCGGTGAGAAGACCACCTGGTCCACGAAGAGCAGCTGTCCCTGGCCGGGCCCGTCGTACACGAGGGCGTTCCAGCCGCGGTCCAGGGCCGCCTGGACACCGTAGGTCCACATGTCGACGTTCTGGCCGTCGCTGCCGTTCGTGAGGATCACGGTGGGGCGGCGGGTGTCGGCCACGTCCGGCCGGAAGAACCACACCGGCAGCGGGGTCTTCCCGTACGGCACGTTCGCCTTCACCGGCGGCGGGTCGCACAGGCCGCAGAAGGTGTCCCAGGCTCCTCGCCCGGCCTTGTACAGCTGCTCCTCGTTGCCCGGATCGTCGGAGCCGAGGACGAAGAACAGCGCCTGTGCGTAGTACTGGGCCGCCCGCAGCGCGCGGAAGCGCCTGGTCTGGTCGTCGGGCTTGCTGCCCTCCGGGGCTTCCATGAGCTGGTCGCCGAGCTTCCTGAAGGTCTCGACGTACGTCTGGGAGGAAAGGCCGGCCTTGTTGATCGTGTTCACGGCGGTGAGCACCTCGCCCACCTCCCCGGCGCCGAAACCAGACCCGCCGAGCGCCATGAGACCGCCGAAGTTGTACGCGGGATCCTTGAAGAGCGTCATCGCCCCGGGCGTCGGGTTCGCCGCCGGGGCGGTGGCCCCCGGCGAACGGCTGGGGGTGGGCGCGGCGGCGGGTGACGCTCCCGAGGGGGTGCATCCGGCGGCCATCACGGCCCCGGCCCCGCCGACGAGCCCGGCCAGCGCGGTGCGACGAGTGGGTCCGGCTGCACGCTCCCTGGATTCGTACGTCATACGACCCGAAGGTACGAGCCGTCCCATCGGCCCTCACCGCGCCACACGCACGACTCGCCCGAACGGCCGACGCACCGGCCACCACCGAGCAGCTCACCGGGACCCGGAAGTGCCCACGGGGGTCGTCCCCGCGGGCACACACACCATGCTGTCAGCCGAGCGCCGACTTCACCGCGTCCGCCAGCCGTCCCGCCACCGAGCGGGCCTGGTCGATGTCCGCGGCCTCGACCATCACACGGACCAGCGGCTCCGTACCGGAGGGACGCAGCAGCACCCGGCCGGTGGTGCCGAGCTCCCGCTCGGCCTCGGTGACGGCGGCCGTCAGCTCGTCCGAAGACGAGACGCGCGACTTGTCGACGTCCGGGACGTTGATCAGGACCTGCGGGAGCCGGTCCATGACACCGGCGAGGTCCGCCAGGGAGCGGCCCGTCGCGGTGACCCGGGCCGCCAGCATCAGGCCGGTCAGGGTGCCGTCGCCGGTCGTGGCGTGGTCCAGGACGATGACGTGGCCGGACTGCTCGCCGCCCAGCGCGTATCCGTGCTCCTTCATCGACTCCAGGACGTACCGGTCGCCGACGGCCGTCTGCACCATCTCGACGCCCTCGCGCTCCATCGCCAGCTTGAAGCCGAGGTTCGACATGACGGTGGCGACGACGGTGTTGCCGCGCAGCGTGCCCGCCTCGCGCATGGCCAGCGCGAGCACGGCCAGGATCTGGTCGCCGTCGATCTCGTTGCCCGCCGCGTCCACGGCGAGGCAGCGGTCGGCGTCGCCGTCGTGGGCGATGCCGAGGTCGGCCCGGTGGTCCACGACCGCGGCCTTCAGCAGGTCCAGGTGGGTGGAACCGCAGCCGTCGTTGATGTTGAGGCCGTCCGGCTCGGCGCCGATCGTGACGACCTCGGCACCGGCCCGGGCGAACGCCTCGGGCGAGACCCGGGCGGCCGCGCCGTGCGCCTCGTCGAGGACGACCTTGAGCCCGTCGAGCCGGTTCGGCAGGACGGCGATGAGGTGGGCGACGTACTTGTCGAAGCCCTCGTCGTAGTCGCGTACGCGGCCGACGCCGGAGCCGGTCGGCCGGTCCCACGGGGCACCGGTGCGGTGCTCCTCGTAGACGGACTCGATCCGGTCCTCCAGCTCGTCGGCGAGCTTGTGGCCGCCCCGCGCGAAGAACTTGATGCCGTTGTCCGGCATGGCGTTGTGGCTCGCGGAGAGCATCACCCCGAGGTCGGCGCCCAGCGCACCGGTGAGGTACGCCACGGCCGGCGTGGGCAGCACACCGACGCGCAGGACGTCGACGCCCGCGCTGGCGAGGCCCGCCACGACGGCGGCCTCCAGGAACTCCCCGGACGCGCGGGGATCACGTCCGACCACCGCCGTCGGCCGATGGCCCTCGAACGTGCCCGCCTCGGCGAGCACGTGCGCCGCCGCGACCGACAGGCCGAGCGCGAGCTCGACTGTCAGGTCCGCGTTCGCGACACCGCGCACACCGTCCGTGCCGAAGAGTCGTCCCACTGGTGTCCTCCGAAAATGCTCCGAAAACGCGCGTCCCCCGGCGCTTTCCTGTCGTTTATACGCCCAGGACGCCGAGCTGTGTCACCCCGGGGGTCTCCCGGGTCCGATAAACGGAACGCCCCGGCAGCACGGAGTGCCGCCGGGGCGAACGTATGCCGTACAGGCCAGCAGGCGATTTAGCGCTTGCTGTACTGCGGGGCCTTGCGGGCCTTCTTCAGACCGGCCTTCTTGCGCTCGACCGCACGGTCGTCGCGGCTCAGGAAGCCGGCCTTCTTCAGCGGGCCGCGGTTGTTGTCCACGTCCGCCTCGTTCAGCGCGCGGGCCACGCCGAGGCGCAGGGCGCCGGCCTGGCCGGAGACGCCGCCACCCGCGATACGGGCGATGACGTCGTAGCGGCCGTCGAGCTCGAGCACCTTGAAGGGCTCGTTGACTTCCTGCTGGTGCACCTTGTTGGGGAAGTACTCCTCAAGGGTGCGACCGTTGATCTTCCACTTGCCGGTGCCCGGAACGATCCGGACACGGGCGATGGCGTTCTTGCGACGACCCAGGCCGGCGGCCGGCTGCGGCTCGCCGAAGCGGGACGCGAGGGACTCGGAGGTGTACTCGCCCTCGACGGGCGTCTCCGACTCGAAGGTGGTGACCTCGGCGTAGGTCTCTTCGCCCTCGACGGGGGTCTCTGCAGTGGTCTCGGCCACGATTCTCCTCAGATCTTTCTGTACGTCTTAGGGGGTGGCCGGAACTACTGCGCGACCTGGGTGATCTCGAACGGGACCGGCTGCTGAGCAGCGTGCGGGTGGTTCTCGCCCGCGTAGATCTTCAGCTTCGAGAGCATCTGACGACCCAGGGTGTTCTTCGGGATCATGCCCTTGATGGCCTTCTCCACGGCCTTCTCCGGGCTCTTGGCCAGCAGCTCGTCGTAACGGACGGAGCGCAGACCACCCGGGTACCCGGAGTGGCGGTACGCCATCTTCTGGGTCTTCTTGTTACCGGAGAGGTGAACCTTCTCGGCGTTGATGATGATGACGAAGTCGCCCATGTCCATGTGGGGGGCGTAGATCGGCTTGTGCTTGCCCCGGAGGAGGTTCGCTGCCGTGGTCGCCAGACGGCCCAGGACGATGTCCTGCGCGTCGATGATGTGCCACTGGCGAGTGACATCGCCGGGCTTGGGGCTGTACGTACGCACTTCGTAGCCTTCGCTTCTTCAGTGGATGGAGTCCAGACACACCTGAAGCGATCATGCAGCTGGGGCCTGCACTGCCGGGACACTGCCCGTATGCGAGCCACTGGTAACTGCTCCAGGGAACTTGCGTAAGGGCCCTCGCGTAAGAACGACGAAGCCAATACGCATAACAAACGGCAACAGTACCCGCGCCACCCCGGAGGGGTCAAAACGCGCCGACCCTACCGCGCCCGCTCGACCCGCCGCTCGTCCCACACCGGCTCCGCCGTCTCCCGGACCACGCCGTCCGAGCCGAAGACCAGATACCGGTCGAAGGACTTCGCGAACCAGCGGTCGTGCGTGACGGCGAGCACGGTGCCCTCATAGACCTCCAGGCCGTCCTGGAGCGCCTCCGCCGACTCCAGGTCCAGGTTGTCCGTCGGCTCGTCCAGCAGCAGCGCCGTCGTCCCGCGCAGCTCCAGCAGCAGGATCTGGAAGCGGGCCTGCTGCCCGCCCGAGAGCCGGTCGAAGGACTGGTCGCCCTGCCGCTCCAGCTCGTACCGCCGCAGCACCGACATCGCGCCGCCGCGGTCCTTGGCGTGCTCGGTCCACAGGATGTCGACCAGCGTGCGTCCGAGGAGCTCGGGGTGCGCGTGCGTCTGGGCGAAGTGCCCCGGCACCACGCGCGCGCCGAGCTTCCACTCGCCCTTGTGGGCCACGGACGTGTCGCCGGCGAGCAGCCGCAGGAAGTGGGACTTGCCCGAGCCGTTGGACCCGAGGACGGCCACCCGCTCGCCGTAGAAGACCTCCAGGTCGAAGGGTTTCATCAGCCCGGCGAGTTCGAGGCCCTTGCAGGTGAGAGCGCGTACGCCGGTCCGCCCGCCGCGCAGCCGCATCCGGATCTCCTGCTCGCGCGGCGGCTCCGGCGGCGGCCCCGCCTCCTCGAACTTCTTGAACCGGGTCTGCATCGCCCGGTACCGCGACGCCATGTCGGGGCTGATCGCCGCCTGCTGCCGCAGCCGCAGCACCAGCGCCCTCAGCCGGGCGTGCTCCTCCTCCCAGCGCCGCTTCAGCTCCTCGAACCGCGCGAACCGCTCCCGGCGCGCGTCGTGGAACGTGTCGAAGCCCCCGCCGTGCACCCACACGTCGCTGCCCGCCGGCCCCGGCTCGACCGCCACGATCTTCTGCGCCGCCCGGGCCAGCAGCTCCCGGTCGTGGGAGACGAACAGCACGGTCTTACGGGTCTCCCGCAGCCGTTCCTCCAGCCACCGCTTGCCGGGCACGTCCAGATAGTTGTCCGGCTCGTCCAGCAGCAGCACCTCGTCGGGACCGCGCAGCAGCGCCTCCAGCACCAGCCGCTTCTGCTCGCCCCCGGACAGGGTGCGGACGAGACGCCACTGGGCCTGCTCGTACGGGACGCCGAGCGCGGCCGTGGTGCACATGTCCCAGACCGTCTCGGCCTCGTACCCCTGCACCTCGGCCCAGTCGCTCAGCGCCTGCGCGTACCGCATCTGCGCGGCCTCGTCGTCCACGGTCATGATCAGGTGCTCGGCCTCGTCGACCGCCCGCGCCGCCTCCCGGATCCTGGGCTGGGCCACCGAGACCAGCAGGTCCCGGACCGTGCGCTCGTCCCGCACGGAGCCGACGAACTGCTGCATCACCCCGAGCCCGCCGCTCACCGACACGGTCCCGCCGTGCGGCTTCAGCTCCCCGGCGAGCAGCCGGAGCAGCGTCGTCTTGCCCGCGCCGTTCGCCCCGACGAGGGCGGCGACCGAGCCCTCACCGACGCGGAACGAGACGTCGCCGAGCAGCACCCGCCCGTCGGGCAGGTAGTACTCCAGATGTCCGGCTTCGAGATGTCCCATGGGGGGCATTGTCGCCGCGGGACACGCCCACGCCCAACAGGTTTAGGATGCGCGACATGAGCTTTGGGGGACCGCAGTGGCCGCAGGAGCCGCAACAGCCGTACGGACAGCAGTCACCGTCGTCGTCGACGCCCGACTGGGCCGCGCTGGCCGACGCCTCCGCGTCGCGTGCGCGCCGCAAGAGGTGGCTGCTGATCGGCGCCGGTGCGCTCGCGACGGCCGCCGTCGCCGCGATCGTGGCCACGGCCGTCGTCTTCATGAACGACGCCGCGCCCTCCGACAAGAACGCCGGTGATCTGCCCACGGCACCCGAGCTGCCGAACGAGACGACACAGCCGGAGCCTTCGTTCTCCGCGGTCGCCCCGCCGCCTCCGCCGAATCCGAAGGACTTCATCTCCAGCGAGACGAAGGACAAGGCGCCGCTCAGCGCCGACACCCTCTTCCCCGGCCGGAAGCTGACGATGGGCGACCGCGTCTACACCAAGGGCCCCACGGCGCGCACCACCAACTGCGCCTCCGCCACCCAGGGTTCACTGGGCACCGCACTCCGTTCCCACGGCTGTGACCAGGTCATCCGCGCCACGTACACCAAGGACGGCGTCGCCGTCACCATCGGCGTGGCGGTCTTCCCGACCGAGGCCCAGGCCAAGGCCGCCGTGACGAAGTCGGCCCGCAACATCGCGCCCCTCTCGGGCTCCGGCGTCGCGGGCTTCTGCAAGGGCGGCCCGGTCTGCCGCTTCGTGGGCAACTCCTACGGCCGCTACGCCTACTTCACCGCCACCGGACATCTCGACGGGAAGTCCGTCACCAAGGGCGACACCAAGGCGTTCCAGCCCGGCGACGACCTGGCCGAGTTCACGTTCCGCCAGATCGTGCGCCGCGGCGAGCTGCAGGCGTCGGCGGCCGCGACGGCCCCGGCGGGCTGACGGCCGACGCGGCGCCCCGCCCGGCGGCTGACGGCTCGCCACCGGGCCGGTTCAGCAGCAGCCGCCCGCCGCGGGGCCGGCGGCGGGAAGCGAGCGCCTGTTGCGGGCCTCCAGGTTCCTGGCGGCAAGCAACTCGTCGGCGGGGTAGCCGACTTCCTCCAGGGTGAGCCCGTGCGGTCGTACGACGTGGACGGCGGAGTCGCGGACCCCGGCGGCCAGGACCTTGCCGGGCCAGTCCACCGGCCGGTGTCCGTCACCGACGAAGAGCAACGCGCCGACGAGCGAGCGCACCATGTTGTGGCAGAAGGCGTCGGCCTTCACCGTCGCGGTGAGGATCCCCGACGGATCCCGCTCCCAGCGCAGTTGCTGCAGGGTCCGGATGGTGGTCGCGCCCTCGCGCTTCTTGCAGTACGCGGCGAAGTCGTGCTCGCCGAGGAGCCGTTCGGCGGCGGCGTTCATGGCGTCCAGGTCCAACGGCCAGTCGTGCCACAGCACATGCCCGCGCAGCAGCGGGTCGACGCCGCCGGGCTGGTCGGTGACGCGGTAGGCGTAACGTCGCCAGATCGCGGAGAAGCGGGCGTTGAAGCCGGCGGGGGCCTCCTCGGCCTTCCACACCCTCACGTCGTGGGACAGCCGCCCGGCGAGCCGTCGCAGCAGCTTCTCGCGGTGCTCGTCCCACAGGGCCTGCGGCAGATCGACGTGAGCGACCTGACCGCGGGCGTGCACACCCGCGTCAGTGCGGCCCGCGACGGTCAGCTCGTACGTCTGCGACGACCGCGTGACCGTACGGATCGCGTCCTCGATCTCGCCCTGGACGGTGCGCTGCCCACGGGTCTGCCGGGCCCAGCCGGAGAAGTCCCGGCCGTCGTACGACAGGTCCAGCCGCACCCGTACGAAACCGGGCTTCACGTCATCGCTCACGTCTCATATCCCTCTGGGGGTCCCCCCGGACGGGGTCTGGGGAAGGAACGGGCCCGCCCCCACGAGGGGGACGGGCCCGTCCGTCAGCCGTTCAGCCGGAAAGCCGCTCGAACGCTCAGGCGTCCTTCGACTCGGCCGGGGCCTCGGCGGCGTCCTCGGCCTTGGTCTCCTCGACCTTGGCCTCGTCCGCTTCCTTGACCGCACGCTTGGTGGCGGCCTCGGCCTCGGCGACCGTGGCCTTCTTCGCGATCTCGCCCTCGACGAGCTCGATCACGGCCATCGGGGCATTGTCACCACGACGGTTGCCGATCTTGGTGATCCGGGTGTAGCCACCCGGACGCTCGGCGTAGCGCGGAGCGATCTCGGTGAAGAGCGTGTGGACGATGCCCTTGTCCGTGATCGTCTGCAGCACCAGGCGACGGTTGTGGATGTCGCCCTTCTTCGCCTTCGTGATCAGACGCTCCGCGACCGGGCGCAGGCGGCGGGCCTTGGCCTCGGTCGTGGTGATGCGGCCGTGCTCGAAGAGCGACTTCGCGAGGTTCGCGAGGAGCAGCTTCTCGTGCGCGGCGCTGCCGCCCAGACGGGCACCCTTGGCGGGCTTCGGCATGGTTCTTCTCCTTGGGATCTGCCCCGGCCGTATCAGGTACCGAGGTCAGCCTGTGCGAGGGACGTCGCCCCTCGCGCACCCCCGGGGACCCGGGGGAAGCCTTGCGCCGGCCGGGACCCGAGGGCCCGGCCGGGGTCCGGGGCGGGGCCCCGGGAAAGCCACCCCGGTGGGGTGCGGGGGCGTCGGCCCCGGCACACCCACCGGGAGGGGCTCAGTACTGCTCGGTCTCGACGAAACCGGCGTCCGCGTCGTCGTCGGCGCCGAAGGCGTCCGCGGCGGCGGTCGGGTCGAATCCGGGCGGGCTGTCCTTGAGGGCCAGGCCCATGCCGGCCAGCTTCGCCTTGACCTCGTCGATCGACTTCGCACCGAAGTTGCGGATGTCGAGCAGGTCGGCCTCGGAACGGGCGACGAGCTCACCCACGGAGTGGATGCCCTCACGCTTGAGGCAGTTGTACGAGCGGACCGTGAGCTCCAGCTCCTCGATCGGCAGCGCGAGATCGGCGGCGAGGGCGGCGTCCGTCGGGGACGGGCCCATGTCGATGCCCTCGGCGTCGATGTTGAGCTCGCGGGCCAGACCGAACAGCTCGACCAGGGTCTTACCGGCCGACGCCATGGCGTCACGCGGACGCATGGCCTGCTTGGTCTCGACGTCGACGATCAGCTTGTCGAAGTCGGTGCGCTGCTCGACACGGGTCGCCTCGACCTTGTACGTGACCTTCAGCACCGGCGAGTAGATGGAGTCGACCGGGATACGGCCGATCTCCTGGCCCACCTGCTTGTTCTGCACGGCGGAGACGTAGCCGCGACCGCGCTCGACGGTCAGCTCCATCTCCAGCTTGCCCTTGCCGTTGAGCGTGGCGAGGACGAGGTCGGGGTTGTGGACCTCGACACCGGCCGGGGGCGCGATGTCGGCGGCGGTGACCAGACCCGGGCCCTGCTTGCGCAGGTACATCACGACCGGCTCGTCGTGCTCCGAGGAGACGACCAGCTGCTTGATGTTCAGGATGAGGTCGGTGACGTCCTCCTTGACGCCCGGCACGGTGGTGAACTCGTGCAGGACACCGTCGATCCGGATGGACGTGACGGCCGCGCCCGGGATCGAGGAGAGGAGCGTACGGCGCAGAGAGTTGCCGAGCGTGTAGCCGAAGCCGGGCTCCAGCGGCTCGATGACGAACCGCGAGCGGTATTCGTCGACAACCTCTTCGGTCAGCGAAGGACGCTGAGCGATCAGCATGGTGTTGTTTCCTTCAGTCGTGGGCGCCCGCTATTTGACGCCCTCGGATACTGCAAGGGTACGGGCGCCAGGGCCCGAAGGGGTCCTGGCGCCCGAAATCCCACATCGACCACAGATGCGTGACGCATCTGAGGTCAGACGCGCCTCCGCTTGGGGGGACGGCAGCCGTTGTGCGGCGTCGGGGTGACGTCCTGGATCGAGCCGACCTCGAGGCCGGTGGCCTGGAGGGAGCGGATCGCGGTCTCACGGCCGGAGCCCGGACCCTTGACGAAGACGTCGACCTTGCGCATGCCGTGCTCCTGCGCGCGGCGGGCGGCCGACTCGGCGGCCATCTGCGCGGCGAAGGGGGTGGACTTGCGCGAGCCCTTGAAGCCGACGTGGCCGGCGGAGGCCCAGGAGATCACGTTGCCGGTCGGGTCCGTGATCGAAACGATGGTGTTGTTGAACGTGCTCTTGATGTGCGCGTGGCCGTGAGCGACGTTCTTCTTTTCCTTGCGGCGCACCTTCTTGGCAGCGCCCTGACGTCCCTTGGGGGGCATGTCTTAACTCCAGATGGAGAGGAGGTGGTCGGTCCTACAGCGAAGACCGCTGATGAGCGTCCGCTGTGGACTACTTCTTGCCCGGCTTCTTCTTACCGGCGATGGCGCGACGCGGGCCCTTGCGGGTACGAGCGTTCGTGCTGGTGCGCTGACCGTGGACCGGCAGACCGCGGCGGTGGCGCAGACCCTGGTAGCAGCCGATCTCGACCTTGCGGCGGATGTCGGCCTGGATCTCGCGGCGGAGGTCACCCTCGGTCTTGAGGTTGGCGTCCACGTACTCGCGGATCTTGACCAGGTCCTCTTCGGCCAGGTCACGAACGCGGGTGTTCGGGTTCACACCGGTCGCGGCGAGAGTCGCCTTCGACTGGGTGCGGCCGATACCGAAGACGTAGGTGAGTGCGACCTCCACACGCTTGTCGCGCGGGATGTCAACACCGGAAACGCGTGCCATTCAATGGCTCCTGTGGTGTTCGGGGGTCTTCCGCAGTACCGCTCCCGACCGCCGATCTCTCCTGTTCGAAGAGGTGGTACGTCCGGGTCCCCGGCCCCCGCCGGAGGTGTCGTCAGCCGTGAGGCGTGGACGGGCACTGCTTATGTACGTATTGCTCGCGTCGCTCGAAGAACTGCGAGGTGCAGGTCGGCGTGCTTCAGCCCTGGCGCTGCTTGTGGCGCAGGTTGTCGCAGATGACCATGACCCGGCCGTGACGGCGGATCACCTTGCACTTGTCGCAGATCTTCTTGACGCTCGGCTTGACCTTCATGGGATGTGAGGTTCTCCGGGTCAGTGCCAGCACCCCACGGGAGGGGTGACGGCAAGATCTACTTGTACCGGTAGACGATCCGGCCACGCGTGAGGTCGTAGGGAGAGAGCTCCACCACGACCCGGTCGTCCGGGAGGATTCGGATGTAGTGCATCCGCATCTTGCCGGAGATGTGCGCGAGGACCTTGTGACCGTTCTGGAGCTCTACCTTGAACATGGCGTTCGGCAGGGACTCGATCACGGTGCCCTCGATTTCGATGGCACCTTGCTTCTTGGCCACGCTTCGCCCTTCGAATCGGCTACCTTGATCGACTCTCGCTACCGTTTGACCGCAACGGACTACCGCAAGCGGACATACGGGTACACGAGAGCCGACGCATCAGTCTACGTCAGGCCCCTGGAAAAGACGAATCCGGAAGTTTGCCCAACGGAAGTGATCGTTATGCCAGGGGATCCGGCGCCGCCGTGACACCGAGCTCCGCCAGCTTGGCCCTGCCACCGTCGACCGCGGTGAGGACCAGGGGGCCCTCCTCGGTCAGAGCGACGGAGTGCTCCCAGTGCGAGGACCAGGTGCCGTCGATGGTGATGACGGTCCAGTCGTCCTCGAGGACCTCGGTGTGCGGCGTACCGAGCGACACCATCGGCTCGATGGCCAGGCACACGCCGGGGACCAGCTTGGGGCCCTTGCCGCGCTTACGGCTGACGTAGTTCAGCAGATGCGGGTCCATGTGCATCTCGGTGCCGATCCCGTGGCCGCCGTACTCCTCGATGATCCCGTACTTGCCGCCGCCCGGCTTCGGCTGACGGCGGATGTACGTCTCGATGGCGCGGGAGATGTCGACCAGGCGGTTGCCGTTCTTCATCGCGGCGACACCGGCCCACATGGACTCCTCGGTCACCCGGGAGAGCTCCAGCAGCTCCGGGGCATGACCGTCACCCACGAACGCCGTGTACGCCGCGTCGCCGTGCCAGCCGTCGACGATCGCGCCGGCGTCGATGGAAATAATGTCGCCGTCCTTGAGGACCGTCTTCTCGTCCGGGATGCCGTGGACGACGACCTCGTTGACCGAGGTGCAGATGGTGGCGGGGAAACCGCCGTAGCCGAGGAAGTTCGACTTGGCGCCATGGTCGGCGATCACCTTGCGGGCGACCTCGTCGAGATCCCTCGTCGTGGCGCCGGGGACCGCCGCCTCACGGGTCGCCGCGTGGATGGCGGCGACGACCAGCCCCGCCTCGCGCATCTTCGCGATCTGCTCGGGGGTCTTGATCTGCACCATGAGTGCCGGCGCCTTTCGGAATCGGAGAGTGGTTCGGCGGAATGCCTGGGTAATCAACGATACGGCCGCGGCGTCCCTGGGACACCGCGGCCGTATCGGAAACAGCTCAGTGGTGGTGCGTACCGCGCACCGCGCACCGCATGACTCAGGCCTGGGCGGCCGGGTCGTTCTGCAGTGCCTCCATCGCCCGCTCGGTCACCTCGGTGACCTTGCCGAGCGCGGAGATGGTGACCACGAGGCCCTGGGCCCGGTAGTGGTCGATGATCGGCTCGGTCTGCGTGTGGTAGACCTCGAGCCGCTTGCGCACGGTCTCCTCCGAGTCGTCGTCGCGCTGGTACAGCTCGCCGCCGCAGACGTCACAGACGCCCTCGGTCTTCGGCGGGGTGTACGTGACGTGGAAGACGTGCGCACTGTCGTTGCGGCAGATGCGGCGACCCGCGATCCGCTTCACGACCTCGTCCTCGGGGACCTCCAGGTCCAGCACCGCGTCCAGCTTCACGCCGTCCACCGCGAGCGCGGCGTCGAGCGCCTCGGCCTGGGAGACGTTGCGCGGGAAACCGTCGAGCAGGAAGCCGTTCTGGGCGTCCGGCTGAGCCATGCGGTCCCTGGCCATCCCGATGGTGACCTCGTCGGGCACCAGGTTGCCGGCGTCCATGTACGCCTTGGCCTGCTTGCCGAGCTCCGTGCCCTTGCTGATGTTGGCCCGGAAGAGGTCGCCCGTGGAGATGTGCGGGATCGACAGGTTCTTGGCAAGGTACTGAGCCTGCGTGCCCTTGCCCGCACCGGGCGGTCCGACGAGGACGATTCGCATCAGCGGAGGAACCCTTCGTAGTTGCGCTGCTGGAGCTGGCTCTCGATCTGCTTCACGGTTTCGAGACCGACACCCACGATGATGAGGATGCTGGTGCCACCGAACGGGAAGTTCTGGTTGGCACCACCGAAGCCCGCCAACGCCATCGTCGGCACAAGAGCGATCAGACCCAGATACAGCGAGCCCGGCCAGGTGATCCGGTTGAGCACGTAGCTCAGATACTCGGCGGTAGGTCGACCAGCCCGGATACCCGGGATGAAGCCACCATACTTCTTCATGTTGTCCGCGACTTCCTCGGGGTTGAACGAGATCGCCACGTAGAAGAAGGCGAAGAACACGATCAGGAGGAAGTACAGAGCGATGTAGTACGGGTGGTCGCCCTTGACGAGATGGGCTTCGATCCAGGTCTTCCAGCTCGAGCTGGAATTCGAGAACTGTGCGATCAACGCCGGGATGTAGAGCAGCGACGACGCGAAGATGACAGGAATCACACCCGCCTGGTTCACCTTCAGCGGGATGTATGTGGACGTACCGCCGTACGACCTGCGGCCGATCATGCGCTTCGCGTACTGCACGGGGATACGGCGCTGGGCCTGCTCGACGAACACGACGAGCGCCACCATCACGAAGCCGATCAGGATGACCGTGCCGAACTCGATCCAGCCCTTGGCGAGGCTGCCGCTCTCCTTGATGGCCCAGAGGGCGCCCGGGAAACCGGCGGCGATCGAGATGAACATCAGGATCGACATGCCGTTGCCGATACCACGGTCCGTGATCAGCTCGCCGAGCCACATGACCATGGCCGTGCCGGCGGTCATGGTGACCACCATCGTGGCGGTCACGAAGATCGACTGATCAGGGACGATCTCGCTGGCGACCTGACACCCCGAGAACAGCGCTCCGCTGCGGGCGGTGGCCACCAGGCCGGTGCCCTGCAGCACGGCCAGCGCGACCGTGAGGTAACGCGTGTACTGCGTGATCTTCGCCGTGCCGGACTGGCCCTCCTTCTTGAGGGCCTCCAGACGCGGAATGACCACGGTCAGCAGCTGCAGGATGATGCTCGCTGTGATGTACGGCATGATGCCGAGCGCGAAGATCGTGATCTGCAGCAGCGCTCCGCCGCTGAACATGTTGACGAGGCCGAACAGGCTGCTGTTGTTCTTCGAGGCCTGGTCCACACAGATCTGGACGTTCTCGTAACTGACGCCGGGGACCGGAATGTGTGCGCCGACCCGGTACAGCACGATGATGGCAAGCGTGAAGAGCAGCTTCTTGCGCAGGTCGGGCGTCTTGAACGCCCGGGCGAACGCGGTGAGCACGGTGCCTCCTGCGACCCCCGCGCAAAGCGTCAGAGGTGACGGTCTTGAGGTTCGACGAATACGTATGAGTCCAAAACCGTCCGGGGAGGCCTTCGGCCCCACCTCGCGGCGCGGGGGTCACCCCCCAGGATTACAGCAACAACGCACGCCACCTTACCGGCGAGTGTGCCCCGCTTGGAACGACCAACCGGGGATGCCCCTTTTGAGAGGCATCCCCGGTTGGTGTTCAGGCCATCGGCTCGTCTCAGATCAGACGAGCTCGGTGACGGTGCCGCCGGCGGCGGTGATCTTCTCCTTGGCGGAGCCGGAGACGGCGTCGACCGTCACCTGCAGCGCCACGGAGACCTCACCCTGGCCGAGCACCTTGACGAGCTGGTTCTTGCGAACCGCACCCTTGGCGACCAGGTCCGCGACCGTGACCTCGCCACCCTCGGGGTAGAGGGCGGTGAGCTTGTCCAGGTTCACGACCTGGTACTCGGTCTTGAACGGGTTCTTGAAGCCCTTCAGCTTCGGGAGACGCATGTGGAGGGGCATCTGCCCACCCTCGAAGCGCTCCGGAACCTGGTAACGGGCCTTCGTGCCCTTGGTACCACGACCGGCCGTCTTACCCTTCGACGCCTCACCACGACCCACACGGGTCTTGGCGGTCTTGGCGCCCGGGGCGGGACGGAGGTTGTGGATCTTCAGCGGGTTCTGCTCCGCCATGATCAGTCGACCTCCTCAACCGTCACGAGGTGGCGGACGGTGTGCACCATTCCGCGGAACTCGGGGCGGTCCTCCTTGACGACCACGTCGTTGACCCTCTTCAGGCCAAGCGAACGCAGGGTGTCACGGTGGTTCTGCTTGCTGCCGATGTACGACTTCGTCTGCGTGATCTTGATGCGGGCCATTACGCACCCGCTCCCGCACCGGCACGCGCACGAAGCAGCGCCGCGGGGGCGACGTCCTCGAGCGGCAGACCGCGGCGCGCCGCGATCTCCTCGGGACGCTGCAGACCCTTCAGGGCCGCGACGGTCGCGTGGACGATGTTGATCGCGTTGGACGAGCCGAGCGACTTCGACAGGATGTCGTGAACGCCGGCGCACTCGAGCACGGCACGCACCGGGCCACCGGCGATAACGCCGGTACCGGGGGAAGCCGGCTTGAGCAGGACGACGCCCGCGGCCTTCTCGCCCGTGATCGGGTGCGGGATGGTGCCCTGGATACGGGGGACCTTGAAGAAGTGCTTCTTGGCCTCCTCAACACCCTTGGCGATGGCGGCCGGCACCTCCTTGGCCTTGCCGTAACCGACACCCACGGTGCCGTCACCGTCGCCCACCACGACCAGCGCGGTGAAGCTGAAGCGACGACCACCCTTCACAACCTTGGCGACACGGTTGATCGCGACAACGCGCTCAACGTAAGCGGTCTTCTCGGCGGCAGCTGCGCCGCCGTCACGGCCCTTCCGGTCCCGCCGCTCGCCGCCACCGGCACCGCTTCCGCGGCGCTGGGGTCCAGCCATTGGAATTACCTCTCTTCGTTTTCCGTCAGCTACGGAACCGGGTCAGAACTTCAGACCGGCTTCGCGGGCGGCGTCCGCCAGGGCGGCAATGCGCCCGGCGTACTGGTTGCCGCCACGGTCGAACACGACAGCCTCGATGCCGGCGGCCTTGGCACGCTCGGCCACGAGCTGGCCGACCTGCTTCGCCTTCGACGACTTGTCGCCTTCGCCGCCACGGATGGACGAGTCCAGGGTGGACGCCGACGCGAGGGTGTGACCCGCGAGGTCGTCGATGACCTGAGCCGTGATCCCGCGGTTGGACCGGGTGACGACCAGACGCGGACGCGCCGGGGTACCCGAGATCTTCTTGCGGATGCGGATGTGGCGACGCTTCAGGGAAGCGCCCTTGTAGGCCTTGCCCTTGGCAATCTTCACGCCGTATGCCATGGCTTACTTACCAGCCTTTCCGACCTTGCGGCGGATGACCTCGCCCGCGTACTTCACGCCCTTGGCCTTGTACGGGTCGGGCTTGCGCAGCTTGCGGATGTTCGCGGCGACCTCGCCGACCTTCTGCTTGTCGATGCCCTCGACCGAGAACTTGGTCGGCGACTCGACCTTGAAGGAGATGCCCTCGGGCGCCTCCACCAGGATCGAGTGGCTGTAGCCGAGCTGGAACTCCAGGTTGGAGCCCTTCGCGGCAACGCGGTAACCGACACCGCTGATCTCGAGCGCCTTGACGTACCCCTGGGTCACACCGGTGATCATGTTGGCCACCAGCGTGCGGGACAGGCCGTGCAGGGCCTTGTTCTGACGCTCGTCGTTGGGGCGGGTGACGTTCAGAACGCCGTCCTCACCCTTCGCGATCTCGATCGGCGCGGCAACGGTGTGGGTCAGGGAGCCCTTGGGGCCCTTCACCTGGACCGTACGGCCATCGATGGTGACATCCACGCCGGCGGGAACCGAGATGGGGAGCTTGCCGATACGCGACATGTTTCTTCTCCTCCGTTCCCGACTACCAGACGTAGGCGAGGACTTCCCCGCCCACACCCTTCTTGCTGGCCTGCTTGTCGGTGAGGAGACCGTGCGACGTGGAGATGATGGCCACGCCCAGGCCGCCGAGCACCTTCGGCAGGTTGGTGGACTTCGCGTACACCCGGAGACCGGGCTTGGAGATCCGCTTGATGCCCGCGATGGAGCGCTCACGGTTCGGGCCGAACTTCAGCTCGAGAACGAGGTTCTTGCCGACCTCGGCGTCCTCGACCTTCCAGCCCGTGATGAAGCCCTCCTGCTGGAGGATCTCCGCGATGTGAGACTTGATCTTGCTGTGCGGCATCGTCACGGAGTCGTGGTACGCCGAGTTCGCGTTACGCAGACGAGTCAGCATGTCCGCGATCGGATCAGTCATGGTCATGAATTGGCCTTCGGCCTCTCTCGCCGGGGTTTCCTGTATGCGCCATCCCTCTCCCCACACATGGGCGGGACGGGTGCGGCGCGGGGACCTACGGCGTAGTAAGTCGATCAGGGCGGCGGGCGCCCAACCCCACAAGCCTACGGCATGTGAGGGAGGGCCCCGCCGTCCCGTTGCTTACCGAGAGCCTCCGGTAATTCCGGGAAAACCCGGGATTACCAGGAGCTCTTGGTCACGCCCGGCAGCTCGCCACGGTGAGCCATCTCACGAAGGCACACGCGGCACAGGCCGAACTTGCGGTACACGGAGTGCGGACGGCCGCAGCGCTGGCAGCGGGTGTACGCACGCACACCGAACTTGGGCTTACGAGCAGCCTTGGCAATGAGAGCCTTCTTCGCCATCTCGCTTACGCCTCCTTGAACGGGAAGCCGAGGTGACGGAGAAGGGCACGGCCCTCAGCGTCGTTGGTCGCCGTGGTCACCACGGTGATGTCCATACCCCGGACGCGGTCGATCTTGTCCTGGTCGATCTCGTGGAACATGACCTGCTCCGTGAGACCGAAGGTGTAGTTGCCACGGCCGTCGAACTGCTTGGGGGACAGGCCACGGAAGTCGCGGATGCGCGGCAGCGCGAGCGACAGGGTGCGGTCCAGGAACTCCCACATGCGGTCGCCACGAAGCGTGACGTGGGCACCGATCGGCTGGCCCTCACGCAGCTTGAACTGCGCGATGGACTTGCGGGCCTTGGTGACGGCCGGCTTCTGGCCGGTGATCGTGGTGAGGTCCTTGATGGCACCCTCGATCAGCTTGGAGTCGCGGGCGGCGTCGCCCACACCCATGTTGACCACGATCTTCACGAGGCCGGGAACCTGCATGACGTTCTCGTACGAGAACTCCTCACGCAGCTTGCCGGAGATCTCCTCGCGGTACTTCGTCTTGAGACGCGGAGTGGTGGTGGTAGCCATCAGATGTCCTCACCCGTCCGCTTGGCAACGCGGATCTTGTTGCCCTCGTCGTCGAAGCGGTAACCGACGCGGGTCACGACCTTGTTGCCGTCCTTCTCCACGACGAGCTGAACGTTGCTCACGTGAATGGGGGCCTCGGTGGTGACGATGCCGCCGGCCTGCGACGCACGGCCCGGCTGGTTGGCCTTCGTGTGCTTCTTGACCCGGTTGACACCCTCGACCAGGACGCGGTCCTCGCGGGGGAAGGCCGCGATGACCTTGCCCTGCTTGCCCTTGTCCTTGCCGGTGATGACCTGGACCAGGTCGCCCTTCTTGATCTTCATGCTTACAGCACCTCCGGCGCGAGCGAGATGATCTTCATGAACTTCTTCTCGCGCAGCTCACGGCCCACCGGGCCGAAGATACGGGTGCCGCGAGGGTCGCCGTCGTTCTTCAGAATGACGGCGGCGTTCTCGTCGAAGCGGATGTACGAGCCGTCCTGACGGCGGCGCTCCTTGACGGTGCGAACGATGACCGCCTTGACGACGTCACCCTTCTTCACGTTGCCACCGGGGATCGCGTCCTTGACGGTGGCGACGATGACGTCACCGATGCCCGCGTAGCGGCGACCCGAGCCACCGAGAACACGGATGCAAAGGATCTCCTTGGCACCAGTGTTGTCGGCGACGCGAAGTCGCGACTCCTGCTGGATCACGTCTATCTCCTGTTTGTCTGCCGGTTCCCGGCAGGGGCTTTCCTCCTGGGAGGCGGAGCCCCTGCCGAGCCTGGCGGAACTGACCTGAGGGAAACCCCTCAGGTAATTACTTGGCCTTCTCGAGGATCTCGACGACGCGCCAGCGCTTCGTCGCGGACAGCGGCCGGGTCTCCATGAGGAGGACGCGGTCGCCGACACCCGCGGCGTTCTGCTCGTCGTGCGCCTTGAGCTTGTTCGTACGGCGGATGACCTTGCCGTACAGCGCGTGCTTGACGCGGTCCTCGACAGCGACGACGACGGTCTTGTCCATCTTGTCGCTGACGACCAGACCCTCGCGGGTCTTGCGGAAGCCGCGCTCCGCGGTCTTGTTCTCAGTCACGTTGCTCTCGCTCATCAGGCGCTCTCCACCGTCTCGATGCCCAGCTCGCGCTCACGCATCAGGGTGTAGATCCGGGCGATGTCCTTGCGGACGGCCTTAAGCCGGCCGTGGTTCTCGAGCTGGCCCGTCGCCGCCTGGAAGCGGAGGTTGAACAGCTCTTCCTTGGCCTCGCGGAGCTTGGCAACAAGCTCCTCGTTGCCCAGCTCGCGCAGCTCGGACGCCTTGGTACCGGCCGACATCACGCTTCACCTGCCTCGCGCTTGACGATCCGGCACTTCATCGGCAGCTTGTGCGCTGCACGAGTCAGAGCCTCACGCGCAATCTTCTCGTTCGGGTAGGACAGCTCGAACATGACCCGGCCCGGGTGCACGTTCGCGACCCACCACTCGGGGGAACCCTTACCGGAACCCATGCGGGTCTCGGCGGGCTTCTTCGTCAGCGGGCGGTCCGGGTAGATGTTGATCCAGACCTTGCCGCCACGCTTGATGTGGCGGGTCATCGCGATACGAGCCGCCTCGATCTGGCGGTTGGTCACGTACGCCGGAGTCATGGCCTGGATGCCGTACTCGCCGAACGCAACCGTCGTACCACCCTTGGCCATACCGCGACGCTTGGGGTGGTGCTGCTTGCGGTGCTTGACCCTACGGGGGATCAGCATTTCGGTCAGGCCTCCGTTCCGGTGCTCTCAGCCGGAGCGGCAGCGGCGGCGGGAGCGTCGGCCTTGGGGGCCTCGGCAGCCGGCGCGGACTGCTGCTGCGGCTTGCGACCGCGACCGCCACGCTCGCCACCGCGGCCACCACGGCCGGCCGGGCGGTCAGCGCCGCCACGGGCCGGGCGGTTGCCGGCGCGGGCAGCGGCGTTCTCGGCGCGGACCTCGGCGATGTTCTTGACGTCGCCCTTGTAGATCCAGACCTTCACACCGATACGGCCGAAGGTCGTCTTGGCCTCGAAGAAGCCGTAGTCGACGTTCGCGCGGAGCGTGTGCAGGGGCACACGGCCCTCGCGGTAGAACTCCGAGCGGGACATCTCGGCGCCGCCGAGACGGCCGCCGCACTGGATCTTGATGCCCTTGGCGCCGGCCTTCATCGAGCTCTGCATCGACTTGCGCATCGCACGACGGAAGGAGACGCGGGAGGACAGCTGCTCGGCGACGGCCTGGGCCACCAGCTGAGCGTCCACCTCGGGGTTCTTGACCTCGAGGATGTTCAGCTGGACCTGCTTGCCGGTCAGCTTCTCCAGCTCGCCGCGGATGCGGTCCGCCTCGGCGCCGCGGCGGCCGATGACGATGCCCGGACGAGCGGTGTGGATGTCAACGCGGACGCGGTCGCGGGTGCGCTCGATCTCGACCTTCGAGATGCCGGCCCGCTCCATGCCCTTCGTCATCATGCGACGAATGGCGACGTCTTCCTTGACGTAGTCCTTGTACAGCTTGTCGGCGTACCAACGGGACTTGAAGTCCGTGGTGATGCCGAGCCGGAACCCATGCGGGTTAACCTTCTGGCCCATTACCGGGTTCCTTCCTTGCTGCTGACGACCACGGTGATGTGGCTGGTCCGCTTACGGATCCGGTAGGCCCGGCCCTGAGCACGCGGACGGAACCGCTTCAGAGTCGGACCCTCGTCCACGTACGCCTCGCTGATGACCAGCGAAGAGGCGTCGGTGTGGTCGTAGTTGTGCGCGGCGTTGGCAATGGCGCTGTCCAGCACCTTGCCGACCGGCACGCTCGCGGCCTGCGGGGCGAAACGCAGGACCGCCTGAGCCTCCGTGGCGTCCATGCCACGGATGAGGTCCACCACGCGGCGGGCCTTCATGGGCGTGACGCGGATGTACCGCGCCTGGGCCCTGGCTTCCATGGTTGTCCCTTCGGTGTAAGTCATAGTCGTTTCCACCCCGCGATTAGCGGCGCTTCGACTTCCGGTCGTCCTTGACGTGGCCGCGGAAGGTGCGAGTCGGCGAGAACTCGCCGAGCTTGTGGCCGACCATGGACTCGGTGACGAACACCGGGACGTGGGTCTTGCCGTTGTGCACCGCGATCGTGTGGCCCAGCATGGCCGGGACGATCATCGAGCGACGGGACCAGGTCTTGATGACGTTCTTGGTGCCTGCTTCGTTCTGGACGTCCACCTTCTTGATCAGGTGGTCGTCGACGAAGGGCCCCTTCTTGAGACTGCGCGGCATCTAAACCCGCTCCTAGCGCTTCTTGTTCGTCTTGCGGCGGCGGACGATGTACTTGTTGCTCGCCTTCTTGGGAGAACGAGTACGACCCTCCTTCTGACCCCACGGGGAGACCGGGTGGCGACCACCGGAGGTCTTGCCCTCACCACCACCGTGCGGGTGGTCAACCGGGTTCATCGCGACACCGCGGACGGTCGGGCGAACGCCCTTCCAGCGCATGCGGCCGGCCTTGCCCCAGTTGATGTTCGACTGCTCGGCGTTGCCGACCTCACCGATGGTGGCGCGGCAGCGGACGTCGACCAGACGGATCTCGCCGGACGGCATACGAAGGTGGGCCATGGAGCCCTCCTTCGCCAGCAGCTGCACGGAGGCACCCGCGGAGCGGGCGAACTTCGCGCCGCCGCCGGGCCGCAGCTCGATGGCGTGGATGGTCGTACCGACCGGGATGTTGCGCAGCGCCAGGTTGTTACCGGGCTTGATGTCGGCGGCCGGGCCGTTCTCGACACGGTCGCCCTGGCTCAGGCCACGCGGCGCGATGATGTAGCGCTTCTCGCCGTCCGCGTAGTGCAGGAGCGCGATGCGCGCGGTGCGGTTGGGGTCGTACTCGATGTGCGCGACCTTGGCCGGCACGCCGTCCTTGTCGTGACGACGGAAGTCGATCACTCGGTAGGCGCGCTTGTGGCCACCGCCCTGGTGGCGAACGGTCACACGACCGGCGTTGTTACGGCCGCCCTTGCTGTGCAGGGGGCGGACCAGCGACTTCTCCGGCGTGGACCGCGTGATCTCGACAAAGTCGGCGACGCTGGAGCCACGACGGCCCGGAGTCGTCGGCTTGTACTTGCGGATACCCATTTCTCAGTCCTCGTCCGATATTCGGACCAGGGCGCTCCGTTAGGAGGCCTGGCCGAAGATGTCGATACGGTTGCCCTCGGCAAGGGTCACGATGGCGCGCTTGGTGTTGGCGCGCTTGCCGAAACCGGTGCGGGTGCGCTTGCGCTTGCCCTGCCGGTTGATCGTGTTGACCCCGGTGACCTTGACCTGGAAGACCGCCTCGACGGCCTGCTTGATCTGGGTCTTGTTGGCGCGCGGGTCGACGACGAACGTGTACTTGTTCTCGTCCAGCAGCGCGTAGCTCTTCTCCGAGACGACCGGCTTGATCAGCAGGTCGCGCGGGTCCGAGAAGGTCTTGCTGGTGACGGCGGCCTCAGTCATCAGGCCTCGCTCCCTTCGGTCTCAACGGCCTTGGGGCCAGACACGAAGGACTCGAAGGCGGCCTGGGTGAAGACCACGTCGTCGGAGACGAGCACGTCGTACGTGTTCAGCTGGCCCGGCTCCAGGATGTGCACCTGGGGCAGGTTGCGGGCGGACAGCCACGCGGCCTCGTCGCTGCGGTCGACGACCAGGAGCAGGTTCTTGCGCTCCGAGATCTTGCCGAACAGCGTCTTGGCGGCCTTGGTGGAGATCCCGCCCTCGACCACGCCGGAGACGACGTGGATGCGGGAGTGACGGGCCCGGTCGGTGAGGGCACCGCGCAGGGCGGCGGCCTTCATCTTCTTCGGGGTCCGCTGCGAGTAGTCACGCGGCACGGGGCCGTGGACGACGCCACCGCCGGCGAACTGCGGCGCACGGGTCGAACCCTGACGGGCGCGGCCGGTGCCCTTCTGGCGGTAAGGCTTCTTGCCACCACCACGGACTTCGCCGCGGGTCTTGGTCTTGTGCGTGCCCTGACGGGCAGCGGCCAGCTGCGCGACGACGACCTGGTGGATCAGCGGAACGCTGACCTTGGCGTCGAAGATCTCCGAGGGGAGCTCGACGCTACCGGCCTTGTCGCCAGCGGGCGAAAGGATGTCAATGGTGCTCATCGTTACCTCAGGCCCCCTTGGCCGCGGTACGGACCAGGACGAGGCCGCCGTTCGGACCGGGAACTGCGCCCTTGATGAGCAGCAGACCCTTCTCCGCGTCAACGGCGTGGACGGTCAGGTTCTGGGTGGTGACCCGCTCGTTGCCCATACGGCCCGCCATGCGGAGGCCCTTGAACACACGGCCCGGGGTGGCGCAGCCACCGATGGAACCGGGCGAGCGGTGCTTGCGCTGGGTGCCGTGACCGGCGCCGAGGCCCTTGAAGTTGTGACGCTTCATGACACCGGCGAAGCCCTTGCCCTTGCTCTTGCCCGTGACGTCGACCTTGACGCCGGACTCGAACACCTCGGCGGTGATCTCCTGGCCGAGCGTGTACTCGCTGGCGTCGGAGGTACGGAGCTCCACCAGGTGGCGGCGCGGGGTCACGTCGGCCTTGGCGAAGTGGCCCTTGAGGGGCTTGTTCACCTTGCGCGGGTCGATCTCGCCGAAGGCGATCTGGACCGACTCGTAGCCGTCGGTGTCGTTCGTACGGACCTGGGTGACGACGTTGGGGCCGGCCTTGACGACAGTGACCGGGACGACACGGTTGTTCTCGTCCCAGACCTGAGTCATGCCGAGCTTCTCGCCCAGGATGCCCTTGATCTGCTTAGCCATCTCGCGCGTCACCTCAGAGCTTGATCTCGATGTCGACGCCCGCCGGCAGGTCGAGACGCATCAGCGAGTCAACCGTCTTCGGCGTGGGGTCGAGGATGTCGATGAGGCGCTTGTGCGTGCGCATCTCGAAGTGCTCGCGCGAGTCCTTGTACTTGTGCGGCGACTTGATGACGCAGTACACGTTCTTCTCAGTGGGCAGCGGCACCGGGCCCGCGACCGACGCACCAGTGCGGGTCACCGTCTCGACGATCTTCTTCGCCGAGGAGTCGATGACCTCGTGGTCGTAGGCCTTGAGCCGGATGCGGATCTTCTGTCCCGCCATGGCTACTTCGTAGTCCTGTCTGTCTCGTAACGCTCTGGAACCCGGTGTTAACAACCTTCTCTCCGACCCACGCGGTCGGGCGTGTCGCACTCCCGCTACGCAGATATCCAGTGACGGATTCCCTGCTGGAGGGGATTGCGATCCGCAGAAGAGACCGCTGGACGGGGGAGAAAACCCACCGGGTGCCTGGCCGGGGCCCCGCTGACACTTCCCGGAAGATTCCCGTACGTCCGCCCCAGCGCTGCCCTGGGGGCAGTTGGGGCGACGAGTACTGTGGGACTCGCTTCCGGTCCTCCCGGCGGGAGGCGCGCAGCATCGGCACTCAACCGAGCAACCCCGATAGTCTGCCATACGGGGCGTCGGGCACGCCAATCGAGCCGAAGAGGTTACCCCGCGGGGGTTGCGTGTCAAACGGCGGCTCGCGGAGCGCGCGTCGTCGGCGAGACACGGGCGCCCGGCCGGGACGACGCCCGATTCACCGACGCACCTGCTGCGTCGGGGTCTTCTCCGTGCGTCGTCGCCCGGCCGAGGCGCCCGTTTCCATGGGCCCGGACTTCGTCCCCTGCGTTCCTCAGGTGCGGGTGACCGCGCCGCACTCCTGCGAGAGGTCGTCGAGGTCCCGGCTGCGGTCGTACGGGTCCACGGACGGTCCGGACACCTCCGGCGCCCCGCCGGCCAGGTCCTCCGTGAACTGTGGCCTCAGGAAACCGTCGCCGTCCTTCGAGCAGTCGGAGTTTCCGCTGTTCATGTCCATTCGGAACACGTAGAGCCGTCCGCGGGTGGTGATCACCTCGGCCGGGTCGTACAGGGCGACGGTCAGCTGGCGGCGGACGACGGTCCGCGTCACCTCGTCCGCGCCGGGCTTCGCCTTCACCACCGGGTAGACGAAGGTGTAGTCGGCGTACACCCGCACCTCGCCGCTGCGGTCGCCCTTGCCGAAGGTCATCCGCCCCCGCGTCCTGACCACGTCACCTGCGGGACGCACCTGGGACGGATCGAACCGGCTGAACATCCACAACGGATCCTGCTCCTTCGCCGGCGCGCGCAGCGCCTTCTCGAGCGCGCCGTGACCGTCCTTCTGGAGCGGGTCGAGCAGCTTCAGCGCGGCCCTGGGCCACTCGCCCCGGAGGGTGGCCGGATCGAGGTTCGAGGCGACCAGCAACTCCTTGGTGCTGCGCAGCGCGTGCGCGACCTGTTCCTTGCTCATCCCGCCGACCGCCTTGGCCTCAGGCAGCTCGATCCCGGCGGCCCCTGCCGCCCAGCCGACCGCGGGCGACCCCCGGAACGGCTCCTTCAGCGTCGGCCGGTCCGGGAACAGCTCCGCCGAGGGCGCGGCGGTGGGCCGCGCGGTCTCGGCGGCGAGCGGTGCGGACTCCTCGCGGGCGGCCTCTCCGGTCACCAGCTCGGGCCGCACGGCGACCACGGAGAGCCCGACGGCGACGAGTACGCCGAGCACCGCCACGAGGCGCCGGCGCTTCCTCGCGCTCCCGCTCCGCTCCTGCCACGCGGGCCCCGTGCGCCAGCCCTCGGGCTCGGCCGGCTTCCCCTCCCTGCGCCGCCGCTCGTCCTCCGCACGCAGCCGCGCGGCCACCATCCGCGCCCTGGCGGACGGTTCCTTGGGCGCGTCGGCACCCGAGCCCTCCCCGGCCCGGCGTACGAACTCCGCCCACTCCTCGTCCGACACCGGCGACCCGTCGCCGGGCCGCCCCTCCGGTGCGTTCTTCCCCACTGTCCCCACCCTGCGTTCCCCAGCACTGTCGTGGACATTCCACGTACAGGTCGGCAGAGGATAGAAGTGACGCCTTAATCGTTCGATCGCCGTTCCCCCGCTCTCCTACAGTGATCACGGCACGTCATCGTCACGGGGGACGAAGCACCATGCGTACGCACTATCCGAGGACCCGGCATCTGCCCTGGTCACCCGGAGCGACCGCCGACGATCTCCGGGTCACCGACCTGTCCGGCCTGCGTGGCCGGGAGGTCGTCGTCACCGAGAAGCTCGACGGGGAGAACACGACGCTGTACGCCGACGGGCTGCACGCGCGGTCGCTGGACTCGGCGCACCATCCCTCGCGGGCTTGGGTGAAAGGGCTCCAGGGGCGGATCGGGCAGGGGATTCCGGCCGGGTGGCGGGTGTGCGGGGAGAGCATGTACGCGCGGCATTCGCTCGCGTACGACGATCTGGAGAGCTGGTTCTACGGCTTCTCGGTCTGGGACGGCGACGGCCGGTGCCTGCAGTGGGACCGGAGCGTGGAGTTCCTGCGGCGGCTCGGCATACCCGTGCCGGCCGTGCTGTGGCGCGGGGTGTTCGACGAGCGGGCCCTGCGCGCCCTCAAGCCGGACACCGAACGCCGGGAGGGATACGTCGTACGGACCGTCGACGGCTTCCCGGCAGGCGAGTTCGGGCAGCGCGTCGCGAAGTGGGTGCGGCCCGGGCACGTGGTGACCGACACGCACTGGATGCATTCCGCCGTCGTGGAGAACGGGCTGGGGCCCGCCGCCGCGCTCTGGGCGGTGCGGTCGGGGGCCGCGCCGGACGCGGCCGGGCTGCTGGACGCGGTCGGGGTGCCCGACGGCGACGCCGCGGCCGCCGCCGATGTGGCCGGACGGCTGGAGCGGACCGGGGACGCGCGGCTCGCCGGTGTCCTGGCCGGGCTGCTGCACACAGGCCGGCGCTCGACGCTCGCCGGGCGGCTCGCCCGCCCGCTCGGTCTGCCTCTCGCACGTCGCGTCGCGGACCTGGTCGGCCTGCACACCGGGCTGCACCGCCCGTATCCCGACGAGGACCGCAGAGCGGGCCTCCTGCGCATGTCGTACGCCGTCGACCTGGACGTGCTGCACGCCGTCGCCGCGGCTCTCGCGCCGGACGCCGCGGCCCGGGACCAGGTGGACTGGTCCGCACTGCACGCCGAGGAGGCCGGGCCGCTCGGCTCGCTCCGGGAGACGTTCGACGGGCTCGCCCCCGACGCCGCGGAACGGTGCCTGGCCGAGGCGCGCGAGGCGTACGCCCAGGGGCGGATCCGGACCGCCGACGAGGCCGTCGCCGCGACCTGGCGATGGCGGTCGGGCGGCTTCCCGAAGCTGATCCACATGGTCGGGCCGTCCGGCAGCGGCAAGAGCACCTTCGCCCGCGCGCTGCCCGGCGTCCATACGTACGTGTCCCTCGACGACCTGCGCGAGGCCCGCGGCGCACGCACGGACCAGCGGGCCAACGCAGCCGTCCTCCGCCTCGGCCTGGAGCGGCTCGACGCCGCACTGGCCTCGGGTGGGACGGTGGTATGGGACGCCACATCCCTCAACCCGCACCAGCGTTCGCTGGTGCACGCGGTCGCCCGCCGCCGCGACGCCCTGACCACGCACGCGGTGGTCCTGGTCGACGAGGACGAGCTGGTGCGGCGCAACGAACGGCGGACGCACCCCGTGCCGCCGGACGTCCTCACCGCGCAGCTGCGCCGGTACGTGCCGCCGTACCCCGGCCAGGCGCACCGCACCTGGTACATCGGCGCGGACGGCACCGTCGAGGAGGAGGCGTAGGTGCGCACGAGCGAGGAGATCTACCACCGGGTCCGCTGGGATCCGCGCTTCGACCCGGCACGCTTCGTGATGGGTATCCACCAGCGTTCCGCCGCGCCCAAGCGGATGCCGCTGGACGACTTCGACCCCGCGGGCGAGATCCCGTGGCACCGGGTCGTCTTCTTCGAGGCGGACGGCGAGATGGTCTGGGACCGGTCGGCGGGCGTGGACCGGATCGACGCGACGGAGGCCGGGCGGGTACGGGACCCGCGGCGGCTGCCGTCCCCGTTCTTCACGGGGCGCACGCCGCACGCCTGGGACGCGGCGCGCGGCTGGACCGCGGCGGACGGTCCACTCGGGGGACCAGTCGAAGGTCGGGGGCCTGATCCGGGCCGCGCTCCGGCCACCGCTCTGCGCGTACTGACCTGGAACACCCTGTGGGACCGGTACGACAGCGACCTCATCGACACCGCCCGGCGCAGGCCACTGCTGCTGGCCGCGCTGCGCGACGCCGACGCCGACGTCATCGCGCTGCAGGAGGTCGAGCCCGAACTGCTCACGATGCTGCTGGACGCGCCGTGGGTGCGCGAGGCCTACACGCTCGGCACCGACCCGGCCGGGGCGGACGTCGGCGACCGCGGCCTGCTGCTGCTCAGCCGGCTCCCGGTGAGCGAGGCGGGCATGCACGTACTCGGCCCGCACAAAGCCGTCACGGCGGTGGTGGTGGAGACGGTCTGGGGCCAGGTCACGGTCGCCGCGACCCATCTGAGCAGCGACCACTCCGCGAACGGCGCGGCACGGCGTGACGCCGAGCTGGTCGCGCTCGCCGAGGGGCTGGCGAGCGTCCAGGGCAATGTCCTGCTGCTGGGCGACTTCAACGACGGCGGGGACGTACCGGAGACGACGCTCGGGATGAGTGACGCGTGGACCGAGGTCCATGGGCTCGGCGACCGCACCCCGACCTTCGACCCCGGTCGCAATCCGCTGGCCGCGGTGTCGTCGCTCAGCGGCCGGGCGTCCCGGCTGGACCGGGTGCTGCTGCGGGCGGCGGGGCTGCGGGTGGACGCGGCGACGCTGCTCGGCGACAGCCCGGCACCGGACGGGCTGTACGTCTCCGACCACTACGGCGTCGCGGCGGACCTGAGCGTCGCCGGCACGGAGGGTGAGCCGGCCGCCGAGGTGCTCGCCGTACGCGCCACGCCCCGGACCGCCGTCGCCTGGCTCCCGCCGCAGGAGCTGTGGCCGCGCATCCAGCACATCCGCCGCGAGCACGACCGGCAGATCCACCGCTGGCCGCCGCATGTCAACGTGCTCTTCGGCTTCGTACCGGAGTGCGACTTCGAGCGGGCGGCCCCGCTGCTCTCGGCGGCGGTGGCCGGGGTGGCGCCGTTCACGGCACGGCTCGAAGGGGTGCACAGCTTCGGGCACCGGGACGACGCCACCGTCTGGCTCGATCCCGCTGCCGCCGACGCGGCGCCCTGGGCGGAGCTGCGCCAGGCGCTGGAGGAACGCTTCCCCCGTTGCGGGGGCCGTGGCGAGGGCTTCACTCCTCATCTCTCCCTGGGCAGGACGCGCGACCCGCACGAACTCACGGCCCACTGCGAGGCTCTGCTCGGCGGCACGACCGCGCGCGTCGGTGACCTGGTCCTGCTGTCCCGGCGGGGCGACGAACCGATGCGGGTCCGGGCGCGGATCGCCCTGGGCACGGGCGAGGTCCGCTGGTCGCTCGAAGAGCCGCACGAGCCAGAGGAGCCGCAGGAGCCGGACCAGTCGGACGAGTCGGAAGGTCCGGGAAAGAGCGACCCCGGCGCACCTGCGGCCGCCGCCGGGGACCCGCGCGGCGATGAACTCGCGCGCAGGACCACGCAGCGCATCGCCGAGGCGATGGCCGACGGTGTCGTGCACGTCGTCGGCTCACGGCGCATGGGCTGTGAGCTGCCCGGCGCGGACCTCGACCTGGTCGCCGCGCTGCCCGGTACGGCCGGTCCTGCGGAGGTACGGGACCGGATCACGGCAGCCCTGCCCGAGGCCCGGGACGTACGCGAGGTGATCGGGGCCCGGGTCCCGGGCCTGCGGTTCCGCGTCGGCACGCTCGCCGTCGACCTCGTCCTCGTGCCGACCGGCGCCATGGCCCCGGACGAGGCGGTGGCCCGCCGGGCCGAACTGGGCGAACCCGCGGCGATCGCACTCAGCGCGGTCACCGACGCGGCCGCGGTCCTCGCCCTGGCGGGTCTCCGCCGGGACGCGTTCGTCCGTCTCGCCCGGCAGGTCAAGGCATGGGCGAGGACCCACGGCCTGGACGCGGCTCCGTTCGGCGGCCTGCCGGGCCTGGCCTGGGCGCTGATGGCCGCCCGTACGGTCGGCGAGGCGCATCGCGATGATCAGTACCGCGGTGATCAGTACCGCGATCATCGGCCCGGTCATGAAGAGCCCGGCGACGCCCCCGCCCTCGACGGCCCGCCCGAAGCCGGCCCGCCCGAAGCCGGCCTGCCCGAAGCCGGCCTGCCCCAAGCCGAGCTGCTGCGGCGGTTCTTCGCCACCTGGTCCATGGCGGACTGGGGCGAGCCCTCTCTCCTGACCCCCACGGAACCCGTGCGCTCCTGCACCGCCCAGGTCGGCCCTGGCGGCCGTGACCTGCTGGCCCGGGAGTTGTTCCGCGCCTGGGAGCTCCTCGACGCGACCGCCGGGGCCGGTTCCGGCCCCCGTCCCCTCCCCTGGTCCGAGCTCCTCTCCCCACCGCCCCTGCACCGGCGCCATGCCGCCTGGGCCGTCCTCACCGTCCCCGAGGGGCCCGACGAGCGCCGTGTCCGTGGACGCGTACGGGCACTGCTCACCGCGCTGGAGGACGCGGGCGCGCCGGACGCCCATGCCTGGCCCCGCCCGTTCACGTCCGGCCGAGGCGAGGCCCGTTACGCGATCGGCCTCGGGGCCGCTCCCCCGGACCGGGCACGGCTCGCGGAGATCGCCGAACGCTGGCTGCGCGGGCTGCCGGGCACGACGCTCACCTGGGCGGAGTGCGGGGACGTACCGACCCTCGGCGTTCCGTCCGCCCCCGCCGGGTCGCCAACGGCACACGACATCGCGGGCAACCCTGTACATCGATAATCCGTCTAGCTGATCGCGGAAGGCGGCTGCGACCGGCCCGCCGTCCGCGACCTGGGGAGAGCACAGTACGCAGCCGGGGGCCACGCCCGACCGCTGCGGGGGGAAGCGGACGGAGCACCACACGTGAACGACAGCGCTGCGCGCAGCATGCCCATGCCCGGCGACGGACCGGACCGAACGGACCGGCCGGAACGGTCGAACAGACCGAGCCCACTGAACCGACCGGACCGACCGGACCGACGCGACCAGCCGCGCCACAGACCCCGCCGCCGCGCCGTCCCCCGCCGCACCGTCGTCGCCACCCTCGCCGCGGCCGCCGGAGCCACCGCCCTGGGCGCCTGCTCCGTACCGGCGCCGCCCCGGCGCACCACGCCCACCGCCGACCCTGCGCCCGGCATGCCGATAGCCAGCTCACGCCGCGCGCAGCTGATGCAGATCCTCGCCCACCCGGACGACGACCTGTACTTCATGAACCCGGACACCCAGCGGATGCTCGACGCGGGCATACCGCTGGTCTGCGTGTACGTCACCGCCGGGGAGCACGACGGGAAGAACCACATACCGGGGAACTGGGACGTCCCCGCCGACAAGGACGCCTACTCGTCGGCCCGCCACCAGGGCCTGCGTCAGGCCTACGCGACGCTCCTCGGGCTGGACCGGTTCACCGACTGGACGAAGGGCGTCGCCACCCTCCGCCGGGACCACCAGGCCGAGATCAACACGCTCACCAACGGCCACCGCCGGGTCGAGCTGATCTTCCTCAACCTCCCGATGCACACGACCCGCCGCTACATGGCGATACCCAGCCTGTGGCGGGACCGGGCGCTCGGACTGCACACCGTCGTCGCCAAGGACTCCCCTCTGCGCAGGACCGTCCCGTACGACTACGACGAACTCGTCGACGTCCTCGTCGGGCTCATGGAGCAGTACCGGCCGACCGTGATCCAGACCCTGGACCCCGATCCGGACATCCAGCACAGCGACGAGGCGACCCGGAAGAAGGACAGCGAGCAGCGCGGCTACTCGGACCACGCCGACCACACCGCCGTCGCCTCGTTCAGCTGGGCCGCGATGGTGCGCTGGGTGGCGGAGGCGACCGAGGACGGCGGGCGGGTGCCCGGCTTCGTCGCGACCGCGTTCCGCGGCTACTACAACCGTCACTGGCCCAAGAACCTCCCGGCCGGGGTGCTGCAGGAGAAGGCCGCCCACCTGGTCCCGTACGGCGGCGACCCGTCCTGGGAGTGCGGCAACCCTTCCGGCTGCGGTGACTACAACGTGGGTGGCGTCCGTCCGCTGACGAACAAGAAGGGCTGGGTCCGCTCCACCCACCACCGCTACCCGGGCGACCGGCCCGTCGTCGCCGCCCAGCCCGACGGACGGCTCGCCGCGTACGGGGTACTGGGGCTGCGTGCCGTGCGCTGGCGGGAGACCGAGCCGGGCAGCGGCGAGTGGGGCGACCCGCAGGACCTGGGCGGCGGCCCGCTGGCCCCGGCGCTCGGCTCTGCGGCTCTCAAGGACGGACGGCAGCTGGTCTTCGGGCTGCGGTTCGCCGCGATCGGCGGCCACGGCGGGCCGAACCGCCGCGAGGTGGTGCTGCTGGAACAGCGCGCGCCGGGGGGCGGTTTCCTCGCCTGGTACGGGCTCGGCAACCCGGAGCGCGACGACGACCGGGGCCGCCGCATCGGCGTACCGGTCGCGGTGACCGCGCCCGACGGCCGGGTCCATCTCTTCGTACGCAACGCGGACAAGGGCATCAGCACGCGTGTACGGAACACGGACGGCCGCTGGGACCGCTGGCGGAACCTCGGCGGCGACGAGATCCAGGACGGTCTCTCGACGGTGGTCGACGGCGCGGGCCGGGTCCATGTCTTCGGCGCCGGCCGGGACACCGTGCACCACTGGGCGCAGGACGTCCTCGGCGAGGACGTCGCCTTCAAGCCGGACGCCGGCAGCGGGCTCCCCGCCCCCGGCGGACCGCTCGCCGCACTTGCGACCGACGACGGCGGCATCGAGCTCTACTACCGCAAGCCGACGGCGGCGGGCGTGATCGCCGTCCGCGCGGGCGGCGCCCCGGCTCGCCCCCGCAAGGAACGCTTCGACGGCTACGGCCCGCTCCGCGCGGCCGCGGCCCCCGACGGGCCCGCGCTGCTCGGCAAGGACCTCGGCGGGCGCGTCCAACTCCGCGTCGACGGACGGGTGGTGACGCGAGCCCAGGGAACGGAGCCGCTGGGCTCCCCCGCCCTGTTCATGGGCCGCTCCGGCGCCACGGCGATCGGCATGGGCGCGGACGCGCACCCGTGGATCTGGAGCCCGCAGGCCGGTACGGCGGGCTGACGGCCCTTCGGGCGCGGTCGGCACCCGCGCGGCCGCGTCCGCAACGCGAAGAGGCCCCGCACCTTCCGGTGCGGGGCCTCTCGCGTGCAGCTCGTTGCGGAGCTACCAGGTCAGACGACCAAGGAACTTACTTGGTGATCTTGGTGACCTGGCCGGCGCCGACGGTCCGGCCACCCTCACGGATGGCGAACTTCAGGCCCTCCTCCATGGCGACCGGCTGGATCAGCGAGACGGTCATGGAGGTGTTGTCGCCCGGCATGACCATTTCGGTGCCCTCGGGGAGGGTCACGACGCCGGTCACGTCCGTGGTACGGAAGTAGAACTGCGGGCGGTAGTTGTTGAAGAACGGGGTGTGACGGCCACCCTCGTCCTTCGACAGGATGTAGGCCTGGGCCTCGAACTCGGTGTGCGGCGTGACCGAACCGGGCTTGATGATGACCTGGCCGCGCTCGACGTCCTCGCGCTTGATGCCACGGAGGAGCAGACCGACGTTCTCACCGGCCTGGCCCTCGTCGAGCAGCTTGCGGAACATCTCGATGCCGGTGACCGTGGTGGTGGTCTTCTCCTGCTTGATACCGACGATGTCGACGGTCTCGTTGACCTTCAGGATGCCACGCTCGATACGACCGGTGACGACGGTGCCACGACCGGTGATCGTGAAGACGTCCTCGATCGGCATCAGGAACGGCTTGTCGACGTCACGCTCGGGCTGCGGGATCGCCTCGTCGACGGCGGCCATCAGGTTCAGGACCGACTGGCCCCACTCCTTGTCGCCCTCGAGCGCCTTGAGCGCCGAGACCTTGACGACCGGCAGGTCGTCGCCCGGGAACTCGTACTCGGAGAGGAGCTCACGCACCTCGAGCTCGACGAGCTCCAGGATCTCCTCGTCGTCCACCATGTCGGCCTTGTTCAGGGCGACGACGATGTACGGAACGCCGACCTGGCGGGCCAGGAGCACGTGCTCCTTGGTCTGCGGCATCGGGCCGTCGGTGGCGGCGACCACGAGGATGGCGCCGTCCATCTGGGCGGCACCGGTGATCATGTTCTTGATGTAGTCCGCGTGACCGGGGCAGTCGACGTGGGCGTAGTGACGCGACTCGGTCTGGTACTCGACGTGCGCGATGGAGATGGTGATACCGCGCTGGCGCTCCTCAGGAGCCTTGTCGATCTGGTCGAAGGCCGAGGCCTCGTTCAGGTCCGGGTACGCGTCGTGCAGCACCTTGGTAATGGCGGCCGTGAGGGTCGTCTTACCGTGGTCGATGTGACCGATGGTGCCGATGTTGACGTGCGGCTTAGTCCGCTCGAACTTCGCCTTCGCCACTGGGGTCCTCCTGTGGAGTGGTTCTGGTACGCCTTACTCATCGGCGCCAGGTGATCTTTGCTGGTATTGCCGGCCGCCGGGGCGAGCCTCACGGGTTCGCGAGGTACGCCCCGACGTCACGGCGTCAAGCCTAAAGCGTGTACTCGGGTGAGTTACTCGCCCTTGGCCTTCGCGATGATCTCCTCGGCGACGTTCCGGGGAACCTCGGCGTAGGAGTCGAACTGCATCGAGTAGCTTGCGCGACCCGAGGTCTTGCTGCGGAGGTCGCCGACGTAGCCGAACATCTCCGACAGCGGCACCAGGCCCTTGACGACACGGGCACCGGCACGCTCCTCCATGGCCTGGATCTGGCCACGGCGGGAGTTGATGTCACCGATGACGTCGCCCATGTAGTCCTCGGGCGTGGTGACCTCAACGGCCATCATCGGCTCGAGGAGCACGGGGGACGCCTTGCGCGCGGCCTCCTTGAAGGCCTGCGATCCGGCGATCTTGAACGCGAGCTCGGAGGAGTCGACCTCGTGGTAGCCACCGTCGAGAAGAATGACGCGGACGCCCGTCATCTCGTAGCCGGCGAGGATGCCGAACGACATCGCCTCCTGGCAGCCGGCGTCCACGGAAGGAATGTATTCCTTCGGGATACGGCCACCGGTGACCTTGTTCACGAACTCGTACGCGGCGTCGCCGCCCTCGATGGGCTCGATCGCGATCTGCACCTTGGCGAACTGACCGGTACCACCGGTCTGCTTCTTGTGGGTGTAGTCGTGACGCTCGACGGCCTTACGGATCGTCTCGCGGTACGCGACCTGCGGCTTGCCGACGTTGGCCTCGACCTTGAACTCACGCTTCATACGGTCGACGAGCACCTCGAGGTGAAGCTCGCCCATACCGCCGATGACGGTCTGGCCGGTCTCCTCGTTGGTGTGCACCTGGAAGGAGGGGTCCTCCTCCGCGAGACGCTGGATGGCGACACCCAGCTTCTCCTGGTCACCCTTGGACTTGGGCTCGATCGCGACCTCGATGACCGGCGCCGGGAAGTCCATGGACTCCAGGATGACCGGGTTCTTCTCGTCCGCGAGCGTCTCACCGGTGGTGGTCTGCTTCAGGCCCATGACGGCGACGATGTCACCGGCGCCCACCGACTCGATCTCCTCACGCTTGTTCGCGTGCATGCGGTAGATCTTGCCGATGCGCTCCTTGCGGCCCTTCACGGAGTTCAGCACCGCGGTGCCGGACTCCAGACGGCCGGAATAGATGCGCACGAAGGTGAGCTTGCCGAGGTGCGGGTCGCTCATGATCTTGAACGCCAGCGCCGACAGCGGCTCCTCGTCGGACGGCCTGCGCTTCACGACCAGGTCCGCGTCCTTGACGTCGTGGCCCTCGATGGCCTCGATGTCGACGGGCGACGGGAGGTAGCGCACGACCGCGTCGAGCAGGGGCTGGACGCCCTTGTTCTTGAACGCGGTGCCACAGAACACCGGGGTGACCGTGGTGCCCTTGCCCTTGCCGGAGGCGATGGTGATACGACGGATCGCGGCGTACAGCTGCTCCTCGGAAGGCTCCTGGCCCTCCAGGTACAGCTCCATGATCTCTTCGTCGTTCTCGGCCACGGCCTCGATGAGCTTGCCGCGGTACTCCTCGGCAGCCTCGGTGTGGGTGGCCGGGATGTCGACGATGTCGTACATCTCGCCCTTGGCCGCCTCGGCGGACCAGACCAGGGCCTTCATGCGGACCAGGTCGATGACGCCCTTGAAGTCGGCCTCGGCACCGATCGGGAGCTGCATGACGATCGGCTGCGCGCCGAGGCGGTCGCTGATCATGTCCACACAGCGGTGGAACTCGGCACCGGTGCGGTCGAGCTTGTTGACGAAGCAGATACGCGGAACGCCGTAGCGGTCCGCCTGACGCCACACAGTCTCGGACTGCGGCTCGACGCCGGCCACGCCGTCGAACACCGTCACGGCACCGTCGAGCACACGAAGGGAGCGCTCCACCTCAACGGTGAAGTCGACGTGACCCGGGGTGTCGATGATGTTGATGGTGTGGTCGACGTCCTCGAGCGGCCAGTGGCAGGTCGTCGCGGCGGACGTGATCGTGATGCCGCGCTCCTGCTCCTGCTCCATCCAGTCCATCGTGGCAGCGCCGTCGTGGACCTCACCGATCTTGTACGAAACACCGGTGTAGAACAGGATGCGCTCGGTGGTCGTCGTCTTGCCCGCGTCGATGTGGGCCATGATCCCGATGTTGCGGACCTTGGCCAGGTCAAGCGAAGTGGTGGCCATAAGGCTCAGTCTTCTCTCGGTTCTCGATGTGGGTAGCGACTACCAGCGGTAGTGCGCGAAGGCCTTGTTGGACTCGGCCATCTTGTGCGTGTCCTCACGCTTCTTGACCGAAGCGCCGAGGCCGTTCGAGGCGTCCAGCAGCTCGTTCATGAGGCGCTCGGTCATGGTCTTCTCGCGACGGGCGCGGGAGTAACCCACGACCCAGCGGAGCGCGAGGGTGGAGGCGCGACCGGGCTTGACCTCGATCGGCACCTGGTAGGTGGCGCCACCGACACGGCGGGACTTGACCTCGAGAGACGGCTTGACGTTCTCGAGAGCGCGCTTCAGCGTGATGACCGGGTCAGCGCCGGTCTTCTCGCGGAGGCCTTCCATGGCGCCGTAGACGATGCGCTCAGCGGTGGAACGCTTGCCGTTGAGCAGGATCTTGTTGATGAGCGAGGTCACCAGAGGAGAACCGTAAACCGGGTCGATGATGACCGGGCGCTTCGGGGCGGGGCCCTTACGAGGCATTCTTACTTCTCCTTCTTGGCGCCGTAGCGGCTGCGGGCCTGCTTGCGGTTCTTGACACCCTGGGTGTCAAGGGAACCGCGGATGATCTTGTAGCGAACACCCGGCAGGTCCTTCACACGGCCACCACGCACGAGCACGATGGAGTGCTCCTGCAGGTTGTGTCCCTCACCCGGGATGTAGGCCGTGACCTCGATGCCCGAGGTCAGACGCACACGCGCGACCTTACGGAGGGCCGAGTTCGGCTTCTTCGGGGTGGTCGTGAACACACGCGTGCAGACGCCGCGACGCTGAGGGGAACCCTCGAGTGCGGGCGTCTTGTTCTTCTCGACCTTGTCCTGCCGGCCCTTACGGACCAGCTGCTGGATCGTAGGCACTACTTCTCCGGTTTCTGTGTGCCGTCAGTAAAGCTAACCTGGAACGTCGCCGACCCACGCGGTCGGGTGTGTCGAATGCTGCAGACTCCCGCCGAAGGCGGAAAAGGCGCAGATTACGGTGGCCGGTCTCGGCTCGCTGTGCGGCTGAGGACACGCACAGGAGCCCAGGCACACCCCAGGCACAAGGTCTGAGCGTACCTAGCGCATCCACTTCGGTCAAAACAACTGCCGCAGGACCGGCGTCGCCACCCACTCGGCCTGACAAGGGCATGGTAGGCGCGGAGCCCCCGTCGCGCTCGGCGATCTCCGTGCCGGGGCGGCCCAGGGCCCGCCGGGCTCGTTCTCCCGGGATATGCGCAAAGGGCCGGCGCGGCCTTTTCCCGCACATCGAAGCGGCGGCACTCCGGCCGAATTCGCGCATTCCCCTCCCCTGCCCACCAGGGGGTCACTGGTGCATACACGGAACCGGACCCCGGCGAGCGTCCATCAGTCCTTGAACGGCAGACCCAGCAGGTGAGACGGCTACGAAGCCCTCACTCGGCAAGGTCGGCAAAGAACACAATTCGCCTTTCCGGGTAATTCCCGGAATTGCCGAAGGGCGGCCACCCACGGGGTGACCGCCCTTCTTCAGACATTCGCCTTACTGGTTGTACGGACCGTAGTCGTAGTCCTCCAGCGGAACGGCCTGGCCGGAGCCCGTGCCGAACGGCGAGTAGTCGATGTCGTCGTAGCCGACGGCCGAGTACATCGCGGCCTTGGCCTCCTCGGTCGGCTCCACCCGGATGTTGCGGTAGCGGGACAGACCCGTACCGGCCGGGATGAGCTTACCGATGATGACGTTCTCCTTGAGGCCGATCAGGGAGTCCGACTTGGCGTTGATCGCCGCGTCGGTCAGAACCCGGGTCGTCTCCTGGAAGGACGCCGCCGACAGCCACGACTCGGTGGCGAGCGAGGCCTTGGTGATACCCATCAGCTGCGGACGGCCGGAGGCGGGGTGACCGCCCTCGGTGACCACACGACGGTTCTCGGTCTCGAACTTCGAGCGCTCCACGAGCTCGCCCGGCAGCAGCTCCGCGTCGCCGGACTCGATGATCGTCACCCGGCGCAGCATCTGCCGGATGATGATCTCGATGTGCTTGTCGTGGATCGACACACCCTGCGAGTTGTAGACCTTCTGGACCTCGCCGACCAGGTGGACCTGAACGGCCCGCTGGCCGAGGATGCGCAGCACGTCGTGCGGGTTGGTCGCACCGAAGGTGAGCTTCTGGCCCACCTCGACGTGGTCGCCCTCGCGCACCAGGACCTTGGCACGCTTCGAGATCGGGAACGCCGTCTCGTCACTGCCGTCGTCCGGGGTGACGATGATCTTCTTGGTCTTCTCGGTCTCCTCGATCCGCACGCGGCCGGCGGCCTCGGAGATCGGGGCGACACCCTTCGGGGTACGGGCCTCGAAGAGCTCGACGACACGCGGCAGACCCTGGGTGATGTCGTCACCGGCCACACCACCGGTGTGGAAGGTACGCATCGTCAGCTGGGTACCGGGCTCACCGATGGACTGGGCGGCGATGATGCCGACCGCCTCACCGATGTCGACCAGCTTGCCGGTGGCGAGCGAACGGCCGTAGCAGTACGCGCACGTACCGACCGCGGACTCACAGGTCAGGACCGAGCGGGTCTTGACCTCCTCGACACCCGCGCCCACGAGCGCGTCGATGAGCACGTCACCGAGGTCGACGTTGGCCGGCGCGATGACCTTGCCGTCCACGACGACGTCCTCGGCGAGCATCCGCGCGTACACGGACGTCTCGACGTCCTCCGCCTTGCGCAGGACACCGTCGGCGCCGCGCTCGGCGATCCGCAGCTTCAGACCGCGGTCGGTGCCACAGTCCTCCTCGCGGATGATGACGTCCTGCGAGACGTCGACCAGACGACGGGTCAGGTAACCCGAGTCGGCCGTACGCAGGGCGGTGTCGGCGAGACCCTTACGGGCACCGTGCGTGGAGATGAAGTACTCCAGCACGGACAGGCCCTCGCGGAAGGACGCCTTGATCGGACGCGGGATCGTCTCGTTCTTGGCGTTCGACACCAGACCACGCATACCCGCGATCTGACGCATCTGCATCATGTTTCCGCGAGCACCCGAGTTGACCATCATGAAGATCGGGTTGGTCTTCGGGAAGTTCTCGTTCATGGCCTCGGCAACCTCGTTGGTCGCCTTGGTCCAGATCGCGATGAGCTCCTGCGTGCGCTCGTCCTTGGTGATCAGACCGCGCTCGTACTGCTTCTGGACCTTCTCGTCCTGCGCCTCGTAACCCGCGACGATCGCCTTCTTCGCCTCGGGAACGACGACGTCGGAGATGGCCACGGTGACACCGGAACGGGTCGCCCAGTAGAAGCCGGACGCCTTCAGGTTGTCGAGCGTCGCCGCCACGATGACCTTCGGGTAGCGCTCGGCGAGGTCGTTGACGATCTCGGAGAGCTGCTTCTTGCCCACCGAGTAGTCGACGAACGGGTAGTCCTCGGGCAGCAGCTCGTTGAAGAGCGCACGGCCCAGGGTCGTCCGCAGACGGAACGAGTCACCCTGCTGCCACTCCGGCTCGCCCTCCTCCGCGACCGGCGGGGTCCAGCCACGCGGCGGGACGGTGCCGATCGGGAAGCGGATGTCGATCTTCGCCTGGAGCGAGAGCTCCCGGGCGTCGAACGCCATGATCGCCTCGGCGGTGGAGTTGAACGCACGGCCCTCGCCGCGCACCTCGCGCTCCTCCTCGTCCGTGGTGAGGAAGAAGAGGCCCAGCACCATGTCCTGGGTCGGCATGGTCACCGGCCGGCCGTCGGCCGGCTTGAGGATGTTGTTCGAGGACAGCATCAGGATGCGGGCCTCGGCCTGCGCCTCCGCGGACAGCGGCAGGTGCACGGCCATCTGGTCACCGTCGAAGTCCGCGTTGAACGCGGTGCAGACGAGCGGGTGGATCTGGATGGCCTTGCCCTCGACCAGCTGCGGCTCGAAGGCCTGGATGCCGAGACGGTGCAGCGTGGGCGCACGGTTCAGCAGCACCGGGTGCTCGGCGATGACCTCTTCGAGGACGTCGTACACGACGGTGCGGCCACGCTCGACCATGCGCTTCGCGCTCTTGATGTTCTGCGCGTGGTTCAGGTCGACCAGACGCTTCATCACGAACGGCTTGAAGAGCTCCAGCGCCATGGCCTTGGGCAGACCGCACTGGTGCAGCTTCAGCTGCGGGCCGACGACGATGACGGAACGCGCCGAGTAGTCGACTCGCTTACCGAGGAGGTTCTGACGGAAGCGACCCTGCTTGCCCTTCAGCATGTCGCTGAGGGACTTCAGCGGGCGGTTACCGGGACCGGTGACCGGACGACCGCGGCGGCCGTTGTCGAACAGCGCGTCAACGGCCTCCTGGAGCATGCGCTTCTCGTTGTTCACGATGATCTCGGGCGCACCGAGGTCGAGAAGCCGCTTCAGGCGGTTGTTGCGGTTGATGACGCGGCGGTACAGGTCGTTCAGGTCGGAGGTCGCGAAGCGGCCACCGTCCAGCTGCACCATCGGACGAAGGTCCGGCGGGATCACCGGGACGCAGTCCAGCACCATGCCCTTGGGGCTGTTGCTGGTCTGCAGGAAGGCGGAGACGACCTTGAGGCGCTTGAGCGCACGGGTCTTCTTCTGGCCCTTGCCGGTACGGATGATCTCGCGGAGACGCTCGGCCTCCTCCTCCAGGTCGAAGGACTCCAGGCGCTTCTGCAGCGCCGCGGCACCCATCGATCCGTCGAAGTACGTGCCGAAGCGGTCACGCAGCTCGCGGTAGAGCAGCTCGTCGCCCTCCAGGTCCTGGACCTTGAGGTTCTTGAAGCGGTTCCACACCTCGTCGAGACGGTCGATCTCGCGCTGCGCACGGTCGCGCAGCTGCTTCATCTCACGCTCGGCACCCTCGCGCACCTTGCGGCGCACGTCGGCCTTGGCGCCCTCGGCCTCCAGCTCGGCCAGGTCGGCCTCGAGCTTCTTGGCGCGGGCCTCCAGGTCGGCGTCGCGGCGGTTCTCGATCTGCTGGCGCTCGACGGAGACGTGAGCCTCCAGCGAGGGCAGGTCGCGGGTGCGGCGCTCGTCGTCGACGTACGTGATCATGTACGCCGCGAAGTAGATGACCTTCTCCAGGTCCTTCGGGGCGAGGTCGAGCAGGTAGCCCAGCCGCGACGGAACGCCCTTGAAGTACCAGATGTGGGTGACGGGAGCGGCCAGCTCGATGTGGCCCATCCGCTCACGGCGCACCTTGGCGCGGGTGACCTCGACGCCACACCGCTCACAGATGATGCCCTTGAAGCGGACACGCTTGTACTTGCCGCAGTAGCACTCCCAGTCCCGGGTCGGACCGAAGATCTTCTCGCAGAAGAGTCCGTCCTTTTCGGGCTTGAGCGTGCGGTAGTTGATGGTCTCGGGCTTCTTGACCTCGCCGTGAGACCACTGACGAATGTCGTCAGCGGTGGCCAGGCCGATCCGGAGCTCGTCGAAGAAGTTGACGTCGAGCACTATGCGTCAATCCCTCTCAGGGTCGTGTCTCAATGGTCTGAACGGGTCCGGGGACGGCCGGGGCTCTTGGTGGGAGCCCCGGCCAGACCCGTCAGACCTCTTCGACGCTGCTCGGCTCGCGCCGGGACAGGTCGATACCGAGCTCCTCCGCGGCGCGGAAGACGTCCTCGTCGGTGTCGCGCATCTCGATGGACATGCCGTCCGAGGACAGCACCTCCACGTTGAGGCACAGGGACTGCATCTCCTTGATGAGCACCTTGAAGGACTCGGGGATGCCAGGCTCGGGGATGTTCTCGCCCTTGACGATGGCCTCGTAGACCTTCACGCGACCGGTGACGTCGTCGGACTTGATGGTCAGCAGCTCCTGGAGGGCGTACGCGGCGCCATATGCCTCAAGCGCCCACACCTCCATCTCTCCGAAGCGCTGGCCACCGAACTGAGCCTTACCACCCAGCGGCTGCTGGGTGATCATCGAGTACGGACCGGTCGACCGGGCGTGCAGCTTGTCGTCGACCAGGTGGTGGAGCTTGAGGATGTACATGTACCCGACCGAGATCGGGTCCGGGAACGGCTCACCGGAGCGGCCGTCGAACAGCCGGGCCTTGCCGGTCGGGAGCACCATGCGCTCGCCGTCCCGGTTCGGGATGGTGTGCTGCAGCAGACCGGCCAGCTCGTCCTCGCGCGCACCGTCGAAGACCGGGGTCGCGACGTTGGTGCCCGGCTCGACCTGGTCGGCGCCGATGGCCTGCAGGCGCTGCGCCCACTCGTCCGCGAGGCCGGAGACGTCCCAGCCACGGCTGGCGAGCCAGCCGAGGTGGATCTCCAGGACCTGTCCCGGGTTCATTCGGGACGGGACACCCAGCGGGTTGAGGATGATGTCGACCGGGGTGCCGTCCTCCAGGAACGGCATGTCCTCGATCGGCAGGATCTTGGAGATGACGCCCTTGTTGCCGTGACGGCCGGCGAGCTTGTCACCGTCGGTGATCTTGCGCTTCTGCGCGACGTACACGCGCACCAGCTGGTTCACACCGGGGGGAAGCTCGTCGCCCTCCTCGCGGTCGAAGACGCGGACGCCGATGACCTTGCCGGTCTCGCCGTGCGGCACCTTCAGCGAGGTGTCACGGACCTCACGGGCCTTCTCGCCGAAGATCGCACGGAGCAGGCGCTCCTCCGGGGTCAGCTCGGTCTCGCCCTTCGGGGTGACCTTGCCGACCAGGATGTCGCCGGCGACGACCTCGGCACCGATACGGATGATGCCGCGCTCGTCGAGGTCGGCGAGGACCTCCTCGGAGACGTTCGGGATGTCCCGGGTGATCTCCTCGGGGCCGAGCTTGGTGTCACGGGCGTCGACCTCGTGCTCCTCGATGTGGATCGAGGAGAGGACGTCGTCCTGGACGAGGCGCTGCGACAGGATGATCGCGTCCTCGTAGTTGTGACCCTCCCACGGCATGAACGCCACGAGCAGGTTCTTGCCGAGCGCCATCTCACCGTTCTCGGTGGCGGGGCCGTCGGCGAGGACCTGGCCCTCGATGACGCGGTCGCCCTCGGCGACGACGACCTTCTGGTTGACCGAGGTGCCCTGGTTGGAGCGGGAGAACTTGGCGATGCGGTACGTGGTGTACGTGCCGTCGTCGTTGGTGACGGTGACGTAGTCGGCCGAGACCTCCTGGATGACACCGTCCTTCTCCGCCTTGATGACGTCGCCGGCGTCGGTGGCACAGCGGTACTCCATGCCGGTGCCGACGAGCGGGGCCTCCGCCTTGATGAGCGGAACGGCCTGGCGCATCATGTTCGCGCCCATGAGGGCACGGTTGGCGTCGTCGTGCTCGAGGAACGGGATCATGGCCGTCGCGACCGACACCATCTGGCGCGGCGAGACGTCCATGTAGTCCACGTCCGACGGCGGCACGTAGTCGACCTCGCCGCCACGACGGCGGACGAGCACGCGGGACTCGGAGAAGCGCAGGTCCTCGCCCAGCGCGGCGTTGGCCTGCGCGATGACGTAGCGGTCCTCCTCGTCGGCGGTCAGGTAGTCCACCTCGTCGGTGACCTGGCCGTCGACGACCTTGCGGTACGGCGTCTCGACGAAGCCGAACGCGTTGACGCGGCCGTACGAGGCGAGCGAACCGATCAGACCGATGTTCGGGCCTTCGGGGGTCTCGATCGGGCACATGCGTCCGTAGTGGGACGGGTGCACGTCTCGGACCTCGAAGCCCGCCCGCTCACGGGACAGACCGCCGGGGCCCAGCGCCGACAGACGGCGCTTGTGGGTCAGGCCCGAGAGCGGGTTGTTCTGGTCCATGAACTGGGACAGCTGGCTGGTGCCGAAGAACTCCTTGATGGAGGCGACGACCGGCCGGATGTTGATCAGGGTCTGCGGCGTGATCGCCTCGACGTCCTGGGTGGTCATGCGCTCGCGCACGACGCGCTCCATACGGGCGAGACCCGTACGGACCTGGTTCTGGATGAGCTCGCCGACGTTACGCAGACGACGGTTGCCGAAGTGGTCGATGTCGTCGGTCTCGACGACGATCTGCGTGCCGTTCTCACCGACCGTCTCGACCTCGCCGGCGTGCAGCTTGACCAGGTACTTGATGGTCGCGATGACGTCGTCGGTGGTGAGCACGCCGGCGTCCAGCGGCTCGTCCGCGCCGAGCTTCTTGTTGACCTTGTAGCGGCCGACCTTGGCGAGGTCGTAACGCTTGGGGTTGAAGTACAGGTTCTCAAGAAGGGTCTGCGCGGCCTCGCGCGTCGGGGGCTCACCCGGGCGCAGCTTGCGGTAGATGTCGAGCAGCGCGTCGTCCTGGCCCTGGGTGTGGTCCTTCTCCAGGGTGGCGCGCATCGACTCGTACTCGCCGAACTCCTCGAGGATCTGCTCGGTGGTCCAGCCGAGCGCCTTCAGGAGGACGGTGACGGACTGCTTGCGCTTGCGGTCGATGCGGACACCGACCATGTCGCGCTTGTCGATCTCCATCTCCAGCCAGGCACCCCGGGACGGGATGATCTTGGCGGAGAAGATGTCCTTGTCGGACGTCTTGTCGATGGAGGAGTCGAAGTAGACACCCGGCGAGCGGACCAGCTGCGACACGACGACACGCTCGGTGCCGTTGATGACGAAGGTGCCCTTGTTGGTCATGAGCGGGAAGTCGCCCATGAAGACCGTCTGGGACTTGATCTCGCCGGTCTCGTTGTTGGTGAACTCGGCCGTGACGAAGAGCGGGGCGGCGTACGTGAAGTCGCGCTCCTTGCACTCGTCGATCGAGTTCTTCGGAGGCTCGAAGCGGTGGTCGCGGAAGGTCAGCGACATCGACCCGGAGAAGTCCTCGATCGGAGAGATCTCCTCGAAGATCTCCTCCAGACCGGACTTGGTGGGGACGTCCTGTCCGGACTCCAGAGCCACCTCGACACGAGCCTTCCACGCGGCATTGCCGAGCAGCCAGTCAAAGCTCTCGGTCTGCAGCGCGAGGAGGTTCGGAACCTCGAGGGGCTCCTTGATCTTTGCAAAGGAGATGCGCAGCGGGGCGGTGCTTGCGCCGTTGTTCGTATTCGCGGTCGAGGCGTTGCGCGAGGCGGCCAAGAGGGGGTCCTTCCGAGGGCTCGGACTCACTACGCGCGTACCGGTCCCAAGCCGGGCACAGAGACAGACGTTCCCGATCCGACGTAAAAGGCCAGGTCAGGGCTATTCGGTCAACGATGCTCATGCGAGGGGATGCCCCTGGTGACGGGCAGGGGGCAGCTAACAGGCAGCGCAAAGGGTCAGTGTAGCCACTTGGCCCACTGATGTCCAGGGCGGGTTTACCGAGACCCTCGTTGTTCTCAACTCCGCGGTATGCCGTGCGCCGGGAGGCGCACACCGATACTGCCCGTTCGGTCGTCGATCCATGCCTCGAACTTGGACCGTTGTGACGACGCGTCCTGAGAATTGCGCGCTGCGTGCGGTTCGTCAAGGCCCCCCACTCCGTGGAGATCGTCACCTGGCGCACGGCGAAGATCACCTTACTCTCCGCAGCGGACAGTGCAAGACGACCGCACGGGTGTACACGGAACGCCGAAGGGCGACCACCCGGATGGGTGATCGCCCTTCAGTGTGTGCGCGTTACACCGCGGCAGCCGGAAGGCTCCCGCTCGCGACACCACGCGCCCGTGGGCGCGTGCAGGTACTTACTTGACCTCGACGGACGCGCCGGCGGCCTTGAGGGACTCGGCAGCCTTCTCCGCGGCCTCCTTGGCGACCTTCTCGAGGACCGGCTTCGGGGTGCCGTCGACGAGGTCCTTGGCCTCCTTCAGGCCCAGGGAGGTCAGCTCACGCACGACCTTGATGACCTGGATCTTCTTCTCGCCGGCGCCGGTGAGGATGACGTCGAACTCGTCCTGCTCCTCGACGGCCTCGGCAACGGCGCCCGGGCCGGCGGGGCCGGCAACGGCGACCGCGGCGGCGGCGGTGACGTCGAACTTCTCCTCGAAGGCCTTCACGAACTCGGAGAGCTCGATGAGGGTCATCTCTTCGAACTGCGCGAGCAGGTCGTCCTGGCTGAGCTTCGCCATGGTGGCGGTCCTTCCACTAATTCGGCTGGTGCCGGATGTACATGTGAGGCGGGCGTACGTTGGCCCGCTGCGACCCGCGCGCTAGGCGGCGCGGATCAATGCGCGAGCCGAATTACTCGGCACCGCCCTGCTCGGCCTGCTTGGCACGAAGCGCGTCCACGGTGCGGACGAGCTTCGACGGAAGCGCCTGGAAGAGCTGAGCAGCCTGGGACTGCTTGCCCTTGAAGGCACCCGCCAGCTTGGCGAGCAGAACCTCGCGGGACTCGAGGTCCGCAAGCTTCTTGATCTCATCGGCGGACAGCGCCTTGCCGTCAAGGACACCCGCCTTGATGATGAGATTCGGGTTGTCCTTGGCGAAGTCACGAAGACCCTTCGCCGACTCCACCGGGTCACCGGTGATGAAGGCGACAGCCGTCGGACCAGTGAACTGGTCGTCGAGCGAGGTGATCCCGGCCTCGTTGGCCGCAATCTTGGTCAGCGTGTTCTTCACCACGGCGTACTGGGCGTTCTCACCGAGCGAACGACGCAGCGTCTTGAGCTGCGCCACGGTGAGACCCCGGTACTCGGTCAGCACGGCGGCGTTCGAGCTGCGGAACTGGTCCGCGAGCTCGGCTACCGCGGCAGCCTTGTCGGGCCTTGCCATAGAGCGTCGGCCTCCTTCCGGGTGATGACGACCGCTCGGAAGGGGCTGAACAAAACGAAACGCCCCGGCGCAGGCGCACGGGGCGTGGCTCGACCGGCTGCACTCATCGAAGAGCGACGTCCGGGAGCTCATCCACAGTCACCTGCGCGGGTCGTCCGCAGTTAGCGGATCCTTCGGCCGCCGCACCCATGACAGGCACGACAACGACCAGCGGTCTTTGGCTTCCGTGGAAGAGTACGCGAACGGATCGGCGTCAAGCAAATCGGTCCGACCGGGTGGTCAGGAGCCGGACCCGGCGCCGGTCCCGCCGTCCGCCCCGGCGCTCTCCAGCTCCTTCAGCATCGTGAAGAGGTCGAAGGTGTCCTTGGCCGGCGGCGCCTGGACGGTGGCCTTGGCTCCGTAGTCGGAGTAGTGGGCCGTCATGTCGACCGTGCCCTGAGGGGTCTTGATGCCGATGACCATCTTGACCGGGAAGTTGTCCTCGTTGACCCAGAGCTCGGTGTCGTAGCCCTTCACGCCGGCCTTCTTGACGTTGGCGACCAGCTCCTTGCGCTCCTTCTCGGAGAGCACCTCGAGGGACTTGTTGGCGTCGACCATCTCCTCGAAGGTCAGCGTGCCCTTGTAGTGCTGCGCCGGGGCGCCGTCGACCTTCTCCGGGCCGATGTGCTTGAGGTTCGGCGAGTCGAGCAACAGGGCGAGCTGCTGGGCCGGGTCCTGGTTCATGTTCTCCAGGCTGCCGGTCATCTGCTTCTTCATGGCCTCGCTGCCGGCGACCTCGGCCGCGGCCTTGAAGTCCAGCTTCATCCAGCGCTTGCCGTCCATCTCGGCGGCCTGCTTCGCGCCCATGTCCATGTACATGGCGTTGTCCACCAGGACCATGCGCACCTGGGACGGGGCATCGGGGTCACCTGCCGAGAGGGCTGAGCCCTTCATGGTGACGTCCATCACCGCGGGGTCCCACCCCTGGACGCCGGACAGCTCGATCGTGCCCTCGCCGCCGCCCGCCCCGACCGGCATCGACATGGTCATACGGACCTTGGCCGACTTGGCCTCGGACGTCTTGCGGTAGGCGGCCTGGATGACCTCGGTGATCTCGCCCTGCGTCTGGACCTGCGACTTCGGCGCCTCGGCGGCCTTCTTCTTCCCGCTCCCGCCCTCGTCGCCGTCCTGACAGCCCGCGACACCCGCGACGACCGCCACAGCCGTCAGAGAGACGCCCGCGCGCTTCCATGCGGACATGCCCATGAATCCCCACCCCTAGATCATTTGTTGCTGTTTCGTCCATCGGGACAACTGAACGGTAACTCACCGGTCCGACACCGTCGTTGCAAAAAACCGGCCCCCGCGCCTCGGAAGAGGTGCGGGGGCCGGTCTCACAGCCTACGAGCCCGTCGGGCTCGACCCGGTCAGACAGCTGCCGGGTCCTCCTCGACGAGGAGGTTGCGGGTGCGGTTGGAGTCCAGCGGGATGCCGGGGCCCATGGTGGTGGTCAGGGTCGCCTTCTTGATGTAGCGGCCCTTCGCCGCCGACGGCTTCAGACGGAGGATCTCGTCCAGCGCCGCGGCGTAGTTCTCGACCAGCTTCGTCTCGTCGAAGGAGACCTTGCCGATGATGAAGTGCAGGTTCGAGTGCTTGTCGACGCGGAACTCGATCTTGCCGCCCTTGATGTCGTTGACAGCCTTGGCGACGTCCATGGTCACGGTGCCGGTCTTGGGGTTCGGCATCAGACCACGGGGACCGAGCACGCGGCCGAGGCGACCGACCTTGCCCATGAGGTCCGGGGTGGCGACGACGGCATCGAAGTCCAGACGGCCCTTCGAGACCTCGTCGATCAGTTCGTCGGAGCCGACGATGTCGGCGCCCGCGGCTTCCGCGGCCGCAGCACGGTCACCGGTCGCGAAGACCAGGACCCGGGCGGTCTTACCGGTGCCGTGCGGAAGGTTCACGGTGCCACGGACCATCTGGTCGGCCTTGCGCGGGTCAACACCCAGGCGGAAGGCGACCTCGACGGTGCCGTCGAACTTCGTGCTGGCGGTGTCCTTCGCAAGACGGACGGCCTCGAGCGGGGCGTAGTTGCGCTCCCGGTCGATCTTGTCGTCCGCGTTGCGGAGAGCCTTGCTGCGCTTCACTTCTTCTCCTGTTGGTTCAGGTACGGAGTCGTGGTCCGGGCCGGCGCTGGCCCTGCCACTGTGGTCTCGCGGGAGCTGATCAGCCCTCGACCGTGATGCCCATGGAACGGGCGGTGCCGGCGATGATCTTCTCCGCGGCGTCCAGGTCGTTGGCGTTCAGGTCGGGCATCTTGGTGGTGGCGATGTCACGGACCTGGTCGCGCGTCAGCTTGGCGACCTTGGTCTTGTGCGGCTCGCCGGAGCCCTTGTCCACACCCGCGGCCTTGAGGATCAGCTTGGCGGCCGGCGGAGTCTTGGTGACGAAGGTGAAGGAACGGTCCTCGTAGACCGTGATCTCCACCGGCACGACCATTCCGCGCTGCGACTCGGTCGCGGCGTTGTAGGCCTTGCAGAACTCCATGATGTTGACGCCGTGCTGACCGAGCGCGGGACCGACCGGCGGAGCCGGGTTGGCCGCACCGGCCTGGATCTGGAGCTTGATCAGCCCCGTGACCTTCTTCTTCTTGGGAGGCATTGCTCTCTCCGGGTCCTAGTGAGAGTTATCCGCCTTCCACCCGATCATCCGGATGGAGGCATACCGCACAACGATAACGGGTATGGCTGCGCGGCCAAAAACCGAGCAGGTCAGAACGGCCACGAGGGCCGTTCTGACCTGATCGGAAGCTTCTGTACGAGCTAGTTCTTCTGGATCTGGTCGAAGCTCAGCTCGACCGGGGTCTCGCGACCGAAGATCTCGACGAGGCCCTTGACCTTCTTCGAGTCGGCGTTGATCTCGTTGATCGTGGCCTGCAGGGTAGCGAACGGACCGTCCGTGACGGTGACCGAGTCGCCGACCTCGAAGTCCAGCACCTGGACCTCGACCTTGCGGGCCGGAGCCGGCTTGCCCTCGGCCTCGGCGGCCTCGCGGGCGGCCTTCTCCTCGGCCTCCGGGGCGAGCATCTTGACGATCTCGTCCAGGGTCAGCGGGTACGGGTCGTAGGCGTTGCCGACGAAGCCGGTGACGCCGGGGGTGTTGCGGACGACGCCCCAGGACTCGTTCGTCAGATCCATCCGGACGAGCACGTAGCCGGGCAGCTTGTTCTGCCGGACGTTCTTGCGCTCGCCGTTCTTGATCTGGACGATCTCCTCCTCGGGCACCTCGGCCTGGTAGATGAAGTCCTCGACGTTCAGCGAGACGGCACGCTGCTCCAGGTTGGCCTTCACGCGCTTCTCGTAGCCCGCGTAGGTGTGGATCACATACCACTCACCGGGCAGACCGCGCAGCTCGTCACGGAGCGCGGCGATCGGGTCGGCGGGGGCCTCGGGCTCTGCCTCGACCTCGTCCTCGGCGGCGAGCTCCTCGTCGGCCGCTTCGTCGGCTTCCTCGTCCTCGTCGGCCTCGGTGACGGCCTCGTCCTCGTCCTCGACCTCTACGTGAGTCGCGGCCTCCTCGGCCGGCTCGCCCGCAGCGGCGTCAGCAGCTTCCGCCTGGTCCTCATCGGCCGCCTCGACGATGTCGAGCGCGTCCTCGGGGGACTCGAGGCTGTCGCTCGGCTCAACGGCGTCGTTCAGGTTCGGGTCAGACACGGTGGCTGCTTCTTCCTGGATACAGATGGGGTGGAACATGCGAAAGGGGCGCCGATGAGGCGCCCTCCGCTGGATCAGCCGAAGACGTACTTGACTGCTTCCTGGAAGCCATAGTCAATCACGGTCACCAGGCCGATCATGATGACAACGAAGACAATCACCACTGTGGTGTACGTCGTCAGCTGGCTGCGAGTGGGCCAGACGACCTTGCGCAGCTCGGCGACGATCTGGCGGTAGAACAGCGCGAGGCGACCCAGAGGGCCCTTCTTCCCGCGCTTGCCGCCCTTCCGGGTCTTCTTACGAGACTCGGGCGCCTCGTCCTCGGCATCAGGCATGTCGATGGAGCCCACGGCGTCCGTCACGTCTCTCACCTGATTCCGGGTCGTGGCCGTGCCGCGCCCGGTGGAGCCGCACGGCGATGCATTGAAGTACGTACATGCGCACACATCCTGGACAAGGTGTGTGTAGCAGGGCCGGAGGGACTTGAACCCCCAACCGCTGGTTTTGGAGACCAGTGCTCTACCAATTGAGCTACGACCCTTTGTGGTTCCCCCCAAACCTACCGCATCAGTAGAGGTGGTCGGTGAGGGCCAACGACGAGTGAGTGTACGTGGTCAGAGCCCGTGCGTCGAACAGAAAGCTTCGCGGCGGTTCCTGTCCGCATTCTGTCCGTGCCCTGTCAGCTGCGTGTCCGACCCTCGAAACCCCTGTGCCCGGGGGGTCCGGGGTCTGGGACCATGGCCGTATGAGCGCTGCAACTCCTCCCACCGAGCGCCGGGTCTCCGCCCGTATCGGCGCGATCTCCGAGTCCGCGACCCTCGCCGTCGACGCCAAGGCCAAGGCCCTCAAGGCCGCCGGCCGTCCGGTGATCGGTTTCGGCGCGGGCGAGCCGGACTTCCCGACCCCGGACTACATCGTCGAGGCCGCGATCGAGGCCTGCAAGAACCCGAAGTACCACCGCTACACGCCGGCCGGCGGCCTGCCCGAGCTGAAGAAGGCCATCGCGGACAAGACGCTCCGCGACTCCGGCTACGAGGTCGACCCGGCCCAGGTGCTGGTGACCAACGGCGGCAAGCAGGCGATCTACGAGGCCTTCGCAGCGATCCTGGACCCGGGCGACGAGGTCATCGTCCCGGCGCCGTACTGGACGACGTACCCCGAGTCGATCCGCCTCGCCGGCGGTGTCCCGGTGGAGGTCGTGGCCGACGAGACCACCGGCTACCGGGTCTCGGTCGAGCAGCTGGAGGCGGCGCGCACCGAGCGGACCAAGGTCGTCCTCTTCGTCTCCCCGTCCAACCCGACCGGCGCGGTCTACAGCGAGGCGGACACCGAGGCGATCGGCCGCTGGGCGCTGGAGCACGGTCTGTGGGTGCTGACGGACGAGATCTACGAGCACCTCGTCTACGGCGACGCGAAGTTCACCTCGATCCCGGCGCTCGTGCCCGAGCTGCGCGACAGGTGCATCGTCGTCAACGGTGTCGCGAAGACGTACGCGATGACCGGCTGGCGGGTGGGCTGGATCGTCGGCCCGAAGGATGTGGTGAAGGCCGCGACCAACCTCCAGTCCCACGCCACGTCCAACGTGTCCAACGTGGCGCAGGTCGCCGCGCTCGCCGCCGTCTCCGGCAGCCTGGACGCGGTCGCCGAGATGGGTGAGGCCTTCGACCGCCGCCGCCAGACGATCGTGCGGATGCTCAACGAGATCGACGGCGTGGTCTGCCCGGAGCCGGAGGGCGCCTTCTACGTGTACCCGTCGGTGAAGGGACTGCTGGGCAAGGAGATCCGCGGCAAGCGCCCGGAGACCTCCGTGGAGCTCGCGGCGCTGATCCTGGACGAGGCCGAGGTCGCGGTCGTACCGGGCGAGGCGTTCGGTACGCCGGGCTATCTGCGGCTGTCCTACGCGCTGGGCGACGAGGACCTGGTCGAGGGTGTCTCGCGGATGCAGAAGCTGCTCGCGGAGGCCCGGGACTGACGTTCCGCTTTCGCTCGTGGGACGGGCTCCCGGCTGCGGCCGGGGGCCCGTTTCTTCGTTCGGGCAAGGACCCGATCGGGGAAAGGGGCTGCCGGACGGGCGACGCGTGCGGCAAGATCCTGCAATGGAGCGAGTCCGCGATATCAACCTGCTGCCCAAGGCCCATCTGCATCTGCACTTCACCGGCTCGATGCGCCCCAGCACCCTGCTCGAACTCGCCGACAAGTACGGCGTGCACCTCCCTGAGGCCCTGACGAGCGGCGAACCGCCGAAGCTCCGCGCGACGGACGAGCGCGGCTGGTTCCGCTTCCAGCGTCTGTACGACATCGCGAGGTCCTGTCTGCGGGAGCCGGAGGACATCCGGCGGCTGGTGCGCGAGGCGGCCCAGGAGGATGTGCGGGACGGCTCCGGCTGGCTGGAGATCCAGGTCGACCCGACGTCGTACGCGCCCATGCTGGGCGGGCTGATCCCGGCCCTGGAGGTGATCCTCGACGCGGTGGAGGGCGCGGCCCGCGAGACCGGCCTGGGGATGCGGGTCGTGGTGGCGGCCAACCGGATGAAGCACCCGCTGGACGCCCGCACGCTGGCACGGCTGGCCGTGCGCTACGCGGACCGGGGCGTGGTCGGCTTCGGGCTCTCCAACGACGAGCGCCGCGGCATGGCCAGGGACTTCGACCGTGCCTTCGCCATCGCGCGCGAGGGCGGGCTGCTGGCGGCCCCGCACGGCGGCGAACTGACCGGCCCCATGTCCGTACGGGACTGTCTGGACGATCTGCACGCCTCCCGGATCGGCCACGGGGTGCGGGCGGCCGAGGATCCGCGGCTGCTGCGCAAGCTGGCGGAGCGCGGGGTGGCCTGCGAGGTCTGCCCCGCGTCCAACGTGGCCCTCGGCGTGTACGAGAAGCCCGAGGACGTGCCGCTGCGGACGCTGTGGGACGCGGGCGTACCGATGGCGCTGGGCGCGGACGACCCCCTGCTGTTCGGGTCGCGGCTGGCGGCGCAGTACGAGATCGCCCGGCTCCATCACGGCTTCACCGACGCCGAGCTGGCCGAGCTGGCCCGCCAGTCGGTGCGGGCGTCGGCGGCGCCGGAGGACGTACGGGGCAAGCTGCTGAGCGGGATCGACGACTGGCTGACGAACACCCCGTAGCCGATCCCGCGCAGCAGCGTCCGGGCGAGGGCCGAGGCGAAGGTGTCGACGTCCTGCTGGGGCGGGCGCCTGCCCGCCGTCGCGTCGTACGCGAAGGCACGGTGCGCACAGGCGCCGAGGAGGAGCGAGGCGGCGGGGGCTCCGGCGGGGCGGAGTGGGCGGCGGGGGCTCGCGACGGAGTGGACGGCGGTGCGCCCGCCGCGGCTGACCGACGGCCCTGAGACCGGGCGCTACCGCACCGCGGTGGGCACGAGTCTGCGTGGCGGCGCCAGGATCTCGCGCGCGGATGTGGCCCACGCCATGCCGGCGATGGCGCAGGCCCCCGCGACGTTCAGGCGGCCGGTGGCCGTGGCCTGCTGACCGCCGGCGGTGGCGGTGGCCTACCGATACCGGGCCGTGCGGGCCCGGTTCAGAGGCTGACGCCGACCGTCACCGGCTCGTTGACGAGGGTGACCCCGAAGGCCTCGCGCACACCGGCGACGACCTCGCGGGCGAGCGCGAGGAGGTCTTCCGTGGTGGCCTCGCCGCGGTTGGTGAGGGCGAGCGTGTGCTTGGTGGAGATACGGGCGGGTCCGCTGCCGTACCCCTTGGTGAAGCCGGCCTTGTCGATGAGCCAGGCGGCGGAGGTCTTGGTGTGGCCGTCGACCGCGGGATAGGCGGGCGGGGTGACGCCGTCGCCGAGCCGGTCACGGACACGGCCGAGGAAGGTCTCGTACTCCGCCGCCGTCAGGATCGGGTTCGTGAAGAACGATCCGGCCGACCAGGTGTCGTGGTCCTCGGGATCCAGCACCATGCCCTTGCCCGCGCGCAGCTTCAGGACCGCCTCGCGCGCTGCCGCCGCCGGCACCCGGTCCCCCGCCTCGACGCCGAGCGTACGGGCGGTCTCGGGGTACTTGATCGGCGCGGACATGCCCCGCGCGTCCTCCAGCTCGAACCGCACGCGCAGCACGACATAGCGGTCCGGGTCGGCCTTGAAGCGGCTGTGGCGGTACGAGAAGCCGCACTCGGCGTTCGGGACGGTGACCGTCCCGCCGCTGCGGCGGTCGTACGCCACGACCTCGGTGATGGTGCTGGACACCTCCTGGCCGTACGCCCCGACGTTCTGGATCGGCGTGGCACCGGCCGAGCCGGGGATGCCGGACAGGCACTCCAGCCCGGCGAGGCCGGCCTCCACCGTCCTCGCCACGGCGTCGGTCCACACCTCGCCCGCGGCGAGCTCCAGCCGTGTGCCGTCCAGCCGGAATCCCGTGGTGGCGATGCGCAGGGCGGTGCCGTCGAACCCCTTGTCCCCGATCACCAGGTTGCTGCCGCCGCCGATCAGCAGCAGCGGCGTCCCGGCGTCGTCGGCCTCGCGGACGGCGGCGATCACCTCGTCGTCCGTGGTGGCGGTGACGAGGCGGGTGGCCGGTCCGCCCAGGCGGAACGTGGTCAGTGGGGCGAGGGGCGCGTCATGGAGTTCCTGCACGCCGACAAGAGTACGGGCCTGGGCACCCCGGCCCGGTGGGGGCCGGGGTGTGCTCGGGCTCACGCCACGGGGGCGACGACCACGTCGGGCCCCGAGGCCGTGACCTTGGCCGTGTGTCCGGCAGCGGCACGCCGGCGCGGGATGAGGAGGGCGATCGCCGCGCCCACCCCCACCGCCGCCGAGCCGATCCACAGTGCGGGCACGGTCCCGTCCACGAACGCGTCCGCGGATCCGTATCCGCCCTGCGCCGCGAAGACGGAGGCGAGGATCGCCACCCCGAGGGCTCCGCCGACCTCGCGCATGGCGTTGTTCGCGCCGGAGGCGATGCCCTGTTCGAAAGTGCGGACGCTGGACATGACGAGGCTGGCCGCGGGGGCGAAGTAGAGCGACATGCCGATGCCGCTGATGATCAGCGGCGGCAGCTGGGCCGCGTACGAGACATCGGGTGCGAGTATCAGCGCGAAGTAGCCGAGGCCCACGGCCTGCAGGGCGAGTCCGGCGACGACGACGGGCCGGCCGCCGACACGGTCGGAGAGATAGCCCGCGACCGGCGCGACGAGCATCGGCATGCCGGTCCACGGCAGCATCCGCAGCCCGGCCTCGGTCGGCGAGTAGCCGACGATCGTCTGCAGGAACTGGCTGAGCAGGAAGATCGAGCCGAACATCCCCAGGAACATCAGCAGGCTCGCCATGTTGATGCCGAGGAACCCACGGTCCCGGAAGAGCCGCATCGGCAGCATCGGCCGCTTGCCGTGGATCCCGTGCCACACGAACGCGGCCACCAGCAGGCCGCCCGCCGTCAGCCCGGTCAGCACGCGCCCGTCGGTCCAGCCGTGCGACGGCGTGCTGACCAGGCCGTACACGATGCCGAAGAGACCCGCGCTGATCAGGACCGTGCCGAGGACATCGAGTCGCGCGTCGGGCCCGTACGACTCCTTCAGGCGCAGCCGCGCCAGCGGCAGGAGCACGAGGCCGACGGGAACGTTGAGCCAGAAGATCCACTGCCAGGACAGATGCTCGGTGAGGCTGCCCCCGATCAGCGGTCCACTGGCCACGGCCAGACCGGTGACCGCGCCGAAGGCGCCGAGGGCCATGCCGCGGCGGGCGACGGGCACGGCGGCCGTGAGCAGGGTGAGGGTCAGCGGCATCATGACCGCGGCCCCCGCACCCTGCACCGCCCGGGCGGCGATCAGTTCGCCGATGCCGGGCGAGAGCGCGGCGGCGGCGGACGCCACGGTGAAGACCGTGAGCCCGGCCGTGAAGAGCCGTCGTCGGCCGAACCGGTCCCCGAGCGCCGCCCCGAACATGAGCAGGACGGCGAACGTGAGCGTGTACGCGTTCACCGTCCATTCCAGGTCCTCCAGCGCCCCGCCGAGGTCGGTGCGTATGGACGGAAGCGCGGTGGTGACGACGAGATTGTCGAGAGCCGCCATGAAGCCGGCGACGCTGGTGATGACGAGCGCCCAGATGGCGGGGCCGCCACCTCGGGCTGCTTGCTGAGTCACTGCTCTCTCCCCCTGCTGGTTAGTTATTGCTGACTAACTTCCTTGGTCATGGAAACGGTCGGCACGCAGATCCCGGGACACCTCGGCACGCACGACGGCGCGGCGGGGAACCACGGGGATCACGGCTCCTGCGGGGCAGGACGCCGGGCCGAGGCGTAGAACCCCTCCCATACCCGGTGACCGGCGGGGAAGCCCATGGCGACCAGCGTGTTGATCAGCATTCCGTACGCCATGAACTGCGTGGTCTCGCCGATGTCCGCGCCGAGCGGCAGATGGACCGCCTCCCAGAGCTCCATCCAGCAGCCGCGGACCTCTTCGCCGAACTCACGGTCACCTGCCGCTTCGGCGGCGGCCACGGCGACATAGGTCTGCATCTGCATCAGCAGCCGCTCGGGCTGCTCGTCGATGATCCGGGTGTACGCGTTCGCCATGGCGTGCAGGGCCTCCTCGCCCTCCAGCCCCTCGCTCGCCTCCTCGAACGCCTGGCGCATCTCGGTCATGCAGCGTCCCGCGGCGGCGAGGAAGATGGCCTTCTTCCCCGGGAAGAGCCGGAAGAGATACGGCTGCGAGACACCCACCCGTCTGGCGATCGCCTCGGTGGACGTACCGCTGTAGCCGCCGTGGGCGAACTCCGACATCGCCGCACGGATGACGCTCTCGCGCCGCTCCTCTGCACTCATCCGGACCATGAGAGTGAAGTTAGTGCTCAATCACTAACTACGTCAACGGCGCGGCACGGACAGCAGCGAAGGCGGACAGCAGCGAAGGCTCGGGCGACAGAGAAGGCGCGAACAGCGGTCAGGGGGCGAAAAGCGGTGAAGGGGCGCCGCCCGATGAGCCGCGCCCCTTCCTCCATGCTTTCCGCCGTCGGCAGCCCTCGGCCGCGCGACGCGGCGGTCAGGCGAGCCGTACGACCGCCCGCGACATCCCCAGCACCTTCTGGCCCGCCGACATCGCCGTCAGGTCGACCCGCACCCGGCCGTCGTCCAGCTTCGCCGCGACCTTGCCGCTGACCTCGATGAGCGCGCCCTGGTCGTCGTTGGGCACGACCACCGGCTTGGTGAAGCGGACCCCGTACTCGACGACCGCCGCCGGGTCGCCCACCCAGTCCGTCACCACACGCGCCGCCTCGGCCATCGTGAACATGCCGTGCGCGATCACGTCCGGCAGCCCGACCTCCTTGGCGAACTTCTCGTTCCAGTGGATCGGGTTGAAGTCCCCGGAGGCGCCCGCGTACTGCACCAGCGTCGCCCGCGTCACCGGAAAGCTCTGCGCCGGCAGTTCCGTACCGACCTCGACGTCCGCGTATGCGATCTTCGCCGCCATCTCGATCAGCCTTCCTCGGCGCCGCGCGCCACCAGCTTGGTCCACGCCGTCACGACGTGCTCCCCGGCCTCGTCGTGCACCTCACCGCGGATGTCCAGGATGTCGTTGCCCGCGAGGGACTTGACGGCCTCGATGGTCGAGGTGACCGTCAGCCGGTCACCCGCCCGCACCGGACGGGTGTACGCGAACTTCTGGTCGCCGTGCACCACACGGCTGTAGTCCAGGCCCAGTTGCGGATCCGCGACGACCTGTCCCGCGGCCTTGAAGGTGATCGCGAACACAAAGGTCGGTGGAGCGATCACATCGGAGTGGCCGAGTTGCTTGGCGGCGTCGGGGTCCGTGTACGCCGGATTCGCGTCGCCGACCGCCTCCGCGAATTCCCGGATCTTCTCCCGGCCTACCTCGTACGGCGCGGTGGGCGGATAGGTCCGCCCGACGAAGGACTGGTCGAGCGCCATGGACTCGCTACCTCCTGGTTTTCGTTCCCTGGCCGGAGGCACCGGAACCAGCCGGTAACCCCGTAACAAACGACACGAGGCCGCCCCCTCGACGGGGGCGGCCTCGCATTCGAGCCTGATTCAGCGCGTCTCGCGGTGTGCAGTGTGCGCGTTGCAGCGCGGGCAGTGCTTCTTCATCTCAAGACGGTCCGGGTTGTTGCGCCGGTTCTTCTTGGTGATGTAGTTCCGCTCCTTGCACTCCACGCAGGCCAGCGTGATCTTCGGGCGGACGTCGGTGGCAGCCACGTGAGTGCTCCTTGGACGGACGGATGGACGGGTGAACGCAGAAAAGAGTAGCCGATCGAAGGACCGACCCCACAATCGGCTACTGTGTGTAGCGGTGACCGGACTTGAACCGGTGACACAGCGATTATGAGCCGCTTGCTCTACCGACTGAGCTACACCGCTTCGATGCCGGATCCCCTCGCCCGAAGGCGAGGATCACCAACATCAGAGCCCCAATACGGAATCGAACCGTAGACCTTCTCCTTACCATGGAGACGCTCTACCGACTGAGCTATTGGGGCGAGCGATGAAGACATTACACGGTCGGTCGCCGATCGCCCAAATCCGTTTACGAGCCACGTTGGCCGCCTTCGGCGCGTACCCGACGGAGCGCCGTCACACCCGCCTCGTCGGCCACACGCGGACACAGACGGTGACGCCTCCACGTCCCTCCCCGTACGCCACTCGTGGTCACACCGGTACGACTATTGCGCTCCTCCTCGATGCGCGGTCGGCGCGCCCCTAGGCTCGGCTCACGCCGGGTGATCATGATCGTCCGCAGGCCACCCGCGGCCACTCCCCCGCCCCCGGGCCACTCCCCCCGCCCATCAGGAGCGCGATGCCCGACAGTCAGGCGCAGCCGCCCGACCGCGCCACCGCAGACACCACGGCGCTGCTCCTGTGCGGCGCCCGCCTCACCGACGGCCGCACGGTCGACGTGCGGCTCAGCGGCGCGCGGATCGAGGCCGTCGGCACCGCGGGCAGTCTCAGCACGTCCCCCAAGGTGCACTCCGCGCGAGTGGACCTGAGCGGCTATCTCCTGCTCCCCGCACCCGCGGAGCCGCACGCCCACGCGGACACGGCCCTCACCGCGCTCGCCGCCGCGGGGCCCGTCTCGTACGCCGCCGAGGACGTCCAGCGGCGGGCCACCGAGGCCGCACTGCTGCAGCTCGGGCACGGGGCGACCGCGCTGCGCTCGCACGTGCGGATCGGCGATGTGCAGGGCCTCGGCCCGCTGGAGGCGGTGCTGCAGGCGCGCCGGTCGCTGCGCGGACTGGCCGAGCTGACCACCGTCGCCGTGCCGCGGCTGCTCACGGGAGTGGCGGGCGCCGACGGCCTGGCGGTGCTGCGGGACGCGGTGAAGACGGGCGCGTCCGTGGTCGGCGGCTGCCCGGACGCCGACCCGGATCCGACCGGCTACACGGAAGCGGTCCTGGAGATCGCCGCCGAGTACGGCTGTCCCGTCGATCTCCACACGGACGGTGACGATCCGGCGCGGCTGGCCCGGCTCGCCGCCATGGCCGGCGGGCTGCGGCCCGGCGTCTCGATCGGCCCGTGCGCGGGTCTCTCCCGGCTGCCGGCCGAGGTCGCGTCCCGGACCGCGGACCAGTTGGCGGCGGCCGGGGTGACCGTGGTCTGCCTGCCGCAGGGCGGCTGCGCCGGCGCGGAGCTGCGCGGCGTCGCACCGGTGCGGCTGCTGCGGGCGGCCGGGGTCCGGGTCGCGGCGGGCGGCGGGGCGATGCGCGACGTGGCGAATCCGGTCGGGCGCGGCGATCCGCTGGAGGCCGCCTTCCTGCTCGCCTCCCAGGGCGGGCTGCGCGCGGCGGAGGCGTACGACGCGATCGGCACGGCGGCACGCGCGACGATGGGGCTGCCGGAGGTGCGGGTCGAGGCGGGGTTCCCGGCCGAGCTCCTCGCGGTGCGCGGCGAGCAGCTGGAGGGCGTGCTGTCGCTGGCGTACAGCAGGATCGTCATCCACCGGGGACGCGTCGTGGCCCGGACGAGCGCGGTACGCGAGTACTGCGACTCGGCGGCGGCCGTCGCCCTCGAACTGCCGCGCCAGGGACGGCCGGACCCGAGGCCGTGAGGCGACCGCCCGTTGGCCGGAACGGGGCGGTGCGTCCGGATGTCGCGCGCGGGGCGGGGTGGACCGGCGTACGGTCGTGAGCATGCGCATCGTCATCGCTGGGGGACACGGTCAGATCGCACTGCGCCTGGAGCGGCTGCTCGCGGCGGGCGGACACGAGCCGGTGGGCATCATCCGCAAACCGGAGCAGGGTGACGACCTGCGCGAGGCCGGTGCGGAGCCGTGTCTGCTGGATCTGGAGTCGGCCTCGGTGGATGAGGTCACGGCGGTCCTGACGAGCGCGGACGCGGCGGTCTTCGCGGCGGGTGCGGGGCCGGGAAGCGGCCCGGAGCGCAAGGACACGGTCGACCGGGACGCGGCGATCCTGTTCGCGGACGCGGCCGAACGGGCGCGTGTGCGGCGGCACATCGTCGTCTCGTCCATGGGCGCCGACCCCGAGCACGAGGGCGACGACGTCTTCGACGTGTACCTGCGGGCGAAGGGCGCGGCCGACGCGTACGTACGCGGCAGGAGCGGTCTGGACGTGACGATCCTGCGCCCCGGGATGCTGACCAACGACGCCGGGACGGGGCTGGTCCGGCTGGAGGCCCGCACCGGGCGCGGCCCGGTGCCCAGGGACGACGTGGCCGCGGTCATCGCGGAACTCGTCGAGACTCCGGCGACGACCGGGCTGACGCTGGAGCTGATCAGCGGGGCGGTACCGGTCACGGTCGCGGTGAAGGACATCGCGGGCAACTGACGTCGGGAGCAGGCGTGGTGGGGCGTTGTGCGGGGCAGCGCAAGGGGCGGGTGCCGGGGTGGAACGCCGGGGTGGAACGCCGGGGGTGAGCACCGCGGGCGAGCACCGTGGGATGAACGCGGAAGGACCGGGCGGGTGACCGATGAATTCCGGCCGCCGAAGTGGTCCTTGACATCATGAGGGAACCCATGGAGCAGCAACCCACCGTCGAACAGCGCCCCGAGCAGACCTACGTGGCCGTCAGAAGGTCGGTCCGGATGGACGCCTTCGGCGTCATCGCCGACCGCCTGCCCGAAATCTTCGGCTGGCTGGCCTCCCACGACACGACCCCGGCCGGACCCCCCTTCTTCCGCTTCCACACCGTCGACATGCAGGGCGAGTCGGAGGTCGAGGCAGGCGTCCCGGTCGATTCCCCGCCGGCCCCCGAGGGCGACATCGTGATCGGCACCCTCCCCGCGGGCCGCTACGCACGCCTGACGCATGCCGGTCACCCCGACAGGCTCTTCGGCGCCATCACCCGGCTGCGGGAATGGGCGGCGGAACAGGGCCTGGAGTGGGACCTGATCACGGACCGGGACGGCGTGGAGCACTGGGGCTGTCGCGTCGAGTCGTACCTCACGGACCCGCGCGTCGAGCCGGACATGAACAAATGGGAGACGGAACTCGCGTTTCGTCTGGCCGACCAATAGGTCTGGCGGACTGGCGGACTGGCGGACTGGCGGACTGGCGGACTGGCGGACTGGCGAGTGTTCTGACTTACCGTCACTCACGCAATGGGCGTGCCGAATTCCTGCAGGCCCACGGAATTCGATACCCACCCACTCGAAGCCGGTAGCCGCAACGTCGTTGCGCGGGACGGGAATTGCGCGTAAGCGACGCCGGGCTCGGCCGTGGCGTCCGGCAACCAGGCGGCACAAGGAGCGTCGGACGCCCCCGAGGGCCGGGCGGCGCATGCCCCGGTACTCACAGTGGGCGGCGGGCGGAAGCGGTGCCGGGCGGGGCGCGCCGCCTGCACTCCGGCGCAGAACCACTGGCCGGCGGTCCGACCTGCGCTGACTCGCATCGCCGGATCCGGCACCGAAGGCTGCCGCTTTCCGTGCCTTCTGTCCGTATTCAGGCGATTTACACCTGATCGCGGGGCCACGTGATGCGAAGCACATCCCGCTTTACCCCGCATTTATTCCTCTTGTGGCGCCAATCACAGAAATGCCCCTTGCCGCCGCCCCTCTCCATTCGGATGCTGAAAACCCGGCGGAAATCCCCATTCTCCGATTAACCGCCTTGCATGAGATCAACATCCACAGATTCATGTGAAAGGGCGGCATCATGCAGCTTTCTCTGCTCCCCAAGCAGGCCACCTCCAAGATCGCCAGGTGCCTCGCCGGCGGCCTCGCCACCGCCACGGTCCTGATCGGCGTGAGCACCGCCGTCGTACCGGCCCAGGCGTCGGCGGCCCCCTCCAGCACGCAGCGGATCGACGGCTGGATCAAGCACGCACTGCTGGTCATGAAGGCCAAGGGAATCCCGGGCAGCTACGACGGGATCCACCGGAATCTGATGCGCGAGTCGAGCGGTGACCTCTTCGCGATCAACCTGTGGGACTCGAATGCGCAGAAGGGCATTCCGTCCAAGGGCCTCATGCAGGTCATTGACCCCACATTTCGGACATACCACGTGGACGGTACCTCGTGGGACATTTATGACCCGATTGCGAACATCACGGCCGCATGCAATTACGCAGCCCAGCGCTACGGGTCCATCGACAACGTGAACGGCCCTTACTGACAGGCCGCTGATCGGGGCCTGTGATCGGGGCTTCCGATCGGCCACCGGTCAGCAACCGGTCGACCGCCCGCGCGTAGTCCGATTCGCCGGGGTCCAAGCGCCGGCAAGGTACGTCCATGGCCCTCCCCGAGGGCCATGGCTACGTTCCGGGCCATGCCGATCTCCCAGATCCGTACCAGGATCCGTACCAAGCCCGCGGCCATCGCCGTGACCGCACTCATGGCCACGTCGCTCACCGTGACCGGCCCGCTCCCGCACCCACGGCCGCCGCCCGTGAAAAGCCCCATGGAAACTCGGGCACCACCTACTACGTGGACTGCCTGCGCGGCAGCGACACGTCCTCGGGCACCAGCGCCGGCAGGCCCTGGCGGAGCCTGGCCAAGGCCTCGCGCACGTACGGGCCGGGTGACCGGCTGCTGCTGCGGCGCGGCACCAGCTGCACCGGCGTGCTCGCCCCCACCGGCTCCGGTACGGCCGCCCTCCCGATCTCCGTCGACGCGTACGGCAAGGGGGTCAAGCCGCGCATCGACGGCGCCGGGGCCCGGGCCGCCGTGCTGCATCCCAGCGGCGGCATCCTCTTCTCGGTCACGGGCTCGGCCGTGCCGACGCGCTTCGACGGCGTGCGGATCGAGGACTCCACCGTCCGCCACGTCGACCGCACCGGCATCGGCACCTCCACGACACCCAGGTCTACGGCAACACCGTCGTCACCGGTCAGCCGGGCACGGCGCTGATCTGCGTCCTCGTCGGCGCGGCGGAGGGCTCGCCGGTCAACGACTCCGTGAGCACCTACGAGAACAACCTGTACTGGCGCACCGCGCAGTCCCGCGACACCTCGGCGATCAACGCCGACCCCATGTTCGTCTCGGCGTCCCCGACCGCTCCGGCCGACGTACGGCTTCGCCCCGGATCCCCCGCGCTCGGCACGGGCCTGCCGATCGCCGACGGGGTCACCCGGGACTACTTCGGCCACCGGATCCCCACTCCGCCGAATCTTGGAGCGGACCAGGCGCGCAACGGCCGGTGAGTGGCGCGTCAGACGTCGAAGACGCGCGAGAGATGGGCGGACAGCTCGGGGGCGGCCACCGGGGTCAGGCGCGTGCCCAGGTAGCCGTCGGGGCGTACGACGAACGCTGCGGAGTCCGTGACACGGTAGGCGCGGCGGAACTCCTCGCGGGTGTCGCGGAAGACCGGCGGCCTCAGCCCGTACGCATCCGCATCCAGGTTCCCGGCTGCGTCTGCGTCCGTGACTGGGTCTGCGTCTGCGTCTGCGTCCGCCCGCAAGCCCAGGTCCGCTGCTTCGCTCATGTCCGCGCCCTCGGCCAGGACGACGCAGGTCCACATCCGTCCATCGCTCAGACGGTGTGCTGTGGAGGCGAGTTCGCCGAACGAGGCCACCGGCCCGTCCGTTCCCGCGTAGAGCAGCAGCACATGGCCACGGTCGCGGAACAGGTCGTACAGACGCAGCGGGTACGTGGCGACGCCGCCGGTGAGACCGCCGCAGTCGGGCGCCCGGTCACCGGCGTGGGGGCCCTCCTCGCCCGGGTTGCGCGGAGCGGCCGGGCCGACGATGGGGCTGTCGGGGTAGGCGACCAGCAGTTGGGCCTCCCGCAGCATGATGGTCGCGGGGTCGCCGGGGTCGGCCTGGACGCCCTCGGCGGCATGCCGGACGGTGCGTCCCACGACTTCCTCTCCGACGGGGCGTCGTTCGGCGTCGTAGCTGGCGAGCAGTCGGGGGTGCGCCCGGCCCGTTGAGGCGAGGGCCAGCTTCCAGGCCAGGTTGCAGGCGTCCTGGATACCGGTATTCATGCCTTGGGCACCGGTCGGCGGGTGGATGTGGGCGGCGTCGCCCGCGACGAAGACCCGGCCGTTCGCGTACCGGTTCACCAGGCGGTGGCTGATCCGGAAGACGGAGGACCAGCGCATGGCGGACGCGGTGGTGGGCTCGGGCGAGAGGCGGTCGAGGACCGCCTGGATGTGTTCGAGTCCCGGGGTCCGCCCGCGTTCCGGCTCCAGCCCGTGGGCGACGTCGTCCCGTTCGCCCGGCCGTCCCCGCGCGGACAGCTCGGGCGGAACCAGCATGGACATCCGGTAGCGGCGGTGTCCGGGCAGCGGGATGCAGACGAGCAGGTCGTCGACGGCCCCGTCCTCCCCGTGGTGCATGGCGCGTACTCCGTAGCCCTGGGGCAGGCTCCAGTCCACCTCGACGTCCGCGAGCATGTACTCGTCCGGGAACGCGTCGCCCTCGAAGGTGAGCCCGAGGGTCTTGCGGACGACGCTGTGCGCCCCGTCGCAGCCGATGAGGAAACGGGACCGGATCTCCTGCTCCTCACCGGACGACGTGGTGACGCGGCTGACGACGCCGTCGCCGTCCTGCACGAACGACACGAGTTCGGTGCCGCGCTCGATCCGGGTGCCGAAGCGGGCGAGGTGCTCCTCGATGATGCGCTCGGTCTCGTACTGGGGCAGGGCGGCGAAGCCGTACGGGACGTCCGGCGGAAGAGCGAGGTCGATCCGTGCCCCCTCGGCACCGTCCATGTACGTCAGCTGCCCGTGCATCGGCACGGCCGCCTCCAGCGCGGCCCGCACCATGCCCATCCGGTCCCAGATCTCCATGGTTCTGGGCTGGATCCCCACGGCTTTCGCGTACGGCAGCCGGGCGGGGAGCCGGTCGACGATGCGGCAGCCGGCGCCGTTCCGCCGCAGTTCCGCGGCCGCGGTCAGCCCGACAGGACCGGCGCCCACGACCAGTACGTCCAGCACCTGGTTGCGCACCATCGGGACCTCCCGCCACGAGACCGCCCGCGGCCGGACCGGACCGCCCCTCCATGCTCGCCCGGCCGTGCCGCTCCGGCGACTTCGGCCGCACGGCGCACCGACGGCCTCCGATCCACGTTCGCGCAGATCAGAGGCCGACGGCGGGTGCGACTACGCTCAGTAGTACAGGGACAGCCAGTCGGCCGCGCCCCAGTCCTCGCTCTCCTGGTCGTCGTCATCGTCATCGTCACTGTCGTCGCACCAGTCCGACGAGCAGTCGTCGTCGCTGGTGTGTGCGCTCGCGATCGCGCTGCCCGGGTACTGCGTGGCCGGTGCGGCGAACGCGCTGGAGGACATCGAGGCACCTCCCGCGGCCAGGGCGGTCACGGCGGCGAGCGCAAGAAGACGCTGGGTGCGGGTGCGGGTGCTTGTGCGGTTCATGGGAAGGCTCCTGATCGGGATGGAGTGAGGTCTGTCGAGCGAGTGGGCCGTACGACCTGCGTGAGCCCACGCCTCAATTCACCCCCGGGCGACCCAGGGCGTCACGCCACTGGATGTCGGGACTTGACAGCCCCGTACGGGAGCTGCGAAGCGCGTTGACAGCCCCGTACGGGAGCGCGAAACGCGTCAGTGCGGGGTGATCACCATCCGGAAGCGCGCGGCGCCGGCCATCATCTTCTGGTACGCCTCACCGGCCTGGGTCAGCGGAACGACCTCGACCGTCGGACGGATCCCGTGCAGGGCGCTGAACGCCATGGTGTCCTGCACGGCCTGCGCGGTGCCGGACGGGTGGCCGCGGACGACCCTGCCGCGCAGGATCAGCTGGGCCGGGCTGATGGCGAGCGGGTCGATGTCCACGCCGACCACGACCAGCTCGCCGCGGTGCGACAGCCCGTCGACGGTCGCCGCGATGGCGTCGGAGTTCGAAGCGGTGGCCATGACGACCTTGGCGCCGCCGAGGGACAGCAGCGCGTCCGCGACGGCGGTGCCCGCCGTGCTGTCGACGTAGTGGTGGGCGCCGAGTTGCTTGGCGAGGTCGGCCTTCTCGGCGCCGCGGGCGATGGCGACGGTCTCGAAGCCCATGGCGACCGCGTACCTCACCGCCAGGTGTCCGAGCCCGCCCAGGCCCAGTACCGCGACCAGGTCCCCCGGCAGGGCGGAACTGCGCCTCAGCCCGTCGAACGTGGTCACCCCCGCGCAGGCCATGGGCCCCGCGTCGGTCGCCGACAGCGAATCGGGGATCCGGGCCAGGGCGTCGGCCGGCACGACGACCGCGTCGGCGAACCCTCCGTCGTACGCCCACCCCGGAACCTTGAGGTTGTCGCACACGACGAAGTCGCCCTGCCTGCAGGGCGTGCAGTGGCCACAACTGCCGCCGAACCAGCCGACGGCCACTCGGTCGCCGACCTGCCAGCCCTTCTCCTGCGTGTACTCGCCCAGTACCTCGATACGCCCGGCGATCTCGTGGCCGGGAACCACCGGGAAGCGGACGCCCGGTAGCCCCGCGTCCACGAAGAAGGAATCGCTGTGGCAGACCCCGCAGGCGTCCACGGCGACCCGCACATGACCGGGGCCCGGCTGCGGCAACTCACGCTCGACGATCTCGAAGGGCCCACTGGCGGCGGCGACCTGCGCGACTCGATAAGTGCTCATCTGGATCTCTCCCGGCAAACGCGGGCAACGTCCCCTGCAGTCCAGCAGACCAGCTTCGGCTCCATCACGCGCGCCGAAGCATTGCCGGGATGGGCTACAGCGCCGCCGGCCACGCCGCGAGCCGCCGTCCGGATCATCGAGAAGCCTCCCGCCGCACCACGTCTGCGCAGTTCAACGAGGCTCCGGTGCCGCCCACCGGAGCCCGCTGGGCGGCACCGGAGCAGTACCGGAGCAGTACCGGCGCCGCTCGATCCCGGCGATCTCCGCGAGCGCCCGGGTGGTACGCGGGAACCCTGCGGGGAACCTGTGGCACCGAGCGTGTCCATGCCAGCCTTCTGCTAACTTCCTGACAGTTGTGACCTGGCCCGACCTCCCTGTCCGGAAAGCGTCGGGTCGGGTGAGCGAGAAACGGGGGAAGGGCCATGACCTCTCCGGAGGGCTACCGGGTCGGGCACAAGGGCATGTCGGGACAGGCCGGCGAACTGGACGGTTCCGGCGACGACGTGGGCAAGATACGTAAGGCCGTCGCCGGCACGATGTGCTGCACCCAGGACGCCCTCGGCGGCTCCGACACCGGGCCCGCGTTCAACGCGTTCGCGGCCGCCTGGGAGGCCGAGACCAAGGTCCTCGAAGCGGCCCTGCACCAACTCGCGGACAAGGTCCGCCTCTCCAGCCACGCGTACCGCGGTTCCGACGTCGACGTCCGTACGGGAGCCCGCGCCGTCTCCGTCGGCTCGGCGGCCGACCCGGCCGACGCCGGCGTCAGCACGATGCCGGCCCACGCCCAGCGCCCCTCCGCGCTGGCCGCCTACTGACGAGGTACGCGTCCATGACGGAATCCACGAACGACCGCAGGCAGAAGCTCGACGGCCTGCGCGGGCGCATCTCCTCGGCCGGCAGCAAGAACGACCTGATCGACGCGATCGAGGACGCCCTCGGCGTCTCGGCACCGGTCGGAGAACCGAAGGTGATCGAGGCCCTGGGCAAGCGCTACACCGGCCAGATCGACGAGGCCGACGCGGTGAGCGACCGGATCGACAAGATCGCCCGCAAGGGTCTTCCGACGGTCTGGGTCGGCGACACGAGCGTCCTCGCCTCCGACGTGGTGGGCGCCGCCTCCCGCGACGCCCGGCAGATGATCGAGGCGTTCCAGGGCGGCGGCAAGGCACTGATCGCGCTGTCCGACGCGCTGGAGAAGGCGCAGACCAAGGACGGCACCGGCCGCGGCAAGCTGCGCGACGCCCGCACCATGCTCGGCGGCAAGGACGGCTTCTTCGACGACTGGCACGAGGACGACGACGAGGAGGAACTCCGGCTGCGGGCCCGCTCGCTGGCCTCCCACGGCGTCGACGACCTGCACACGGCGGCCGTCGACGCCGATGACGCCGCCCGCGTCGCGGCCCGCGACCTCAACAAGTTCGCCGCCGAGGCCCGCGCCGGCCGGATGGACACCGACGAACTCACCGCCGCCGACCGCCTCGCCCTCGCCGACACCAGCAACGTCGGCGGCGACGCCGAACTGAACGAGATCCTCAGCGCCAACGACCTCGAACGCTCGGGCCGCGCCATGGAGAACCTCTCGCCCGCCGAACGGGCCCGTATGGAACGGCTCCTGGCGAACGCGTCGAGCCCGCAGGAGAAGGCGTACCTCATGAAGGCCCTCGCCGCGGGCTACGACGTCGGCGAGGTCGAGGAGTTCGGCGGGAAGATCCACGGCAAGGACTCGGCATGGCTCCAGGAGCACCTCGCACCGGTCACCACCGGCTCGTCCACGGGGCAGGAGGACCAGAAGTTCGGTGACGAGAAATGGTCCCAGGACGACGCGACCTGCGTCCCGTCCTCGACGGTGACCGCGCGTGCCCTGGTCGACCCTGTCTATGCCCTCGAACTCACCGGCGGACCCGACGGCCAGGACGACGACCCCGACCGCTTCCGCGAGCGCCTGCACGACGAGCAGTTCCGGATGAACGAGGAGGGGGACGGCGAGTACGACGGCTGGTGGTGGGACCGCCACCCGGCCGGCATGGACTCCGACGGGCAGGAGGAGATCTCGAACAACGAGATCGGGCCGCGCACCGGCGACAGGTACGACACGCAGGAGATGGACAGCGCGGACGACCGGCGCGGGGTCCTGCCGGACATCGAGAAGTCCGTGGCCGACGGGAAGCCGGTTCCGATCAACATCTCCGGCAAGGGAGACGACGGCGGCTGGGTCGGCCACAGCATGGTGATCGTCGGGCACGAGGACGGAAAGCTGCAGGTCTACAACCCCTGGGGCACCACCACGTGGGTGAGCGAGGACGACTTCATCAACGGCGACCTCAGCGCGGCCACCGACGACCGCTTCTCCAAGGCCAACAACGGCGATGTCAGCACCGTCTATATCGAACAGGACTGATGATGTCCATGCGATCCTCCCTGTGTACGGCGCCCGTGCTGGCCGCCCTGCTCCTCGTCCTCACCGGCTGCGGCGACTCCGCGTACGAGACCGACGAGCGGACCATCTCGGTCGAGAGCGGCGAGAAGTTCACGCTGGAGGTCCCGGCCGCCATGGAACTCGGCCAGAACTGGTACGTGGCGGACCCACGCCCGGACCCGGACGTCCTGGAGTACCGGGGCGACCGCGAACACACCGGCGATGTCAGCGACGGAGCCCAGTACTTCGACTTCACCGCGCTCTCACCCGGGAAGACGACCGTGAAGCTGCTCTTCTGCCCCTACGCCCGGTGTCACAGCGCCGGTGAGGTCACGGCGTCACCGGTCCCGACGGCCACGGGCACCCCGAAGAACTCGGACCAGGAAGCCGCCTACTACCTCTATACGATCACCGTCCGCTGAGCCGGACCGGAACGGAACGACGATGGTCCACGACCGCTCCCCACGCACCGACGACGAGGTGCTCGCCGCCACCGACATCGAGGCCCTGCTGCGCCACGGCCTCAGCCGCGACGCGTTGCGCACCGCGCTGTTCGGCGACGGTGCGATCGCCGCCGCCGTCACCCTCGACCGGCTCGGCGTGCTGCCGCGCTCGGTGACGTACATCGCGAAGATCGTCCGGGTCGGTGGCCTCGCGTACGCGGCCCGGCTCACCGAGCCCCTGCCGTCGGGTGCCGCGTCCGCGTGCCTGCGGGACTGGCTGGAGAGCGCCGCGCAGGTCGCAGGCACACCGGACGACGAGGCGCGCGCCGCACGCTGGCTGGAGACGGTCGCCTCACTCATCGGCCTGCGCCGCGGCAGCCGGGCCGCGACGTCGGGGACCGGTCCGGCCTGATCCGCACGCGACGGCTCCTTCGCAGGGCCGGACCACGAGATGAGGGCCGGACCACGAGATGGACGGGACGTCCGCGTTCTCCCGCGTGCTGCGGGGCATCGACGACAGTGGCCCGGGACCTGACCTGGTGCTGCGGCGATCCCTGATCCAGGTTTCCACAGATCAGGGGCCACTTCATCGCGTGGCGGCGCCAGGATTCGAACCTGGGTGGGCTAAGCCGACGGACCCGCCTCTCACCTGGAATGCGTCCACCAGCGCTCCCCCACGCGCACCTGTGGCCCAACAGCCGGCCCGGATCTTGCCCTGACAGCCACCACTCCCACCCGCTCAGGGGGCTTCGAGCCGACGTCTCCACCACGGATCCCGAGGCGACGCGAACGGGTCATTGAGCGTGCGGGCGAGGAAGCGCTCATCGAGCGGCTTGAGCAGCTCGCGGAGTTCACGCGCCGAACGCGTGGAGAGACTGGAGCACAGCTCTTCCAGGAACGCGCGGACGTCGGCGCCGGTGAATGGATCACAGCACTCGCAGCCGTCGCCCTCCGGCGCGGCATACATCACCCACGGCCCGGGTTTGTACGCCATGGCCCGCCATCGCACCAACGCTCGGTGCGCATCACCGGACCAGTACCGGCGCCCTTCGATCCGGGCAATCTCCGCAAGTGCCCGGCCGGAGAGCCCAGGTATCACCGCTCTGCTGTCCCACGGACGTGGGACTCGTGGCAGGCCCAGCCTGACCTGCGAGGGAGCCCTACGCGGCATAGGCCTTTCGTACGTCAGTCATGCGGCAATCATGCACCGCTCCGTGCTGCCTGCCCAGCCACTTTCCGCCGGCCGTCCCATCCGGGTGCCACGGGCTGAGGTGAACGGACGAGGCCTCGTGGGAACGATCGACCGCATGGCCAAGAGGCGAGGCACGACAGAGGGTCCCACGAAGCCCGTCGGCTGGAGGCCGCAGCGAATCGCCGCTCAACGCCTCGCGGAAGGCTGGGCTGGCCCCGCCGACGCTTCGGTCAGCGACGGAAGAGCCGGAAGCCATGGTCGCCGAAGCCATCCGCCAGAACTTCATCGCGACCTGCCCCAACCGGGCTCTCGACCAGACACCGCAGGTGCTGACCACGGAACTCGAATCGGTACTCCGCCGTGGCGGGAACAGACTGCTCGAGCTGGGCTCAGCTCACACACTGCAGTGGCGAAGGTCAATGCTCTGGCCGCGACTCCACCTGCCCAGAAGCCAGGGATCGGCGCCGCGCTGCTTCGACGGTGCGGCCAGGTTCCGCCCGCCCGCATTCGATGCTGAGGCATACCAGCAGCGCAACACCGTCGAGCGATGCATCAACCGGCGCAAGCGGCGAGCGCGCTACCGCAGGTCTGTGCTCGGTTGGCGACGCCAGTCCCATTCCGGGTGATGGTCCAACATCGCGAGAAAGTCCTTCGCCGGCAGGATTTCGAAGTGGTTGGTGTCGATGAGACCGTCGAAGCCATCGAGAACGCAACGAAGGAAAGTCCGGGCCGCGTTCATGGACTCGCACGAGACATAGACCCCGTACGGCGCACCGATCCGGTTCGTCACCTGCTCGAGGTCGTCCGGCTCGTAGTCCGCCAGGATCCTGCCCGAGAGATCTAGGTAGTACGAGTACCCGTGCCAGTGGAGCCGTTCGTCGCCGGTCGCAGAATCCGGCACGAGCTCAAAGGAACGGATACGTCCTTCAAGCGAAGGGCGTTGCTCCGCGGAGGCAAGAATGATCACAGACGGCCAGGACACGCGTTCACCTCCGCAGCGACATTATCCGAGTAGCCCCTCGGCCAGAGCAGGTTGCACCGCGCACGTCCAAAGCCGCAGCGCGTTGGAGATCACCACCACCGGGCTCAGGTGCGCCCAACCCCTCGCCGAACCCTGGACCGCGCATCACCCGCACGCGCTGGTCAGCGCCCAGATCCGAGCGGAACGAAGTCAGGCAGGCCACCTGTCTTCGATTCCGATCGAGAGATTGCCCCGGAGCAACGAGAAGACCCCAGCTGACCTGCGTCTCTTCAGGTCAACGGGGGCCTCGCATCGCCTGGCGGCGCCAGGATTCGAACCTGGGTGGGCTACCGCGACGGATTCACAGTCTTCTGCCGTTCAGCCTCGGCGCTCCCGTTGACCTGCGGCGTAAGCCTGACGCCATCAGGCCGCGCGGCCGTCCACATGCCGTCCAGATCGTGCTCTCAGGCCTTCGAAACGACAGCTGCCGATCTCCGCCCCACGAAGCCACGGGCCGTTCTCAGGATCGGACTCGCGAGCCTGCCAGTCGGCGCCCATGCTGGGTAATAGGGCGCCCCTGGCTTCAGGAACTGGTCGTCCTAAAGTGGGGACCGGACCGGGGGTGCCGGAGTGGAGTGATCCATGTTCATACGACGACTGATCGGCCTCACTCTTGCCACAGCAACTCTCGTCGGCATGAGCGCCATTGGAGCTTCCGCCGCCCAAGCAGCGGCGTCCCCAGCCATCACGGCCGAAGAATGCACAGCGCAGGGCGGAACGGTTAAGAACATCCCGTACGGCGGCACTGTGTGCTCGCTCCCCGACGGAAGCACGGCCAAGATCACCTGACGGTGCGTTCTCCCTCTCAACCGCAGCTGCGGGGCCCTTGGCCGGCGCGGTCGATGTCTCGGGCGACACGATGCCCTCTCTTCCTGGATGACTTCCGGAGGGCAGATGCACCGCAATCGATGGATTCCCTGATGGGCTGCAGCACCCGGGTGTTACGCCGCCTGTGACCGGACACCCCGGACAGACCAGGATTGGGCCGTCCGGGGTGTGACCAGCGACAACTCCCACGCCTGCGGCAGCGATTGCCTCCGCCGCCCCCACTGTCGGCAGCTCTCTGAGTACCGCGACTGCCCTGACCGGCGTGCCCGACGGGTTGGCACAGTCCCTGCGACTCTCCTGGCTACGCTCACGCGTGAGCGCCCCGCGGCGGGTGGCTGCGGGGCGCCTTGCGGGGTTCAGTCGATCTGCTGCCCGTCGTACGTACCGCCCTTGCAGAGGTTGTCCGCCAGATCAGCCGTTCCGCCGCCCTGCCTGCACTCAGAAGGGCTGACGGCGGACGGGGCGCCCTGTGCGGCGGCGGTGGCGGCGGTGGCGGCGCCTGTGAGGCCGAGTCCGGCGAGGGCTGCCGTGGCGAAGGCGGCGGCGAGGAGTCGACGAATGCGCATTTGGTTCCCCTTTCACGGATTGCCACAGTTGGGGCACTAATCAGCTTATCTTCACCCATGTGGGCACGTCCTGTTGCGCCGTTCGCGTGACAGTGAGGTCGAGTACGGGGTCGGTGACGCGACCCGTCGGACAGGCCGTGGGCGGCTTGCTTTCCGGTAGCTGCCGTACGACGGCTTGAGGGCCGATGCTCGCCCGATGCCGCCCGGCAGGATGTGAGCCATAACGGCGCTTCCGACGAAGAGTTGAGCCAAGGGAAGGACGCCGGGCCAAGCGGGCCCGCGGGCAGGCCGACGGCATTCTCCACGTCACCGGTCGCGATGTGAACGAAGCGGAGTACGCGCTCCAGTTCCAGGAAGCCTCCGGTGCTTGGCATTTGCTGGACGGCCCGGTATCGGACCACCCCATCGGCGACAACCGCGCCGCGATCCTCCGGCACGTCCGGGCCAACCCCGGCGCCAAGCCCGAGGACATCGCCGAAGCCCTGCCGCCGGTCAACGTGGCCACCATCCGCCGCACTTGCTCCCCCATGGCCGCCGACGGACAGCTCACCAAGGACGCGAGCGCGCGCTACTTCCCGGACACGAGACCCGGACACAGGCCAACCAGGAGGTGTCCGAGCTGTCCGGGCTATCCGGCTCCGCAACTCACGAGAAGGAGGGCGCCCGATGACAACCCCTGCCCGCCGCCGTTGACCCCCCGATCACCGATCACCGATCACCGATCACCGATCACCGATCACCGATCACCGAGAAGTCATATTCGGCGCGGTACGGCTCCGTCCTGCCAGCGGTAGAGGTCGCGCAGCAGGGAAATCGCGGCGCCGTGATGGATCAGCTCCCTGTTGACGTGCTGGACGATGACCTCCATGGGAATCCGCTCGGGACCCACCGCAGGCGGATTCTCCAGGTCGGCGTCCGAGAGTTCGCGGACCCCGCGTTCCATCTCCCGTACATCTCATCGAGCTGTTTCAGCGCCTCGTCAGCGGTCCCCGCGTAGGCGAACGTCTGGGAGTCGACGTCCTGGCCGCCGAAGTGCCATCCGACCCGATAGCCCAGGCACGAGACGATGATGTGCGCCAGCCGCCAGGCAATCGTGGTCACCGGCGCCGGCACCGGGTCAGGGGACGCGAAGTCCATCGTCCACTGCCCCGAACCTGCGGACATCGGTGCGGCCGACCTGCCACGTGGGCGGATGCTCCAGCAGCCGCGCACCGGCTCCCAGAAGTACTCGTCATCGGCAAGACCGTCCAGCCGCGGCCGCAGGTTCTTTCGCCAGTGCCGGTCCAACTGCTCCGCGAGCCGCTCGCTTCTGGTCATTTGCGCACCCTGCAGACCACGGAGTCCTGGCTGCGGGCCTCGCAGACACCGTCGCCGGCCGTGGGCCGCGGGCACGTACCGCAGCGGGAGATGCGCGACCCGGACAAGGAGCTGTCCGTCCGCGAGCTTGCCGTCGGCCGGGCGCCCTGAGATCTCGTCCACGTGTCGTCCAGAGACGCTGGTAGAGAGCAGGATTCAGTGAGACAGGTCGAGACGGCCATGCCCTGAGCGCAGACGCAGCAGAACGGCCCCTGATCCGCGTTTCCGCAGATCAGGGGCCGTTCTCATCGCGTGGCGGCGCCAGGATTCGAACCTGGGTAGGCTAAGCCGACGGATTTACAGTCCGCTCCCATTGGCCACTCGGGCACACCGCCATGGGATGTCGCACTGGAGGTCCGCTGTTCGGCGGTGCTCCGTGGCAACGACGTAAACGATACCTGATCCGTGGGGGTGCTCCGCCACCGGATTGATCAGGGCTCGGGCGGGTGCGGGTGGCTAGGCTTTGCGGTGGCGGTCCGGGTTGCCCGGCCGTACGTCTACGCCCCCGATACAAGGAGCCACAGCACATGGCCGACTCCAGTTTCGACATCGTCTCGAAGGTCGAGCGGCAGGAGGTCGACAACGCCCTCAACCAGGCCGCCAAGGAGATCTCGCAGCGCTACGACTTCAAGGGCACCGGCGCGACCATCGAGTGGTCCGGCGACAAGATCCTTATGCAGGCGAGCGGTGAGGAGCGGGTCAAGGCGATTCTCGACATCTTCCAGTCCAAGCTGATCAAGCGTGGTATCTCGCTGAAGTCCCTGGACGCGGGTGAGCCGCAGCTCTCCGGCAAGGAGTACAAGATCTTCGCCTCGATCGAGGAGGGCATCTCCCAGGAGAACGCCAAGAAGGTCGCCAAGGCCATCCGTGACGAGGGCCCGAAGGGCGTCAAGGCACAGGTCCAGGGCGACGAGCTGCGCGTCAGCTCGAAGAGCCGTGACGACCTGCAGGCCGTCATCTCGCTGCTGAAGGGCAAGGACTTCGACTTCGCCCTGCAGTTCGTGAACTACCGCTGAGTTGCCCGACCGGCGGATCCGGGCCTTCGGGGGTGGTGCGGTGCGGTCGCTCCGCCCCCGCCTCGCGTTCCGGCCGCGATGTCCGAATACCGCCAGCCAGCGCCGGGTGCGCGGCCCAGACTCGTTGGTGCAAGGCCGTACGAGGAGAGGAAAGAGCCATGACGGTGTACGCGACGGTCGACAGCCCGCTCGGTGAGCTGCTGCTGGTCGGCGAGGTGTCCGCGAGCGCCGTGGGTGGTACCGCGCTCGTCTCGCTGTCTCTGCCCGGCCAGAAGGGCGCGGCCGAGATCCAGGACGACTGGCGGTGCGACCCGGGGGCATTCGAGGAGATCGCCGGGCAGCTGCGGGGGTACTTCGCGGGGGAGCTGACGCACTTCGCGATCGAGTACGCGCCGGGTGCCGGCACGGACTTCCAGCGTCGCGTCTGGCGGGCGGTGGAGGAGATTCCGTACGGGCAGACGGCGACCTACGGCCAGATCGCCGAGCGGGTCGGGGCCGCGGGTGCAGGTGTGCGGGCCGTGGGGACCGCGATCGGGCGCAATCCGCTGCTGGTCGTACGGCCGTGCCACCGGGTGATCGGCGCCGATGGCGCGCTGCGCGGCTACGCGGGCGGGGTGGAGCGCAAGGAGCGGCTCCTCGGGCTGGAAGGCGCGCTGGTGTCGTGACGTCCGGGCTGTTCCCGCGCGAGCGGGCCGTGGTGGCACCCGGGGCGGTGCACGTCCCCGGGTGGTTGCCGGCGGCCCGGCAGCGCGAACTGGTCGAGGCGTGCCGGGATTGGGCCCGCGGGCCCGTGCCGCTGCGCCGCACCAGGCTGCCGCGCGGTGGGGTGATGTCCGTGCAGACGGTGTGCGTGGGCTGGCACTGGCAGCCGTATCGGTATACGCGTACGGCCGATGACGTGAACGGCGCGAGGGTCGCCGGGTTCCCGGACTGGCTGGTGGAGTTGGGGCGCGAGGCGCTGGCCGGAGCGTACGGGGACGACGCGGCGGGCCGCGCCGCGTCGGAGGCGTACGCGCCGGACACCGCGCTGGTCAATTTCTATGACGGCGACGCGAAGATGGGCATGCACCAGGACAAGGACGAGAGGTCCGGCGCCCCGGTGGTGTCGCTGAGCATCGGCGACACCTGTGTCTTCCGCTTCGGGAACACGGAGGGCCGCGGGCGGCCCTGGACGGATGTCGAGTTGGGGTCGGGGGACCTGTTCGTCTTCGGCGGCGCGTCCCGGTTCGCGTACCACGGGGTGCCCAAGGTGTATCCGGGCACGGCCGATCCTGCGCTGGGCCTGACCGGCCGGCTGAACCTCACCCTGCGGGAGACCGGGCTCCCCGGCTGACCTCGGGACCTAGCGGGAACGCGAGTGGCCGAACAGGATCCGGTAGGCGATCAGCAGCACGAGCGCGCCGCCGATGGCGGACACCCATGTGGCGCCGTCGTAGAAGTCCTTGGCGATCGGCCGGTCCAGGAAGCGGGTCGATATCCAGCCGCCGACGAAGGCGCCCGCGATGCCGATGAGGGTGGTGCCTATGAAGCCCCCCGGGTCGCGCCCCGGCAGCAGGATCTTGGCGACGATCCCGGCGAGCAGCCCCAGGACGATCCAGCTGATGATGCCCATGCCATGACCTGCCTTTCTTCTGTTCGTGCACGTTCCTCGTGCGGTGTTGTCCTCTCAGACGACGTGCGTACCGAGTGCGGTTGCGGCGATCAGTAGGGTGCGGTCCATGACACAGGAGCTGCGACGGTCGCTCGGCGTGTTCGACGCGGTCGTCATCGGGCTGGGTTCGATGGTCGGCGCCGGGGTCTTCGTCGCGCTGGCCCCCGCGGCCGCGGCGGCCGGTTCCGGGAGGCTGCTGCTTCTGGGGCTGGGGCTGGCCGCGGTGGTGGCGTACTGCAACGCGATGGCGTCGGCACGGCTCGCGGCCCGGTACCCCGCGTCGGGCGGGACGTACGTCTACGGGCGGGAGAGGCTCGGCCCGTTCTGGGGTTATCTGGCGGGCTGGGCGTTCGTCGTCGGCAAGACCGCGTCGTGCGCGGCGATGGCGCTGACCGTCGGCGCGTACGTGTGGCCGGAGCAGGCGCACGCCGTGGCGGTCGCCGCCGTGGTCGCGCTGACCGCCGTGAACTACGGGGGAGTTCAGAAGTCGGCGTGGCTGACCCGGGCGATCGTGGCGGTCGTGCTGGCGGTCCTCACGGCGGTGGTGGTCTCCTCTCTCACGTCGGCGTCCGCGGATCTGGGCAGGCTCGGGTCGGAGGGCCCCGGCGGCGGCGCGGGAGGTGTCCTTCAGGCGGCCGGGCTGCTGTTCTTCGCCTTCGCCGGGTACGCGCGGATCGCCACGCTCGGCGAGGAGGTGCGGGACCCGGCCCGGACCATTCCGCGGGCGATTCCGATGGCACTCGGGATCACGCTGGTCGTGTACGTATGTGTCGCGTTGGCGGTCCTTTCCGTGCTGGGCGTGGCAGAGCTGGGCCGGGCGACGGCTCCGCTGGCGGATGCCGCCCGGGCGGCGGGCGCGGACTGGCTGGCCCCTGTGGTGCGGGTCGGGGCGGCGGTGGCCGCGCTCGGCTCGCTGCTGGCGCTGATCCTCGGTGTCTCACGGACGACGCTGGCGATGGCCCGGGACGGCCACCTCCCACGCACGCTCGCGGCCGTCCATCCCCGCTTCCAGGTCCCGCACCACGCGGAGCTCGCGGTGGGGCTGGTGGTGGCCGTCGTGGCGGCGACGGTCGATGTGCGGGGAGCGATCGGCTTCTCGTCGTTCGGTGTGCTCGTGTACTACGCAATTGCCAACGCCTCGGCATGGACGCTGAGTTCCCGATGGCGTGTGCCGGCCGCGTGTGGTCTCGCGGGTTGCCTGGTGCTGGCGTTCGCCCTGCCGCTGTCCTCGGTCCTTGCGGGCGCCGCGGTGCTGGCGGTGGGGGCCGCGGCGTACGCGGTGCGGGCGGGATCGCGGGAGCGCGGCGGCCGTCAGGGCCACGGCTGACAGGCGGCCGCGGCCGGCCACCGGCGGTACCGCCCGGCCGCCCGGCCGCCCGGCGCCTCCTACCGCTCAGCGCCGCTACCGCTACGCCGCTCCGCCGCTCCGCCGCTCAGTACCGGGCCGTGAACGGCTGGTCCGTCGACACGATCTCCTTGCCCAGCGGCAGCAGTGAGACCGGGATCAGCTTGAAGTTCGCGATGCCCAGCGGGATGCCGATGATCGTGATGCAGAGGGCGATGCCCGTGACGACATGGCCGAGGGCCAGCCACCAGCCCGCCAGGACCAGCCACAGCACGTTGCCGACGCAGGACGGCGCACCTGAGTCCCTGCGGTCCACCACCGTGTAGCCGAACGGCCAGAGCGCGTAGACGCCGATGCGGAACGCGGCCAGGCCGAAGGGGATGCCGATGATCGTGATGCACAGCAGCACACCGGCCAGCAGATAGCCGAGGAACATCCAGAAACCGCACAGGACGAGCCATATGACGTTCAGGATTGTCTTCATGGACGGTGACCTGCCATCTGTTCGAGGCGGGCGATGCGCTCCGCCATCGGTGGGTGCGTGGAGAACATCTTGGACAGGCCCTGGCCGGGGCGGAAGGGATTCGCGATCATCATGTGGCTCGCCGTCTCGATCTTCGGCTCGGGCGGCAGCGGCAGCTGCTTGGTCCCCGCGTCGAGCTTGCGCAGGGCACTGGCGAGGGCGAGCGGGTCTCCGGTGAGCCTGGCTCCCGACGCGTCGGCCTCGTACTCCCGGGAGCGGCTGATGGCGAGCTGGATGACGGACGCCGCGAGCGGGCCCAGAATCATGATCAGGAGCATGCCGAGAATGCCGGGGCCGTCATCGTCGTCCGAGCGGCCTATGGGGATCAGCCAGGCGAAGTTGACCAGGAACATGATGACCGAGGCGAGGGCGCCGGCCACGGACGAGATGAGGATGTCCCGGTTGTAGACGTGGCTCAGCTCATGGCCGATGACTCCGCGCAGCTCCCGCTCGTCGAGGATCCGCAGGATCCCTTCGGTGCAGCAGACCGCCGCGTTGCGCGGATTACGTCCCGTGGCGAACGCGTTCGGCGCCTGGGTCGGGGAGATGTACAGCCGGGGCATCGGCTGACGCGCCTGGGTGGAGAGCTCCCTGACCATCCGGTAGAGGGCAGGTGCCTCGAACTCGCTGACGGGGCGGGCGCGCATGGCGCGCAGGGCCAGCTTGTCGCTGTTCCAGTACGCGTAAGCATTCGTCCCCAGGGCCACGAGACCGGCGATGATCAGGCCCATACGGCCGAACAGACTGCCGATGACGATGATGAGGGCTGACAGTCCCCCGAGGAGAACGGCAGTCCTCAGTCCGTTGTGCCGGCGGTGCACGGTACGCCCTCCAGGTGGTGCGGCAGGGGAACCCTCTGCTGGTCGTGGTCCGCTCTCCAGTGGACCCTCCCGTACTGGTCAACGCCAGGCGGGAGCCGCGGGTTCCCCCGCCCTCACGGGCGGGGGCGTCGGCACCGTTGGGCCGTTCGGGTGAATCAGCGCGGGGCCGGGAGCAGCCCGGCCTTCTCCAGTGCCTCCGGAAGGGGCTCCACCTCACTGGTGCAGTGCGCGCAGCGGCTGGCGATCGCGGGGATCTCCGTGTAGCAGCGGGGGCAGTCGCGGACGGCCGCCTTGACACTGACCGGCTCGTCCTTGGTGAAGCGGTTCTGCACCTTCATCATCGGGACGACGACGCAGAAGTAGAGCACCCCCGCGGTGATCACGAAGGCGATCGCGGCACTGATGAAGAGGCCGTAGGGGAACTTCACGCCCTCCGCGGAGAACGTGGCCTTGCTGAAGTCACCGGTGCCGCGGGTGGCGAGGCCGATGAGCGGGGTGATGAAGGCGTTGCTGAATCCCGTGACGACCGCGGTGAAGGCGGAGCCGACGGCGAGACCGATCGCCATCGTGATCACGTTTCCGCGGAGAATGAAGTCCTTGAACCCGCTCAGCACGGCTGGATCTCCTCAGTTTTTCTGATGTGCAGATGCGCGGAACACCGTGCCCCGTAGGGGCACGGCTTGTCGAACCGCCAGGTCAGAGCCTTGTGGGCGGCTGTCGCATCAGAAGATCCGGCGCATCAGAAGAGCCGCCGCGGCAGAAGACGTCAGAAGAGGCTCACCGCGGCGAATCTCAGCACCAACTGGGGCCAGCCGGACAGCAGGACGGCCGCGGCGCCGGTCAGGGCGATCGCAACCGTGACAGGCGTGGGTGCCCGGTGCCGCTCCGGGGCGGTTTCCGGTGCGCCCGCGGGTGCCTCCTCGGGCGCCCTGAAGAGCAGGGCGGTCCACTGCAGGTAGTAGTAGAGCGCGATCACGACGTTGACGGCCATGACGACCGCGAGCCAGCCGAGACCCGCGTCGACCGCGGCAGAGAACACCGTGACCTTCGCGAAGAGCCCGATGATGCCGGGCGGCAGTCCGGCCAGGCAGAGCAGGAAGAAGCCCATCAGCAGGGCGGTCACGGGGCGGGTCGCGTACAGGCCCCGGTAGTCCGCGATCCGGTTCAGCGGCTTCGTGCGCGCGACCAGGGCGACGACGGCGAAGGCACCGAGGTTCACGACGGCGTACATGAGGGCGTAGGCGACGGTGGAGCCGATCTGGTCGTCGCTGGAGTACGCGGCCGCCGCGATCGGCACCAGGATGTAGCCGGCCTGCGCCACCGAGGACCAGGCGAGGAGCCGTACCGCGCTGTTCGCACGTGTGGCCGACTGGCGCAGGGCCGCGACATTGCCCGCGGTCATGGTGAGACCGGCGAGTACGACCATGACGGGCCCCCATACGTCCGCGTAGGCGGGGAAGGCGATGACCGTCACCAGGACCAGCCCGGAGAAGCCGACCGCCTTGCCGACGACGGAGAGGTAGGCGGCGACGGGCAGCGGCGCGCCCACGTAGGTGTCGGGCACCCAGAAGTGGAAGGGCACCGCGGCCGTCTTGAAGGCGAAACCGACGAGGGTGAGGGCGACTCCCGCCTGGGCGAGGGTCTCCAGCTGCCCGGGAACGGCGTCCATGCGGGCCGCGATCTGCGTGAGGTGCAGGGTGCCGGTCGACGCGTACACGAAGCTGACGCCGAGGAGCATCACGGCGGTGGCGGTGACCGAGGAGAGGAAGAACTTGAGCGCGGCCTCGCTGGAGAGCCGGTCGCCGCGACGCAGGCCGACCAGGGCGAACGCCGGGAGGGAGGCCACTTCGAGGGCGACGACGAGGGTGGCGAGGTCGCGCGAGGCGGGCAGCAGGGCGGCTCCGGCGGCCGAGGACAGCAGCAGGAACCAGTACTCGCCCGCGGGGAGCCGGTCCTTGGTCTCGGTGACGGACAGGAGCGCGGTCAGGAGCGCGCCGCCCAGCACGAGGAGTTGGATGACCAGCGCGAAGTGGTCCGCCGTGTAACTGCAGGCGTCCGGGGCCGTGGTGAGGCAGAAGGTGGAGCGGTCGCCCTTGCGCAGCGGGACGAGCGGGATCACCGCGGCGACGAGGCCGGCGATGGCCGCGTAACCCAGGAACTTCTTGTTCCGCTCGGCGACGAAGAGGTCGGCGACCAGGATGAGCAGGGCGGCCACCGCGGCGATGGTCGGCGGGGCGATCGCGAGCCAGTCGACGGACTGGACGACGGGCGCGGACAGCGCGTGCGTGGCGGCCGGGGTCATGCCTTTCCTCCCGCGAGGAGCTTCTGCACGGCCGGGTCGGTGAGGCCGAGGAGGACCGCGGGCCAGAGTCCGGCGAGGACGGTGAGGACGACGAGCGGCGTCCAGGCGGCGAACTCGTAGCCCTGGACGTCGGCGAGCTGCGCCTCGCCGGCGGGCCGTGCGGCGCCCATGCAGACGCGGCGGACGATGATGAGGAGATAGGCGGCGGTCAGGAGCGTGCCGAGACCGCCGATCGCCATGAAGGTGAGGAATGCGGGCCGGCTGAGACCGTCGGCGGGGTCGAACGCGCCGAACAGAGCCAGCATTTCCCCCCAGAATCCGGCGAGGCCGGGCAGGCCGAGCGAGGCGACGGCGGCGAAGGCGAGCAGTCCGCCGAGGCGGGGCGCCCGGCCGTAGAGCGCGGCGCCGGTGGCGCCGGCCAGCGTGTCGAGGTCGGCGGTGCCGTAGCGGTCCTTGATGGCTCCGACGAGGAAGAACAGCAGGCCGGTGATGAGGCCGTGGGCGATGTTGGCGAAGAGCGCGCCGTTGACGCCGGTCGGGGTCATGGTCGCGATGCCGAGGAGTACGAAGCCCATGTGGCCGACGGAGGAGTACGCGATCAGCCGCTTGAGGTCGCCCTTCGGGCCGGTCGGGAGCGGTTCGAAGAGGCTCGCCGAGGGGCGGTGTTCGGACGACGGGCGGGACAGGGCGAGGCAGGCGAGCGATCCGTAGATGATGCCCGCGACGGCGAAGGCCGCGAGGTACGGGGCGAAGACCTGCATCCCGTCGGGCGCGATCGGCAGAACGATCCGGACGAATCCGTACGTACCCATCTTCAGCAGTACACCCGCGAGAAGGACCGAGCCGACGGTCGGGGCGGCGGTGTGGGCGTCCGGGAGCCAGCTGTGCAGCGGCCACATCGGCGTCTTCACCGCGAGGCCGATCCCGATCGCGAGAACGGCGATGACCTGCACGGATGTACTCAGGCCCCGGCCGTTGTCAGTGGCGAGTGCCACCATGTCGAACGTGCCGGCCTTCACTCCGACGAGGAGCAGGCCGAGCAGCATGACGACCGAACCGAGCAGAGTGAAGAGGATGAACTTCCAGGCCGCCGGGTGGCGGCCCTCACCACCCCAGCGGGCGATGAGGAAGTACATCGGGATGAGGACCATCTCGAAGGCGAGGAAGAACAGCAGCAGATCGAGGACGGCGAAGGTGGCGAGGGTGCCGGACTCGAGCAGGAGGATCAGTGCGACGAAGGCCTTCGGGGACGGGCCCGACGGCATCTTGAAGTAGCTGTAGAGCGCGCAGAGGAAGGTCAGCAGCGCGGTCAGGACCAGAAGGGGGAGGGAAATGCCGTCGGTGCCGAGGTGGATCCGCACGTCCAGCGCCGGGATCCAGCTGATGTCCGTCGTGGCCTGCATCTTCGCCGGCTGGTCGTGGTCGAAGCCGAGCGCGAGGACGATCGCGGCGGCGAGGATCACGCCGGTGACGGTCACACCGTGGCGGAGCACGGCCTGGTCCGGGGACTTCCCCTTCAGTCCGGGCGGGGCCGGAAGGAGGGCCGCCACGGCGCCGATGAGCGGACCGACGACGATGAACGCCAGAAGGACCTGCATCACGGATTCGCTGATATCGATCACGACTCACGCTCCTGCGGCGACGAGTACGGCGGCGATCGCCAGGACGACGGAGCCGGCCAGCAGCGCGCTGAGGTAGGTCTGCACATTGCCGGTCTGGGCGCGGCGGACGAGCCATCCCAGCCAGTTGGTGCCGGTGCCCGCACCGCGTACGTAGGTGTCCACGACCTCGCGGTCGAGGAATCGGACCAGTTCGGCAGCGGCCAGGACGGGGCGGACGAACAGGGCGTGGTAGACGGCGTCGAGGTGGAAGCCGGCGGCCGCGGGGCGGTGCAGCGGGCCGAGCAGCAGGCGACCGGGGTCGGCGGGGTCGGCCACGGGATGCGGCATGTGCAGGGCCTCCGCCTCGACGAGTGCGGGTTCGGCGTCCGGGTGGGCGACGAGCTGGGGCTCGGCGACGGGCGCGCCGGCCCGGGCCCGGGCGGCGAGGGCCGTGGTGTGCCGCCAGGTGGCGTAGGTGACCAGTCCGCCGACGAGGGCGACACCCGTGCCCAGTACGGCGGTGGTGAGCGTCGGCTCCAGGGGCCGTCCGTCGAACCAGTCGTCGAGGTAGGCCGCGGTCAGGCCGAAGCCGAGCGACGGAACGACGAGCACCCACAGCACGGCGCTCATGGCGAGGGGCTGCCTGCCGTGATCGGGCGCCTCGGCACCTCGGCCGCGGAACGCGAGCAGCCACAGCCGGGTGGCGTACGCCGCCGTGAGCAGGGCGGTGAGCAGACCGGCGATCAGGACGGCCCAGCCCGCCGCGGCGGGGGCGATCTCGGACTCGCCGAGCGCGGAGTGCTCGGCGGCCACGAGGACGGCTTCCTTGGAGAAGAAGCCGGCGAAGGGAGGAATGGCGGCGAGCGCGAGCAGGGCGACGGTCATCGTCCAGTACGCGTCGGGGATCCGCCTGGTCAGGCCGCTCATCCGGGACATGGCGGCCAGCGAGTTGGTGCCGGCCGCGTGGATGATCACGCCGGCGGCGAGGAAGAGCAGTGCCTTGAACGCGCCGTGCGAGAGGAGGTGGAAGACGGCGGCGCCACGGTCGCCCACGGCGAGGGCGCCCGACATGTAGCCGAGCTGGCCGATGGTCGAGTAGGCGAGGACCCGTTTGATGTCGTCCTGGGCGAGGGCGGCGAGGGCCGAGCCGACCATCGTGATCGCGGCCATCACGGCGAGCACGACCAGCGCGGCCGCGGAGGCGGCGAAGACCGGGAGGAGCCGGGCGATGAAGTAGATACCGGCGGCGACCATCGTCGCGGCGTGAATCAGCGCGGAGACCGGGGTGGGGCCGGCCATGGCGTCGGGAAGCCAGGTGTGCAGCGGGAACTGGGCGGATTTGCCCGCCACACCGGCGAGCAGCAGCAACGCCACCAGGGTCGGGTGCTCGATGCCGCCTGCCGCGACGGCGCCGAGGACGCCGGTGATGCGGAACGTCCCGGCGTCCACGGCGAGCGCGAACAGACCGAAGAGGAAGGGGATGTCGCCGAGCTTGGTGACCAGGAACGCCTTCAGGGAGGCGGCCCGCGCTTCGGGCGTCTCCCAGTAGTGGCCGACCAGGAAGTAGGAGCAGATGCCCATGATCTCCCAGCCGACCAGCAGCACCATCAGGTCGCCGGAGTAGACGACGAGCAGCATCGCGGAGGTGAAGAGGGAGACGAGGGCCGCGTAGGAGGGGTAGCGGGGGTCGTCGCGCAGATACGCGGTCGAGTAGATCTGCACGCAGGACGCGACGACGCCGACCAGGACGGCGACCAGGACGGCGAATCCGTCGAGGTAGAGGGCGAGGTCGATGGGGACCGAGCCGGTGGGGGTGAGCTGCGTGGCGGCGGTGATCGGCGTGCCACCGCCCTGGCGTACGGCGACGAGGACCGCGAGCGCGGTCGCGGCGAGCGTCGGCAGAACGGCCAGGGGGCGGACGAAACCGGGTGCGTTGCGGCCGAGGAGCAGGCCGGCGACGGCGCCGAGGAAGGGAAGGAGAGGGACGAGAACGGCGAGGGTCGTCGTGGTCACGCGGTGGCCTCAGCCTTCTCTGCCGGGGCGGCGGCCTCGGCCGGTTCATGGCCCTCGGCGGTGTCGCGGAGCTTGTCGATGTCCGAGGTGCCGCGATTGCGGTACACCATCAGCACGATCGACAGGCCGATGCCGATCTCCGCCGCGGCGATGGCGATGGTGAACAGGGTCAGCGCCTGGCCGGTGTGGAGGGTGTCGCGGAGCCAGACGTCGAACGCGACGAGGTTGAGGTTGACCGCGTTGAGCATGAGCTCGACGGACATCAGGACCAGGATCGCGTTGCGGCGGGCGAGCACTCCGTACAGCCCGGTGCAGAAGAGCAGGACGGAGAGCACCGCGGGATAGGCGAGATGCATCAGCTCTGCCCCTCCTGGTCCTGGGAGTTCTTGCGGGACAGGACGATCGCGCCGACCAGTGCGGCGAGGAGCAGGACCGAGAGCGCTTCGAACGGCAGCACCCAGTGCCGGAACAGCGTCTCGCCGGAGACCCGGGTGGAGCCCTGCACCGGACCGTCCAGGTCGATCCAGGTGGTACGGAACGCGTCGACGACCACCCAGACCAGGGCGGCCGCGGCGGCCACGGCCACGACGAGGGCGGCCGGGCGGTTGCCCGAGTCGGCGTCCGGGGAGCGGCCGATGGGGGCCTTGGTGAGCATCAGCCCGAAGAGGAGGAGGACGACGACGGAACCGACATAGATCAGCACCTGCACCCAGGCGATGAACTCGGCGGTGAGCAGGAGGTACTCGACGGCGAGGCCGCCGAGCGCGACGACCAGCCAGAGGGCGGCGTGCACGAGCTGTCTGGTCGTGACCGTGACGACGGCCGCGGCGAGGGTGGCGATGCCGACGAGGAGGAACGCGATCTCGACGCCGGTCGGGGACAGGAAACCGTTGCCGGTCTGGGCGACGGCGCTCTGGGCGGACGCGGTCAGGGCGACGGCGTGGGCGGCGAGCGTCATGCCTGGCCTCCCTCGACGGGCGGTGCGGCCGGGTCCGCGGAGTCCGGGCCGGCCCCGGCTGCCTGGGCGGCGGCGAGCTTCTCCGCGGTCTTGCGGGCCGCGGCGATCTCCTTCGGCTCCTCCGCGGCCGGGTCGAGCGCGGGCGGCGCCGGGACCGTCCACATCCACTCCCGGAGCTTGTCCCGCTCATGGGTCAGCTCACGGATGTCCGTCTCCGCGTACTCGAACTCCGGAGACCAGAACAGCGCGTCGAAAGGACACACCTCGATGCAGATACCGCAGTACATGCAGAGCGAGAAGTCGATGGCGAACCGGTCGAGGACGTTACGGCTGCGCTCACGTCCGCCGGGCACCGCGGCCGGGACCGTCTCCTTGTGGGAGTCGATGTAGATGCACCAGTCGGGGCACTCGCGGGCGCAGAGCATGCAGACCGTGCAGTTCTCCTCGAACAGACCGATCACGCCGCGCGTACGGGGCGGCAGTTCGGGCTGGGTGTCCGGGTACTGCGCGGTGTGCGAGCGCCTCGTCATCGTCCGCAGGGTGACGGCGAGACCCTTGGCCAGGCCTGATCCGGGAATCGGAGGCATTACTGCATCACCACCTTGACGACGCCGGTGAGGGCGATCTGGGCGAGGGCGAGCGGAACGAGCGTCGTCCAGGCGAGCCGCTGCAGCTGGTCCTCGCGCAGCCGCGGATAGGTCACGCGGAGCCAGATCACGATGAAGGCGAGCACGCCGGTCTTGAGCAGGGTCCAGACCCAGCCGAGACCGTCGGCGCCGAACGGACCGTGCCAGCCGCCGAGGAAGAGGACGGTGGTCAGACCGCAGAGGACGACGATGCCCGCGTACTCGGCGAGCAGGAAGAGCGCGAAGCGCAGCCCCGTGTACTCGGTGTACGCACCGAAGATGATCTCGGAGTCGGCCACCGGCATGTCGAACGGCGGACGCTGCAGTTCGGCGAGACCGGCGACGAAGAAGACGATCGCGCCCACGATCTGCCAGGGCAGCCACCACCACTCGAAGGCGTTCAGGATGCCGGGGAGTGAGACCGTGCCGGCCGCCATCGCGACGGACGCGGCGGCGAGCAGCATCGGCAGCTCGTACGCGAGCAGCTGGGCGGCGGTACGCAGACCGCCGAGGAGGGAGAACTTGTTGGCCGAGGCCCAGCCCGCCATCAGCGAGCCGAGCACGCCGACACCCATGACCGCGAGCACGAAGAAGATGCCGGCGTCCACGACGATCCCGACCGCGCCCTCGCTCGGGCCGATGGGGATCGCGACCAGCACGAGGAGATACGGCAGCAGCGCGACGGCGGGGGCGAGCTGGAAGATACGGCGGTCGGCGTTGGCCGGGACCACGTCCTCCTTCTGCGCGAACTTCACGCCGTCGGCGACGAGCTGGGCCCAGCCGTGGAAGCCGCCGGCGTACATGGGGCCGAGGCGGCCCTGCATATGGGCCATCACCTTGTGCTCGGTCTGCCCGATGACGAGGGGCAGGACGAGGAACACGGCGAACACGGCGAGGAGCCGCAGCGCGACGTCGAGTGCGTCGTTCACGCGGGGTCGCCTCCTGTGGCGTCGTCCGGCCGCCCGCCGCGTCCTTCGTCGGACCCGGCGTCCGGCCCGGGGGTGGTGGATGGGTTCTCGGCGTCGCCGGCGCGGGTGGCGGACTCCCTGCCGGCGCGGGACTCCGTCCCCGATCCCTCGGGCTCCGGCTCGGGCCCGCTCCCGGCGGCGGGAGCGGCGCCCGGCTCCGGCACGCTCGCGGGCTCGGGCTCGGGCTCGGCCGCGGTCTCAGGCGCGGCCTCGGCGTCCGGCTCGGGCTCGGCCTTGTGCTGCGTACCCGCCGCAGGGGCCGCTTCCGGGGTCCCTTCAGGCTGGGCTGCCTCCGGCTCCGGCGCTGTGCCGGGCGCGGCCTTCGCGTCGGTCACGGCACCGGGCCCTGATGCCGTCGCGGGGTCGGGCTCGGGTGCCGGCTCAGCCCCAGCCCTGGCCTCGGGTTCGGTCCCGGACTTGGGCTCCGTCCCGGGCTCAGGGGTGTCGAAGGCCGGGCGGGCGTGGTGCCACGGGGCGTCGGCGCTGCGGGGGCGGGACGGCGGGGCGTCGGCGGGCTTCGGTTCCGGGGCGTCGGCGGGCTTCGGTTCCGGGGCCTGCGGGCGCTGGCTTGCCGAGCCTTCGGAGACGCTGCGGGAGCGGCGCGCCGTGGCCTCCGGCGCCGTACGGGAACTGCCCGCCGGGACATCGGCGGCAGCGGACTGCGGCGTCCCGGCCGGACCTGCCGGGGCTGCCGGACCTGCCGGGGCTGCCTGGCTCGCCGAACCCTCGGACACGCTGCGGGTACGGCGCGCAGGGCGGTCGCCGGCGGCGCGGGGGGCACGGGCGGGGCGCGCCGGGGCCGGGGGAAGCTGGCCCTTGAGGGGGCCCCACTCGTTGGGGTCGGGAACGCCCGGCGGCAGCATCTGCCGCCGCTTGGGCCCACCGTGATCGGACTCCCCCGGCTCCTTCGCGCCCGGCCAGGCCTTCGCGACCCGGGCCGCGAGCACGAAGTCCTTGCGCAGCGGGTGCCCCTCGAAGCCCTCCGGCAGGAGCAGCGGGACCAGGTGCGGGTGGCCGGTGAAGTCCACGCCGAACATCTCGTACGTCTCGCGCTCGTGCCAGCCCGCCCCGGCGTAGATCGCCACGGCGGACGCGAGCACGGGGGCGTCGTGCGCGACGGTGGTGCGCAGCAGCAGCCGACGGACGCCGTGCCCCTGCGGGCCGGTGTCCAGCGCGACGACGTGTGCGCAGACGCGGAAGCCCGTGCCCGGCTCGTCGACGGCGCTGAGCCAGTCGAAATACGCGCAGCCGAGTTCGTCGCGGGCGATGCGCAGCGCGTCGGTCCAGGAGGCCGCGGGGACGTCCATCGTCAGCAGGTCGTACGCCGTCTCGGCCGTGGCGTCGGGCCCGAACCGCTCGGCGACGTCCATGTCGAAGGCGCTCATGACGCGGCTCCTGACGAGGCTCCCGGCCCGGACGCCGCCGGCGGCTCCGGTGCCGGAGGCGGGGTCACCAGCCCGCTGCGGAGTTCGCCGACGGAGCTGCGCGCCGGGGCGGACCCGTAGCGCTCGCTCAGCGACTCGCGTGCGATCTTCTCCTGAAGCTTGAGGATGCCCTGCAGCAGTGCCTCGGGCCGCGGCGGGCAGCCCGGGACGTACACGTCGACGGGGATGATCTGGTCGACGCCCTTCGTCACCGAGTAGGAGTCCCAGTAGGGCCCGCCGCAGTTCGAGCAGGCGCCGAAGGAGATGACGTACTTCGGCTCGGGCATCTGCTCGTACAGCCGCTTCACCGCGGGCGCCATCTTGTCCGTGACCGTGCCGGACACGACCATCAGGTCCGCCTGGCGCGGCCCTGGCGCGAACGGGATCACGCCGAGCCGGATGAAGTCGTGCCGGGCCATCGACGCGGCGATGAACTCGATCGCGCAGCAGGCGAGCCCGAAGTTGAAGACCCACAGGCTGTAGCGGCGGCCCCAGTTCAGGACCACCTTCATCGGCTCGGGCGCGAGCCGGGCGAGAGCGCCGAGTCTCTTGGGCTCCGGAAGCAGCACGGGCTGTGTGGCCTGCCCATCGGTGGCGGCCTGTCCATGGGTGCTGGCCTGCCCATGCGTGTCGGCCTGCACGCCGGCGGCGGCATGCCCGGCCGCAGCGGTCTGCGCCCCGGCCTCCGCCGGGCCGGGGGTCTGCGGGGTCACGTCCATGTGAGGACGCCCTTCTTCCATGCGTAGAGAATTCCGACGGCCAGGAAGCCGAGGAAGATGAACATCTCCACGAGCGTCGTCGCGCCGTATCCGGCCGCGGCGAAGACCGTGGCCCACGGGAAAAGGAAGATCGAGTCGACGGCGAAGATCACGTACAGGAAGGCGTAGACGTAGTAGCGGACCTGGGTGTGGGCCCAGCCCTCGCCCACCGGGTCGACGCCGCATTCGTAGGTGAGCAGCTTCTCCTGGGTCGGTACGACCGGACGCAGCAGCCGCCCGGCGCCGAACGCCACCGCGACGAACAGCACCCCGACCAGCGCGAGCAGTCCGACGACCGAGTAGCTCTGGAAGTAGTCGGCCGCGAGTACGGTCGGTTCGGGAAGTCTCCGCACGTCCGCCCCTCGCTCCCTGCGCCCCGTTCGATCTGTACGCACGGGAGTCTAGGCCCTGTTAAAGAGACGGTAAGCAGCTGTGTCATGCATCGGTCCGGATCGGGCGCTCGGCAGGTGGGGATATCCCCACTCCGCCCCCACCCACGCACCCCATGGCGTGCGTGGATACGAGCGTGCAGGCTGTCCCTCATGACCCCGACCAGCACCATGACCGACGGCTCCGCGGACCGGTACGACGGGCCGCCGCCCGCCCGGTTCGCGTACGACCGGCACACCTGGAAGGAGATCGCCCATCTCCTCTCCGGTCTGCCCGTCGCGCTGCTCGGGTTCGTGTACACCGTCGTCATGGTCGCGGTCGGTGCCGGGCTGTCGGTGACGGTGATCGGTCTGCCGCTGCTCGCGGCCGGGCTGGCCGGCTCACGGCGGCTCGGCCGGTGGGAGCGGGCGCGGGCCCGGGCGCTGCTCGGTGTACGCGTGGACGAGCCCAGCCCGCTGCCGCGCCGCCGCGACGGCGGAACGTTCGGCCGCCTGTGGACCGGGCTGAAGGATCCGGTGGGCTGGCGGACGGTCCTGTACGGGTTCATCCGGCTGCCCTGGGCCGTGGTGTCCTTCGTGGTGACGCTGGTGGGGCTGTTCGTGCTGTGGCCGGTGCTCCCCTTTGTCGTCCGCGCAATGGCCAACGCCGACCGGGCGATGGTCCGTGGGCTGCTCTCGCCTTCCGACGAGCTGGAGCGGCGCATCGCCGAGCTGGAGTCGGACCGGGGCGTGGTCGTGGACACGGCCGCCGCGGACCTTCGGCGCATCGAACGCGATCTCCACGACGGCGCCCAGGCCCGGCTCGTCGCCCTCGCCATGGGGCTCGGGCTGGCCAAGGAGAAGCTGCTGGAGGACCCCGACGCCGCGGCGGCGATGGTCGACGAGGCGCACGGCGAGGTGAAGCTGGCCCTGCAGGAGCTGCGGGACCTGGCACGCGGCATCCACCCGGCCGTCCTCACCGACCGCGGCCTGGACGCCGCGCTCTCCTCCGTCGCCTCCCGCTGCACCGTGCCCGTGCAGGTCACGGTCGATCTGCCGGCCCGTCCGGCAGAGGCGATCGAGGGCATCGCGTACTTCACGGTCTCCGAGCTGCTGCAGAACGTCAGCAAGCACAGCGGGGCACGGACGGCGGCCGTCGAGGTGTGGCGGCGCGAGGACCGGCTCCTGGTCCAGGTACGGGACGACGGCCATGGGGGCGCCGCTCCGACCGGCGGCACCGGTATGGCCGGGCTCGCGGAGCGGCTCGGGGCCGTCGACGGGCTGTTCGTCGTCGACTCACCGGCCGGCGGCCCCACCGTCGTCACGGCGGAGCTGCCCTGGCGCGACCGGGTCCAGCCGGACCGGGGCGCGGCGAAGGCGGGCATGGCGAGGGCAGGCACCCGGCCCGCTCCCGGCGCGCGTACCCGTTAGGGAACCCGCTCACGGCTCAGCCCTGGGCGCCCCTCAGGCGCACCGTCCCTCAAGTGCCCGAGATGCGACCGGTGCACCCGGGAAGCGAACCGGCGAGCGGGCAGGCCGAACGGTAGGGAAAACCCCACGGACAAGACGGAGAAGGGCCACATGGTGTGCGCCGGGCCCGGCCTGGAGTCTTGAGGCAGTGCACCACCCGCCGAGCAGAACGGACGACACGACGATGGCCACGGCATACCGCGCCCAGCCCCAGCCCCGGGCCCACCGCCTCCCCTCGGCACTGCGCGCGCCGTTCGAGGGCCGCACCTGGCGCGAGTTCGCCTACCTCCTGCTGAGCCTCCCGCTGAGCGTCGTCTTCTTCTCCCTCGCGCTGGCGCTGACCGCGGCCGGCGCCGGGCTGGTGGTCACCTTCCTCGGCATCCCGGTCCTCGCCGGAGCGCTCGCCATGTGCCGCGGCTTCGGCGCGGTCGAGCGGGCCCGGGCGCGGGCGCTGCTGCGACTGGACGTCGCCGATCCGGCGCCGGTCCGGGCGCAGCGGGCCGGGCTGATGGGATGGATCGGCGCACTGCTCAAGAGCGGGGTGTCCTGGCGGCACCTTCTCTACGCGCTGGTGCACATGCCGTGGGCGGTGTTCGCCTTCTGCGTCTCGCTCACCTTCTGGACGTACGGCTGGAGCCTGCTGACGTATCCGCTGTGGCAGTGGGTCTTCCCCGTCTACGCGGGCGTCGACGGGCTGCAGCTGTACGGCGACGGCACGCACAACTTCTACCTCGACTCCCCCTTCGAGCTGGCCGTGACCAGCATGATCGGTCTGCTGTTCGTCCTGGTCACGCCCTGGTTCATCCGTGGGTTCGCCGCGGTGGACCGGGTGCTCGTCGCCGGGCTGCTCGGGCCGTCGCGGCTGGAGGGGCGGGTCGTGGAGCTGGAGTCGGACCGGGGCGTGGTCGTGGACACGGCCGCCGCGGACCTTCGGCGCATCGAACGCGATCTCCACGACGGCGCCCAGGCCCGGCTCGTCGCCCTCGCCATGGATCTCGGGCTGGCGAAGGAGAAGCTGTCCGAGGATCCGCAGGCGGCGGCGCGGATGGTGGACGAAGCGCACGGCGAGGTGAAGACGGCGTTGCAGGAGCTGCGCGACCTGGCACGCGGCATCCACCCGGCCGTCCTCACCGACCGCGGCCTGGACGCCGCGCTCTCCTCCGTCGCCTCCCGCTGCAGCGTGCCCGTCGTGGTGGAGGTGGACCTGCCGGCGCGGCCGGTTCCGGCGATCGAGGGCATCGCGTACTTCACGGTCTCCGAGCTGCTGCAGAACATCAGCAAGCACAGCGGGGCACGGACGGCGTCCGTGGACGTGTGGCGTTCGGAGGACCGGCTTCTGATCCAGGTACGGGACGACGGCCGCGGCGGTGCGGACTCGTCGCAGGGCGGCGGGCTGGCCGGGCTCGCGGAGCGGCTCGACGCGGTGGACGGGCTCCTCGTCGTCGACTCACCGGCCGGCGGCCCCACCGTCGTCACCGCGGAGCTGCCCTGGCGCACCTGACCGGCCGATCCCGCCCGACACCCGTGAAGCGGCTGCACACGGTAATGGGCCACGCGCGTCGCGCAATGCTGGGATGCTGGTCGACGCAAGGTCCGACGGAGCGGGAAGCACAGGGAACGCAGGGGGACGCGGGTCGTGGAGGACAGGGTGCGGGTGGTCATCGCCGAGGATTCCGTGTTGCTGCGGGAGGGCCTCACCCGGCTGCTGACCGACCGGGGGCACGACGTGGTCGCGGGCGTCGGGGACGCCGAAGCGCTGATCAAGACGGTCGCGGAGCTCGCCGCGCAGGACTCGCTGCCGGACGTCGTCGTCGCCGACGTACGCATGCCGCCGACGCACACCGACGAGGGCGTGCGCGCGGCCGTGCGGCTGCGCCGCGAGCACCCCGGGATCGGGGTGCTCGTGCTGTCGCAGTACGTGGAGGAGCGCTACGCCACGGAGCTGCTCGCCGGGAACACCCGCGGTGTGGGCTATCTGCTCAAGGACCGCGTCGCCGAGGTCCGGGAGTTCGTCGACGCCGTCGTACGGGTCGCCCGCGGCGGCACGGCGCTCGACCCGGAGGTCGTGGCGCAGCTGCTGGGCCGCAGCCGCAAGCAGGACGTGCTGGCCGGGCTGACGCCGCGCGAGCGGGAGGTGCTCGGTCTGATGGCGGAGGGCCGGACGAACTCGGCGATCGCGAGGCAGCTGGTGGTGAGCGACGGCGCGGTGGAGAAGCACGTGAGCAACATCTTCCTGAAGCTCGGGCTGTCGCCCAGCGACGGCGACCATCGGCGTGTACTTGCCGTGCTCACCTATCTCGACTCCTAGATACCTGACACTCCGTCAGGTAAAAGAGGGAAGGGTCAGCCGCACAGAACCGGCAGAACCACCAGAACCCGCAGAACCCGCAGAACCCGCAGAACAGCCAGAACCACCAGAACGGCCGGAACCGCCAGAACCGAACCACCGACGGGGAGCGTCTCACCGAAAGGACCGGGGGCGAACGGGAACATGGCAAACCAGGGCACAGCGGCATCTCAAGACCACGTCCGACATGTGAGCGCTCCAGGGAAGGCGACCCTTACGGACGTAGGGTTGGCCTTGGAGCGACCGGCGCGCCGGCCGCAGTCCAGCCGCCTCGAGGGAGGTCCAGTTCAGTGACGCAGGTCAGCAGCCCAGCAGAACACGCAGACGAGGCAGACGAGACCGGCGAGACCCTGGTCGGGGGGCAGCGACGGCCCCCCGGCGAGAAGGAAGTACGGCAGCTGGACCGGGTGATCATCCGCTTCGCGGGTGACTCCGGTGACGGCATGCAGCTGACCGGTGACCGATTCACGTCGGAGACGGCATCGTACGGCAACGACCTGTCGACCCTGCCGAACTTCCCGGCGGAGATCCGTGCACCCGCCGGCACCCTGCCGGGTGTGTCCAGCTTCCAGGTGCACTTCGCCGACCACGACATCCTCACCCCCGGCGACGCTCCGAACGTACTGGTGGCGATGAACCCGGCCGCGCTGAAGGCCAACATCGCCGACGTGCCCCGCGGCGGCGAGATCATCGTCAACACCGACGAATTCGCCAAGCGCGCGATGGCCAAGGTCGGCTACGAGGCCTCCCCGCTGGAGGACGGGTCGCTGGACGGCTACAACGTCCACCCCGTCCCCCTCACCACCCTCACGATCGAGGCGCTGAAGGAGTTCGGGCTCTCCCGCAAGGAGGCCGAGCGCTCGAAGAACATGTTCGCGCTGGGTCTGCTGTCGTGGATGTACCACCGGCCCACCGAGGGCACCGAGAAGTTCCTCAGAGCCAAGTTCGCGAAGAAGCCGCAGATCGCCGAGGCGAACGTGGCCGCCTTCCGGGCCGGCTGGAACTTCGGCGAGACCACCGAGGACTTCGCCGTCTCCTACGAGGTCGAGCCGGCCAGGACGGCCTTCCCGCCCGGCACGTACCGCAACATCTCCGGGAACCTCGCCCTGTCCTACGGGCTGGTCGCCGCCTCCCGGCAGGCGGACCTGCCGCTCTTCCTGGGGTCGTACCCGATCACCCCGGCCTCGGACATCCTGCACGAACTGTCGAAGCACAAGAACTTTGGCGTGCGCACCTTCCAGGCCGAGGACGAGATCGCCGGCATCGGCGCGGCACTCGGCGCCGCGTTCGGCGGCTCGCTGGCCGTGACCACCACCTCCGGACCCGGCGTCGCCCTGAAGTCGGAGACCATCGGCCTCGCGGTGTCCCTGGAGCTGCCGCTGCTGGTCATCGACATCCAGCGCGGCGGGCCCTCGACCGGTCTGCCCACCAAGACCGAGCAGGCCGACCTGCTCCAGGCCATGTTCGGCCGCAACGGTGAGGCGCCCGTGCCGATCGTCGCCCCGCGCACGCCGGGGGACTGCTTCGACGCGGCGCTGGACGCGGCCCGGATCGCGCTGACCTACCGCACCCCGGTGTTCCTGCTCTCCGACGGCTATCTGGCCAACGGCTCCGAGCCGTGGCGGATCCCGGACATCGACGAGCTGCCCGACCTGCGGACCCAGTTCGCCACCGGGCCCAACCACACGCTCGACGACGGCACCGAGGTGTTCTGGCCGTACAAGCGTGACCCGCAGACGCTGACCCGCCCCTGGGCGGTGCCCGGCACACCGGGCCTGGAGCACCGGATCGGCGGCATCGAGAAGCAGGACGGTACGGGGAACATCTCGTACGACCCGGCCAACCACGACCTCATGGTCCGCACCCGCCAGGCCAAGATCGACGGCATCGAGGTGCCGGACCTGCAGGTCGACGACCCCGACGGCGCGAGGACCCTGGTCCTCGGCTGGGGATCGACGTACGGGCCGATCACCGCCGCGGTCCGGCGCATCCGCCGCGAAGGCGGTGCCATCGCCCAGGCTCATCTGCGCCACCTCAACCCGTTCCCGCGGAATCTGGGCGAGGTCCTCGGACGTTACGGCAAGGTAGTGGTACCGGAGATGAACCTCGGCCAGCTCGCCGCCCTGATCCGGGCGAAGTACCTGGTCGACGCGCACTCCTACAACCAGGTGAACGGCATGCCGTTCAAGGCCGAGCAGCTCGCTGCGGCTCTCAAGGAGGCCATCGATGACTGAGACAGCGTCCTCACTGCTGTCCCTGGTTCCCAAGGCCGAGGCCAAGCAGTCCATGAAGGACTTCAAGTCGGACCAGGAGGTCCGCTGGTGTCCTGGCTGCGGTGACTACGCGATCCTCGCCGCCGTGCAGGGCTTCATGCCCGAGCTCGGTCTGGCGAAGGAGAACATCGTCTTCGTCTCCGGCATCGGCTGCTCCTCCCGCTTCCCGTACTACATGAACACGTACGGGATGCACTCCATCCACGGCCGCGCCCCCGCGATCGCGACCGGACTCGCCTCCTCCCGCCGCGACCTGAGCGTGTGGGTGGTCACCGGTGACGGCGACGCGCTGTCCATCGGCGGCAACCACCTCATCCACGCCCTGCGCCGCAACGTCAACCTCAAGATCCTGCTGTTCAACAACCGGATCTACGGTCTGACCAAGGGCCAGTACTCCCCGACCTCCGAAGTCGGCAAGATCACCAAGTCGACGCCGATGGGCTCGCTGGACGCGCCCTTCAACCCGGTGTCACTGGCGATCGGCGCCGAGGCGACCTTCGTCGCCCGCACCATCGACTCCGACCGCAAGCACCTCACCGAGGTACTCCGTGCCGCGGCCGACCACCCGGGCACGGCACTGGTGGAGATCTACCAGAACTGCAACATCTTCAACGACGGCGCCTTCGAGGCCCTCAAGGACCAGCAGAAGGCCGAGGAGGCCGTGATCCGGCTGGAGCACGGGCAGCCGATCCGCTTCGGCGGCGACGACTCCAAGGGCGTGGTGCGGGACCCGGCCACCGGAGACCTCAAGGTCGTCGCGGTCACCGCGGAGAACGAGTCGCGGATCGTCGTCCACGACGCGCACAGCGCCAGCCCCACGACCGCGTTCGCGCTGTCCAGGCTGGCCGACCCGGACACGCTGCACCACACCCCCATCGGGGTGTTCCGCAGCATCGACCGCCCGGTCTACGACACCCTGATGGCCGACCAGCTCGACGCGGCGATCGAGCAGAACGGCAAGGGTGACCTGGGCGCGCTCCTCGCCGGCAACGACACCTGGACCGTCGTCGGCTGACGCACAGCAGCCCGGCGCGACCACGAGGCCCGGATCTCCGCTCAGGAGGTCCGGGCCTCGTCGTACTCCGCCCGCGCCCGCTGCACGTCGCCGAGGCGCCGCTCCGTCCAGCGCGCCAGTGCCCACACCTGCTCGGCGGCCTCCGTACCGAGCGGCGTGAGGGAGTAGTCCACGCGCGGCGGGATGACGGGCTTGGCGTCACGGTGCACGAAACCGTCCCGCTCCAGGGTCTGCAGGGTCTGCGCCAGCATCTTCTCGCTGACGCCGCCGACGGTGCGGCGCAGCTCGCTGAAGCGGTACGAGCGCTCCAGCAGCGCGGCCAGGACGAGGACGCCCCAGCGGCTGGTCACATGCTCCAGGACGACGCGGGACGGGCACAGCTTCTCGTTGACATTGGCACTAACGCTCATATCAGTACCTTACTTCAAAGTGGGTACTTTCGATTGGTTAGCGCTCACCGTAGGGTCGGTACGAGCTCGACGAGCCCGTACAGAACTGCCCCACAAAGGTCCGTCGAAGGCCTTCGTGCGGGCCCCCACGAAACGGAGAGACCACCCATGAGCAGCATCGTCGTCACCGGAGCCACCGGACGACTCGGCCGCCTCGTCATCGAGCGGCTGCTGGCGACCGGCGTCCCCGCCGGCACCATCGCCGCCGTCGTGCGCGACGAGGAGAAGGCCGCGGACCTCGCGGCGCGCGGCATCGAGCTGCGGGTCGCCGACTATGGGGCGCCGCAGACGCTCACGACCGCGTTCCGCTCCGGCGACCGGGTGCTGCTGATCTCCGGCAGCGAGGTCGGGCAGCGGGTGCCGCAGCACACGGCGGTCGTCTCGGCCGCACAGGCGGCCGGGGTCGCCCAGCTCGCGTACACGGGCGTCCTCGGCGGCCCCGGGGCCGACTTCGAGCTCGCCGCCGAGCACAAGGCCACCGAGCAGGCGATCCTCGACTCCGGCCTGCCGTACACCTTCCTGCGCAACGGCTGGTACACCGAGAACTACACCGAGCACCTCGCCACGGTGCTGGAGCACGGAGCCGTCGTCGGCAACACGGGCGAGGGCCGGATCGCCTCGGCGACCCGCGCCGACTACGCCGCCGCCGCGGCCGCCGTGCTGACCGGCGACGACCACCTCGGCCGGGTGTACGAACTCAGCGGCGACACCGCGTGGTCGCTCGCCGAGTACGCGGCCGAGATCGCGAAGCAGTCCGGCAGGGACATCGCCTACACCGACGTCCCCGCCGAGGCGCATCTGCGGATCCTGACCGGCGCCGGTGTACCGGAGGCCTTCGCCGCGATCCTCGTCGACGTCGACCACGCCATCGGGCGCGGGCGGCTCGCCGGCGGCAGCGGCGATCTGGCCCGGCTCGCCGGACGTCCGACGACACCCCTCGCCGACACGGTGGCCGAGGCCCTCGCACACCACTGAACGGCGCGTCATGACCGTATGGCGATACGGACATGACAGCGCGGCCCGCTCGGCGCTACCTTCGACGAGGACGGGGCAGCCGACGGGATCACCGCGGCACAGGGCGGGCTGGAGGGCCAGTGAAGGCGGACAACGAGCAGCGGATCGGCCTGTTGTACGGGATCGGCGCCTACGGCATGTGGGGTCTGGTCCCGCTCTTCTGGCCGCTGCTGAAGCCGGCGGGTGCCGTCGAGATCCTCGCCCACCGCATGGTCTGGTCCCTGGCCGTCGTCGCTGTCGCGCTGCTGGCGCTGCGCCGCTGGGGCTGGATACGGGAACTGCTGCGCGAGCCGCGCAAGCTCGGCCTGATCACCGTCGCCGCCGCGGTGATCACCGTGAACTGGGGGGTCTACATCTGGGCCGTCAACGCGGGCCAGGTGGTGGAGGCGTCACTCGGCTACTTCATCAATCCGCTGGTCACCATCGCGATGGGGGTGCTGCTGCTCAAGGAGCGGCTGCGGCCGGCGCAGTGGACCGCCGTCGGTATCGGCTTCGCGGCCGTGGTGGTGCTCGCGGTCGGGTACGGGCGGCCGCCGTGGATCTCGCTGGTCCTGGCCTTCTCGTTCGCCGTCTACGGGCTGTTCAAGAAGAAGATCAACATCGGCGGCCTCGAATCGCTGGCGGCCGAGACGGCGGTGCAGTTCCTGCCGGCCCTCGCCTATCTGCTGTGGCTGGGCTCGCAGGGCTCGGCCGACTTCGGCGCGCACGGCACCGGGCACGCCGCCCTGCTCGCGGCGACCGGCATCGTCACCGCGGTGCCGCTGGTGTGCTTCGGCGCGGCGGCGATCCGGGTGCCGCTGTCGACGCTGGGACTGCTGCAGTATCTGGCGCCGGTGTTCCAGTTCCTGCTGGGCATCGTGTACTTCCACGAGGCCATGCCCGCGGAGCGGTGGGCCGGCTTCTCCCTGGTGTGGCTGGCGCTGAGCATGCTGACCTGGGACGCCCTGCGTACGGCCCGCCGCAACAAGGCGGAGGCGGCGCGTCTCGCCCAGGCCCCCCGGGCGGCGTCCACGGCCACCGTTGCGGACGCCGCGGCCGGTGCCGTTCTTCCGGGCGCGGCGACCGCCACGATCCCGGACCCCGTGGCCGCCACCGTTCCGGACCCTGTGGCCGCCACCGTTGCGGACCCGGCGAAGCGTCCGGAGCCCGCGGCCTGACGCGTCGCCCCGGCCGCGGACGCTCGCGGTCTGACCCGTCGCCCCGGCGCGGACGCTTCGGCGGCCGTGTGCGGGCGGGGCGCCTTCCGGTCGTCCCGGGTGAAGTGCCCGTCCCGGCGCGCCCGTTGCCGCGCCGTTGACGGAGCCACTATGACTGGTGGGCATGACGCTGCACTGGAAGCTCGTGATCGACGCGACCGACCCGCTCGCCCAGGTCGACTTCTGGGCCGAGGCCCTCGGCTACACCGCGGAGGACAACAGCGCCCTGATCGAGCGGCTGCTGGAGTCGGGGGCCGTACCGGAGACCCTGACCACCGACCGGCACGGCCGCCGCGTCTGGCGCGATCTGGCCGCCGTCCGGCATCCGGACGATCCGTACGAGGAGGCGACCGGCATCGGGCTCGGCCGGCGGCTGCTGTTCCAGCGGGTGCCCGAGGCGAAGACGGTCAAGAACCGGCTCCATCTCGACCTCCACTCCGGCCCCGGGCAGCGCGACGAGGAGGTGGCCCGGCTGGAGCGGCTGGGGGCGACGCTGCTGCGCGAGGTGAAGGAGCCGGGCGGGGAGTGGTGCGTGATGCAGGATCCGGAGGGCAACGAGTTCTGCGTGCAGTAGGCGTCACGGCCTGCTCCGCTCGTCCCGCCGGCCCCGCTCCTCCGGCTCGCCCCGCTCCTCCGGCTCCTCCTCCCAGTGGAAGTCCGCGAGCGACGCCGCCTGCCCGGCGGGCTCGCCGGCGCCCTGCCGGCGGCGGACGGCACGCAGCACAAGTGCCATCGCTCCCGCGGTGAGGCCCATCAGAACGACCGCCGCGGCCGCCAGCAGCAGCACCCCGAGCACTCCCTGCCCCGCCAGCCGCCACGCGACCTCACGGAGGTCCATACACCCGCACGCATGCATGGGGGCAGCCTGCCCGCCGCCGGGTGCGGGGAGAAGACGCGTACGCGGACCGCCGCGCGGTATTGACCATTCCGTTTCCCTGCCGAGCACTGACGTCCGCTTATCGAACCCAACTGACCGGTTTCCGCCCTTGACGGTCAGTCAGCATCTCGCTGACCATTCAGCACACAGCCGCACCGCACACGCGCTCGTACCGCATACACGCACTCGCACCACGCACAGCTCCAGCCTCCTGGGACACCGTCGTCGCAGGAGGTCTCGCACGTTCCGTCCTGTCCCCGTACGGAATCCGGAGCCCCCACATGACCCACTCCGCGCACAGACGCACCGCCGCAGCCGCGGTGCTCGCTCTCGCCGGGCTGCTCACAGCTGCCGTACCGGCCGCCACGGCGGCGACTGCCGCACCGAGCGCCGCCACTTCCCCGGCGGCGCTCGCCGCGCCCGACATACCTCTCGCCAACGTCAAGGCGCACCTCTCCGAGCTGCAGTCCATCGCGACCGCCAACGGCGGCAACCGCGCACACGGCCGCCCCGGCTACAAGGCCTCGATCGACTACGTGAAGGCCAAGCTGGACGCCGCCGGTTTCACCACCACCGTCCAGCAGTTCACCTCCTCGGGCGCCACCGGCTACAACCTGATCGCCGACTGGCCGGGCGGCGACGCCAACCAGGTGCTGATGGCGGGTGCCCATCTCGACTCGGTCAGCTCGGGGGCGGGCATCAACGACAACGGCTCGGGTTCCGCCGGCGTCCTGGAGACCGCGCTCGCCGTCTCCCGGGCACAGCTGCAGCCGGCGAAGCATCTGCGCTTCGCCTGGTGGGGCGCGGAGGAGCTGGGCCTGGTCGGCTCGAAGTACTACGTCAACAACCTCCCAGCGGCCGACCGTTCGAAGATCTCCGGCTATCTCAACTTCGACATGATCGGCTCACCGAACCCCGGCTACTTCGTCTACGACGACGACCCGACGATCGAGCAGACCTTCAAGGACTTCTACGCCGGGCTCGGTGTGGCCACCGAGATCGAGACCGAGGGCGACGGCCGCTCGGACCACGCGTCGTTCAAGAACGTCGGGATACCGGTGGGCGGGCTGTTCACCGGCGCGAGCCGTACGAAGTCGAGCGCGCAGGCCCAGAAGTGGGGCGGCACGGCCGGGCAGGCCTTCGACCGCTGCTACCACTCGTCCTGCGACACCACGGCGAACATCAACGACACCGCGATCGACCGCAACAGCGACGCCATCGCCCACGCCATCTGGACCCTGTCCGCCGGGACGACCGTCCCGGGCGACGTGTACGAGGCCACCGCGGACGTCGCCGTCCCCGACAACGGAGCCGCGGTGACCTCGTCCGTCACCGTGTCCGGCCGTTCGGGGAACGCACCGACGACGCTCAGGGTGGGCGTGGACATCAAGCACACCTGGCGCGGTGACCTGGTCGTCGATCTGCTGGCGCCCGACGGTACGTCGTACCGTCTGAAGAACTCCAGCGGCAACGACTCGGCGGACAACGTCATCGCCACGTACACCGTGAACGCGTCGAGCGAGACCGCGAACGGCACCTGGAAACTCCGGGTGCAGGACGTCGCGTCACAGGACACCGGCTACATCGACAGCTGGAGGCTCACCTTCTGAGCCCTCCCCCAACGCGCCACCCCCCACAGACTGCATGCGCATGCATATACTGCATGCGCATGCAGTTGTGTTCTGCGGGTGGCTGCGGTCACCCCGGGAGGGTGGAGCCTTCATGACCAGGTCGTTTCTCTTTCTGCTCGGCAGCAGCCGCACCGGCGGCAACACCGAGGCGCTGGCGCGGCTCGCCGCCGAGCAGCTCCCGGCCGGGGCCGGGCAGCGCTGGCTGCGCCTCGACGGCCTCCCGCTCCCCGACTTCGAGGACCTGCGCCACGAGGGCGACGGCCGCTACCCCGCACCGGCCGGGCACGCGGCCACACTGCTGGACGCGACGCTGGAGGCGACCGACCTCGTCCTCGCCTCCCCGCTGTACTGGTACTCCCTCTCCACCACGACCAAGCGGTATCTGGACCACTGGTCGGGCTGGATGCGGGCGCCGGGGCTCGACTTCCGGCCACGGATGGCGGGACGCACGCTGTGGGGCGTGACGGCGCTCGCGGGCGCGCCGGGTGACGCGGACCCGCTGGTGGGTACGTTGCGGCACACCGCGAGGTACATGCGGATGGAGTTCGGCGGGGTGCTGCTGGGCAATGGCACACGACCGGGCGACGTGGCAGGGGACGACGAGGCGGCTCAGCGGGCGAAGACGTTCTTCACGCCGTGACGCCGGCCTCCGCCGGGTCGTGGTTCACGCCGTGATGTCCTTCGAGGTGAACCGCGCCCACGCCGCCGAGCCGAACACCGCCACGTAGGCACCCTGGAGGCCCAGGTTCCGCAACACGTCGTCCCAGTACACGGGTTCCCGCAGCGCGTCGGCGAAGGACAGCCAGTGGTGCGGGAACAGATACGGGTGCACCGCGTCGAGCTGCGGGATCGAGTCCAGGATCTGCACCGTGATCACGAGCCCGACGGTCGTCGCCATGGCGGCGACCCCGCTGCCCGTGAGCGTCGAGACGAACAGCCCGAGCGCCGCGATCCCCGTCAGCGACGCGGCCACCAGCACCGCGACCAGCAGCGCGCGAAGCAGTCCGTCCGTGAAGGAGATCCGCGTCCCGGAGATGGTGGTGACGTCGCCGAGCGGAAAGAGCAGAGCCCCGGCGGCCAGGGCCGAGGCGGCCACGGCGAGTGTCGCCGTCAGGCAGAAGGCCAGTGTGGCGGCGTACTTGGCGAGCAGCAGACGGGTCCGGCCGGCCGGGGCGACGAGCAGATAGCGCAGCGTTCCGCTGTTCGTCTCGCCGGCGACCGCGTCCCCCGCGACCACGCCGACCGCCATGGGCAGGAACACCGGCAGGGTCGCGGCGAGCGCGGCGAAGACGAGGAACAGGCCGTTGCCGGTGATCTGGGTGAAGAAGGCGGGACCCTGACCGCCGCCGCCCGCCGAACCGCCGTCGCGAGTCTCGATCCTGATGGCGACGCCGATGAGTACGGGTACGGCGGCGAGCACGCCGAGCAGCGCGAGGGTGCGCCAGCGGCGGAAGGTCGTGACCAGCTCGGAGCGGAAGAGCCCGAGGGACCAGAGGAGTCGGGGTGTGCCGGCGGCGGACGTGCCGATCCCCGTCGTCCCGGCACCGGAATCCGTGGCTGCCGGACCCGCTTCCGTCGCCCCGGCCTCCTTCGCCGCGGTCTCCTTCGCCCCGGCCTCCGTCGCCGCGGTCTCCTTCGCCCCGGCGCCGGGATCCGTGCGCGCATCAGCCCGCGACATCGAAACCCTCCCCCGTCAGCGCAACGAACGCGTCCTCCAGGGAAGCCCGTTCCTGGCCGAAGGCCCGGACCCGGACACCCGCACGCACCAGGGCAGCGTTGATGTCCGCCAGTTCGGCATCGGCGGGCACCTCGCCCGTCACCCGGTCCTCGGTCACGGCGAGGTCGGTGATTCCGTGCTCCTTCAGCACCCTGGCGGCGTCGGCGGGGTCGGGTCCGGTGACGCAGAGGCGGCCCCGGGTCCGCGCCGCGAGCTCGCCGACGGTGCCCTGCGCGATCAGGGCGCCCCGGTTCATCACCGCGGCGTGGGTGCACACCTGCTCGATCTCGTCGAGGAGATGGGACGAGAGGAAGACGGTCGTGCCGTCCGCCGCGAGTTCCCTGATCAGCGTGCGGATCTCCCGCATGCCCTGCGGATCGAGCCCGTTCGTCGGCTCGTCCAGCACGAGCAGGCTCCGCGGCTGGAGCAGCGCGGCCGCGAGCCCGAGCCGCTGCTTCATGCCGAGCGAGTACGTCTTCGCCTTGCGCGCCGCGGCCGCGCCGAGCCCCACCCGGTCGAGCGCGCCGGCGACCCGGGCGCGGCGGGTGCGGGGGTCGGCGGAAGGATCCGCCGAGTCGTACCGCACGAGATTGTCCCGGCCGCTCAGGTACCCGTACAGCGCGGGCCCCTCGATCAGCGCTCCCACCCTGGGCAGGACGGCGCGGGAGGCGCGGGGCATGGGGGCGCCGAGGACGGTGGCGGTGCCGGAGGTGGGCGCGAGGAGCCCCAGCAGCAGACGGATCGTGGTGGTCTTCCCGGATCCGTTCGGCCCGAGGAACCCGAAGACGCTCCCGGCGGGCACCCGGAGATCGAGCCGGTCGACGGCCGGATGCCCGCCCCGGTACCGCTTGGTGAGCCCGCGCGTCTCGATGACGGCGGCGGCGTCGGTCATCCGTCCCCCTTCGTACGCCCGGGTGCGGGGTGCCCCGTAGGCCACCCCGCACCCGGCTCGAACCCGAAACCGACCCGGCGGCCGGATCGCCCGGCCACCCGGTCACTTCGCCGCTACTTCGCCGCGTTGGCCGCCTTGACCAGCGCGTCCTTGGTGACGGCACCCACGTAGACCTTGCCGTCGTCCGTCATGAGGGCGTTGACCAGACGGGTCTTGAAGACCGTACCGGTGCCGAAGTCGCCCTTGACCTGGTCACCGAGCGCGTCCAGGAACTTCTGGGCCTCCGGCGGGGTGTCACCGGACTTCGGAGCGGTGAGGCCCTCGCCGCCCGGGACGGTGAGTTCGGCGATGGCGGTCCAGCCCTCACCGATGACGTTCACCCCCTGGGAGCCGTCCACGCCCTCCAGGCCCAGGCCTTCGAGGCCCTTGAAGCCCTTCAGCCCCTCGGGGTGCCCGGTGGCGCCCTTCTCCCGTCCCTCCAGCTCGTCCGCCTCGGTGACCTTCGCGCCCTTCGGCGGGGTGAAGTCGAACGCCGAGGCGTCGGGCTTCGAGAAGTCGACCTTGGTGAAGCCCGCGTCGACCACGGCCTTGCCCCCGCTGCTCGGCAGCAGCGTGAACTTCAGCGGCACGCCCTTCTCGGCGTCCACCGCGATGCGTACGGAGCCGATGGTCGAGCCGCTCTGCTTGGGCTTGATGAGCAGCTGGTAGGCGTCGCGGCCGGCGATCCGGGCCGTGCCGTCGACGGTCACCGAGGTCGTGTCGTCCACGGCCTTCAGCGCCTCTTCGGCGAAGTCCTTCGGGGTGCTCGGCAGCTCGCCCGGGGCCGCGTGCTCCTCGTCGGCGCCCTTGCCCGCGGGCTTGTCCGCGTCCTTTCCGTGGAAGACCTCGTTGGACTTGCTGTCGTACGCCCAGACGTCGTTCCCGTTGTGGATGACGCTGTACTCAGCGGCGTCGTTCAGGATCGACAGCTTCTGCCGGTCCGGACCGTCGGCCGCCACCCGCAGCGTGTGCGTGCCGGACGCCAGTTCCATCAGCTTGGCGTCGGGCGACGCGGCGGAGCCGCCTTCGCCGCCGTCCTCGCCCTTCGGCGCGAAGCTGCTCGCGGCGTCCCCCGCGAGCCCGCCCAGCGACGGAAGGCCCAGGTCGGTGCTGATCTTGACCGTACCGGACAGCTGCTCGACGTCCGACGCGGCCATCTTCTCGATGAGTTGCTGTGCGGTGACCTCCGGCAGATCGGGGTCGCCGGACGCGGCGAGCGCCGGGACGAGCCCGATGGTCGCCGCGGCAACCCCCGCCACCGCGACGGGGACCGCGTACCGCGCCGCCTTGCGGCGGACGGCGGAGCGCTCCCCGGCCTCCTCGGTGGTCCGTGCGTTGTCGTTCGGTGCCATGGTGTGCCCTACCTCCGTGATCGGCGGCGTCGTCCGTCCAGTGCACGAGTCCACCCCGCGCCGCCATTCTCACCCGTATCGGTCAGGTTGGTGAGGAGTGGTTGTCTCCATCTGACCAAATCGGCCGGTACGAAGCGTCAGCCCCCGGGATCAACTCCGCGTACTGCTCCGGTATGACCCGAGGGCCTGTCCCGTCCCCCGTCCATTAGGGGTCACGACGGCGGAAGTCGCACGATCGGGGTCGCGGGTGAAGGTGCGGGTCGTGCGAAGGAGGTCACGCGGCACCGGTAGGCGTCACGCTGTACCGGTAGGCGTCACGCGCTAACGGCAGCCGTCGCACGATCAGCCGTCGGAGGTACCAGGTACCAGGCAGCGGGCAGCGGGCGCGACACCGTGAGCCGCGCGGGTCGCCTCAGGCGGCGCGGTGGACCACCGCGTCGCACAGCTCCACCAGCGCGGCCTTCGCCCAGCACTCGGGCAGCGGCGCCAGCATGGCCCGTGCCTCCTCCGCGTACCGCACGGTGTCCCGCCTGGCCTGCTCCAGCGCGGGGTGGACCCGCAGCCTGGCCAGCGCCTCCGCGTGCCGGGTGTCGTCCGTCAGATCACCCGCGAGGAGCTCGACCAGCTCCAGGTCCTCCGGCCGGCCGTGCACGGCGGCCTGCTCGCGCAGCCGGAGCACCGGCAGGGTGGGGATGCCCTCGCGCAGATCGGTGCCGGGGGTCTTGCCGGACTCGTGCGAGTCGGAAGCGATGTCGAGGACGTCGTCGGCGAGCTGGAAGGCGACCCCGAGCCGCTCCCCGTACTGGGTGAGAACGTCCGTGAGGTGCTCGTCCGCGCCGGACATCATCGCGCCGAAACGGCACGAGACGGCGACCAGCGAGCCGGTCTTGCCCGCGAGCACGTCGAGGTAGTGGTCGACGGGGTCGCGCCCGTCGCGCGGGCCCGCGGTCTCCAGGATCTGGCCGGTGACCAGCCGCTCGAAGGCCTCGGCCTGGATGCGGACGGCCTCGGGACCCAGATCGGCCAGGACGTGCGAGGCACGGGCGAACAGGAAGTCACCGGTCAGGACGGCCAGCGAGTTTCCCCAGCGGGCGTTGGCGCTGGCCACCCCGCGGCGCACCTCGGCCTCGTCCATCACGTCGTCGTGGTACAGCGTCGCCAGGTGCGTCAGCTCGACGACGACGGCCGAGGGCACGACGCCCGGCGCGTACGGGTCACCGAACTGTGCCGCCAGCATCACCAGCAGCGGCCGGAAGCGCTTCCCGCCCGCGCGGACGAGGTGCTGCGCCGCTTCCGTGATGAAGGGCACCTCGCTCTTGGTGGCATCGAGCAGCCCCGCCTCGACAGCCGCCAACCCGGTCTGGACATCGGCCTCAAGAGCCTGGTCCCGCACGCTCAGCCCGAACGGCCCGACGACGGTCACGAGAGGTACTCCTGTCTGCTGACGATCACACGGATTGTCGATGTGTCGCTGCCTTCACTCAAGTCAGCGTATCCGGTCGCCGTTCGATCACCATGGGCGCCTTCCCGCCACCCCCGGTATGTTCTTGATCAGCTCATACGACCGGGAGTGAGAGTTTTGTCCGGAACCACGATCGAACACGAAGGGAACGGCGAACGGCCGTCCGGCGAAGTCGATCGTGCGTCGTTCGGCCGGCCGGGCGTACCCGGCGTACGCGCCGTCCGGGCCCGCTGAGGTCCCGCCATGAAGATCCGTACCGCGTACCCGTACGAGACCCGCCACCAGGACCTGCGCATCCCGGTGCCCGACGGCGCGGGAGGCACCACCCTGCTCCACGCCCGCGTGTGGCGGCCGGTCACCGACGAGCCCGTGCCGGCGCTGCTCGAATACCTCCCCCACCGGCTGAGCGACGGGACCGCACCCCGCGACTCCCAGCGTCACCCCTGGTACGCGGGCCACGGCTACGTCTCCGTACGGGTCGACGCGCGCGGCCACGGGAACAGCGGAGGCCTGCCGGCCGACGCCTGCCCGGCCATCGGCACCGCCGACGCGGCCACCGTCGTCGAATGGCTCGCCGGACAGACGTGGTGCACCGGACGGGTCGGCATGTTCGGGGTCGGCTCGGGCGGGACCGCCGCGCTCCGGATCGCTGCACTCGCGCCCGAGCCGCTCAAGGCCGTCGTCACGGTCTGCTCCACCGACGACCCGTACGACGACGACGGCCACTACCTGGGCGGCTCGGTCGCGGCCTGCGCGACGCACTCCTCGGCCGCGGCCATGCTCGCCCGCACCGCCCGGCCGCCCGATCCGCTGTTCGCGGGCGACGAGTGGCGCAGGATGTGGCTGGAACGGCTGGAGGCGATGGAACCCCTCGTCCACACCTGGCTGGCCCACCAGACCCGCGACGACTACTGGAAGGGTGGCAGCGTCCGCGAGGACTACGGCGCCGTCCGGGCCGCCGTCCTCGCGGTGGGCGGTTGGCACGACCCGAGCCGGGACACCGTCCTGCGGCTCGTCGAGCACCTCGACCCGGCGCGCGTACGCGGGATCATCGGCCCCTGGCCGCGGGGATACCCGGACGAGGAGCGACCGCCGGCCCCCGCGATCGGTTTCCTCCAGGAGACGCTGCGCTGGTGGGACCACTGGCTCAGGGACACGGACACGGACCCGGGCGTGATGGCCGGGCCGCTGCTGCGCTCCTGGATCACCGGGCCGCATCCCCCCGCGACGGTCTACGAGGAGCTGCCCGGCCGCTGGGCGGGCGAGACCGCATGGCCCTCGCCGCGCGTCACCCATGTGGCCTATCCCTTCCAGGGGCCGCCGCAGATCGTCGACTCCCCGCAGCACACCGGACTCGACGCCGGCCGCTTCACCCCCCGCGGCAGTGACGCCGATCTGCCGCCCGACCAGCGCGACGAGGACGCGAAGTCGGCGAGCTTCGAGTTCACGGTGACGGAACCACTGGAGGTCCTCGGACGGCCACGGGTGACCCTCCGGCTGCGCATGGACGTCCCCTTCGGGCAGGCCGTGGCACGGCTGTGCGACGTGGCCCCCGACGGCTCGTCGACGCTCCTCACCCATGGCGTCCTCGATCTCTCGGCCCGGGCCGGTCGCGACCACGCCGACGCCTGGCCGGCCGGCTCGGCCGTGGACGTCACCTTCGAGCTGGCCGGCACCGGCCACACCTTCGCGCCCGGCCACCGCATCCGGCTCGCCGTCTCCTCCGCGTACTGGCCCTGGATCTGGCCCCGGGCGGACTCCGCGGGCTTCACCCTCGACCCTGCGGGCTCCGTCCTCGAACTCCCCGTCCACGCCGTCACCGGGTCCGGCACCACGGAAGCCGACGCGGCCGTCGCCTTCGAGGCCCCCGAGCACGCCGAGCCGCTCGGCGTCGTCATTCCTGTCACGCTCGACCCACCCCGTCCCGGACGGCTGATCGTCCGGGACGTCGCCGAGGGCGAATGGCGCCTGGAGGTCGTCCCGGAGAACGGCGGCACCCGTGTCCACCCGGACGGTCTCGAGCACACCGAGCAGTCGGTGGAGACGTACACGATCCGGGAGAACGACCCGCTGTCCGCCCGCACCCGCTCCGACTGGCGCATCCGGCACCACCGCCCCGACCTCGCCTGGGACGTGACGATCGAGACCCGGTCCGAAATCGCCTGCGACACGGGCCACTTCCTCACCTCGGACGAGGTGGTGTGCCGGCACGGACAGGAAGTCGTCTTCCACCGCACCTGGGAGAAGCGGATCCCGAGGACGGCGGGCTAGGTGTATTGATCACGAGCGTTGTTGACGCGAACGGGGGCCCGGCCGGAGGGAATCCGGGCTCCGCCCGCGACCCCGGTCGGGCGCCGCTGTGCCGGTGCCCCGGCCCCACGTAACGTGTCCCCCACACACGTGGAAAGCGAGGCAAGCACCGATGCCCGAGCAGAGCCCGCTCGATCTGGCCGAGGGCGATCCCTTCGGCCCGCACAACCTTCCGTACGGCGTGTTCACCACGGCGGACGAGCCGGACCGGCGGCGGCTCGGCGTCCGCATCGGTGACCACGTGCTCGACGCGGGGGCCGCGGCGCACACCCTCGGCTCCCCGTACGCCGCGCTGCTCGCGCAGCCGGATCTGGGCCCGCTGCTCGCGGCCGGGCGCACGGCCTGGCGGGACGTGCGCCGCGCGCTCACCGCGTGGGTGACGGTGCCGGCCCACCGTCAGGACATCGAGCCGCTGCTGCACCCGCTGGGCGCGGTCACCCTGCACCTTCCGTACGAGGTCGCCGACTACGTCGACTTCTACTCCAGCGAGCACCACGCCACCAACGTCGGGCACATCTTCCGTCCCGACGGCGAGCCGCTCACGCCCAACTGGAAGCACCTGCCGATCGGTTACCACGGCCGTTCCGGAACGGTCGTCGTCTCCGGCACCGACGTCATCCGCCCCTCCGGGCAGCGGAAGGCCCCCGCCGACCCGGCGCCCGTCTTCGGCCCCTCCGTCAAGCTCGACATCGAGGCGGAGGTCGGATTCGTCGTCGGCACGCCCTCCGCACTGGGCCGGCCCGTCCCGCTGAACGGCTTCCGCGACCACGTCTTCGGGCTGCAGCTGCTCAACGACTGGTCCGCGCGCGACATCCAGGCCTGGGAGTACGTGCCGCTCGGCCCGTTCCTCGGCAAGTCGTTCGCCACCTCGGTCTCCGCGTGGGTCACCCCGCTGGAGGCCCTGGACGCCGCACGCGTCTCCCCGCCCGCCCGGGACGTCGATCCGCTCTCCTACCTGGACGACTCCGCCGACGAGGAACCCGGCGGCTTCGACCTCCGCATCTCCGTCGCGATCAACGGACAGACCGTGTCCGAGCCGCCGTTCGCCACCATGTACTGGACGGCCGCCCAGCAGCTCACGCACATGACCGTCAACGGCGCTTCCCTGCGCACCGGAGACCTGTACGGCTCCGGCACGGTCAGCGGCCCCGAGGTCCACCAGCGCGGCTCGCTCCTCGAACTCACCTGGAACGGCCGCGATCCGCTGGAACTGCCGTACGGGAAGCGGACCTTCCTGGAGGACGACGACGAGGTCACCATCACCGCGTGGGCCCCCGGCCCGGACGGTGTGAAGGTCGGACTCGGCGAGGTCACGGGCCGTGTCGTTCCCGCCGTCCCCTTCGGCGACGAGTGAGTGCGGCAGGACGGATCGGACGAAGGGCCTGTGAGGGCCGCGGGCCGGCCGGAGCCAGGACCGCCGTGAGCGTGCGGCGACCGGTGGCAGATCCTCCCGGCACGACCGCGTAACGCGGTTCAGAGCCGCCCTCCCGGAGCACGGGAGTGGCGCGACTCTGCCGCAGCACGAACGGCGGGCACGCGTCGGCATGGTCCGACGCATGCCCGCCGACGAGCCTTGCGGAGCGCTGCACGCGCTCGGCGACACGGACGCCGATGTCCGCATGCGGCCGTCCTCGCACTGCCGCGTCACGACGGAGTCGAGGCCCGTGCCGCGCTCGTCGGCACGGCCGCGGACGATCCCGGGGCCGGCGTACGGGCCTACGCGGCCCGCGGCGTCACCAGCGCTCGGCCAGTCTGAGCACCAGGTGCACCGACGCGGCCACCAGCACGAGGAGGACCCAGACCGCGACCCACGGCTTGCGCCGCTTCGCCAGGTGCTTGGCCGCGGCGGTGATCTCGAAGGCCGCTCCGGTCAGTCCGAACAGGCCGATGACCGCCCCGGTCCAGTAGGCCCAGCCGTGCTCGCCGACGTACCTCAGCAGCAGGAGGGCCGGGAGGAGCAGCACCGTCGGCCAGGTGTCGGCGCTGCTCGCGGCCCGTCGCTGCTCGGCCTGCGCCGCTGATGCCCCCATGGTGTCCCCCCCACGTACATGATCAAGGTCCTGCGCCCTGGAGGACGTCGGGCGGCGGCCGTGGGTTGCCCGGGCGCCGGGGCCGATCCGGCCGGCCGCTCAGCGGTCGTCGTCCGCCGTCCGCTCGCCCTCGGCCTGGGACGGGGTCGTCCTCGGGGTTTCGGGGTGCTGTTCCTCGGTCGACTCGGTGTCCTCGCCCTCGGCCTGCGAGGGGGTGGTGTACTCGGGGTACTGGTACTGGTTCTGGTACTGGTCGATCATGACGGCTCTCCTTTGACCTGCCAGCCCTCCCGCTGTCGAGCGTAGTCCTCTTCCGGCGGCCCGGCGCAGCCGAAGGCCCGGCCCTCCGTCGGGAGGAGCCGGGCCTTCGGGATGATCACGCCCCGGGGCTACCGGACGAACACGCTCGCCTGCCCGGCGAGATCCAGGAAGTACTGCGGCGCCACACCGAGGACCAGCGTGACGGCGACGCCGACCGCGATCGTCGTCATGGTGAGCGGCGACGGCACGGCCACCGTCGGCCCCTCGGGCGTCGGCTCGCTGAAGAACATCAGCACGATGACCCGGATGTAGAAGAACGCGGCGATCGCGGACGAGATCACACCGACCACGACCAGCGCTCCGGCGCCGCCCTCCGCCGCCGCCCGGAAGACGGCGAACTTGCCGGAGAAGCCGGACGTCAGCGGAATGCCGGCGAAGGCCAGCAGGAACACCGCGAAGACGGCGGCCACCAGGGGCGAACGCCGCCCGAGCCCCGCCCACTTGGACAGATGCGTGGCCTCGCCGCCCGCGTCCCGGACCAGTGTGACGACGGCGAACGCGCCGATCGTCACGAAGGAGTACGCGGCCAGGTAGAAGAGCACGGACGAGACGCCGGTGGGGGTCACCGCGATGACACCGGCGAGGATGAACCCGGCGTGCGCGATGGACGAGTACGCGAGGAGCCGCTTGATGTCGGTCTGGGTGATCGCGACGATCGCACCGCCGAGCATGGTGACGATCGCGATGGCCCACATGACCGGCCGCCAGTCCCAGCGCAGGCCGGGCAGCACCACGTACAGCAGCCGGAGCAGCGCACCGAACGCGGCGACCTTGGTGGCCGCCGCCATGAAGCCGGTGACCGGGGTCGGCGCACCCTGGTAGACGTCCGGGGTCCACATGTGGAACGGCACGGCGCCGACCTTGAAGAGCAGCCCCATCAGGATCAGCGCGCCGCCGATGAGCAGCAGCGCGTCGTTGCCCATCGTGCCGGCGAGGGCCGGGTCGATCGTCTTGACCGTGCCGTCGACGACGTCGGCGATCCGGGCGTACGAGACGGAGCCCGCGTAGCCGTACAGCATGGCGATGCCGAACAGCAGGAACGCGGAGGAGAACGAGCCGAGCAGGAAGTACTTGACCGCGGCCTCCTGCGACATGAGCCGCTTGCGGCGGGCCAGGGCGCACAGGAGGTACAGCGGCAGGGAGAAGACTTCGAGGGCGACGAACAGCGTCAACAGGTCGTTGGCCGCCGGGAAGACGAGCATGCCGGCGACGGCGAAGAGCGCCAGCGGGAACACCTCGGTGGTGGTGAACCCGGCCTTGACCGCGGCCTTTTCGCTGTCGCTGCCCGGCACGGACCCGGCCTGAGCGGCGAAGGAGTCGATGCGGTTGCCGTGGGTGGCGGGGTCGAGCCGGCGCTCGGCGAAGGTGAAGATCGCGACGAGCGAGGCCAGCAGGATCGTGCCCTGCAGGAACAGCGCGGGCCCGTCGACCGCGATGGCGCCCATCGCGGCGATGTGCGCCTTGGTCGTGCCGTATCCGCCGGCGGCGAGGCCGACCACCGCGGCGAACGCGGCAGCCAGCGCGACGACGGCGAGGAACACCTGGGTGTAGTGGCGGCTTCGACGCGGGACGAAGGCCTCGACCAGGACACCGAGGACCGCCGCGCCGACCACGATCAGGGTGGGCGCGAGCTGGGCGTACTCGATGTGCGGGGCCGGGATCTTGTCCAGCGGCTGGGCTGCCGTTGTCCACAGGCTGTGGACAGCTGTCGTGCTCACTTGGCCGCCTCCACCTCGGGCTGGGGGTCCTTCTTCTGGACGTCGGACATGGTGTGCTCGACCGCCGGGTTCACGATGTCCGTCAGCGGCTTCGGATAGACGCCGAGGAAGATCAGCAACGCGATCAGCGGCGTGATCACCACCAGTTCACGCAGGCGCAGATCCGGCAGGGTCCGCACCTCCTCCTTCACCGGGCCCGTCATCGTCCGCTGGTAGAGCACCAGCGTGTAGAGCGCGGCGAGCACGATGCCGAAGGTCGCGATGATCCCGACCACCGGATAGCGCGCGAACGTCCCGACCAGGACCAGGAATTCGCTGACGAACGGCGCGAGTCCCGGCAGCGACAGCGTCGCGAGCCCGCCGATGAGGAACGTGCCGGCGAGCACCGGGGCGACCTTCTGCACTCCGCCGTAGTCGGCGATGAGCCGCGAGCCGCGCCGCGAGATCAGGAAGCCGGCCACCAGCATCAGCGCGGCCGTCGAGATCCCGTGGTTGACCATGTAGAGCGTGGCGCCGGACTGGCCCTGGCTGGTCATCGCGAAGATGCCCATCACGATGAAGCCGAAGTGCGAGATCGACGCGTAGGCGACCAGGCGCTTGATGTCGCGCTGGCCGACGGCGAGCAGGGCACCGTAGACGATGCTGATCAGCGCCAGGGCCAGGATCACCGGTGTCGCCCACTCCGACGCCTCCGGGAACAGCCCGAGGCAGAAGCGGAGCATCGCGAAGGTGCCGACCTTGTCGACGACGGCCGTGATCAGCACCGCGACCGGAGCGGTCGATTCACCCATGGCGTTGGGCAGCCAGGTGTGCAGCGGCCACAGCGGCGCCTTCACCGCGAAAGCGAAGAAGAAGCCGAGGAACAGCAGCCGTTCGGTGTTCGTCGCCATGTCGAGCGTACCGTTGGCGCGGGCCTCGGCGATCTCCGTGAGCGAGAAGTTGCCCGCCACGACATAGAGCCCGATCACCGCGGCCAGCATGATCAGGCCGCCGGCCAGGTTGTACAGCAGGAACTTCACGGCGGCGTAGGACCGCTGGGCCGCCGCGTTCTCGTCGCTGCCCGCGTGGGCGCGGTCCCCGAAGCCGCCGATGAGGAAGTACATCGGGATGAGCATGGCTTCGAAGAGGATGTAGAAGAGGAAGACGTCGGTGGCCTCGAAGGAGAGGATCACCATCGCCTCGACCGAGAGGATCAGGGCGAAGAAGCCCTGTGTCGGCCGCCAGCGCTTGCTCTTCGTCTCCAGCGGATCGGCGTCGTGCCAGCCGGCCAGGATGATGAACGGGATCAGTACGGCGGTCAGGGCGATCAGCGCCACCGCGATCCCGTCGACGCCCAGCTCGTACCGCACCCCGAAGTCCTTGATCCAGGCATGGGATTCGGTGAGCTGATAGCGGGCCCCGCCGGGCTCGAACCGTACGGCCACGACCGCCGCCAGCACCAGCGTGCCGAGCGAGACCAGCAGCGCCAGCCACTTGGCGGCGGCACGCCGGCCGGCCGGCACGGCCGCGGTGGCGATCGCACCGAGCGCCGGGAGCGCCGCCGTCGCGGTGAGGAGTGGGAACGACATCGGGTTACACCGCCCTCATCAGCAGGGTCGCGGCGATCAGCACAGCCGTACCTCCGAACATCGTGACCGCGTAGGTGCGGGCGTAGCCGTTCTGCAGCTTGCGGAGCCGGCCGGAGAGGCCACCGATCGAGGCCGCGGTGCCGTTGACGACCCCGTCGACCAGGCTGTGGTCCACGTACACGAGCGAGCGGGTGAGGTGCTCGCCGCCGCGGACCAGGACGACGTGGTTGAAGTCGTCCTGGAGGAGGTCCCGGCGGGCCGCCCTGGTGAGCAGCGAGCCGCGCGGGGCGGTGGCGGGCACCGGACGCCGTCCGTACTGGAGGTAGGCGAGGGCGACGCCGAGGACCATCACGGCGACCGTGGAGAGGGTGACCGTGGAGGCGCTGAGCGGTGAGTGGCCGTGGTCGAAGCTGGTGACCGGCTCCAGCCACTTCACGAACGCCTCGTGCCAGGAGAACAGCCCGCCGGCGAAGACCGAGCCGAAGGCGAGCACGATCATCGGCGCCGTCATCGTCTTCGGGGACTCGTGCGGATGCGGCAGGTCACCCTTCTCGTCGGGCTGCCAGCGCTTCTCGCCGAAGAAGGTCATCAGCATCACGCGTGTCATGTAGAACGCGGTGATGGCCGCGCCCAGCAGGGCCGCGCCACCGAGGATCCAGCCCTCCGTGCCGCCCTTGGCGAAGGCCGCCTCGATGATCTTGTCCTTGGAGAAGAAGCCGGACAGGCCGGGGAAGCCGATGATCGCGAGATAGCCGAGACCGAAGGTGACGAAGGTGATCGGCATGAACTTCCACAGACCCCCGTACCTCCTCATGTCCACCTCGTCGTTCATGCCGTGCATGACCGAACCGGCACCGAGGAACAGCCCGGCCTTGAAGAAGCCGTGCGTCACGAGATGCATGATCGCGAAGGCGTATCCGATGGGGCCGAGGCCGGCCGCCAGGATCATGTAGCCGATCTGCGACATCGTCGAACCGGCCAGTGCCTTCTTGATGTCGTCCTTCGCGCAACCGACGATCGCACCGAAGAGGAGCGTGACCGCGCCGACCGTCACGACCGCGAGCTGTGCGTCCGGAGCGGCGTTGAAGATCGCCCCGGAGCGGGTGATGAGGTAGACGCCGGCGGTGACCATGGTCGCCGCGTGGATCAGGGCCGAGACCGGGGTCGGGCCCTCCATCGCGTCCCCGAGCCAGGACTGCAGCGGCACCTGGGCGGACTTGCCGCAGGCGGCGAGCAGCAGGAGCAGGCCGAGGGCGGTCAGCGTGCCCTCGGACGTCTTCCCCGTGGACTCCAGCACCGGCCCGAAGGCGAAGGTCCCGAAGGTGGTGAACATCAGCATGATCGCGATCGACAGGCCCATGTCGCCGACCCGGTTGACCAGGAAGGCCTTCTTCGCGGCCGTCGCCGCGCTGGGCTTGTGCTGCCAGAAGCCGATGAGCAGGTACGACGCGAGGCCGACGCCCTCCCAGCCGACGTACAGCAGCAGATAGTTGTCGGCGAGGACCAGCAGGAGCATCGCCGCGAGGAAGAGGTTGAGATAGCCGAAGAAGCGGCGGCGGCGCTCGTCGTGCTCCATGTACCCCACGGAGTACAGATGGATGAGCGAGCCGACGCCGGTGATCAGGAGGACGAAGGTCATCGACAGCTGGTCGAGCTGGAAGGCGACGTCCGCCTGGAAGCCCTCGACCGGGATCCAGCTGAACAGATGCTGGGTGAGCGTCCGTTCGTCACCGGGCCTGCCGAGCATGTCGGCGAAGAGCACGACGCCGATGACGAAGGAGACGGCGGCGAGCGCGGTGCCGATCCAGTGGCCCGTGCGGTCGAGGCGGCGCCCGCCGCACAGCAGCACCGCCGCTCCCAGCAGGGGCGCCGCGATCAGCAGCGCGATCAGGTTCTCTGCGTTGTCCACGAGTCTGCGACCCCTTACAGCTTCATCAGGCTGGCGTCGTCGACCGAGGCCGAGTGGCGGGAACGGAACAGCGACACGATGATCGCGAGCCCGACCACGACCTCGGCGGCGGCGACGACCATCGTGAAGAACGCGATGATCTGGCCGTCGAGATTGCCGTGCATCCGGGAGAAGGCGACGAGCGCGAGGTTGCAGGCATTGAGCATCAGCTCGATGCACATGAAGACCACGATCGCGTTCCGCCTGATCAGTACGCCCACCGCGCCGATGGTGAACAACAGGGCGGCGAGATAGAGATAGTTGACGGGATTCACCGCTTGGCCTCCTGTCCGTCGCGCCGGCCGTCCCGGTCGTGCTCGTCCCGGTCGTGCTCGTCCCGGCCGTTCTCGTCCCGGCCGGACTCCTCGCGGGCCCGTCCCAGGCGCTCCTCGGAGCGCCGCTCCAGCGCCTTGAGGTCGTTCAGCGCCTCACTGGAGACGTCGCGGATCTGACCGCGGGCGCGCAGCGTCTTGTTGACGGTGAGCTCGGACGGCGTGCCGTCCGGGAGCAGACCCGCGATGTCCACCGCGTTGTGCCGGGCGTACACCCCGGGCGCGGGCAGCGGCGGCAGGTGCTTGCCCTCGCGCACCCGCTGCTCGGCCAGCTCGCGCTGGGTCCTGGCGCGCTCGGTGCGCTCCCGGTGGGTGAGGACCATCGCACCGACGGCCGCCGAGATGAGCAGCGCGCCGGTGATCTCGAAGGCGAAGACGTACTTGGTGAAGATCAGCGCCGCGAGGCCCTCGACATTGCCGCCCGCGTTGGCCCGGCCGAGTCCGATGAAGGAGGCGGAACTCAGGGAGGCATGGCCGATTCCGGCGATCAGCAGGACGCCGAAGCCGAGTCCGCACAGGGCGGCCCACCAGCGCTGTCCCTTCAGCGTCTCCTTGAGGGAGTCCGCCGCCGTCACACCGACGAGCATGACGACGAAGAGGAACAGCATCATGATCGCGCCGGTGTAGACGACGATCTGGACGACGCCCAGGAAGTACGCCCCGTTGGCGAGGTAGAAGATCGCCAGGATGATCATGGTCGCGGCGAGGCACAGCGCGCTGTGCACGGCCCGCTTCATCAGGATCGTGCAGAGTGCGCCGATGACGGCGACGGTGCCGAGCACCCAGAACTGGACGGCCTCACCGGTGGAGGCCGCGGCGGCCAGCGCGCTCATGCGTCGACCTCCTGCTCGTCCGGCTTCTCTCCCTTGGAGGTGGCGACCTGGCGCTCCGTGCCGGGCGCGGCCTCGGTGACCAGCCCCCGGTAGTAGTCCTGCTCGTCCATCCCCGGGTAGATCGCGTGCGGGCTGTCGACCATGCCCGTCTCCAGGCCCGCGAGGAGCTGCTCCTTGGTGTAGATCAGATTCTCGCGGGAGCTGTCGGCCAGCTCGAACTCGTTGGTCATCGTCAGCGCCCGGGTCGGGCAGGCCTCGATGCACAGGCCGCACAGGATGCAGCGGGCGTAGTTGATCTGGTACACCCGCCCGTAGCGCTCGCCCGGCGAGTAGCGCTCCTCGTCGGTGTTGTCCGCGCCTTCCACATAGATGGCGTCCGCCGGACAGGCCCAGGCGCACAACTCGCAGCCGACGCACTTCTCCAGCCCGTCCGGATGCCGGTTGAGCTGGTGCCGGCCGTGGAAGCGCGGCGCCGTCGTCTTCTGCTGCTCCGGATACTGCTCCGTCAGCCGCTTCTTGAACATGGCCTTGAAGGTCACGCCGAAGCCGGCGACCGGGTTCTGGAACCCGCTCTCGGAGTCCTTGGACTGCTCAGGCACCGTCAGCCTCCTTTCCCTCACGAGGACCGTCACTCTGAGTATCGGGGCCGCCACTGACAATCAGCTCGCGGTCGTGGCGCGGCCGCCTGCGTGGCACCGGCGGTAGTTGCTGCCCGGGCAGCGGGGGTACCGGGAAGCCGCCCGCCATCGGGTCGAAGCCGGCGGGCGCCGCCCCCTGCTCCGACTCCTCCTCGGCCCGTTCCCTCTTGCCCCGGAACAGGTCGGCGACGAAGGACAGCAGCAGCACGGCGAGGACCGCCCCGCCGACGTACAGCACGATCTGCGAGAAGTCCTGTCCCTCGTTGCGCAGCGCCCGGACGGTCGCGACGAGCATCAGCCAGACGACCGAGACCGGGATGAGCACCTTCCAGCCGAGCTTCATCAGCTGGTCGTAGCGGACGCGTGGGAGCGTGCCGCGCAGCCAGATGAAGAAGAACAGCAGCAGCTGCACCTTGATGACGAACCAGAGCATCGGCCACCAGCCGTGGTTCGCGCCCTCCCAGAAGGTGCTGATCGGCCACGGGGCCCGCCAGCCGCCCAGGAAGAGAGTGACGGAGACCGCCGAGACGGTGACCATGTTGACGTACTCGGCGAGCATGAACAGCGCGAACTTGATCGACGAGTACTCGGTGTTGAAGCCGCCGACGAGGTCGCCCTCGGACTCCGGCATGTCGAACGGAGCCCGGTTGGTCTCACCGATCATCGTCACGATGTAGATGAGGAACGAGACCGGCAGCAGCAGGACGTACCAGCGGTCCGCCTGCGCCTCGACGATCGTCGAGGTCGACATCGATCCCGAGTAGAGGAAGACCGAGGCGAAGGCCGCGCCCATCGCGATCTCGTACGAGATCATCTGCGCACAGGACCGCAGTCCGCCGAGCAGCGGGTAGGTCGAACCGGACGACCAGCCCGCCAGCACGATGCCGTAGATGCCGACCGAGGCGACCGCGAGGATGTAGAGCATCGCGATCGGCAGGTCGGTGAGCTGCATCGTGGTCCGCTGGCCGAAGATCGAGATCTCGTTGCCCGCCGGGCCGAACGGGATGACGGCGATCGCCATGAAGGCCGGGATCGCCGCGATGATCGGCGCGAGGACGTAGACCACCTTGTCCGCGCGCTTGACGATCACGTCCTCCTTGAGCATCAGCTTGACGCCGTCCGCGAGGGACTGGAGGAGGCCCCACGGACCGTGCCGGTTGGGGCCGATGCGCAGCTGCATCCAGGCGACGACCTTGCGCTCCCACACGATGGAGAACAGCACGGTCAGCATCAGGAAGGCGAAGCAGAAGACCGCCTTGATGACGACGATCCACCAGACGTCCCGCCCGAACAGCGAGAGGTCCTCCGCCGCGAGCAGGGTCGGGTCGAGGAGTGGCGGGTTCACGCGCGCACCTCCGGTACGTCGTCGGCGGGCCTCGGCGCCGCCGGGCCGATACGGACGAGCCGGCCGGGCGTCACACCCGTGTCGCTCAGCACGCCTGCGCCCGTGGAGTTGAGCGGGAGCCAGACCACCCGGTCGGGCATCTCGGTCACCTGGAGCGGGAGTTGCACGGAACCCGAGGGTCCGCTGACGGAGAGGACATCGCCGTCCTTCACCCCGGTCTCGGCCGCGGTGGCGGCGGAGAGCCGGGCGACCGCGGCGTGCCGGGTGCCCGCCAACGCCTCGTCGCCCTCCTGGAGCAGCCCCTGGTCCAGCAGGAGCCGGTGGCCCGCCAGGACCGCCTCGCCCTCACCGGGGAGGGGCAGCGGCCGGCCGGACTCGGCGGGCTCGGTGGCCCGCGGTCCGTCCCACACCCCGAGCCGGTCCAGCTCCCGCCGCACCGACTGCAGGTCGGGCAGGGCCAGATGGACGTCCAGGGCGTCGGCCAGCATGTGCAGCACCCGCGCGTCGGTCGGCGCGAGCGTGCGCGTCATCTGGTCCGGCTTCAGCGCGGCCTCGAAGAGCCGCGCCCTGCCCTCCCAGTTGAGGAACGTGCCGGCCTTCTCGGCGACGGCCGCGACCGGGAAGACCACGTCGGCCCGCTCGGTGACCTCGCTGGGCCGCAGCTCCAGCGAGACGAGGAAGCCGACCGCGTCGAACGCCTCGCGCGCACGTTCCGGGTGCGGAAGATCGGCGGCCTCGACACCGGCGACGACCAGGGCGGCCAGTTCGCCGTTGGCCGCGGCCTCGACGATCTGGCCGGTGTCCCGGCCGTAGCGGTGCGGGAGTTCGCGGACGCCCCAGGCCGCCGCGGTCTCCTCACGGGCCCGCGGATCGGTGGCGGGGCGGCCGCCGGGCAGCAGCGACGGGACGGCGCCCGCCTCGATCGCACCGCGTTCACCGGCCCGGCGCGGGATCCACACCAGCTGGGCGCCGGTCGCGGCCGCGGCTCGTACGACCGCGGTCAGGGCGCCCGGCACTCCGGCCAGCCGCTCACCGACCACGATCACGGCGCCCTCGGCCCGCAGCGCCTCGGCGGCCGTGGCACCGTCCCCTTCGAGTCCGGTGCCGGAGGCCAGGGCGTTCAGCCACTCGGTCTCGGTGCCGGGGGCGGCGGGCAGCAGGACGCCGCCGGCCTTCGTCAGACCACGGGTGGCGTGCGTGGCGAGGGCGTAGGTCCGCAGGCCGTGCCTGCGCGCGGCCTTGCGCAGCCGCAGGAAGACGCCGGGGGCCTCCTCCTCCGACTCGAAGCCCACGAGCAGCACCGCCGGAGCGGCCTCCAGGGAGGTGTACGTGACCCCCTCCCGGTCCAGGTCCCGGCCGTGGCCGGCGACCCTGGCGGCCAGGAAGTCGGCCTCCTCCGAGGAGTGGACCCGGGCCCGGAAGTCGATGTCGTTGGTGTCGAGGGCGATCCGGGCGAACTTGGCGTACGCGTAGGCGTCCTCGACCGTGAGCCGGCCGCCGGTGAGCACCGCCGCCCGGCCGCGTGCCGCCGTGAGCCCGGCGGCCGCGGCCTCCAGGGCCTCCGGCCAGCTCGCCGGCTCCAGCCGACCGGTCTCCTTGTCACGTACGAGCGGAGTGGTGAGCCGGTCGCGCTGCTGGGCGTAGCGGAAGGCGAACCGCCCCTTGTCGCAGATCCACTCCTCGTTGACCTCGGGGTCGTCGGCGGCGAGCCGCCGCATGACCTTGCCGCGCCGGTGGTCGGTGCGGGTGGCGCAGCCGCCCGCGCAGTGCTCGCAGACGGACGGCGACGAGACGAGGTCGAAGGGCCGGGAGCGGAACCGGTACGCGGCGGAGGTCAGCGCGCCGACCGGGCAGATCTGGATGGTGTTCCCGGAGAAGTACGACTCGAAGGGGTCGCCCTCGCCGGTGCCGACCTGCTGGAGCGCGCCGCGTTCCAGCAGCTCGATCATCGGGTCGCCCGCGACCTGGTTGGAGAAGCGGGTGCAGCGCGCGCAGAGCACGCATCGCTCGCGGTCGAGCAGCACCTGGGTGGAGATGCCGACCGGCTTCTCGTACGTCCGCTTCCTGCCCTCGAAGCGGGACTCGGCCTGGCCGTGCGACATGGCCTGGTTCTGCAGCGGGCACTCGCCGCCCTTGTCGCAGACCGGGCAGTCCAGCGGGTGGTTGATGAGCAGCAGCTCCATCACGCCCTTCTGCGCCTTCTCGGCGACGGGCGAGGTGAGCTGTGACCTGACGACCATGCCGTCGGTGCAGGTGATGGTGCAGGAGGCCATCGGCTTGCGCTGGCCCTCGACCTCGACGATGCACTGCCGGCAGGCGCCGACCGGGTCGAGGAGGGGGTGGTCGCAGAACCGGGGGATCTCGATGCCGAGCTGCTCGGCGGCACGGATGACCAGGGTGCCCTTGGGCACGGAGATCTCGACGCCGTCGATGGTCAGCGAGACGAGGTCCTCGGGCGGGACGGCGGCGGCGCCGCCTCCGGCGGAGGCCGGGGTGGTCACGGTCACGACCGCACCTCCGTCCGTGCCGCGGGCCGGTCCACGGCGGAGCCGCGGCCGGGGTTCGGCGCATGGGCCACAGTCATGCGGACAGCCTCCAGATGGCGCTCGACGGGCCGGGACGGGCCGCCCCCGAGGCGGCCCGCGGCGTGGCCGCGGAGAGGAATCGGCGAGGAGAGCGAAGTCATGCCGGCACCTCCAGGTCGTTGTCGGCCCAGGCGGTGGACCTCGCGGGGTCGAAGGGGCAGCCCCGGCCGCTGATGTGCTGCTCGTACTCGTCACGGAAGTACTTCAGCGAGGAGAAGATCGGCGCGGCGGCACCGTCACCGAGGGCGCAGAACGACTTGCCGTTGATGTTGTCGGCGATGTCGTTCAGCTTGTCGAGGTCCTCCATGGCGCCCTTGCCGTCCTCGATGTCGTGCAGCAACTGGACGAGCCAGTACGTGCCTTCGCGGCAGGGCGTGCACTTTCCGCAGGACTCGTGGGCATAGAACTCGGTCCACCTGGTCACCGCGCGCACCACGCACGTCGTCTCGTCGAAGCACTGCAGCGCCTTGGTGCCGAGCATCGATCCGGCGGCGCCCACACCCTCGTAGTCCAGCGGGACGTCGAGGTGTTCGTCGGTGAACATCGGGGTCGAGGAGCCGCCCGGGGTCCAGAACTTCAGCCGGTGGCCCGGGCGCATGCCGCCGCTCATGTCGAGCAGCTGGCGCAGGGTGATCCCGAGCGGGCCCTCGTACTGCCCGGGCCGCGCGACATGGCCGCTCAGCGAGTACAGCGTGAAGCCGGGGGACTTCTCGCTGCCCATCGAACGGAACCAGTCCTTGCCCCGGTTGAGGATCGCGGGAACGGACGCGATGGACTCGACGTTGTTCACCACAGTGGGGCACGCGTACAGACCGGCGACCGCGGGGAAGGGGGGACGCAGCCGGGGCTGGCCGCGCCGGCCTTCCAGGGAGTCCAGCAGCGCGGTCTCCTCACCGCAGATGTACGCGCCCGCACCCGCGTGCACGGTGAGTTCGAGGTCGAGTCCGCTGCCCAGGATGTCCTTGCCGAGGTAGCCGGCCTCGTACGCCTCGCGCACGGCCTCCTGCAGCCTGCGCAGTACGGGGACGACCTCGCCGCGCAGATAGATGAAGGCATGGTTCGACCGGATCGCGTAGCAGGCGATCACGATCCCCTCGATGAGGGAATGCGGGTTGGCGAAGAGGAGCGGGATGTCCTTGCAGGTCCCGGGCTCCGACTCGTCGGCGTTGACAACGAGATAGTGGGGCTTGCCGTCGCCCTGCGGAATGAACTGCCACTTCATTCCGGTGGGGAAGCCGGCGCCGCCGCGGCCGCGAAGGCCGGAGTCCTTGACGTAGGCGATGAGGTCGTCCGGGGCCATCGCGAGGGCCTTGCGCAGCCCCTCGTAGCCCTCGTGGCTCCGATAGGTGGCCAGCGTCCAGGACTCGGGCTGGTCCCAGAAGGCGGACAGGACGGGCGCGAGCAGTTTCTCGGGGCTCGTCCCGCCGCCGGCCTCCGGCCCGTACTCGGTGGACACGGTCATCACTCCCCCTCCTCGGAAACCGGGCCCGCGGGGTGCGCGGGGTCGGACTCGGACGTGTGCTGCGGGGCGTCGTGGGAGCTGAGGTGCTCGGCCGCCGACCCGCCCTGCGGGGCGGCGCCGCGCGGGTGGACCACGCGTGGCTGGGGCGACTCGCCCTTGGCCAGCCGCAGGCCGACCAGGGAGGCGGGGCCCGCTCCGCCGGTGGCCTCGACGGCGCCGGGGCGCTCGTCGGGGAAGCCGGCCAGGATGCGGGACGTCTCCTTGAAGGTGCACAGCGGGGCACCGCGGGTGGGTTCGACGGTCGCTCCCGCCCGCAGGTCGTCGACGAGCCTGCGTGCCGACTCGGGAGTCTGGTTGTCGAAGAACTCCCAGTTGACCATCACGACGGGCGCGAAGTCGCAGGCCGCGTTGCACTCGATGTGCTCAAGGGTGACCTTGCCGTCCTCGGTGGTCCCGCCGTTGCCGACGCCGAGGTGCTCCTTGAGTTCGTCGAAGATCGCGTCGCCGCCCATCACCGCGCAGAGGGTGTTGGTGCAGACACCGACCTGGTAGTCACCGGACGGCTTGCGGCGGTACATGGAGTAGAAGGTGGCGACCGCGGTGACCTCCGCCGTCGTCAGATCCAGCATGTCCGCGCAGAACCGCATGCCGGTGCGGGTGACATAGCCCTCCTCCGACTGCACGAGGTGGAGCAGCGGCAGCAGCGCGGACCGGCTGTCCGGGTAGCGGTCGATGATCTGCCGGGCGTCCGTCTCCAGCCTCGTGCGCACCTCCGCCGGGTATTGCGGGGCGGGGAGCTGTGGCATCCCGAGCGATACGTCTGTCACCGGTCGACGCCTCCCATCACGGGGTCGATGGACGCCACGGCCACGATGACGTCGGCGACCATGCCGCCCTCGCACATCGCCGCCATGGACTGCAGATTGGTGAAGGACGGGTCGCGGAAGTGGACCCGGTAGGGGCGGGTGCCGCCGTCGGAGACGACATGGACGCCGAGTTCGCCCTTGGGCGACTCGACAGCCGCGTACGCCTGGCCGGCGGGGACCCGGAAGCCCTCGGTCACCAGCTTGAAGTGGTGGATCAGGGCCTCCATGGAGGTGCCCATGATCTTCTTGATGTGGTCGAGGGAGTTGCCGAGGCCGTCCGGGCCGAGCGCGAGCTGCGCGGGCCAGGCGATCTTCTTGTCCTCGACCATCACCGGGCCGGGGCTGAGCCGGTCCAGGCACTGCTCGACGATCCGCAGCGACTGCCGCATCTCCTCAAGACGGATGAGGAAGCGGCCGTAGGAGTCGCAGCTGTCAGCGGTCGGGACGTCGAAGTCGTACGTCTCGTAGCCGCAGTACGGATCGGTCTTGCGCAGGTCGTGCGGGAGGCCGGTGGAGCGCAGGATCGGTCCGGTCGCGCCGAGGGCCATGCAGCCCGCCAGGTCGAGGTAGCCGATGTCCTGCATCCGGGCCTTGAAGATCGGGTTCCCGGTGGCGAGCTTGTCGTACTCGGGAAGGTTCTTCTTCATCTTCTTCACGAACTCGCGGATCTGGTCCACGGCGCCCGGCGGCAGGTCCTGGGCGAGCCCGCCGGGCCGGATGTACGCGTGGTTCATCCGCAGGCCGGTGATGAGCTCGTAGATGTCGAGAATCAGTTCACGATCACGGAATCCGTAGATCATGATCGTGGTTGCGCCGAGCTCCATACCGCCCGTGGCGATGCACACCAGGTGGGAGGAGAGCCGGTTCAGCTCCATGAGGAGCACGCGGATGACCGTCGCCCGGTCGGGGATCTGGTCCTCGATGCCGAGCAGCTTCTCCACCGCGAGGCAGTACGCCGTCTCGTTGAAGAACGGCGTGAGGTAGTCCATGCGCGTGACGAAGGTGGTGCCCTGCGTCCATGTCCGGTACTCGAGGTTCTTCTCGATGCCGGTGTGGAGGTAGCCGATACCGCAGCGGGCCTCGGTGACGGTCTCGCCGTCGATCTCCAGGATCAGCCGGAGCACGCCGTGGGTGGACGGGTGCTGCGGACCCATGTTGACGACGATGCGCTCGTCGTCGGCCTTGGCCGCGGACCGGGCGACCTCGTCCCAGTCGCCGCCGGTGACTGTATATACAGTCCCCTCGGTCGTCTCACGTGCGGATGCGGACGGTGTTGTCACGAGTACGACCTCCGCTGGTCCGGAGCCGGGATCTGGGCGCCCTTGTACTCGACGGGGATGCCGCCGAGGGGATAGTCCTTGCGCTGCGGGAAGCCCTGCCAGTCGTCCGGCATCATGATCCGGGTGAGGGCGGGGTGGCCGTCGAAGATCAGGCCGAAGAAGTCGTAGGCCTCGCGCTCGTGCCAGTCGTTGGTCGGATAGACCTCGACGAGGGACGGGATGTGCGGGTCCGTGTCCGGGGCGCTGACCTCCAGGCGGATCAGCCGGCCGTGGGTGAGCGAGCGCAGGTGGTAGACGGCGTGCAGCTCGCGGCCCTTGTCTCCGGGGTAGTGGACGCCGCTCACCCCCGTGCAGAGCTCGAAGCGCAGCGCCGGGTCGTCTCGCAGGGTCCTGGCGACGCGGACGAGGTGCTCGCGGGTGATGTGGAAGGTGAGCTCGTCACGGTCGACGACGGTCTTCTCGATCGCGTTCCCGGGGACGAGGTCCTGTTCCTCCAGGGCGCCTTCGAGCTCGTCGGCGACCTCGTCGAACCAGCCGCCGTAGGGGCGCGTGGCCGGGCCGGGCAGCCGTACGGAGCGGACGAGCCCGCCGTAGCCGGAGGTGTCGCCGCCGTTGGCGGCGCCGAACATGCCTCGCTGGACCCGGATCTCCTCGCCGTGCTCACCGCGCTGCCCCGGCAGGTTCTGCTCGCTGAGTTCCTTCTCGGGGTTCGGCTGGTCCTCGCGTGCGTCGCTCATCGCAGCAGCCCCTTCATCTCGATCGTCGGGAGCGCCTTGAGAGCCGCTTCCTCCGCCTCGCGGGCCGCTTCCTCCGCGTTCACACCGAGCTTGGAGCTCTGGATCTTCTGGTGGAGCTTGAGGATCGCGTCCATCAGCATCTCCGGCCGCGGAGGGCAGCCCGGCAAATAGATGTCAACGGGAACAATGTGGTCAACACCCTGCACAATCGCGTAATTGTTGAACATACCGCCCGAAGATGCGCAAACCCCCATGGAGATCACCCACTTGGGGTTGGGCATCTGGTCGTAGACCTGCCGCAGGACGGGCGCCATCTTCTGGCTCACCCGCCCGGCCACGATCATCAGGTCGGCCTGCCGTGGCGAGCCGCGGAAGACCTCCATGCCGAAGCGGGCCAGGTCGTAGCGGCCGGCGCCGGTCGTCATCATCTCGATGGCGCAGCAGGCCAGACCGAAGGTGGCGGGGAAGACGGACGCCTTGCGCACCCAGCCCGCGGCCTGTTCGACGGTGGTCAGCAGAAAGCCGCTCGGCAGTTTCTCTTCGAGTCCCATTGGTGTGCTCCTCAGCCCCTCAGTAGCCCTTCAGTCCCATTCCAGGCCGCCGCGCCGCCAGACGTAGGCGTAGGCGACGAAGACGGTGAGCACGAAGAGCAGCATCTCCACGAGCCCGAAGATCCCCAGGGCGTCGAAGGTGACGGCCCAGGGATAGAGGAAGACGATCTCGATATCGAAGATGATGAAGAGCATCGCCGTCAGGTAGTACTTGATGGGGAAGCGGCCCCCTCCGGCCGGCGTCGGCGTCGGCTCGATACCGCACTCATAGGCCTCGAGCTTCGCGCGGTTGTAGCGCTTCGGACCGATAAGCGTGGCCATGACCACGGAGAAGATCGCGAAGCCTGCCCCTAGGGCGCCGAGCACGAGGATGGGCGTATAGGCATTCACGCTCCTCGCTCCTTCCAGTCGTCCTTGACCGTTGGACCGCACCGGGCCCCGCAACCCGCCCCACGAAGATCGCCTACATGTGAGGCAGTTCACAAGCCCGACTGCTCCGCATCCTATGCCTGCCGGTCTGTGATCTGCGACACGGGGTACGGCAACGACTTTGTGATCTCCACCACCTGACGAAGGATCATGAAGTCGGATGAGCGGTGATCTTCATACGGGAAGCGCACGAGCGATTACAAAAGGTGACCAACTCCATCGTTACCGCTGGTCAGGGGCGCGTGCGCCTACCAGCCGCCGGGCGTCCAGGCAAATTCGCGAGGGGCCGGACCGGGTGATAAAGGACGGCCGTCACCCGGGCGAGGGGATGCCTGGACGGGAGTGGACGCGTGCACACATTCACGAGCGCCCAGACCCACCTTCGAGCGTGATCACTCTGTGACCTGTACCACTCGGACGGGGGCCCGGAAAACCGGGGCTTGGCCATCGGTACGAGGGGGTGGTAGGTGGCGGGCAATCCGGACCTTTTTCTGAAAGCCCATGATCATGGCCCTGATCACGCATGCCCGTTTTGCCCGTTACGGCGTCAATAAGGGTCCCAGGGAAGCGGATTCGGCGCCTCCGGGCACAACTGTGGCGCAAAGCACGTTTCTTGAAGGGAACCGTGAAGCCCTGATAGCGGTTGTACTCATGTCCCACACCGCTCACATACGTAGCCACCGGAAGCCCCGCCCTCGCAGCGCCTCGACGCTCGCGCTGCGGGCCGGAGTTGCCGGTGGCGTCCTCAGCACCCTCGCGGTGGCCGGAAGCGCCGGGCCGGCGAACGCCGAGCCGGTGACCGAGACCATCGAGATGCCCGCGCTCACCTTCGACACCCCCGAGCTCGCGAGCGCGGTCGCCCTCTCCGCCGAGACGACCCAGCAGGCCGCCCTGGATCTGAATCTTCAGACCCAGGAGAACGCCGCCGCCGCGAAGGCCGCCAAGGCCGCGAAGAAGGCCAAGGACGAGGCCGACCGCAAGGCCGAGGCCGTGAAGAAGGCCGAGGAGGCCGCCCGCGCCGAGGCCCAGGCGCGCTCCTCGCGCTCCTCCGAGCGCACCACGCTCTCCGCCTCCGGCTCCTCCCAGGGCGTCTCCCAGGCGACCGGGTCCGCCGCGACCGTCATCGCCTTCCTCAAGGCACAGCTCGGCGACGCCTACGTCATGGGCGCCACCGGCCCCAACTCGTGGGACTGCTCCAGCCTCGTCCAGGCCGCCTTCCGCCAGGTGGGGATCGACCTCCCGCGGGTCTCCCAGGACCAGTCGCTGGCCGGCACCCCGGTCTCCCTCGACAACATCCAGGTCGGCGACATCCTGTACTGGGGCGGCGCCGGCTCGGCGTACCACACCGGCGTCTACATCGGCGACGGCCAGTACCTCGACGCCGCCAACCCCAGCAAGGGCGTCGTCATCCAGGACCTGTCGGGCTACCCCGCGAGCGGTGCGGTCCGCGTCCTCTGAGCGCATCCCGGCGAAGGCCACCGCTCCCCTCCGGGGCGGTGGCCTTTCCCGTGCGCCCTTCCGGTCCTCCCCGCCTCGTCACCCCAGGTCGAAGGTGTTCGGCAGACCGAGGCGGAAGCGCGCCTCGTCCACCCGCTTGAGCGGCTCCAGCTCCGGCGGGCGGTACAGCTCCCACACCGTGCAGCGCGGGGCGTCCGAGCCGTCCCGGTCGAGGAGGGCGTTGACGGCCCGCCGCGCGGACTCGTTGGCGCCCTCCATCGTCGCCAGGTCCACGTCCGTGCGTACGTAGTCGCCCGCGAGGAAGAGGTTCGGGACGGCGGTACGGGCGGTGGGGCGCAGATGCCAGGTGCCGGTCGGATGGATGAACAGCGGCTCGCGGTTCTGCGGATCGGGGCCACCGAGCCCACTGACCGCCGGGTCCATGAACCACGCCACCCGGTCGGCGTCCTCGATGAGCGTCCGCCCCGCGTCGTTCACCCCGTCCTTCAGCTGCGCCCAGCACTCCTCGACGATCTCCTCGCGCGTGCAGGCGCGGGCCGGCTTGCCGTACAGGATCCCGGGGCGGTCCCACTCCGACACAATCGCCGACACGCAGTCGAGCGCGCTGCCGTCCCCGTAGTCGGCGGCGAAGTCGCGGCCGTCCCAGAACTGTGCCTGGCCGATGGCGGTCACCGACCATGGCGAGTCCAGGCAGTTGACGTGTCCGTGGACAAGAGGGACTTTTCGTCGCGTATAGAACATGATGCCCGTCATCCAGTCGGTGCGGAGCTCGTCGCAACGGGCCAGCTGCGGGTCGGCGGCGCGCAGGGCGGCACCCCAGGTGCGCCGGGCGTGCTCCACGGGCATCGCCTGGACGTAGTGGTCGGCCGTGACGGTGCGCGGACGCGCCCCGTCGGGGCCGGTGACACGTACGCCGGTGACCCGGCCGTCGGCGTACAGCACCTCCCGTACGTCGCTGGAGAACACGAACTGCACACCCAGCGTGGCGAGATGGGCACGCCAGGGGTCGATCCACGCCTCGGACGTGGGGGCGTTCAGCACCCGGTCGATGTCCGCGTCGTCACCGTCGAGGCCGCGGCCGAGCAGTCCCCACAGGATCAGCGCCTCGATGATCACGCGGCCGACCGTGCGGGTGGACGCCTCCTGGGCACGCGTCGCGACGAGATTGCGGGTCTGGCCGATGCCGAGCAGGATCCGGTACTCGTCGCTGAAGTCCCCCGCCCGGATGAAGTCCCACCACGACGTGGCTTCCCACTCGCTCTCGCGGCGGGCGTCGCAGCTGGTCAGATGGACGAGAAGTCGGTTGGCGAAGTACGCGGCCTCGTGCGCGGGCAGTTTCGTCGCGGTGTCGAGCGCGGCCGTCACCTCGTCGCGGATCCATGTCGTCGTGAGATCGCCGAGGCGCGGCGGGGTCGTCAGGCGCCGTAGCGGGAAGTGCAGGTCCGGCCGGCCCGCCTCGCGGGCGAAGAGTTCCTCGGTGGCGTTGCGCAGATTGCCGCGCACACCACCGGGGTTGCCGGGGAAGGGGATGCGGCGCATCGTGTCCGGCAGGTTCCGGTAGAAGCCGGGAAAGAAACGGAAGCCGTGCTCCGCCGGGAGCGGTTTGCGGCCGCCGCCGCCGGTGCCGGGTACGTCCATGGAGCGGGCCTTGCCGCCGAGCACGTCGTGGTACTCGTACACGGTCACGGCATAGCCGCGCTCGGCGAGTTCATGGGCCGCACTGAGCCCGGACACTCCGCCGCCGAGGACGGCGACGGTACGGCCGGCGGCCGAGGGCGTCGCCGCCGCCCGGGAGGTCGTCGCGAGGGCGGCAGCACCGAGGGCGCCACCGGTGGCCGCCAGGAAGCGCCTCCGCGTCCGGCCGACGGCGGTCGGTACGCCCGTCGTCGGTACGCCCTCCGTCGGCCCACCTGCGGTCTGTCCGTCGGCGGTCCGTCCGTCGGCGGTCCGTCCGTCGGCGGTCTGTCCACTGTCCGTCATGGTCACCGCAGGCTAGGGACGCCTGCGGCCTCCCGGAAGCGCCGCGGAGGGGCGCCCACAGCATCCTCACACTGCGTTCGCCCCGCGCTCACGGTGCGTGTCAGGCCTTCGGAGCCACCTTGCTCAGCCCGTTGATGATGCGGTCCATCGCGTCGCCGCCCGACGGGTCCGTCAGGTTCGCGAGCATCTTCAGCGTGAACTTCATCAGCACCGGGTGCGTCAGGCCGCGCTGTGTCGCGATCTTCATGACCCTCGGGTTGCCGATGAGCTTCACGAAGGCGCGGCCCAGTGTGTAGTAGCCGCCGTAGGTGTCCTTGAGGACCTTCGGGTAGTTGTGGAGAGCCAGTTCGCGCTGAGCGGGGGTGGCCCGGGCGTGTGCCTGGACGATGACGTCCGCGGCGATCTGGCCGGACTCCATGGCGTACGCGATGCCTTCGCCGTTGAAGGGGTTGACCAGGCCGCCCGCGTCGCCGACCAGCAGCAGGCCCTTGGTGTAGTGCGGCTGCCGGTTGAAGGCCATGGGGAGCGCGGCTCCGCGGATCGGGCCCGTCATGTTGTCGGGTACGTAACCCCAGTCTTCCGGCATCGAGGCGCACCAGGCCTTGAGGACCTCGCGCCAGTCCAGCTCCTTGAAGGAGGCGGAGGTGTTGAGGACGCCGAGGCCGACGTTGGAGGTGCCGTCGCCCATGCCGAAGATCCAGCCGTAGCCGGGCAGCAGCCGGTCCTCGCCGGGGCCGCGCCGGTCCCACAGCTCCAGCCAGGACTCCAGGTAGTCGTCGTCGTGCCGGGGGCTGGTGAAGTACGTACGGACCGCGACACCCATCGGGCGGTCCTCGCGGCGGTGCAGGCCCATCGCGAGGGAGATCCGGGAGGAGTTGCCGTCGGCGGCGACGACGAGCGGGGCGTGGAAGGTGACCGGGGTCTTCTCCTCGCCGAGCTTGGCCTCGACGCCCGTGATGCGTCCCGTGCGGTCGTCGATCAGCGGCGCGCCCACGTTGCAGCGCTCGTACAGCCGCGCACCGGCCTTCTGCGCCTGCCGCGCCAGCTGCTCGTCGAAGTCGTCACGCTTGCGGACGAGACCGTAGTCCGGGTAGCTGGCGAGGTCCGGCCAGTCCAACTGGAGCCGTACGCCACCGCCGATGATCCGCAGGCCCTTGTTGCGGAGCCAGCCGGCCTCTTCGGAGATGTCGATGCCCATCGCGACGAGCTGCTTGGTGGCGCGGGGCGTGAGCCCGTCGCCGCAGACCTTCTCGCGCGGGAACGCCGTCTTCTCCAGGAGCAGTACGTCGAGGCCGGCCTTGGCCAGGTAGTACGCCGTCGTCGAACCGGCCGGGCCTGCCCCGACGACGATCACATCTGCGCTGTGCTCGGAGGGGGTCGTCTCGGTCACGGCGGGTTCTCCCGAAGACTCGAATTCGCGTGCCGGGCGGCACAGGTCATGTGCAGTCTATGGGGGCGTACTGATCGGCAAACGAAGGGCTCCCTCGCGATGACCTCTGCGTCTCTCCCCGTCGTACGGCTCCGCGTCCCCACCGAGGAGGACGCCTACTCCTGGCATCGCGTCTTCGACGACCCGGACGTCATGGAGTTCCACGGCGGCAGGTCCGCCGAGGTGTCCGTCTACGAGGAGTTCACCGCGCGGCAGCGCCGCCATGACGCGGAGCGGGGCTTCTGCCTGTGGACGCTGCTCGACGAGGCGGGTGAGGTGATCGGCTTCACCGGCGCGCAGCCGTGGCCTCACGAGTCCTTCGGCCCGGTCGGCGAGATCGAGATCGGCTGGCGGCTGGCACGCGCGTCCTGGGGACGCGGGTACGTGACGACCGCCGCCCGGATCACGCTGGAGAGGCTGCGGGCGGCCGGTGTCCCGTCGGTGGTCGCGATGGTCGACTGCCGCAACGAGCGGTCGATCGCCGTGACGCGACGGCTGGGCATGGAGGCGGCGGAGACGTTCGGCGTCCCGGGCACCGAGCGCAAAGCCTATTGCTTCCGGCTGGAGTTGTAGCCCGCTCCCGGCGCGCGGGTGCGGTGCGGTGCCACGCTGTCGGGTGCCGCACCGGGCCCGCGCTGCACGTGCGGCACGCGCGGCACGCCCAGTGCCGCGGGACCAGTGCGGCGTACCTCGTGCCGAATGGCAAGTGCGGCGTACCTCGTGCCGCGTGACCGGCGCTAGAAGACGGACAGCCCCGTCAGCGTCGTGAACCGGTCCAGCGCCGCCACGCCCGCCACCGAGTTGCCCTGCCTGTCCAGTCCCGGGCTCCACACGCCCAGCGTGCAGCGGCCCGGCACGACCGCGACGATGCCACCGCCGACCCCGCTCTTGCCCGGCAGCCCGACCCGGTAGGCGAACTCCCCCGCCGCGTCGTACGTGCCGCAGGTGAGCATCACCGCGTTGATCTGCTTGGCCTCGCTGCGGGTCAGCAGCCTGCTGCCGTCCGCGCGCAGCCCATGGCGGGCCAGGAAGAGGGCCGCACGGGCCAGATCGGCACAGTTCATCTCGATCGAGCACTGCCAGAAGTAGTGGTCGAGCAGCGCGGGGACGGGATTGGCGATGTGGCCGTACGAGGCCATGAAGTGCGCCAGCGCGGCGTTGCGGTCGCCGTGCGCCGACTCGGATTCGGCGACCTCCGGATCGAAGGCCAGCTCCGGATTGCCGCTCTCCTGCCGCAGGAACTCGAGCAGTTCGCTGCTCGCGTCGCCGGTCAGGGTCTGCAGCCGGTCGGTGACGACGAGCGCGCCCGCGTTGATGAACGGATTGCGCGGGACGCCGTTCTCGTACTCCAGTTGCACCAGGGAGTTGAACGGATTGCCGGAGGGCTCCCTGCCCACGTGCTCCCAGAGGCTGTCACCGCCCAGGGACAGTGCGAGGGCCAGGGCGAAGACCTTGGTGACGGACTGGGTGGAGAAGGCCCGCTCCCAGTCGCCCACCCCGTGCACGGTGCCGTCGAGACCGGCGATGGCCATGCCGAAGCGGCCCGGGTCGACCGCGGCGAGGGCGGGGATGTACTCGGCGGGCGTGCCGGTGCCGAGGAGCGGCTCGACGTCCCGTGCGATCTGCTCCAGGAGCGCCTGGTGGTCCATGGTGCTCGGCCCGGGACTACTGGGGCTTGGTGCCGCGGTGCAGTGCGACGATCCCGCCGCTCAGGTTCCGCCAGGCCACCTTCGACCAGCCTGCCTTCTGCAGCAGCCCGGCGAGTTCCGCCTGTTCGGGCCACGACTGGATGGACTCGGCGAGGTAGACGTACGCGTCCGGGTTGGACGAGACCGCGCGGGCCACCGGCGGCAGCGCCCGCATCAGGTACTCCTCGTACACGGTCCGGAACGGCGCCCACGTCGGATGCGAGAACTCGCAGATCACGACGCGCCCGCCGGGCCTCGTCACCCGGTTCAGCTCACGCAGCGCGCCTTCCGTGTCCTGGACGTTGCGCAGCCCGAAGGAGATCGTCACGGCGTCGAAGGCATCGTCCCGGAACGGGAGCCTCGTCGCGTCGCCGGCGGTCAGCGGCAGCCATGGGTGCCGCTTCTTGCCCTCGCGCAGCATGCCGAGCGAGAAGTCGCAGGGCACGACGTAGGCACCGGTACGGGTGAAGGGCAGGGACGACGTGCCGGTGCCGGCGGCGAGATCGAGGATCTTCTCGGCGGGACGCGCGCCGACCGCCTTGGCGACCTCCTTGCGCCAGCGCCGGTCCTGGCCGAGCGAGAGCACATCGTTGGTGAGGTCGTAGTTCGCCGCGACATCGTCGAACATCGAGGCGACTTCGTGCGGCTGCTTGTCCAGGGAAGCGCGGGTCACTGGCGTTCGGCCTCGCAGTATCGGGTGCGGACAGTACCCGCCCATTGTCTCAGGCACACCCCTGGCGCCCCTGCGGGGGCGTGCCGACGCGCTCGCGCGCGGTACGGGTACGGGTACGCGCCACGGGCACGGGCACGCGTACGGGTACGGGTACGCGCCACGGGCACGGGCACGCGTACGGGCACAGGCACGCGTACGGGCACGAGCACGCCGGTGACCCGACCGCCTACCGCCGCCGGTACACCAGTCGGCCGGCGAGGACGGTCGCGACGCAGGTGCCGGCGCCATGGGTGGCGAGCGTGGCGTACGTGTCGCCGCCCGAGGAAGCCGGGACGTCGAAGACGGCGAAGTCCGCGTCGGCGCCCTCCGGTCCCAGCGGCACCAGGAACGCCTCCGCCGGCGGCCGTCCGGCGAACGGGTCGAGGGACGGCGTCCCTCCGGGCTCCGTGAAGCGTTCCTCCATGTGCAGTCCCGCCCGGGTCACCGCGTCCACGACCGTGCCGCGCCACAGGTCCCCCGCGACGGCGACCGTGCCGTGCGCCAGCATCCGCTGGGCTCCGCGCCGGGCGCTCGCGCCCCAGCGGGCGTCCGTCATCCCCAGGGCGGACAGCGCCTCGCCGGTGAGTGGCTCGGTGCCGAGGTCGTCCGCCTCACGGGGGTCGGGGTGGTAGGCCCGCTCCAGCAGTTCGGGGCCGTACGGGTTGCACAGGCCGGGCGTCAGGACACCGGGCCAGCGGCGCACCCGGGCGACAGGGTGGGCGGCGGCGAGCTGCTCGTACGGGCCGACGGCCGCGATCTCCCGGCCCCGGACGGCGACCGCGCCGCCCGGCACGGGCTCGCGCCCGCCCCCGGGCAGCAGCAGATCCGCGACGTGGATCGTCAGCACGGGACGTCAGTTGGCGTTGAGCAGCTTCAGCTCGGGATGCGCCGTGCCGCCCGCGATGGCCGTCGACGAGATGTGCGAGGCGACGCGGTCGTCGGCGGGGTCGTTCGCCGGGTCGTCGTGGACGACGATGTGCTCGTACGTCGTCGTGCGCTGCGCCGGCACCCGGTCCGCCTTCCGGATCAGGTCGATGATCTCCTGCCGGTTGGACCGGTGCTTCGCGCCGGCCGAGGAGACGACGTTCTCCTCCAGCATGATCGAGCCGAGGTCGTCCGCGCCGTGGTGCAGCGACAGCTGGCCGACCTCCTTGCCCGTCGTCAGCCACGAGCCCTGGATGTGGGCGACGTTGTCGAAGAAGAGCCGGGCGACCGCGATCATCCGCAGGTACTCGAAGATCGTCGCCTGGGTCCGGCCCTTGAGGTGGTTGTTCTCGGGCTGGTACGTGTACGGGATGAAGGCCCGGAAGCCGCCCGTCCGGTCCTGTACGTCACGGATCATCCGCAGATGCTCGATGCGCTCGGCGTTGGTCTCGCCCGTACCCATCAGCATCGTCGACGTCGACTCGACCCCGAGTCCGTGGGCGATCTCCATGATCTCCAGCCAGCGCTCGCCGGACTCCTTCAGCGGGGCGATCGCCTTGCGCGGTCGCGCCGGGAGCAGTTCGGCGCCGGCGCCTGCGAAGGAGTCGAGGCCGGCGGCGTGGATGCGCTGGACGGCCTCCTCCACCGACACCTTGGAGATCCGGGCCATGTGCTCGACCTCGGAGGCGCCGAGGGAGTGGATGACGAGCTGCGGGAAGTCCTTCTTGATGGCCGCGAAATGCTTCTCGTAGTACTCGACGCCGTAGTCCGGGTGGTGGCCGCCCTGGAACATGATCTGGGTGCCGCCCAGCTTCACCGTCTCCGCGCAGCGCCGCAGGATGTCGTCGAGGTCACGGGTCCAGCCCTTGGCGGTGTCCTTGGGCGGAGCGTAGAAGGCGCAGAACTTGCAGGCCGTGACGCAGACGTTGGTGTAGTTGATGTTGCGCTCGATGATGTACGTCGCGATGTGCTCCGTGCCGGCGTAACGGCGGCGGCGTACGGCGTCGGCGGCGCTGCCCAGCGCGTGCAGGGGTGCGGACCGGTAGAGGTCGAGCGCTTCCTCGGGGGTGATCCGTCCGCCCTCGGCGGCACGGTCCAGGACGGACTGAAGGTCGGCCTTCTGGGTCACCGGGGTGTCACCTTTCGGTGGTGGATCAGGGCATTACCGGACCGGGCCAGCCTACGCCAGCCGCCCTGGCCGGCCCTGCGGTCCCCCCGGCCGAAGCCCGGTGGAAGTCCGACGGAGGCTGGGTGGAGGCCGGGTGGAGGCCGGGTGGAGCGGTGTCAGCGCTTCCTCGCCAGATCGCCCGCCGGGTTCCCGGCCCGGGCGTCGGCGGAGACGTACCGAAGCCCACCGTCGCCGAGCACGAGCCGCAGACCGGTGGTGCTCTCCGTGCACATGCCCTGGCTGCGCGGCCCGCGCTTCGCGTCCACGACGAGGGTCCGCTCGTCGACGCGGGTGGCGGTGAGGAGGTCCTCGCAGATGAAGTTGCCGAGGATGTCGGTCTGTTCGGCCTTGCCGACCTGCTGGCCGGTGCGGCCGGCCTCGATGGTGACCTTCATGGTCCCGGCGGGGAGCCCCGCGGCGGTGATGGCGCCCTCCCAGGTGCCGACGAACGCCTTCGGCACCTCCTTCGCCGCAACCGTCGCCCCGTCCCCCGGGTTGCCGGGCGTCGCCGAGGAACTGGACGGCGGCTCCGCGGCCGTGTCGTTGGGGTCGCCGCCGCCGGGGAAGAGGTCGAAGAGGACTCCCGCGCCGACGGTCACGGCCGCCAGCGCGCCCGCCACGGCGAGGGCGACCGTGCAGCTCATCTTGCGGCCGCCGTCCCCGGCGGCCCGTTGCGAGCCGGCGGTCACGGAGACCGAGAAGCGGCCGTCGGCCGGCCGCGACGGCGGCACGGCGTCGGCGACGCCCGTGCCCGGCGGCGGCGACCACGGCGAGGACGGCATCGATGAGGCCGCCATCGGAGAGGACGGCATCGGAGAGGACGGCATCGAAGAGGGCCCGCCCGGCAGTTCTCCCGACGGTTCGACCGGCGGGCCGAAGACCCCGACCGCCGGGCTGCTGAACGGTACGGGCCCCGAACCGGACGGATCGTGCCGTGCCGGTTCCAGGTCGAGCAGCCGCACCGCCGCCCGGCTGACCTGCTCCACCAGCGCTCCCGGCAGCCAGCCCGCCGCCACCAGCGCGTCCGCGCCGCCGGGCGCGAGCCACTGGGCGATCTCGGCGGGAGCGGGCCGCGCGGCCGGGTCCTTGCCCAGGCAGGCGGCGACCACATCGCGCAGTTCCCCGGCCAGCGGGCCCAGTTGGGGTTCCTCGTGGACCACCTTGTAGAGCAGGGCCGCCGAGGAGTCCCCGGGGAAGGGCGCGGTGCCCGTCGCGGCGTACGCGAGGACCGCGCCGAGCGAGAAGACGTCGGCGGCGCCGGTGACGCCCTGGCCGAGGATCTGCTCGGGCGCCATGTAGCCGGGCGAGCCCACGGACACACCGGTCGTGGTGAGCGAGGCGGTGCCGTCGACCGCCCGGGCGATGCCGAAGTCGATGAGGCGCGGGCCGTCGAGCGCGAGCAGCACGTTCGAGGGTTTGACGTCCCGGTGGACCAGGTCCAGCGCGTGCACGGCGGCGAGCGCCTCGGCGAGGCCCGCGCCCAGCGTCCGTACCGTGTGCTCCGGCAGCGCCCCGTGCTCCATGACCGCCTGGGACAGGGCGGGTCCGGCGACATAGCCGGTGGCCACCCAGGGGACCGGGGCGTCCGGGTCGGCGTCCAGGACCGGCGCGGTCCAGGCCCCGCCCACCCGCCTGGCCGCCTCGACCTCTCGCCGGAACCGCGCCCGGAACTGCTCGTCGAGCGCGAAGTGCGGATGGACGACCTTCACCGCGACCGTACGGCCGCCCTCGCTGCGGGCGAGATACACGCGGCCCATGCCGCCGGCGCCGAGCCTGCCCAGCAACCGGTAGGCGCCGATGGTTCGCGGTTCGCCGGCTTCCAGCGGCTGCATGCGCTTCTCCCCCAATGAACCGGTACGGCCGGACGGTCGAGTTCGCCCCTGCAGCAGCGTAGAGCTCCGCGTGCGACGGATCACGGGGATTGGGCCCGGCCCCGGGCCAACCGATCCGCGCCCGCCCGCATCTCCCTTGGCGTAAACCGCACACCGTGCCCGTAATCCGCGCGAGACATCACGAGTCACCACAGACACCTTCAAAGCACACCGAAAGCACCGGAAAAACGGAGTTCGCAATGAATCGCCTGCCCAAGGCCCTCATAGCCGCCGTCGCCCTCGGCTCTGTCGCGCTCGTCTCGGGCTGCTCGGACGAGGGCGAACCGGTCACCTTCGACGGTCCGTCCGCCGCGGCCCCCGCCGGCAAGGGCGGCGGCAAAGGCGGCGGCGGCACGGACGGCGAGGCCGCCGCCAAGACCCTGATGCCGACCGGCCCCAAGGCGGAGTTCACCACCCAGAACACCATCGACGACGGCACCAAGATCGGCGTGACCACGCTGCACGGCAAGAAGTCCGGCTTCACGGGCAAGGTATGGGTCTGGGCGCCCAAACAGTACTTCGACCCCAAGTACGCCGGCAGCGGCTTCCCGGTCCTCATCGCGCTCCCGGGCGGCAACGGCTACCCGAACAATTACTGGATGGGCACCGACCTGAAGCTGCAGAGCAGCATCAGCAAGTGGTCGGAGGAAGGAAAGAGCCTTCCGTTCATCGTCGTGATGCCCGTACTCAACCCGGACGACAAGTACTACTACGACGGCAGCGATATCCCGGGCCAAGCGAAAATGGGTACATGGATGACGGAGGACGTGCCCGATTTCGTGAAGGCCAATTTCCGTACGTTCAAATCCCGGGACGGCTGGGCCTTCATGGGATCGTCGTCCGGTGCCTTCGTCGGACTGAAGTCGGTACTGAAGCACCCCGACAGGTTCAAGGCGGTCATCGCCTCCGGACCCGACATCGTGCCGGACTCACCGCTGTGGGCCGGGCACACCACGGAGCAGGCCGCGAACGACCCGGAAAAGCTCGCCAAGGCGCTCGGCGCGAAGCCGGCCGGCCAGGATCGCGACGTCTATCTCGCGTTCCAGGCGGGCACCAAGGAGTCCGCGGTGCGGAAGGTGAAGGCCTTCATCCGGGATTACTCCAAGGGGCCGGTGAAGACCCGGCTGCAGCTGATCCAGGACGGCGAGCACAACGCGGCGACCTACGTGAAGGGCATGGAGGACGGCTCGATCCAGTGGATCAGCCAGCACATGCAGGCACCCGTCCCCACGTCGTGACGGCCTGACGTCGTGACGTCACGACGTCGTCCGCACTCCCCGGCGACGGGAGCTCAGACGCCAAGCAGCTCGACCCGTACGTCCGCGGGGAAACCGGTCGTCGCACCGGTCCTGCGCGCGAACTCGCGCACCCCGGCGAGCTGCTCGGCACCGAAGCGGAAGTCGAGCGTCGTGAAGTACCTCCGCAGCAGCTCCGCGTCGAACGCCTCCCAGCGCGCCGCCTGCTCGGCGACCTTCGTGACCTCCTCCAGAGAGACGTCACGCGAGGCCAGGAACGCCTCGTGGACCTTCCGTACGACGCGGGGCTCGCGCGCGAGATAGTCCTTGCGGGCCGCCCACACTGCGAAGACGAACGGCAGCCCGGTCCAGTCCTTCCACATCTGCCCCAGGTCATGGACGCGCAGGCCGAGCCTCGGCGCGTCGTGCAGCGAGGCGCGCAGCGCGGCGTCCCCGATCAGCACGGCCGCCTCCGCCTCCTGCATCATCACGCCGAGGTCGGGCGGGCAGGTGTAGTAGTCGGGCGTCACCTTGTACTGCTCGGCGAGCAGCAGCTGCGCCAGCCGCACCGAGGTGCGGGAGGTGGAGCCCAGGGCGACCCGCACGCCGTCGAGCTGCTCCAGCGGCAGCTGCGAAACGATCACGCACGACATGACCGGCCCGTCGCAGCCGACGGCGATGTCGGGGAAGGCGACGAGATCGTCCGCGTTGCGCAGGTATTCCACGAGGGTGATCGGCCCGATGTCGAGGTCACCGGCGACCAGCCGCTCGGAGAGCTTCTCCGGAGTGTCCTTCGTGAGCTCCAGATCCAGGAGCGTCCCGGTGCGGGCGAGGCCCCAGTAGAGGGGCAGGCAGTTCAGGAACTGGATGTGCCCGACGCGCGGCCGGCTGCGACGATCGGCGGCGGCGGCGGCGTTCTCGGCGTGTGCCGCGAGTCCCGCGGGGTCTGCGTGAGTGTCCACATCGTGAGGCTAGACCCGTGGGTACGCCTTCGAATGGGCGGGGCACGCCCGCCGGGAGCGTCAGCATGTCAAGCGTGCATCAAACATCCGGGTGAAGTGATCTTTCCCTCTACCGCTCGGAACAGCCTGCGTGCTACGCTCAGCGCAAGTTGCAGTTTGGTTTCCCTTGCAGTACAGAGCCTGCGGAGCATGTGACCCGCAGGCTTTTGTAGTTTTCAGACTTGTTTGCAGGTTCTGGAGCAGGGCAACCCTTTGGCCCAAGGAGGGCTTATGGCTACCGGAACCGTCAAGTGGTTCAACGCTGAAAAGGGCTTCGGCTTCATCGCCCAGGACGGCGGCGGCCCGGATGTCTTCGTCCACTACTCCGCGATCAACGCGTCTGGTTTCCGCTCGCTCGAGGAGAACCAGGTCGTGAACTTCGACGTCACCCAGGGCCCGAAGGGCCCGCAGGCGGAGAACGTCACCCCGGCCTAATGGCCCGGGTCGGCGAATCGCGCACGACTTAGCAGTACCAAGGAGCTCCGTTCCGTACTTTCTGTACGGAACGGAGCTCCTGCCCTTTTCCGACCCGGATCACCGGGCCCAGACCACCGGGACCGGCTCCGGGTCCCGGACGTGGGGCAAAGCCCGGGTCGTATCAGACGGCGGCCTAGAGATCCCGGTACATGATGCGCAGCCCCACCGGGCCCTGCTCCGGATGCCGGAACGCGCCCGGGACCGTCCCCAGAGTGCGAAAGCCCAGCGACTCCCACAGCTTCAGCGCCGGGTTCGTCTCCACGACCGCGTTGAAGACCATCCCCGTGTAGCCGTCCTGCCGCGCCCGGTCGAGGACGTGCTCGGCCAGCCGCCGGCCGATGCCGAGGCCCGTCCGGTCCGGGTCGACCATGAAGCCCGCGTTCGCGACGCCGGCGGCCGGACCTCCGTAGTTGGGCTTCACGTACGCCGTGGCGACGAGCGCACCGTCCTCGTCCTCGACGACGAACACGCGGTGGCCCGGCGCCATCCACAGCGCGCGGGCGGCGGACTCGGAGGTGTCCGGATCCCAGGCGTAGGTGTCCCCGGCGGACACGATCCGGTGCCAGATCGGCCAGATCCGGTCCCAGTCCTCCGCGGTCGCGTCTCTGATCAGCACGCTCCAAGTCTCGCAGAGGCCTCACCGCTGCTCGGGTGCGTCCGTACCCTGGAACGCATGACCGAGCGCAAGCCCCCGGGCGTCAGTTTCGAATCGTGGGTCGACAAGCAGATCAGTGACGCGAACGACCGCGGCGAGTTCACGGATCTGCCCGGCTTCGGGAAGCCGCTGCCCGACGACGGGGCGCCCTACGACGAGCTCTGGTGGATCAGGGGAAAGATGCACAAGGAGGGCATGGCCGTCCTGCCCCCGGCCCTCGCCCTGCGCAAGGAGGCCGAGGACGCCCTGGAGAAGGCGTACGGGGCGCCGTCGGAGACGGCGGTGCGCCGCATCATCGAGGAGATCAACGAGAAGATCACCCGCATGCTGCGCATGCCTCCCCCGGGTCCGCCGCTCGGACGCAAGCCGTACGACGTCGAGGAGATCCTGCGGGACTGGCGGCTCAGGCGCGCGTGACGCGGTGACGCGGTGGCGCGACAGCGGCGCAAGCTCCGGGGCCGCACCCGCTGCACCCGGTCGACCGGGGCGAGTCCCTGCTTCTCCCAGGCCGCGAGGGTGGCGAGGACCTGGGAGGCGAACGCCTCGTGGATCTCGACGAGGGCGCAGCCGCCGAAGCCCCGGCCGGTGCGCTCCGGCATGCGCGGTACGGCTCGCCGGCGCCGTCGACAGACCGTCGCCGCCGCCCATGTGGTCGACCGCGGCCGTCTCGTGCGCCGTGAGGTACGCGAGCACGTCGAGGCCGCGCTCCTCGGCCCACTCATCCCTGACCCTCGACCAGCTCCTGACCCCTGGGTAACCTTACTCGGGAGTAAGAATCGACGCAGCAGGCTGCGACCCAGCAGGGAGTCCGGACAACCATGGCCGACCGCTATCTGCGCTTCACCCACACCGCTCCCGGCCGTTTCCTGACCCGCCGGCTCGGTCTCCCGGCACCGGCAGCGCCGCGGCGCCGGACCTTCACCGAGACGGTGATGACCGCTGCGGTCCTCCTCCTCATCCGCGAGGCGGGCCGCCGCATGAACTCCCTGACCCAGGCCGGCCTCCCGCGGGACGTCGCGGAAACGACGTCCTGGCCGGCCCACCCGGCATCGGCCCCGGTGAACGGCCAAGTGGTGCGGGTCTGCGGCCAGTCGCTCCTGGGCGCCTGACATGGAGACCCGCACCCTGTCCTCGCCGCCCGCGCTGTGGCCCGCCCTCCTGCGCGGCGCGCTCGCCTCGCCGGTCAGGCGCCGCCGTCTACGGGACGACCCCGCGACCCCGGCGACACGGCTCGTGCTCGCGGAAGCCGTCGTCGTACCCGAACGCCTCACCGCGTACACACACGAGTGCGCCTTCCCCGCGACCGGCACGCTCCCGATCACGTACCCCCATGTCCTCGGATTCCCGCTCGCCATGCGCCTCATGGCGGACCGAACGTTCCCGCTCCCCGTCCTCGGACTCGTCCACACGCGCATCGCCATCACGCAGCACCACCGGCTACTGCCGACGGACCGCCCCGAGATCGCCGTGTACACGGCGGGAGCAGCCCCGCACCGGCGCGGCACGGAGGTCACGTTGGCCACCGAGGCCCGGCTCGGAGGTGAGCTCGTGTGGGAGTCCCGCAGCGCGTACCTGTCCCGGCATCCGAGGAGTACGGACGCACCCGGCGCGACGTCCGTGCCCAGGACACCCCTGCCGCCGACGGCCGTACAGGCGCGATGGCCGCTCGCCGCGGACCTCGGGCGTCGCTACGGCGCGGCGTCCGGGGACCGCAATCCCATCCACCTGTTCGCGGCGACCGCCCGCGCCTTCGGCTTCCCCCGCGCCATCGCCCACGGCATGTGGACGTTCGCCCGCTGCCTGGCCGAACAGCCGGATCCCGGTGGACCGCGCTACGCGGAAGCCGAGTTCAAGGCTCCCGTGCTGCTGCCGGGGACGGTCGAGTACGCCGTACGGGAGGACGCCGGCGTCTTCGAGGTGCGCGACCCGCGCGACGGCCGCGTCCACCTCACCGGGAGGACGGCGACCAGCGCTCCCCCCGCATGAGGCTCCCCAGGCCCTCCCACGCGAAGTTCATCAGCGTGGCCGCCGCCTCCTTCGCCGAGACGCCGGGGGTGTCGTTGGCCCACCCCGCCAGCGATTCCGCGGCCCCGACGAGCGCCTGCGCCAGCCCGGCCATGTCCCGGTCGGCAAGCTCCCCTTCACCGTGCGTCTCGCGCGCCGCCGCCCCGATCAGCCCGGTCACGAACGCCACGATCTCGTCCCGCATCACCGCGACCTCCGCGGCGAACGGCTCCCCGTGCGTCCGCGCCTGCCGGTGCAGCACCGCCCACGCGTCGGGGTGCTCGGCGGTGTGCCGGAAGAACGCCGCGAGCCCCTCCCACAGCTGCCGGTCCGCCGGCAGCCCCGGCGCCACGGCCGCCTGCACCGCGGCGACCAGCGCTTCCGACTCCCGCCGGATGCACGCCGTGAAGAGGTCCTCCTTGGAGTTCAGATACAGATAGACCAGCGGCTTCGACACCCCGGCCAGCTCGGCGATCTCGTCCATGGACGCCGCACGGTAGCCGCGCTGCCCGAACGTCTGCACCGCGGCGTCGAGCATCTGCCGCTCCCGCACGGCACGCGGCATCCGCTTGCCCCTACCGGCATCACCCACGTCTGACGCCCTCCCGGCCCCGGCCCGTCGTTCTACTGTTCGGTAAGACTAAGGCCCGCCACAGCGCGGAAACGCCGAAGGCCGGTCCCGCTCGCAGCGGGACCGGCCTTCGGACTTGCGCCAGGGCGCCTCAGGCGTTGGGGCGCTTGCCGTGGTTGGCCTTCTTGCCCTTGCGGGCCCTCCGCTTGTTCCCACGCTTCGACATGGTGCAGATCTCCTTATTTCAGGACTTTCTCCACGATCATGTCAGTCTAGGTGCGGGACCACGGCATCACCACGGCGACGACGCGCGGCCATCGGGGTCGAGGCCGCACCGCGACGCGCGACCACCACGACAAGCGCCCCGGATCGGGCGAGATCCGGGGCACTCTTGCCTGCGATGTCAGCAGCAGCGGTCACGCGGTGGCGGGGACGGCCACCTTCTGCCCGGCCGCCTGCCCGGCGTCACGCTCGTCGACGTCGTCGACCGGCGAGGCCGAGGCCGAGTTGTACACGTCGAGGTCCAGGATCTTCTCCCGGGCGGCGACGATCACCGGCACGAGGGCCTGGCCGGCGACGTTGGTGGCGGTCCGGACCATGTCCAGGATCGGGTCGATCGCCATCAGCAGGCCCACGCCCTCCAGCGGGAGGCCGAGGGTGGAGAGGGTCAGCGTCAGCATGACCGTCGCGCCGGTGAGGCCCGCGGTGGCCGCGGAGCCGACGACCGAGACGAAGGCGATCAGCAGGTAGTCCTGGATGCCGAGCTGTACGTCGAAGATCTGCGCGATGAAGATCGCGGCGAGCGCCGGGTAGATGGCGGCGCAGCCGTCCATCTTGGTCGTCGCGCCGAAGGGCACGGCGAAGGACGTGTACTCCTTCGGGACGCCGAGGCGCTCGGTGACCTTCTGGGTGACCGGCATCGTGCCGACGGAGGAGCGGGAGACGAAGGCCAGCTGGATGGCCGGCCAGGCACCCTTGTAGAACTGCACCGGGTTGACCTTGGCGACGGTCGCGAGCAGCAGCGGGTACACGCCGAAGAGGACCAGCGCGCAGCCGATGTAGACGTCGGCGGTGAAGGTCGCGTACTTGCCGATGAGGTCCCAGCCGTAGTCGGCGATGGCGTAGCCGATGAGGCCGACGGTGCCGAGCGGGGCGAGGCGGATGACCCACCACAGGGCCTTCTGGAGCAGCTCGAGGACGGACTCGCTGAGGGCGAGGATCGGCTTGGCGCGGTCGCCGAGCTTGAGCGCCGCGATACCGGCGACGGCGGCCATGAAGACGATCTGAAGGACGTTCAGCTCGGTGAAGGGAGTGATGACGTCCGTCGGGACGACGCCGGTGAGGAAGTCGATCCAGGAGCCGGCGTGCTCGGGCTTGGCGCCGTCCTTGCGGGTGAGGCCGGTGCCGGCACCAGGGTTGGTGAGCAGACCGATCACGAGGCCGATCGCGACGGCGATCAGGGAGGTGATCATGAACCAGAGCAGGGTGCGGGTGGCCAGCCGCGCGGCGTTGTTGACCTTCCGCAGGTTGGTGATCGACACCAGGATGGCGAAGAAGACGAGCGGCGCGACGGCCAGCTTCAGCAGCTGGACGAAGATGTCGCCGACCTGCTCCAGCGTCTTGTAGAGCCAGTTGATGTCCTGGCTGCGGGCGAGCCAGCCGAGGAGGACACCGACGACGAGGCCGGTGACGATCTGGGCCCAGAACGGGACCTTGGGTATGCGGCTACTGGTACGGGTGGGCGTCGCGGAGTTCGCGGACACGGACATCTCCGGAAGGCGTGTCGGAAGGTAAGGGGGGAGGGGGGCGGCGCCCGTTCACTCGGGAAGCCGCTGTATGACGCCGGGTTCAGACCGAGCGGCGACAGACCGCGGACATACAGCGGCACAGGTCGACATGCAGGCGCGCCACGAGCGGGGGGCTCATGGCTGTTCCGGGGCGCACTGCTGTCGTCATGGCGCACACGTTAACACTTGAACTTTGGGAACCTCAAAGCTGAGCTTTGAGTCGGGATCACGCCATGGCCCGCCCGGAAAACGACGCCGCCCCGGCGTGGGAGCGGGTGCTCCCGGCCGGGGCGGGCGGTTGTGCGCCGCCGAGATGTTCCGACGTGCGCTGACGCGTGTGATGAAGCTTACGTTCCGCTTACTGGGCGTCGGCCTGCTGGACGTCCTCGCGGGTGCGGTTCTCCTCCAGGCGGGACTTGGCCCGGTCGACCCTCGCGGCGATCTGCTCGGCCATCGCCTCGCGCTGCTTGCGCAGCACGATGAGGCTGAGCGGCGCCGAGATCAGGATGGAGAGGACCAGGACCCACAGCAGGTTGGAGTCGCCGAGGCCCCTGGGCAGTACGCGCAGGTACACCAGCCCCCACAGGACGAAGAAGCAGCCGGCGAAGATGCCGATCCGCATGAGGGTGTACCGGAGCGTGGCGCTCGTCTTGCTGTCGGACACGACGGCCCCTTTCCTTCACTGAGTTGCCCACCCAGTGAAGCACGTCCCGAGTGTGCTCTTTTAGGGGGCTCCGCCCCCGGAGATCACGTCGGAGATCACGTCGGAGTTCACTTCGGAGATCAGGTCGGGGATCGCCTCGTGGACCGGCGAGGTCAGAGGAGCGGGAGCAGCATCGTGATGTCGTCGCGATAGTCCCCGTCGGCGACCCTGATCGCCTCGGGCACCCGCCCGACCTCCTTGTAGCCGCAGGACTCGTAGAACCGCTCCAGTCCCGCACCACCGCGGCAGGTCAGCCGTATCGCCGTGACACCGCCCATCCCGCGGGCAGCGTCGGCGGCCGCGGCGAGCAGGTCGCGGCCGTATCCCTTGCCCTGGTGCCGTGGATGCACCATGACCGTGTAGAGCCAGATCCAGTGCCGCATCAGCCGGTGCGTGTTGTGCGTGAGGAACACGGCGGCCGCGACCTCGCCGTCCGTGTCCCGCCCGACGAGCAGCCGCGCCCGCCCCTCGGCCATCGCGACCAGGTGACGCACCAGCTCGGGCCGCACTTCGTCCGCACTCACCGGTGGGACGAAGCCGACGGACCCGTTCGCGTTGGTCACATCCGTCCAGAGCCCGAGGATCCCGTCACGCAGGACGGGATCGACGGGCGGATCGAGCGTGAAGTCGAGAGCCATGGCCCCGACGATAACAACGCGCGTGCGGGGCACATCGAGTGCGCCCGCCCAGCGCCCGGTGGCTCAGACGCGCATCGGCTGCGGGGACTCGCGGCGGTCGCCGTCCGGCCCCGGGTACTCGCGGATCACCTCGTAGCGCGTGTTCCGTTCCACCGGGCGGAAGCCCGCGTCGCGGATCAGCTCCAGCAGGTCGTCCCGCGTCAGCTTGTTCGGGGTGCCGTAGTTGTCCGCGTCGTGGGTGATCTTGTACTCGACGACCGACCCGTCCATGTCGTCCGCGCCGTGCTGCAGCGCCAGTTGCGCCGTCTGCACACCGTGCATCACCCAGAAGACCTTGACGTGCGGGACGTTGTCGAACAGCAGCCGCGACACCGCGAAGGTCTTCAGCGCCTCCGCACCCGTCGCCATCGTCGTCCGCGCCTGCAGCTTGTTGCGGACCTTGCCGTCCTTCATGTCGACGAAGTCGTGCTGGTAGCGCAGCGGGATGAAGACCTGGAAGCCACCGGTCTCGTCCTGCAGTTCACGCAGCCGCAGGACGTGGTCCACGCGGTGGCGCGGCTCCTCGATGTGCCCGTACAGCATCGTGCTCGGGGTCTTCAGACCCTTCTCGTGCGCGAGGCGGTGGATCCGGGACCAGTCCTCCCAGTGCGTGCGGTGGTCCACGATGTGCTGACGGACCTCCCAGTCGAAGATCTCCGCGCCGCCGCCGGTCAGCGACTCCAGGCCGGCATCGATCAGCTCGTCCAGGATCTCCGACGCCGAGAGCCCCGAGATGGTCTCGAAGTGGTGGATCTCCGTCGCGGTGAAGGCCTTCAGCGAGACGTTCGGCAGCGCCTTCTTCAGCTCGCTCAGCGACCGCGGGTAGTAGCGCCAGGGAAGGTTCGGGTGGAGCCCGTTGACGATGTGCAGCTCGGTGAGGTTCTCGCCCTCCATCGCCTTGGCGAGACGGACGGCCTCCTCGATGCGCATCGTGTACGCGTCCTTCTCGCCCGGCTTGCGCTGGAACGAGCAGTACGCGCACGACGCCGTGCACACGTTCGTCATGTTGAGGTGGCGGTTGACGTTGAAGTGGACCACGTCACCGTTCTTGCGCGTGCGCACCTCGTGGGCGAGGCCGCCGAGCCAGGCCAGATCGTCCGACTCGTAGAGGGCGATGCCGTCCTCGCGGCTCAGCCGCTCGCCGGCCCGGACCTTCTCCTCCAGCTCGCGCTTGAGCCCTACATCTTTGATAGATGCAGTCATGCGGCCGCCTCCCAACGTCTGCGCAAAAAAGACCCCACTCACCGTACGCCTAGACCTCTTCGGGCAGGTCTCCGACCCGGTTCTCCCACTTCGTCGACAGCACGATGGTCGTACGCGTCCGCGACACGCCCCGCGTACCGGACAGCCGCCGGATCGTCTTCTCCAGCCCGTCGACGTCGGACACCCGCACCTTGAGCATGTACGAGTCGTCGCCCGCGATGAACCAGCAGTCCTCGATCTCCGCGAGGTCGCGCAGCCGGTGCGCCACGTCCTCGTGGTCGGCGGCGTCGGAGAGTGAGATGCCGATCAGCGCGGTGACACCGAGGCCGAGCGAGGCGGCGTCGACGGTCGCCCGGTAGCCGGTGATGACCCCCGCCGCCTCGAGGCGGTTGATGCGGTCGGTGACGGAGGGACCGGAGAGTCCCACGAGCCGGCCGAGCTCGGCGTACGAAGCCCTGCCGTTCTCGCGCAGGGCCTGGATGAGCTGCCTATCCACGGCGTCCATATGCCTGAGCCTTCCATTATTCATCGCTACCGCAATTTTACGTGTGCAATCCAAGGCATGCAGGGTGGACACCCGGCATGCCCGTGTTACCTCGGGCGGTCAAGGACGTACGCGACCTGCCCGGTGGTCCCCTATTCGGCCCTGGAGCCCCCCAGCTCGCCCTCCCAGCGGCGGTACAGCCCGTGCGCCACCCCGGCCGCGTCGAGCACCCGGCCCGCCACGAAGTCGACCAGGTCCTGGATGTGCGTCGCGCCCGCGTAGAAGGCCGGAGACGCGGGCAGCACGACCGCGCCGGCCTCGTCGAGCGCCACCAGGTGCCGCAGTGTCTGGCCGTTCAGCGGGGTCTCCCGCACCGCGACCACGAGCTTGCGGCGCTCCTTCAGCGTCACGCTCGCGGCCCGCTGCAGCAGGTCCTTGGACAGTCCGAGCGCCACGCCCGCGACACAGGCCGTGGACGCCGGGACGATCAGCATCCCCTTGACCGGGTACGAGCCCGAGGACGGGCCCGCGGCGAGATCGCCGGCCGCCCAGTGGCGGACGTCCGCCCCCTCCACCCGGAAGGTGCCGGGCTTGCCGTCGGCGCCCCGTTCCAGCCATGCGCGCAGATCCTCCTGCCAGTGCGCGTCCCGGAACGCGATCCCGGTCTCGTCGAGCAGGGTGAGCCGCGACGCCCGCGACACCACGAGGTCGACGCTCTCACCGGCGTCGAGCAGCCCGCGCAGCACGGCGGCGGCGTAGGGGGTCCCGGACGCCCCGGAGACCCCGACGACCCATGGGGTGCGGTTGGCGTCGTTCATGGAGTTGAGCCTATCCGGCCACCGGACGGCGGAACTGAGTAAGGTACCCCGGACGTTTCCGGGGGGAGACGCGGGAAGCGCAGGGGGTCATGGTGTCGACGACATCGCTCGAACGGAGCCGGACGGACCGGGCCAGGACGGCCGGGAAGCTGATGCTCGGCTGGGTGGCGTTGCTGTGGGCGCTGGAGGCCGTCGACTTCGCGTCCGGCCACAGCCTCGACGCCTACGGGATAACGCCGCGTGAGCCCGGCGAGCTGGGCGACATCGTCTCCGCGTCGTTCCTTCATTTCGGCTTCGCCCATGTCGCGGCGAACAGCGTCCCGCTGCTGGTCTTCGGCTTCCTCGCCGCGCTCGGCGGCGTCCGCCGCTTCCTTGCCGTGGCCGCGCTGATCATCGTGGCCGACGGCATCGGCGTCTGGCTGATATCGCCGCCGAACACCAACACCGCGGGGGCGTCAGGGCTCGTCTTCGGCCTCTTCGGCTATCTCCTGGTCCGCGGCTTCGTGGACCGCCGCCTGGTCGACGTCGCCACCGGCCTCGTGATCGGCGCGATCTGGGGCGGCTCGATCCTGCTCGGCGTCTCCCCCGCCAACACGGAGGTGAGCTGGCAGGGCCACCTCGTGGGCCTGGTGGCGGGAGTGGTGGCGGCGTTCGTCTTCCGCCGCCCGAAGCGCGCGCCCGTGCTCACGGCATAGCGCCGCCGTCGGCGGGCACAGGGGCACACCGACGGCCGTCCCGGCCGCGGCGGTTACAGGGTCAGACCCCGAACGGCGAGATCGAGCAACGCACACACGAACAGGGCGATCCCGATGAAGCCGTTGACCGTGAAGAACGCCCTGTTCAGCCGGGACAGGTCGTGCGGGGTCACGATCGTGTGCTCGTAGACGAAGGCGGCTGCGACGATCAGCAGGCCGAGCCAGAAGAAGAGGCCGACGCCGGTGGCGAGGGCGTACCAGACGAAGAGGGCCATCGTCACGGCGTGGCAGACGCGTGCGCCCCACAGGGCCGCCGGGATGCCGAAGCGGGCCGGGACCGACATCACGCCGTGGGCGCGGTCGGCCTGGACGTCCTGGCAGGCGAAGATCAGGTCGAAGCCGCCGATCCAGACACCGACCGCCAGGCCGAGGATCACCGCGTCCCACGACCAGGACCCGGTGACCGCGATCCATGCGCCGACCGGGCCGATCGCTTGGGCGAGGCCCAGGATCGCGTGCGGGAAGTTCGTGAAGCGCTTCCCGTACGGGTAGACCACCATCGGGACGACGGCGAGGGGCGCGAGCGCGAGGCACAGCGGGTTGAGCAGCGCCGCGGCCCCCAGGAAGATCACGAGCGCGATGCCCGCCCCGGTCCACGCGGACCGTACCGACACCGCCCCGGTCACCAGCTCGCGGCCCGCCGTGCGCGGGTTACGGGCGTCGATCTCGCGGTCGATGATCCGGTTGCAGGCCATCGCGAAGGTCCGCAGGCCCACCATCGCGACGGTGACGAGCAGCAGCTTGCCCCAGTGGATGCTCCGGTCCAGCTCGAACATCGCGGTGAGCGAGGCGATGTACGCGAACGGCAGCGCGAAGACCGAGTGCTCGATCATCACCAGCCGCAGGAACGCCTTGGTGCGTCCCGGGCTCGGGACCGCGGCCGCGGACGCGCTCACAGGCCGTACTCCTTCCAGCGACGGTCGACCAGCGCCGCCGTATCGGGGTCGGAGAGCACCATGTTCGGCCAGCCCCCGTCCCGGGTGTAGCCCTCCTCGGGCCACTTCTTCGTCGCGTCGATACCCGCCTTGCCGCCCCAGAACTGCTGGTAGGAGGAGTGGTCCAGATGGTCCACCGGGCCCTCGACGACGGTGAGGTCGCGGGCGTAGTCGGTGTTGCCGAGCGCCCGCCACGACACCTCGTGCAGATCGTGGACGTCGCAGTCGGAGTCGACGACCACGATCAGCTTGGTCAGCGACATCATGTGCGCGCCCCAGATCGCGTGCATGACCTTCTGCGCGTGCTTCGGGTACTTCTTGTCGATCGAGACGATCGCGCAGTTGTGGAAGCCGCCCGACTCGGGCAGGTGGTAGTCCACGATGTCCGGGACAATGATCTTCAGCAGCGGCAGGAAGAACCGCTCCGTCGCCCGGCCCAGCGGCCCGTCCTCCGTCGGCGGCCGGCCGACCACGATCGACTGGAGCAGCGGACGCTTCCGCATCGTCACGCAGTCGATCGTCAGCGCCGGGAAGTCCTCCTGCGGCGTGTAGAAGCCGGTGTGGTCGCCGAACGGCCCCTCCGGCAGCGTCTTCCCCGGCTCCAGCCAGCCCTCCAGCACGACCTCAGCCTGCGCGGGCACCTGGAGCGGCACGGTCTTGCAGTCGACCATCTCGATCCGCTTGCCCTGCACGAAACCGGCGAACAGGTACTCGTCGATGTCACCGGGCAGCGGCGCCGTCGAGGCGTACGTCACGGCCGGCGGACAGCCGAAGGCGATCGCGACCGGCAGCCTCTCACCGCGCCGCGCCGCCACCTGGTAGTGGTTGCGGCTGTCCTTGTGGATCTGCCAGTGCATGCCGATGGTGCGCTTGTCGTGGCGCTGCAGCCGGTACAGACCGAGGTTGCGCACCCCCGACTCCGGGTCCTTGGTGTGGGTCAGCCCCAGGTTGAAGAACGAGCCGCCGTCCTCGGGCCAGGTGAACAGCGCCGGCAGCCGGTCCAGGTCGACGTCGTCGCCGCGCAGGACCACCTCCTGCACCGGCGCGTCCTTCACCTTCCTCGGCGGTACGTGCGTCATCGCGCCGAGCTTCCCGAACGCCTCGCGCACCCCGACGAACCCGTGCGGCAGCTCCGGCTTCAGCAGCCCGCCGATCTTCCCGCTGATCTCGTCGTACGACTTCAGGCCCAGCGCCTTCAGCAGCCGGCGGTCCGTCCCGTACACGTTCATCGCGAGCGGCATGGAGGCGCCGCGCACGTTCTCGAAGAGGAGCGCCGGGCCGCCGGACTTCTGGACCCGGTCGACGATCTCCCCGATCTCCAGGTACGGGTCGACTTCGGCCTTGATGCGCTTGAGGTCGCCCTCGCGCTCCAGCGCCCGGAGCAGGGAGCGAAGATCGTCGTAAGCCATGCCGTCCAGTATCGGCCACTCGCTACCCTGGACCTGTCACGGGGGCCGTTCCACGGTCCCGTTCTCCGCACGTAGGGGGCAGCCAATGCTTCGGGTACTGATGTTCTTGGTGCCGCTGGCGCTCAGCATCTACGCCTTCATCGACTGCATCTCCACGGACGAGAAGGAGATCAGGTACATCCCCAAGCCGATCTGGGCGATCCTCGTGCTGCTGTTCCCGCTCGTCGGCTCGATCTCCTGGCTGATCGCCGGCAAGGAGCGCGCGACGCCGCGTCCGGCGCGGCGCGGCGACTGGGTGGCTCCCGACGACAACCCCGACTTCCTGAAGTCCCTCAACGAGGACAAGGACCCGACCCGGCACCTGCCCCAGGACCCGGCCGAGGATCCCGCCGAGGACGCGAGGGACCGGGCGAAGGACCCGAGGCGGGACGAGGATCCGGGCACGTCCTGACGGAGGGGCCGAGCCCATGGACCGGGAACTGGCACGGCAGTGGCTGTCCACCGCGCTCGACGAGGCGCGCACGGGCCTGGCCGAGGGCGGCATCCCGATCGGCGCCGCACTGTACGGCCCGGACGGCGCCCTCCTCGGCCGCGGGCACAACCGCCGCGTCCAGGACGACGATCCGTCGCTGCACGCGGAGACCGCCGCCTTCCGCGCGGCGGGACGCCGGCGCTCGTACCGCGACACGACGATGGTCACCACCCTCTCCCCCTGCTGGTACTGCTCCGGGCTGGTGCGGCAGTTCGGGATCCCTCGGGTCGTCGTCGGCGAGGCCGAGACCTTCCCCGGCGCCCACGGCTGGCTGGCGGCGCACGGCGTGGAGGTGGTGGTCCTGGACGACCCCGCCTGCACGGAGCTGATGCGGGAGTTCATCAGCGGCCATCCGGACCTGTGGTACGAGGACATCGGCAGCGAGGACACCGGCCATGACACGTGACCGCATCCCTGTGATCGACCTGGGCCCATGGCTCTCCGCCGGCCCCGCCGCCCGCGCACGTCTCGCCGCGACCGTCGACGAGGCCCTGCGCACCGCCGGCTTTCTGCTGGTCACCGGCCACGGGGTGGACCCGGGTCTGCGTACGGAGATCCGGCACCTCGCGCGCGGCTTCTTCCGGCTGCCGCCGACCGCGAAGGAACCGTACGCCGTGAAGGTCGGCGGCCGTGGCTGGCTCGGCCCCGGGGCCGAGGCCAACGGCTACGCGGAGGGCACCCGGACGCCGCCCGACCTGAAGGAGTCGCTGTCGTTCGCGGCGGACGTGCCGACGGGTGATCCGGCGGTCGACGCGGAGTGGTTCCTGCCGAACACCTGGCCGACGGAGGTACCGGAGCTACGCCCTGCCGTGGAGGCGTACCTGCGGCGGATGCGGGCGCTGTCGGACCGGCTGCTCGCACTGCTCGGGGTGGCCCTGGGCGAGCCGGAGGACTTCTTCACCCGGCACACCGCCCATCCGACCTGGGGCTTCAACATCAACTGGTACCCGGGCCGGGACACCGTCGGAGAGCCTCGGCCCGGCCAGTTCCGGATCGGTCCCCATACGGACTTCGGCACGGTCACCGTCCTCGACCGGCAGACCGGCAAGGGCGGCCTCCAGGTCTTCACGGACGAGGGCGGCTGGGAGGACGCGCCGTACGCACCGGACGCGCTGACGGTCAACATCGGGGATCTGATGGCCCGGTGGACGGACGGCCGCTGGTGCTCGGGACGGCACCGCGTGCTGCCGCCGCCCGCGGACGAGCCGGCCGAGGAGCTGATGTCGCTCGTCTACTTCTACGAGTGCGATCCGGGCACGGACGTCCGGGGCACCGACTCGCACACGTATCTGCGGGACCGGCTGGACGCGATCACCGCCGACTGAGGGGTCACCGACCGTCGGCGTACTCGGCGCGCAGCTGCTGGAAGCGGTCCGGCGTCCAGGCGGCCCAGTCCGCCGGGCGGCCGTCGAGCGCGTCGGAAAGGTACTCGAAGTGCTGGTGCCAGCCCGCCAGGTTGTCGAGGCGCTGTTCGTCGGAGCCGGTGAACTCGTTGGTGAAGCGCAGCACGGTCGCGAGGGAGTCGGCGGGCGCCGGCTCCATGTGGAACCGGACCCGGCCGTGGACCTCCACCGTGTACTCGGCGACGGCCTCCATGTCCCAGGCCGTGACCCGCCCGGAGACCACGGTGCCCGCTCCATCCCGCTCGGCGTTCAGCCAACGCAGTGTCACTCCGCCGCCCAGGTGGGGCTCCAGCAGGTCCGCGGCGGCCAGCCACTGCGGCAGACCCTCAGGCGTGGCCACGGCGGCCCAGACCCGGACCACCGGGTGCGGCAGATGCAGCACGAAGTGCAGGACGTGGGTGGTGCCGTCGTCGCCGTCGCGGGTCTCGCCGGTGCCGTAGGGGATCGCTTCCGTCATGGCACCAGCGTCGCCCGTCGCCGCCGGGAACGCGACCCTTACACGCCCGCGTAGCCGTGGAGGCTGTTCACGAAGAGGTTGACGCCGTAGTAGTTGAAGAGGAAGCAGGCGAAGGCGATCAGCGCGATGTACGCGGCCTTGCGGCCCTTCCATCCGGCGGTCGCGCGGGCGTGCAGATACGCGGCGTACGCCACCCAGGTGATGAAGGACCAGACTTCCTTGGCGTCCCAGCCCCAGTAGCGACCCCAGGCGTCGCCGGCCCAGATCGCCCCGGCGATGATCGTGAAGGTCCACAGCGGGAAGACCGCGGCGTTGATGCGGTACGCGAACTTGTCGAGGGACGCGGCGGCGGGCAGTCGCTCCAGCACCGAGCGGGCGAAGGAGCCCGGGTTGCCGCCGTTCGCCAGCTTGTTCTCGTACGAATCCCGGAAGAGGTACAGCAGGGTGCCGACCGCGCCCAGGTAGAAGACGGCGCCGCAGAAGATCGCGGTGGAGACGTGGATCCACAGCCAGTACGAGTGCAGCGCCGGGACCAGCTGGTCGCTCTCGGTGTAGAGCCAGGTGACGGCGATGCCCAGGTCCAGCAGGACGGAGGTGACGAGCGGCAGTCCGATCCAGCGGACGTTCTTCTTGGCGAGGAGGAAGCCGAGGTACGCGCCGACCGCCACGGTGGAGAAGGTGGTGGAGAACTCGTACATGTTGCCCCAGGGGGCGCGCTGCACGGACACGGCGCGGGCGATGACGCCGGCGGCCTCGACGAGGAAGGCGAGGACGGTCAGCGAGACGGCGATCCGGCCGTACATGTCGCCCTGCTGGTCACCGCCGGCGGCGCCGGGGCCGTCGGGGACGTCCCGGGCACCGGCCGAGGACCGGGTGACGACCTTGGGGCGTTCCAGAACGGCGGTGCCGCCGCCCTTCTGTGCCACGCGGATCGTCGGAGCGGCGGCGGCCGCAGTGCCGGTCGTGAGGGCTGCGGCGGTACGGCCGACGCGGCTGCGGCTGCCGAAGGTCCACTCGGCGATGTGCGCGAGGAAGGCCAGGGTGTAGACGGCCATCGCCGAGTAGATCAGCACGTTACTGAACTCGGCGAGGCTCTCGTTGGTGGCGGCGGCGAGAGTCACTTCTCAGCCCCTTCGGCAGGAACAGGATCGGCGGGATCTGCGGGATCGGGCGCGGTCGGCGCCTGTGCGTTGAGGGTGACGGCCAGGTCGGCCAGCTCCTCGGGGAGTTTCGCGGACTCGCTCCGGCCGAGGCCGGCCATCTCGACGACGGTGACGCCGTCCTCGCCGCGCACGGCACGGACCCAGACCCGGCGCCGCTGGATGAACAGCGAGCCGACGAGTCCGGCGATGGCGGCGATGGCGCCCGAGAGGGCGAGGCTGTTGCCCGGCTGCTGGGAGATCTGGAAGCTCGCCCACTCCTTGATCTCCTTCTCGAAGGTGATCGAGCCGGCGCCGTCGGGCAGCTTCATCGTCTCGCCGGGGAGCAGGGTCTGCTTGAACACGCCGCCCTTGGCGTCCTTGAACGGCTTCATCTTGCGGGTGTCCAGCTGGTACACGTTCTGCGGAACGCCGGAGTCGACGCCGAGACTGCCGTGGTACGCGCTGAGGTTGAGCGCCGGGAACACCAGGGCCGGGAACTCGGAGAACATCTGGCCCTGGCCCTTGCCCGCGAACGTCGGCACGAAGAAGGCCGGGAAGCCCAGTTGTTCCTTCTTGCCCGCCTTGTTCCGATAGCCGTCCATCACCTTGATGACGCCGGTGGAGCTGACGTTGCTGTCGACGGGAAGCAGCGGCACGGCGCCCTTGTAGACGACGTCGCCCTTGCGGTCGCGGACGGTGACGACGGGCGCGTAGCCGTGCGAGAGCAGATAGACCTTGGCGCCGTCGATCTCCAGGGGCTCGTTGACGCGGATGAGGCCCTTCCGCTCCTCGCCCTCGGTGCCCTTGGTGTACGTCACCGCGGCCTCGTAGGTACGCGGAGTGCCCTTCTGCGGGCCGTTGGGCTCGTACGTACCCGTGAACCGGTCCAGGGTGAAGCTGAACGGCGGCAGCTCGTCGACGCTGAACATCGACCCGGACTTGAAGTCGTCGTACTGGGTGAGGGTGTTCGCGAAGCCGTCGCCCTCGACGATCAGCTTGCCTCCCTCGGACTTGAAGAGCTGCCCGGCTGCGAAGGCCACGAGCATCACGATCAGGGCGACGTGGAAGAGGAGGTTGCCCACCTCACGGAGGTAACCCTTCTCGGCCGCGACCGCGTCCCCGGCCACATGGGCCCGGAACCGCCGCTTCTTCAGCATGGCGAGCGCGGCCTCGCGCACCGCCTCGGGCTCGGCCCCGGTGCGCCAGGTCGTATAGACGGGCAGCCGGGTGAGGCGCTTGGGTGCGCCCGGCGGGCGGCCGCGCAGCTGGCCGGTGAACTGCCAGGTGCGCGGGACGATGCAGCCGATGAGCGACACGAACAGCAGGATGTAGATCGCGGAGAACCACACCGAGCTGTAGACGTCGAAGAGCTGGAGCTTCTCGAAGACCGGCGTCCAGAACTCGTTGTTCGCCTTCCAGGTGCGGACCTTCACCTCGTCCACGCTGTCCTGCGGGATGAGGGAACCGGGGATCGCGCCCAGGGACAGCAGGAAGAGCAGGATCAGCGCGACCCGCATCGAGGTCAGCTGCCGCCAGAACCAGCGCGTCCAGCCGAGGACCTCGCGGCCGGCCCAGGCGAGGGCGCCGCCGGCGCCCGGCGCGCGCGGTCCGCCGAACGAGCCGGGTACGGCACGTTCCTGGGGGGCGGTGGAGAGCTGCTCCCCGGCGCTGCCGAGTTCACCCGCCTCCTCCTGGCCGCCGGTGTCCGTGTCAGCGGATTCCGGCGCGTCGGTGGTCCCCGGCGTGTCGGTGGTCTCCGTCGTCGTCTCGGTCTTGCTCATGGATCAGATTCCCACCTGGAAGCCACTGGACCAGCTCTGCACGTCCTGCACGAGGATGTCCCACATACCTGTGAGAAGGAGCAGGCCGGTCACGATCATCATGCCGCCGCCGATCCGCATCACCCAGGCATAGTGCCGCTTCACCCAGCCGAACGCACCGAGCGCCTTGCGGAACGCGACGGCGGCGAGGACGAACGGCAGGCCCAGGCCCAGACAGTACGCGGCGGTCAGCAGCGCCCCCCGGCCCGCGCTGGCCTCCTGGGCGGCGAGCGCCTGGACGGACGCGAGGGTCGGGCCGATGCACGGGGTCCAGCCGATGCCGAACAGCGCACCGAGCACCGGCGCTCCCACGAGCCCCGTCGCGGGTCGCTTGTGGAAGCGGAACTCACGCTGGGTGAGGAAGGGCATCAGCCCCATGAAGAAGACGCCCATCAGGACCATCAGCACCCCGAGGACCCTGGTGAGGGTCTCCCGGTGCTCCTGGAGCGTCCAGCCGAAGTAGCCGAACAGCGCCCCGCCGGAGATGAAGACGGCGGAGAAGCCGAGGACGAAGAGCCCGGCTCCGGCGGCCATCCGCCCCCGCCGTGCCTGCTCCAGGTCGGTACCGGTGACCCCGGTCACGTAGGACAGATAGCCGGGCACCAGCGGCAGCACACAGGGCGAGAAGAAGGAAACGAGTCCGCCGAGCACGGCGATGGGCAGCGCGAGCAGCAGCGCACCACTGAAGACCGTCTCGTTCATCCCTACTTCTCCGCGACCAGCGGGTCGATCATGGAGCGCAGCTGCTTGTCGTCGATCGGCATCAGCGCGCGCGCCGCGATCTTTCCTTCACGGTCGATGACGAGCGTGGTCGGGATGGCCTGCGGGTTGACATCGCCCTTGGGGAACTTCAGGACCAGCTTGCCGGTCGGGTCGTGGAAGCTCGGGTACCCGACCTTGAAGTCCTTCTCGAAGGCCAGGGCCTGGTTGATCTGCGCGTCGCGGGTGTTGATCCCGACGAACTCCACGCCCTTGCTCCTGGTCTCCTCGGCGACCTTGGTCAGGTAAGGCGCTTCGGCGCGGCAGGGCGCGCACCACGAGCCCCAGAGGTTCATCACGATGATCTTGCCCTTGTAGTCGGCGAGATCGAGCGGCTTGCCGGTGAGGTCCTCACCGGTCAGTGCCGGGACCGCCTTGCGCTCGCCCTTGGCGACGACCGAGATGCCGCCGGTGCCGGTGACGAAGTTGGTGCCGCCTCCGCCACCGGACTTGCCGTTGGAATCGCCGCTGCACGCCGACAGCGTCAGCGCGGCCGCGAGGGCGCCGATGGCGAGCAGGGTGCTACGAGGGGCACGGGCAAGGGTCATGTGAAAAGTTTCGCATGGGGGTGCATGAGATCTTGGGCGCCCCCCTTGCTGCCCGTAACGCCCCTTGTCAAGAGAGGTTAAGCGGTGGCTTTGAGGAAGGTGTTCCAGCCGCCTGCCGGGGACTGTCCGACTTGCAGCGTGCGGAGCTTGGTGAGGATCTTCGGGTCCTGGACGTCCAGCCAGTCGCAGAACTGCCGGAACGACACCAGCCGTACGTCCTTCTTCCC
>NZ_JBIVUF010000015.1:0-227705 GCF_044757085.1 Streptomyces sp. NPDC091376 | reverse complement strand
ACGCCCGGTTACATTCCGAACCCGGAAGCTAAGCCTTTCAGCGCCGATGGTACTGCAGGGGGGACCCTGTGGGAGAGTAGGACACCGCCGAACAATCATTGAGCCTCAACCCCCGGACCCTGTCCGGGGGTTGAGGCATTTCTGCGTCCTTCGGGCTGACGTGACGTCAGAAAGCTGGTGTCCCGGCCGATTAGGAGCACGCGTGAGTTCGCGCTAGGATCTGTCTTGTTGCCGCGCGGGAGACCGCGACAGGGTAACTGGCCCCTATAGCTCAGTCGGTAGAGCGTCTCCATGGTAAGGAGAAGGTCAACGGTTCGATTCCGTTTGGGGGCTCCGAACGGAAGAAAGGCCCTCGCCTCGCGGCGGGGGCCTTTCTTCGTTTCGCCGGCGTCGGCTCAGCCCTGGTGCGGCTCCGGGACGCGCATCGCGAGGATCGCCATGTCGTCGGAGGCGGGCTCCGCGGCGAAGCGCTCGACCGCGCGGAGGACGCGCGCCGCGACCGCTCCGGCCGTGAGGCCCGTACACGTCGTCAGAACGTCGGTGAGGCCGTCGTCACCGAGCATGCGCGTGCCCTCACGGCGTTCCGTGACGCCGTCGGTGACGCAAAGCAGGACATCGCCCGGGTCGAGAGTCACGGTCTGCTCGTACAGCTCCAGGTCCTCCATCACCCCGAGCAGCGGCTGCGGTTCGGCCGCCGGCTCGACGGAGCCGTCCTGGCGCAGACGCAGCGGGAGCGGATGGCCGGCGCAGACGACCTTGAGGAGCGCCGAGCCGTCCTCCTGGGGCCACAGCTCGCCGTACAGCAGCGTGAGGAAGCGGCTGCGGGCGCCCTCATCGAGGATCGCCGCGTTGAGGCGCTCCAGTACCGCCGGGCCGCCGAAGCCCTCGCGGGCGAGGAGGCGCAGGGCATGGCGGGCCAGGCCGGTGACGGCGGCCGCCTCCGGCCCCGTGCCGCAGACGTCGCCGATGGCGAAGCCGTAGGCGCCGTCGCGGATGGGGAAGAGGTCGTAGAAGTCGCCGCCGACCTCGTTGCCCTCGCCGGCGGCGCGGTAGATCACCTCGACCTCGACGCCGGGGACCTGGGGGAGGCCGGGCGGGAGCAGGCTGCGCTGGAGGGCCTGGCTGATGGCCGTGCGCTCCGAGTACAGGCGGGCGTTGTCGAGCGCGAGAGCGGCCCGTCGGGAGAGGTCCTCGGCGAGTTCGAGGATCTCCTGGCGGAAGTGGTCGTCGGAGGGCTTGCCGAGAGTGAGCATGCCGATGACGCGGTTGCGGGCGACGAGCGGCAGAACGACCGTCTCGCCGCCGACCGCGGAGGCCGTGGCCAGGGTCGTGCCGATGCCGGACGACACATGCGTGGCGCCCAGGCCCAGTTCACGCATCGAGGTGCGCAAGGCTGCCTGGTGCGCTGCTTCGGCCGGGGCGTGCCAGGTGCGGGCGCCGGGCGTCGGCACCGGGTCCGGCGGGTCGATCTTCGACAGAAGGGCCTTGAGGCCGTCGATGCGCTCCTCGTCCTCGTGCAGCACGTACGAGAGGTACGGCTCGGAGGACTGATCGGCGATCGTGTAGACGGCGCACCAGGTGGCGAGCGTCGGGACCGTCATCTGGGCCATGAGGGCCAGCGTCTGGTCCCGGTCCAGTGTGCCCGCAAGCAGGTCGGAGGCCTCGACGAGGAAGCTGAGGGAGCCGCGCCGGAGGCGTTCCAGCTCGCCGAGGCGGGCGGACTCGACGGCGAGCGCGATGCGGTCGGCGGCGAACTGCAGACGCAGCGCTTCCTCGTTGGCGTATCGGCCGGGGGCTTCCGCGGCGACGCCGAGGGAGCCGGTGAGCCGGCCCTCGACCTTGAGCGGGACGGTGACGACGGAGCGCATGCCGGTGCCGCTGAGGAGCGGGACGGCGCCGGGGACGGCGGTGAGGTCCTCGTGGACGGCGGGCATGCGCGCCGAGCCGTAGCGCCCGGTTCCCGCCTCGACGGGGACGCGGGCGAAGCGCTGCCGGGCGGACGGGAGCCCGGTGGTGGCCCGTACCTCCAGCTCCGTCTCGTCGTCGGTGGCCAGCAGGAGGAAGGCCGAGTCGCCGTCGAGCATGTCGCGGGCGCGTTCGACCGTGCGCTGGAGGAGACCGTCGAGGTCGTCCGGCGCCGGGGAGCCGATGAAGACCTCGAAGGGGTCGGCGTTGCGGCTCTCGTGGTTGGCGCCGTCGGTGGCGGGGGCCCGCATGGGGGTCTGCAGCACGGCGCGCTCGTAGTCCCGTACGAGGAGGCAGACGGTGGACGCCTCGCCCTGGGTGTCGCGCACGCGCAGGTGCGAGGCGTAGACGGGGATGACGCGGCCGTCGGTGCCGCGGATGCCGTAGCTGCCCTCCCAGCGGGAGAGTCGCAGGGCCTCGGCGATGCCGGTGCCGATGCCCGGTGTGTGGGGCCAGGCCGCGAACTCGCCGAGGGGCTTGCCGAGGACCTGGTCCGCCGCGTAGCCGAAGAGGTGCTCGGCGTCGTCGTTCCAGGAGGTGATGGCTTCGTTGCGGTCGATCTGGAGGACGGCGACACGGACGCGCTCGTCGGCGACGGGGAGGAGGTCGACGGGCAGGACCGGGCCGGCCGAGCGGGTGCCCACCGTGCGCTGCGGCAGGTCGAGTTGGAACCAGACGTGCTTGTGGGTCGGGGTGTACTCGACGCCCCAGCGGGTGGCCAGCGCCGCGCACAGCAGCAGCCCCCGGCCGTTCTCCCGGTCGGGGTGGGCGAAGGCTCTGCTGCCGCCCTGGATGGGGATCTCGCGTTCCGGGTAGTGGTCGGCGACCTCGACCCGTACGCCCTCCTCGGTCCGCAGGCAGAGCACGTCGGCGGCGGTGCCGGCGTGGATCACCGCGTTGGTGACGAGTTCGCTCGTGAGGACGACGGCGTCGTCGACGACGTCGGAGTGTCCCCAGCCCTGGAGTGTGTCGCGGACGAAGGCGCGGGCCGTCGCTACGGACCGCCCGACGGGGTCGAAGCTGGCAGCCGCCCGCGCGGTGATCACAGAGTTCCTCATACGCGTCTCGACGCCCGGCTCTGACATGGTCGGTGCCCGCCCCTCCCGGTGCCCGTTGGTAGTTCCTCGCGCCATGCCGCCCCCGCCGGGCGACCGGGGCGGTTGGACAGCCGGATGCCAGGTTACTTACCTTCGCTGTCCGAGCGGATGCCGGTCACCGCTGTTTCCGCCTTCCAGGGGCGGGGACGCTATGCGAAGCTGCCGAACTGTTATGGCCTGGTTCGGCTGTGGTGAAACACTGGGAAAGCTTCTGAGACAGCTCGATCAAGATGGTCAACCCCTGCGGGAGGGACACGGTGGAGTCTGGTGCAGCGTCGCGTGGCACTGGCACGCGCGCACAAGGCGGACAGTCCCGGAGAAATCAGTCACGCGGGGGGACGACAGCGGTGGACACCGCGGCTCTGAACCGGCTGATGGCGGCCCTTGTGGCCATGCGGGACGGGAACTTCCGCAAGCGGCTGACCGTGTCGGGCGACGGCGTCATGGCGGAGATCGCGGCCGTCTTCAACGAGGTCGCGGACCGCAATCTGCATCTGACCGGAGAACTCGCGCGGGTTCGGCGTGTCGTCGGTCGTGAGGGAAAACTCACGGAGCGGCTGGAGCCCGGAGCCTGCGAGGGGTCCTGGGCCGCCGCGATCGACGCCTCGAACGAGCTGGTGGACGATCTGGCGCGGCCGGTGTCCGAGGTCGGCCGGGTGCTGTCGGCGGTCGCCGAGGGCGATCTGGAGCAGCGCATGGAGCTCCGTTCGCACGCGGCCGAGGGTTCCGACGGGACCGTGCGTCCGCTGCGCGGCGAGTTCCTTAAGGTCGCGCGTACCGTCAACAACCTGGTCGACCAGCTGTCGGCGTTCACCGACGAGGTGACGCGGGTCGCACTGGAGGTGGGCACCGAGGGCAAACTCGGCGGCCAGGCCCAGGTGCGAGGAATGTCCGGTTCGTGGAAGGACCTCACGGATTCCGTCAACACGATGGCGTACCGGCTGACGGCTCAGGTACGTGACATTGCTCTCGTGACGACGGCGGTCGCCAAGGGCGATCTGTCGCGGAAGGTCACCGTGCATGTCGCCGGTGAGATGCTCCAGCTGAAGAACACCGTGAACACCATGGTGGACCAGCTGTCCTCGTTCTCCTCCGAGGTGACCCGGGTGGCCCGCGAGGTGGGCACGGAGGGCGAGCTGGGCGGTCAGGCGGCGGTGCCGGGCGTCGCCGGTGTGTGGAAGGACCTGACCGACTCCGTCAACACGATGGCGGGCAATCTGACCTCGCAGGTGCGGGGGATCGCCGAGGTCACCACCGCGGTCGCGAACGGCGACCTGTCGCAGAAGGTCACGGTCAGCGCGCGCGGCGAGGTCGCACAGCTCGCCGAGACCATCAACCAGATGACCGAAACTCTTCGCACCTTCGCGGACGAAGTGACGCGTGTGGCGAGTGAGGTCGGAGCCGAGGGTCTGCTCGGCGGTCAGGCGCAGGTGCCCGGCGCGGCCGGTACGTGGAAGGACCTCACCGACTCGGTCAACACCGTCTTCCGCAACCTCACCACGCAGGTGCGGGACATCGCCCAGGTGACCACCGCGGTCGCCAACGGTGACCTGTCGCAGAAGGTCACCGTCGATGTCGCGGGCGAGATGCTGGAGTTGAAGAAGACCGTCAACACGATGGTGGAGCAGCTCCAGTCGTTCGGTTCCGAAGTGACCCGGGTGGCCCGGGAGGTCGGCGTCGAGGGCCGGCTCGGCGGCCAGGCCGAGGTGCCGGGCGCGGCGGGAACCTGGAAGGACCTCACCGATTCGGTGAACACGGCGTTCCGCAACCTCACCGGTCAGGTGCGGGACATCGCCCAGGTGACGACCGCAGTCGCCAACGGTGACCTGTCGCAGAAGGTCACCGTCGACGTGGCCGGCGAGATGCTGGAGCTGAAGAACACCGTCAACACGATGGTGGCGCAGCTGTCGTCGTTCGCCGACCAGGTGACGCGGATGGCGCGGGACGTGGGTACGGAGGGCCGGCTCGGCGGCCAGGCCCGGGTCGACGGAGTGTCCGGTACGTGGAAGGAACTCACCGACTCCGTCAACTTCATGGCGGGGAACCTGACCTCTCAGGTGCGGCAGATCGCCCAGGTGACCACGGCGGTGGCGCGCGGTGACCTGTCGCAGAAGATCGACGTGGACGCGCGCGGCGAGATCCTGGAGCTGAAGAACACCATCAACACGATGGTCGACCAGCTGTCGGCGTTCGCCGAGCAGGTGACGCGGGTGGCCCGCGAAGTGGGTACGGACGGGCGGCTCGGCGGCCAGGCGCAGGTGCCCGGCGTCGCCGGTGTGTGGCGCGATCTGACGGACTCCGTGAACGGCATGGCCGGGAACCTCACGGCCCAGGTGCGCAACATCGCGCAGGTCGCCACGGCGGTGGCGCGCGGTGACCTGTCGCAGAAGATCGACGTGGACGCGCGCGGCGAGATCCTGGAGCTGAAGAACACCCTCAACACGATGGTGGACCAGCTGTCCAACTTCGCCGAGCAGGTGACCCGGGTGGCCCGCGAGGTGGGCACCGAGGGCATCCTGGGCGGCCAGGCGGAGGTGCAGGGCGTCTCCGGCACCTGGAAGGACCTCACGCAGTCCGTCAACTTCATGGCGAACAACCTGACCTCGCAAGTGCGCAACATCGCCGAGGTGACGACGGCGGTCGCCAAGGGCGATCTGTCGAAGAAGATCACCGTCGACGCGAAGGGCGAGATCCTGGAGCTGGTGACGACCGTCAACACGATGGTCGACCAGCTGTCCAACTTCGCCGACGAGGTGACCAGGGTCGCCCGTGAGGTGGGTACGGAGGGCATCCTCGGCGGCCAGGCCCGGGTCCGCGGTGTCACCGGCATCTGGAAGGACCTCAGCGACAACGTCAACCTGATGGCCAACAACCTGACCAGTCAGGTGCGGAACATCTCCCGGGTGTCGTCCGCGGTGGCCAACGGTGATCTGACGAAGAAGGTGACGGTCGAGGCGCGCGGCGAGGTCGCCGAACTGGCCGACACCGTCAACACGATGGTGACGACCCTGTCGTCGTTCGCGGCAGAGGTGACGAGGGTCGCCCGTGAGGTGGGTACGGAGGGCATCCTCGGCGGCCAAGCCCGGGTGCCGGGCGTCGCGGGTACCTGGAAGGACCTCACCGAGTCCGTGAACTCGATGGCGTCCAACCTGACCGGGCAGGTGCGCCAGATCGCCACGGTCACCACCGCGATCGCCAAGGGTGATCTCACCAAGAAGATCGACATCGACGCGCGCGGCGAGATCCTCGAGCTGAAGGACACCATCAACACGATGGTCGACCAGCTGTCCTCGTTCGCCGAGCAGGTGACGCGGGTGGCCCGCGAGGTGGGTACGGACGGCATGCTGGGCGGCCAGGCCCGGGTCCGCGACGTCGACGGCACCTGGCGGGACCTGACGGAGTCCGTGAACGAGATGGCCGGGAACCTGACCCGGCAGGTGCGCGCGATCGCCGCGGTCGCCACGGCGGTGACCCGCGGCGACCTCAACCTCAAGATCGATGTGGACGCAGCGGGCGAGATCCAGGTCCTGCAGGACAACATCAACACGATGATCGCCAACCTGCGCGACACCACCCTCGCCAACGAGGAGCAGGACTGGCTCAAGGGCAACCTGGCCCGTATCTCCGGTCTGATGCAGGGCCGACGGGACCTGGACGACGTCGCCTCGCTCATCATGAGCGAGCTGACGCCGGTGGTCTCCGCACAGCACGGCGCGTTCTTCCTGGCGATGCCCACGGGCGGCGGGGGCGAGCTCGGCACGGGCAGCGAGGGTTCGTACGAGCTGGTGATGCGCGGCAGCTACGGCTACTCGGCCGGCCTGATGCCCACGTCGTTCCGGCCGGGGGAGACCCTGATCGGCACGGCGGCCGAGGAGAAGCGGACCATCCAGGTCAACGTTCCGCCGGGCTATCTGAAGATCTCGTCGGGGCTGGGCGAGGCCTCGCCGGCGCATGTGATCGTGCTGCCGGTGCTGTTCGAGGGGAAGGTCCTCGGCGTGATCGAGCTGGCGTCCTTCCAGCCCTTCACCCAGATCCAGCGGGACTTCCTCAACCAGATCGCCGAGATGATCGCGACGAGCGTCAACACGATCAGCGTCAACACCAAGACCGAGGTGCTGCTGAAGCAGTCGCAGGAGCTGACCGAGCAGCTGCGTGAGCGCTCGGAGGAGCTGGAGAACCGGCAGAAGGCGCTGCAGTCGTCCAACGCCGAGCTGGAGGACAAGGCCGAGCTGCTGGCCCAGCAGAACCGCGACATCGAGGTGAAGAACACCGAGATCGAGGAGGCCCGGCAGGTCCTGGAGGAGCGGGCCGAGCAGCTCGCCGTCTCCATGCGCTACAAGTCCGAGTTCCTGGCGAACATGTCGCACGAGCTGCGCACCCCGCTCAACTCGCTGCTGATCCTCGCCAAGCTGCTCGCGGACAACGCCGACACCAACCTCACACCGAAGCAGGTCGAGTTCGCCGAGACGATCCACGGCGCGGGCTCGGATCTGCTGCAGCTCATCAACGACATCCTCGATCTGTCCAAGGTCGAGGCGGGCAAGATGGACGTCAGCCCGACCCGTATCGCGCTGGTGCAGCTCGTCGACTACGTGGAGGCGACGTTCCGGCCGCTCACGGCGGAGAAGGGGCTCGACTTCTCGGTGCGGGTCTCGCCCGAGCTGCCGGCCACGCTCCACACGGACGAGCAGCGGCTGCTCCAGGTGCTGCGCAATCTGCTGTCGAACGCGGTGAAGTTCACCGACACCGGTGCGGTGGAGCTGGTGATCCGGCCGGCGAACGCCGACGTGCCGCAGTCGATCCGTGAGCAGTTGCTGGAGGCGGGGTCGCTGCGCGACGCGGACGGCGATCTGATCGCCTTCTCGGTCACCGACACCGGTATCGGGATCGCGGCGAGCAAGATGCGGGTCATCTTCGAGGCGTTCAAGCAGGCCGACGGCACGACGAGCCGTAAGTACGGCGGTACGGGCCTGGGGCTGTCGATCAGCCGGGAGATCGCCCGGCTGCTCGGTGGCGAGATCCATGCCGCGAGCGAACCGGGCCGCGGTTCCACGTTCACGCTGTACCTGCCGCTCCACCCGAGCGAACTGCCGCCGCAGGGCTACCCGCAGCTCGTTCCGGGGCCCGAGATGCCGATGGCCGCCATGGACGACGCGGGGATCGCCGAGGCGGGCCCGCAGGCGCCGTCGGCGGCCCCGGACGCGCACAACGCCCCCGGGACGCTCTTCCGTCGCCGTCGTAAAGCACTGGGCGCCATGGACCTGCGGCACGCGCTGCCCGGTCAGCCCGCCGGGTCGCCGGGCGGGTCGCTGGAGGCCTGGGCGGGACAGCACCCGCAGGAGGGCGCGTCGGAGCCTCGCCCCACCTTCACGTTCCACAGCGAGAAGGTGCTCATCGTCGACGACGACATCCGCAACGTCTTCGCGCTCACCAGCGTGCTGGAGCAGCACGGACTGTCCGTGCTGTACGCGGAGAACGGGCGGGAGGGCATCGAAGTCCTGGAACAGCACGACGATGTGACGGTCGTACTGATGGACATCATGATGCCGGAGATGGACGGGTACGCGACGACGACGGCCATCCGCAGGATGCCGCAGTTCGCCGGGCTGCCGATCATCGCGCTCACCGCGAAGGCGATGAAGGGCGACCGGGAGAAGGCGATCGAGTCGGGTGCGTCCGACTACGTCACCAAGCCGGTCGACCCCGACCATCTGCTGTCCGTCATGGAGCAGTGGATGCGCGGATAGTGACGATGGTTGGTCGCGGGGGCATCACAGTCTGATTGCGGACTGTGCGGATTCTCGCGTGTTGCTGACTGACTGTGCTCGAAGGCGTGTGAGAGGGCGGTATCCGGGGAACCTTCTGGTCTCCCACCGCGTTTCTGCTACGTGCACAGTGACATCGCGGTGACAGGGTGTGGCGACGGGCGGGGTGCGGCTACCATGACCGGCACAAGGACGGGCGGCGCTAGGGAGTCGTCCCTCGGGGCGGCGCCCGGTGCTTCTCCCGGCTCTTCGAGCTGGGGAGACCCCAAGCCGGGGCGAGGAGGGCGAGGCATGGTGCAGAAGGCCAAGATCCTCCTGGTCGATGACCGGCCGGAGAATCTGTTGGCGCTGGAGGCCATCCTCTCTGCGCTCGATCAGACACTGGTACGGGCATCGTCAGGGGAGGAAGCGCTCAAAGCGCTGCTGACGGACGACTTCGCGGTCATTCTGCTGGACGTTCAGATGCCAGGAATGGACGGATTCGAGACCGCGGCGCACATCAAGCGCCGCGAACGGACCAGAGACATCCCCATCATCTTCCTGACCGCGATCAACCACGGACCGCACCACACCTTCCGCGGATACGCCGCGGGCGCGGTGGACTACATCTCCAAGCCGTTCGACCCCTGGGTGCTGCGCGCGAAGGTCTCCGTCTTCGTCGAGCTCTACATGAAGAACTGCCAGCTGCGCGAGCAGGCCGCGCTGCTCCGCCTCCAGCTGGAGGGCGGGGGACACGGCACGGGAGACACCAAGGAGCCGGCCGGTCTCCTCGCCGAACTCTCCGCGCGGCTCGCGGCAGTTGAGGAGCAGGCCGAGGCACTCTCCAAGCAGCTCGACGACGAGTCCGCGGACGCCGCGGCCGTCGCCACCGCAGCCCATCTCGAACGCAAACTCACCGGTCTGCGCAGGGCGCTGGACGCCCTGGAGCCCGGAGCCGGCACCGGCACGCCCTCGCTGCCGTCACAGAGCTAGGGGCTGTCCTCCGGATCCCGCCGTGCCGCCGGACCGGAGCTCCGGACGCTGATGGGACGTCAGTCTCCGGACCCGGCAAGGACGACACGAACGGGTGAACCGGTGGGCACACGTGTCCCCCGCCGGTCACACCGGTAACCTCACCACCATGGCCTCACGTACGTCCGGCAAGGGTTCACAGGGCGCGGCGGGCACCGCGAAGCCGCGCGCCGGCCGTACGACCGGCGCCGCGAAGAAGGCGGCGCCCGCCAGGAAGCCCGCGGCGAAGAAGACCGCGGCCAAGAAGAGCGCACCCGCGAAGAAGGCGGCGGCGAAGAAGGCCGTGCCCAAGCCCGCGCCCAATCCCACCGGGGGCGTGATCTGGCTGATGCGCGCCCTGTGGCTCGGCGTCGCACACGCCCTCGGCGCCATGCTCCGCGGCATAGGACGCGGCGCCAAGGGCCTCGACCCGGTGCACCGCAAGGACGGGCTCGCGCTCCTGCTGCTCGCCCTCGGACTCATCGTCGCCGCGGGCACCTGGTCCAGCCTCCGCGGCCCCGTCGGCGATCTCGTCGAGATGCTCGTCACCGGCGCCTTCGGCCGGCTCGATCTGCTCGTGCCGATACTGCTCGTGGCGATCGCCGTACGGCTGATCCTCTACCCCGAACGGCCCGAGGCCAACGGCCGCATCGTCATCGGGCTCTCCGCCCTGGTCGTCGGTGTGCTCGGCCAGGTCCACATCGCCTGCGGTTCGCCGGGGCGCGACTCGGGCGCCGAGGCGATGCAGGACGCGGGAGGGCTGATCGGCTGGGCCGCCTCCCAGCCGCTGATCTTCATGATGGGCGAGGTCCTCGCCGTACCGCTGCTGGTGCTGCTCACCGTCTTCGGACTGCTGGTCGTCACCGCCACCCCCGTCAACGCGATCCCGCAGCGGCTGCGCATGCTCGGTGTCCGGCTCGGCCTCCTCGACGCCCCGTACGAGCCCGGCGCGACCGACGAGGCCGAGGACGGGCAGTACGACGACGGCTGGCGCGAGGCGCGGCCCTCGCGGCGCCGCGGCCCGGCTGCCGGTGCCTCCGAGGTGTACGACGCCGAGAAGGCGGAACAGGAGGCGCTCTCCCGGCGACGGCGGCGCGGCTCCTCCGCACAGCCCGCCGGCAGCCGTCCCCTGGACGCGGTCGACGTCGCCGCGGCCGCCGCCGCGGCCCTCGACGGCGCCGTCCTCAACGGGATGCCGCCCTCCCCGGTCGTCGCCGGCCTGACCCGCGACCTCACCGCCGACCGGGAGCGCGCCGTCGGCCCCGTACCCGGCGCGCGTACCGAGCAGCCCGCGCCCGCCGCCAAGACCGCCGTGCCCGACCTCACCAAGCCCGCGCCCGAGGACTCGCAGCCCCTGCCGCCGCGCGCAGAGCAGCTCCAGCTCTCCGGCGACATCACCTACGCACTGCCGTCCCTGGACCTGCTGGAGCGCGGCGGGCCGGGCAAGACCCGCAGCGCCGCCAACGATGCGATCGTCGCCTCACTGACGAACGTCTTCGCGGAGTTCAAGGTGGACGCCGCCGTCACCGGCTTCACCCGCGGACCGACGGTCACCCGCTACGAGGTCGAGCTCGGCCCCGCCGTGAAGGTCGAGCGGATCACCGCGCTGACCAAGAACATCGCCTACGCCGTCGCCAGCCCGGACGTGCGGATCATCTCGCCGATCCCCGGAAAGTCCGCCGTCGGCATCGAGATCCCGAACTCCGACCGCGAGATGGTCAACCTCGGCGACGTGCTGAGGCTGGCCGAGGCGGCCGGGGACGAGCACCCGATGCTCGTGGCGCTCGGCAAGGACGTCGAGGGCGGCTACGTCATGGCCAATCTGGCGAAGATGCCGCACGTCCTGGTCGCCGGTGCCACCGGCTCCGGAAAGTCCTCCTGCATCAACTGCCTGATCACCTCGGTCATGATGCGGGCGACCCCGGAGGACGTCCGGATGGTCCTCGTCGACCCGAAGCGGGTCGAGCTGACCGCCTACGAGGGCGTTCCGCACCTGATCACCCCCATCATCACGAACCCCAAGCGGGCCGCCGAGGCGCTGCAGTGGGTCGTCCGTGAGATGGACCTGCGCTACGACGACCTCGCGGCCTACGGCTACCGGCACATCGACGACTTCAACCAGGCCGTGCGCAACGGCAAGGTCACACCGCCCGAGGGCAGCGAGCGCGAGCTGCAGCCCTACCCGTATCTGCTGGTGATCGTCGACGAGCTGGCGGACCTGATGATGGTCGCGCCGCGCGACGTCGAGGACGCCATCGTCCGGATCACCCAGCTGGCGCGCGCCGCGGGCATCCATCTGGTACTGGCCACCCAGCGGCCCTCCGTCGACGTCGTCACGGGCCTGATCAAGGCGAACGTGCCCTCGCGGCTCGCCTTCGCCACCTCCTCCCTCGCCGACAGCCGGGTCATCCTCGACCAGCCGGGTGCGGAGAAGCTCATCGGCAAGGGCGACGGCCTGTTCCTCCCGATGGGCGCCAACAAGCCCACCCGTATGCAGGGCGCCTTCGTGACCGAGGAGGAGGTCGCGGCCGTCGTCCGGCACTGCAAGGATCAGATGGCCCCTGTCTTCCGGGACGACGTGGTGGTCGGCACCAAGCAGAAGAAGGAGATCGACGAGGACATCGGCGACGACCTCGACCTGCTCTGTCAGGCCGCTGAGCTGGTGGTTTCCACCCAGTTCGGGTCGACGTCCATGCTCCAGCGCAAGCTCCGGGTCGGCTTCGCGAAGGCCGGCCGGCTGATGGACCTGATGGAGTCGAGGAACATCGTGGGACCCAGCGAGGGCTCCAAGGCGCGTGACGTTTTGGTGAAACCCGATGAGCTGGATGGAGTGCTCGCCGTGATCCGTGGGGAGTCTGATTCGTAAGGGAGGGCGAGGCAACCGTTTCCCTTGGTCGTACGTCCAGTTGGATGGAGGGACACCATGTGTCCGATCCTCACGCTGTCCGACCATTCTGATGGCGTACAAACTGCACCGCCCGGTTGCCCCACCCTTTCGTACCACCCATAGACTGAACCTCCAGCAGGTGGCTACACGCTCGAAAGGCGCCCCCGTGTCCATCGGCAACTCCCCCGAAGACGACCGGCCTTCCATCGAGGACGACCAGCCTTCGATCGGTCGTTCACTCCAGCAGGCTCGCGCCGACGCAGGTCTGACCGTCGACGAGGTCAGTACGTCCACCCGCGTACGTGTGCCCATCGTGCACGCGATCGAGCAGGACGACTTCTCCCGCTGTGGTGGCGATGTCTACGCCCGCGGGCACATCAGGACGCTCGCGCGCGCCGTGGGGCTGGATCCGGCCCCGCTGATCGCGGAGTACGACGCGGAGCACGGTGGGCGTCCCTCTCCGACGCCCGCCGCCCCCCTCTTCGAGGCGGAACGGATCCGCCCCGAGCCCAGGCGCCCCAACTGGACCGCCGCGATGGTCGCGGCGATCGTCGCCGTGATCGGATTCGTCGGCTTCACGCTCTTCGACGGCGGCAGCGACGGCAACGGCACCAAGCAGGTCGCCGAGGGCTCGACACCCGAGAAGGCCAGCCACAAGCCGGCCCCGGTCAAGCCGGTCGCACCCAAGCCCGAACCCTCCGAGAGCGCCATCGCCGCCGTACCGCAGGACAAGGTGACGGTGAAGCTGACCGCGGCCGACGACAAGAGCTGGATCTCCGCCAAGTCCGCCAACGGCAAGCTGCTCTTCGACGGACTGCTCCTCGCGGGCGAGTCCAAGACCTTCCAGGACGACGAGCGCCTCGACCTCATCCTGGGCAACGCCGGCGCGATCGAGCTGTTCGTGAACGGCAAGAAGATCGAGGACCGGTTCGAGAACGGACAGGTCGAGCGGCTGTCCTACTCGAAGGGTGACCCCGAGGCCGGCTGACCCGTCACGACCGAAAATCGTCGGCCCATCGCCCGCACCGCGGGCGGTGGGCCTCGCGGATCGGGCGTGGGCCGGGACAAAGTAGTCTTGAGCCCATGCCCGAACGCCGTACCGTCGCCCTTGTCACTCTTGGCTGCGCCCGTAACGAGGTGGACTCGGAGGAGCTCGCAGGCCGCTTGGCAGCGGATGGCTGGGAGCTCGTCGAGGAAGCCGCCGATGCGGATGTCGCGGTCGTCAACACCTGTGGATTCGTCGAGGCCGCCAAGAAGGACTCCGTCGACGCGCTGCTCGAAGCCAACGACCTCAAGGACCACGGCCGGACCCAGGCCGTGGTCGCCGTCGGCTGCATGGCCGAGCGGTACGGCAAGGAGCTCGCCGACGCGCTTCCCGAAGCGGACGGCGTGCTGGGTTTCGACGACTACGCCGACATCTCCGACCGGCTCCAGACCATTCTGAGCGGCGGCATCCACGCCTCGCACACCCCGCGCGACCGGCGCAAGCTGCTGCCGGTCAGCCCGGCGGAACGGCACAAGGCCGACGTGGCCCTCCCCGGCCACGCCCAGGCCCCGGCTCCGGCTCCGGTCCTGGCTCCGGAGAACGTGCCCGCCGATCTGCCGGACGGTCTCGCGCCCGCCTCCGGGCCGCGCGCTCCGCTGCGCCGCAGGCTCGACACCAGCCCCGTCGCGTCGGTCAAGCTGGCCTCAGGCTGCGACCGCCGCTGCTCGTTCTGCGCCATCCCGTCCTTCCGGGGCTCGTTCATCTCGCGGCGGCCGAGCGATGTGCTCGGCGAGACCCGCTGGCTGGCCGAGCAGGGCGTGAAGGAGATCATGCTGGTCTCCGAGAACAACACCTCGTACGGCAAGGACCTCGGTGACATCCGCCTGCTGGAGACGCTGCTCCCCGAGCTGGCGGCCGTCGACGGCATCGAGCGGGTGCGGGTCAGCTATCTGCAGCCGGCGGAGATGCGCCCCGGTCTGATCGACGTCCTGACGTCGACGGAGAAGGTCGCTCCCTACTTCGATCTCTCGTTCCAGCACAGCGCGCCCGGTGTGCTGCGCGCGATGCGGCGCTTCGGCGACACCGAGCGGTTCCTGGACCTGCTGGAGACGATCCGCGGCAAGGCCCCGCTGGCCGGTGTGCGGTCCAACTTCATCGTCGGCTTCCCCGGCGAGAGCGAGGCGGACTTCGCCGAGCTGGAGCGCTTCCTCAACGAGGCCCGACTGGACGCCATCGGGGTCTTCGGCTACTCCGACGAGGAGGGCACCGAGGCCGCCGGTTACGACCGCAAGCTGGACCAGGACGTTGTCGACGAGCGCCTCGCCCAGCTGTCCCGGCTCGCCGAGGAGCTGACCGCCCAGCGCGCGGAGGAGCGCCTCGGGGAGACGCTGCACGTGCTGGTCGAGTCCGTGGACGACGAGGGCGAGGACGGCGGCGCCGTGGGCCGGGCGGCGCACCAGGCGCCCGAGACCGACGGTCAGGTGATCTTCACGGGTGCCGACGGCCTGGTGCCCGGACGTATCGTCGAAGCGAAGGTCGTCGGTACGGAAGGTGTCGACCTCGTGGCCGAAGCCGTATCCGAGTGTCGTGAGGAGGCGCGCAGATGACCGGAGTCCCGGCATCCGCTGCGGGCGGGACCGGCAGGCCGGCGCCCGGTGGCAAGCTGGGCGCTGCGGCCGTCAACCAGGCCAGTCTGTGGAACATCGCCAACATCCTCACCATGATGCGGCTGGTGCTCGTGCCCGCCTTCGTGGTGCTGCTGCTCATGGACGGGGGATACGACCCGGTCTGGCGCGCGTGGGCCTGGGCGGCGTTCGCCGTCGCCATGATCACGGACATCTTCGACGGGCATCTGGCGCGTGCCTACAACCTGGTCACGGACTTCGGGAAGATCGCGGACCCGATCGCGGACAAGGCGATCATGGCGGCCGGGCTGATCTGCCTCTCGGCGCTCGGCGACCTGCCCTGGTGGGTGACCGGAGTGATTCTCTTCCGTGAGCTGGGCATCACGCTGATGCGCTTCTGGGTGATCCGGCACGGGGTGATCCCCGCCAGCCGCGGCGGCAAGATGAAGACGCTGGCGCAGGGCACGGCGGTCGGTATGTACGTGCTGGCGCTGACCGGCCCGCTGGCCACGCTGCGCTGGTGGGTCATGGCCGTGGCCGTCGTGCTGACGGTGGTCACCGGGCTCGACTACGTGCGACAGGCGGTCGTCCTGCGCCGCAGGGGGCTCGCCGCCGAACGCCGGGCCGCCCGGGACGCGGCGGAGTCCCCGCGATGAGTGACGCGGCCGGGGTGCTCGCCCTCCTCGCGGAGCGTGGCGAGACCCTGGCCGTCGCGGAATCCCTCACGGGTGGTCTCGTGGCCGCGGAGCTGACCTCCGTACCGGGCGCCTCGAAATCCTTCCGCGGCTCCGTGACGGCGTACGCAACGGCACTCAAGCGCGATCTCCTGGGGGTCGACGAGGCCCTGCTGGCCGAGTGCGGCGCGGTTCACCCGGACGTCGCGGCGCAGATGGCGGCCGGTGCGAGGGCCCGGATGGCGGCCGGCTGGGGCATCGCCACCACCGGTGTCGCGGGGCCCGAGCCCCAGGACGGACAGCCCGTCGGAACGGTCTTCGTCGCGGTCGCGGGACCCGACGGTACGCGGAAAGTGACCGCGCTGAGATTGAACGGCGACCGCGCGGAAATCCGTAGAGAGAGCGTACGGAGCGTGCTGGAACTGCTCGCCGGCGAACTCTCGGCGAATGAGCGAGCACAGGATACGGAACAGAACGGGGGGAATTGATGTTTGCAGCCCTGAGTGAACACGACATCGCTCCCCGCACGGCCGCAGCGCGAGGCGGTACGGTGGGGCGTGAAGGATGCGGCTACGCGGTCCGAGGAGGGAGCCACCGATGATTCTGCTCCGTCGCCTGCTGGGTGACGTGCTGCGTCGGCAGCGCCAGCGCCAGGGCCGTACTCTGCGCGAAGTCTCCTCGTCCGCCCGAGTCTCTCTCGGCTATCTCTCCGAGGTGGAGCGGGGGCAGAAGGAGGCTTCCTCCGAGCTGCTCTCCGCGATCTGCGACGCGCTTGACGTACGGATGTCCGAGCTCATGCGGGAAGTGAGCGACGAGCTGTCGCTGGCCGAGCTGGCCGCGTCGGCAGCGGCGAGCGATCCGGTGTCCGCGCCGGTGCGTCCGCTCAATTCCGTGTCCGTGACATCGGTCGCGGGCGTGCCGACGGAACGGGTGACGATCAAGGCGCCTGCGGAAGCGGTGGACGTCGTCGCTGCGTGATCTCGACTCTCGACGTATGAGCCCCGGCCGGGTGGGTACCCGACCGGGGCTTTACTTTTCCCTCGAATAACCGTTTTGTGCCATTTATGCCATGGTGGAGAACGGTGTCGTTTGAACGGAGGTCACGATGTCCGTGGTGAAGAGCCCGCTGCCCGAACAGGCGCGCAAAGTCACCGGTGAGGCCCTCCAGGGCGCACTGGTGGATCTGATCGATCTGGCACTGGTGGCCAAGCAGGTCCATTGGAACGTGGTCGGGCCGCGGTTCCGCTCGGTGCACCTCCAGCTGGACGAAGTCGTCACGACGGCTCGGACGCATTCCGACACCGTGGCCGAACGGGCTTCGGCGATCGGTGTGACGCCCGACGGACGGGCCTCGACGGTCGCCTCGGCGAGCGCCATCGGGAAGGTGCCGGACGGCTGGATCCAGGACTCCGACGTCGTGAGCACGATGGTGAAGGCGCTGCGCGCGGTGATCGAGGGGATGCGGGAGCGCATCGAGGTCACGGCCGAGCCGGACCCGGTGAGCCAGGACATCCTGATCGGGCTCACGGCCGACCTCGAGAAGCACGCCTGGATGTTCCAGGCCGAGAGCGTGTAGTGGCCCTCCCGGCCGGGGACCCGCCCGGGGCACGAGGCCTCGCGCCCGGTGCCGCGCGCGGGCGCATGGCCCGGAGCACGAACCTCTGGGGCGCCTGGCGCATACGCTGCGGGCGCGCCGGGTGTGCATCCGGTGCGCCCTGCCGCCGAGTGATCGGTCCGGTCTAGCGTCGACCGGAGGAGGCGGCCATGGTGAGGCGATGGGTCCTGCTGCCGGCGCTCGCACTGGGCGCGGTGTGGTGGTGGGCCGTTCTGCGGCTGGCGCTGGTGCCGGAGCACGCGGGGCTCGTCGAGGGGGCAGTGGCGGCAGGTGGGTGGGGGCTCAGTCTGCTGCCGGTGCACGTTGCGTCGCGTGCCGGGGATGCCGGTACGGCCGGGGGAACGACCACGGCTACCAGGGCATCGCGACGCCCCCGTTCGGCCGGAGGATCTGACCCGTCGTGAACGACGACGCGTCGGAGGCGAGATGGAGGACCGCGTGAGCGATGTCCCCGGGCTCGCCGACCCGGCCGAGCGGTGACAGCCTGACCATGGCGGCCTCCGCCTTCTGTTGCAGCCCCGCGTCATGGCGGTCGGTCATGGGTGTACGGATCCAGCCCGGGGCGACCGCGTTGACCCGGATCGCATACGGGCCGAGTTCGGCGGCCAGCGTCTTGGTGAGCTGGACGACGGCCGCCTTGGCCGCGCCGTAGCAGAGCAGGCCGGGGTTCGCGGCGTCCACCGCCCCGGACGCCATGGTGATGATCGAGCCCCGGACGCCCGCGTCGATCATCGAGCGGGCCGCGGCCTGGCAGGCGTACAGCACGCCCTTGAAGTTGACCGCGAGGACGCGGTCGAGGTCCTCGTCGCGTGTCTCCAGAACCGGGCTGGAGTGCATGATTCCGGCGATCGCGGCCATGATGTGCAGCGGGCCGGAGGCGGATACGGCCGCCGCGACCGCGGCGTGGAGGCGGTCGCGGTCGCTCACGTCGACGACGTGGGTGTGCGCGGTGCCACCGGCGTCGTCGATCAGGGTCCGGGTCTCATGGAGGAGCTTCTCGGACACGTCCGCGCAGTGGACGGTGGCGCCCGCCTCGGCGAGCAGTACGGCGGTGGCGCGGCCGATGCCGCTCGCCGCGCCGGTGACGAACGCGGCGCGGCCGGTCAGGTCGTACGCGGTGAGGGGCATGCCGGTGACCGTACGACCGGATCTGACGGATCGTCAACTAGCCGGGCTCCTGCGGTGGTCGGCTTCCTGCGGTGGTCGGGTTCCTACGGCGTCGGGCCGGACTGGCAGCCCGGGCACCAGTAGGTGACACGGTCGTCCTGGCCCGCTTTGCGGAGCGCGGTGCCGCAGCGCAGGCAGGGGCGGCCCTCGCGTCCGTACACGAACAGGTGCTGCTCACCCGGGCGCTGTCCGCCCATGCGCTGGTCGCCGCCGCGGGCGGCGGGGGTGGTGCGGCGGTCGAAGCGGTTCTTGTTCACCTCCAGAAGGCGATGCGCCGTGGCCACCAGGCGCTCGGGGACACCGGAGGGCAGTTCGCCGATCGGCAGCCAGGGCGTGACCCGGGCCATGAAGGCCAGCTCCGATTTGTAGACATTGCCGATGCCGGCCAGATTGCGCTGGTCGAGCAGGGCTTCGCCGAGGGGGCGCGCGGGGTCGGCCAGGAGGTTGCGTACGGCGGTGCCCGCATCCCAGTCCGGTCCCAGCAGATCGGGCCCGAGGTGTCCCACGGCCTTGTCCTCGTCCTTGCTGCGGAGCAGTTCGAGGACCGGGAGGCGGTAGCCGACGGCCGTGTGCTCGCTGTTGCCGAGCACCGCCCGGATCTGGTGGTCCGGGCCGCCGCGCCATCGCTCACCGGCCGCGTACACCCGCCAGGCGCCGTCCATCCGGAGATGGGAGTGGAGGGTGAGCCCGCCCTCGACGCGGGTGAGGAGGTGCTTGCCCCGCGCCGTGACGTCGAGAACCTCCCGGCCGGTGAGATCGGCGGTGGCGAACCGCGGAACCCGCAGGTCGGAGAGTGTGAGGGTCCGTCCGGCCAGGGCGGTGTGCAGCTTCCGGGCGGTCAGCCAGACGGTGTCTCCTTCGGGCATGCATCCATCATGCGCGACGGGCGACGTTTCGGGACGGGGTGGGGTGGGCCCGCTCCGTCAGGCCCGGATGCGCAGGCCCCGAGGGGTGGCGTGGAAGCCGGATTCCTCCAGCGGGCGAGCGAGTGGTGAGGTCAGAGCCGCGGTGCCGTTGATCCGCTCGACCGTGACCGTGCCGAGCGTGCCCGCCCGGGCCGCCGCGGCGAGCGCCTCGGCCGCCGCCCGCAGCGGCGGGGCATCCGGCTCGGTCGGCCACGACAGCAAGGTCTTCCCGCCGCGCTCCATGTAGAGCGTGAGCTCGCCGTCGACGAGGACGACCAGGGAGCCGGCCTTGCGTCCGGGCTTGTGGCCTGCGCCGGTCGGTGGCTCCGGCCAGGGCAGCGCCGCCCCGTACGCGTTCGCCGGATCGGCGGCCGCGAGGACCACGGCGCGGGGTGCGGTGTGCGCGTCGGCACGATCACGGGCGGTCGACGCTGCTCGAAGCCGGTCCACCGCACCGTCCATGGCGAACTGCGCGGCACCCAGGCCTTCGACGACATAGCCCCGACGGGCCTGCCCGCTGTCCTCGAAGGCGGACAGGATGCGGTACGTCGCCGAGAACCCGCCCTCGACCCCTTCGGCGGCGACCGCGCCCCGGGTGACCACGCCGTGACGATCCAGCAGCGTGCGGGCCAGGGCATGCGCGCGGTGCGTGGGGTCGGGCTCCGGAGCGGGGAGCAGGGACCAGCGACCGGAGACGGTGGGGGGGCCGCTCCGGGACGCGGGGCGCGCGGCTGCCGTCAGCGACCCGTAACGCCCGCGCGGGACCGTGCGTTTGGCGCGGTGCGCCGTGGAGCCGGCGGTACGGCCCGAGCCGAGGAGCGAGCGCAGCGGCCCCAGGGTGTCGTTGGTCAGGCGCCCCGACCACGCCAGGTCCCAGAGCGCGTCGGCCAGTTGGGGATCGGTGACGTCGGGATGGGTGGTGGTGCGGACCTGGTCGGCGATCTGGCGGAAGAACAGGCCGTATCCACCGGAGAGGGCCGTGAGGACCGACTCGTGCAGGGCCGTCGGCTCCAGTGGGTGCGGCTGCGGGAGCAGCAGCGGGACCGCGTCGGCGAGATAGAGGGAGATCCAGCCGTCCTTGCCGGGCAGCGCGCCCGCTCCTGCCCACACCACCTCGCCGGCCGTCGTCAGCTCGTCGAGCAGGCCCGGTGCGTAGCCGCCGACCCGGGACGGGAGGATCAGCTTCTCCAGCGCGGAGGCGGGGACGGGTGCGCCCTGCAACTGCTCGACGGCGCGGGCCAGTCCGTCGATGCCGCGCAGGCTGTTGTTCCCCAGGTGCTGCCACTGGGGGAGGAAGGTCGCGAGCGCGGCTGGCGGGACCGGCTCCAGCTCCTGGCGGAGCGCGGCGAGGGAGCGGCGGCGCAGCCGCCGCAGCACGGCCGCGTCGCACCACTCCTGGCCGATGCCGGACGGGTGGAACTCGCCCTGCACCACGCGCCCGCCTGCCGCGAGGCGCTGCAACGCCCCGTCCGTGACGGCCGCGCCGAGCCCGAACCGTGCGGCGGCCTGGGACGAGGTGAACGGGCCGTGCGTACGGGCGAAGCGAGCCAGCAGGTCGCCCAGCGGATCCTTCACCGGCTCCATGAACGCCTCGGGGACGCCCACGGGGAGCGCCGTGCCCAGCGCGTCCCGCAGCCGTCCGGCGTCCTCGATGGCCGCCCAGTGGTCGGCGCCCGCGATGCGTACCCGGATGGCACGGCGGGCCCCGGCGAGCTCCTCCGGCCAGCGGGGGTCCGCGCCCCGCTCGGTCAGCTCGGCCGTGGTGAGCGGCCCGAGGACACGCAGCGCGTCGGCGACGCCTTCCGCGTCCTTGAGTCTGCGGTCCTCCGTGAGCCACCGGAGCTCCTGCTCCAGCTCCCCGAGGACATCCGCGTCGAGCAGCTCCCGCAGCTCCGCCTGGCCGAGCAACTCGGCGAGCAGCCGGGAGTCCAGGGAGAGCGCGGCGGCGCGGCGCTCGGCCAGTGGTGAGTCGCCCTCGTACAGGAACTGCGCCACGTAGCCGAAGAGGAGGGAGCGGGCGAACGGGGACGGCTCCGGTGTGGTGACCTCCACCAGCCGGACCCGGCGGGCCTCGATGTCGCCCATCAGCTCTTCGAGCCCGGGGACGTCGAAGACGTCCTGAAGGCACTCCCGCACGGCCTCCAGGACGATCGGGAACGAGCCGAACTCGCTTGCCACCTGGAGCAGCTGGGCCGCGCGCTGACGCTGCTGCCAGAGAGGGGTGCGCTTGCCGGGGCTGCGGCGCGGCAGCAGCAGAGCACGCGCCGCGCACTCGCGGAAGCGGGACGCGAACAGCGCGGAGCCGCCCACCTGGTCGGTGACGATCTGACGGATCTCCCCCTTGTCGAAGAGGGCGTCGGCGGCACCGATCGGGGCCTGGTCGCTGTCGTACGCCGTGTCCAGGTGCACCGGGTCCTGGTCGAGCAGGTCCAGGCCCATCAGATCGGCGTCGGGCAGCCGCAGCACGATTCCGTCGTCCGCGTGCATGACCTGTGCGTCCATGCCGTACCGCTCGGCGAGACGCGCGCCCAGTGCGAGCGCCCACGGGGCATGCACCTGGGCTCCGAACGGTGAGTGCACCACGACCCGCCAGTCGCCCAGCTCGTCACGGAACCGCTCGACGAGGATCGTGCGGTCGTCGGGCACATGACCGCAGGCGCGGCGCTGCTCGTCGAGATACGAGAGCACATTGCCGGCCGCCCATGCGTCGAGACCGGCGGTCATCAGCCGCAGCCGGGCGTCCTCCTCGGGCAGCGAACCGACCTCGCGGAGGAACGCGCCGACCGCACGGCCCAGTTCGAGCGGCCGGCCGAGCTGGTCGCCCTTCCAGAACGGCAGCCGGCCGGGCACGCCGGGCGCGGGGGAGACCAGCACCCGGTCGCGGGTGATGTCCTCGATCCGCCAGGAGGTGGTGCCCAGGGTGAAGACGTCGCCGACGCGGGACTCGTAGACCATCTCCTCGTCGAGCTCGCCGACCCGGCCGCCTCCCTTCTTCGGGTCGGCCCCGGCGAGAAAGACGCCGAAGAGACCCCGGTCCGGGATCGTGCCGCCCGAGGTGACGGCGAGCCGCTGGGCGCCGGGACGCCCCGTGACCGTCCCGGCGACTCGGTCCCACACCACGCGCGGGCGCAGTTCCGCGAAGGCGTCGGAGGGATAGCGGCCCGCCAGCATGTCCAGCACGGCCGTGAAGGCAGACTCGGGGAGCGAGGCGAAAGGAGCGGCGCGCCGCACCACGGTGAGCAGATCGTCGACCTGCCAGGTGTCGAGGGCGACCATGGCGACGAGCTGCTGGGCCAGCACGTCCAGCGGATTGGCCGGGATACGGAGCGACTCGATCGAGCCGGTGCGCATCCGCTCGGTGACCACGGCGGCCTGGACGAGATCGCCCCGGTACTTGGGGAAGACCACGCCTGTGGACACAGCGCCCACCTGGTGTCCAGCGCGGCCGACGCGCTGAAGACCGGAGGCGACCGACGGTGGCGACTCGACCTGGACGACCAGGTCCACCGCGCCCATGTCGATGCCCAGCTCCAGGCTCGACGTCGCGACGACCGCGGGCAGCCGGCCCGCCTTCAGATCCTCCTCGACGAGCGCGCGCTGCTCCTTGGAGACCGAGCCGTGGTGCGCACGGGCGAGCAGCGCCGGTGCGCCCTGCGCGGCGCCCGACTGCGCCATGATCTCGGCGGGCGGAGCGCCTTCGGGAAGCGGTTCGCCGACCGCCCGTTCGTACGCGATCTCGTTGAGCCGGTTGCACAACCGCTCGGCCAGCCGACGGGAGTTGGCGAAGACGATCGTCGAACGGTGGGCCTGCACCAGATCGGCGATCCGCTCCTCCACATGCGGCCAGATCGACGGCTTCTCACCGGGGCCGTCCGCCTCGGCGGCCGGGGAACCCCCGAGCTCGCCCAGGTCCTCGACCGGAACGACGACGGAGAGGTCGAACTCCTTGCCGGACGGCGGCTGGACGATCTCCACCTTTCGCTGCGGCGACAGATAGCGCGCCACCTCGTCCACCGGCCGGACGGTCGCCGACAGCCCGATCCGGCGCGCGGGGCGGGGGAGCAGCTCGTCCAGCCGCTCCAGTGAAAGGGCGAGATGCGCACCCCGCTTGGTGCCCGCCACCGCGTGCACCTCGTCCAGGATCACCGTTTCGACACCGGTCAGCGCCTCGCGGGTGGACGACGTCAGCATCAGGAACAGCGACTCGGGAGTGGTGATCAGAATGTCCGGCGGGCGGGTCGCCAGCGCCCGCCGCTCGGCGGCCGGGGTGTCACCGGACCGGATCCCGACCCGCACCTCGGGCTCGGGCAGCCCGAGCCGGACGGACTCCTGGCGGATTCCGGTCAGCGGGCTGCGCAGATTCCGCTCGACGTCGACCGCCAGCGCCTTGAGCGGCGACACGTACAGCACACGGCAGCGCTGCTTCGCGTCCGCGGGCGGCGGAGCGGACGCGAGACGGTCGAGCGCCGCGAGGAACGCCGCGAGGGTCTTGCCGGAACCGGTCGGTGCCACGACCAGCACGTCCGACCCCCGCCCGATCGCCTGCCAGGCGCCTTCCTGGGCCGCGGTGGGCGCGCTGAACGCCCCCGTGAACCAGCCACGGGTCGCGGGCGAGAAGGAATCGAGTGCCGTCCTGGACATGCCCCCATCGTGCACCGCCCCACTGACAATCGCCCGGACCTGCGAGAATGACCTCATGGCGGAGGGTGAGTGGGCGCGGTACTGGCAGCCCGAACTGCTGCCGGGCATCGATCTGCTGCGAGCCCGTTACGTCCGGCACACCTTCCCCCGTCACAGCCACGAGGGTTACGTCTTCGCCACCATCACCGGCGGTGTCGAGGAGGTCGGACTGCCCGGCGGCGTCGTGCACGCCGGCCCCGGCACCGTCGTCATGATCAATCCGGAGGTCCCGCACAGCGCCAGGGCCGGGACCCCCGAGGGCTGGGTGTACTCGACCCTCTATCCGTCGGCGCAGGTGGTCGCCGAGATCGCCGAGGAGACCACGACCATCCGTGGCACCGCGGGCTTCGCCGAGACGGATGTGGTCGATCACCAGGCGGCCCGGCTGATCCGGGAGGTCCACCGCGCGGCCGAGGAGGGCAACGCGCTGGCCGCCGACAGCGTCCTGCGGATCATGGTCGCCCGCATGCTGCGCCACTACGGAAGCACCCTGCCGACGCGCGAACCGCGCACGTCGGGCGCGCGCGACGCGGCACGCGCCCGTGCACTGCTGGAGGAGCGGATGGACGATCCGCCCACCCTCCAGGTCCTGGCCGCGGAGCTGGGCACCAGTCCGTTCGCCCTGCTGCGGGCCTTCCGCAACAGCTACGGCATGCCTCCGCACGCCTGGCTCACCGACGCGCGGGTCCGCCGGGCCCGTCGGCTGCTGGACCTGGGCACGGCCCCGGCACAGACCGCCGTCGCCGTGGGATTCGCCGATCAGCCTCATCTCAACCGGCACTTCACGCGGATCGTGGGTGTGCCGCCCGGCGCGTACCAGCGGGGACGCGGAGTCGGCAGGGCCCGCTGAAACGAGCCGAGCCACCCAGGACCTCGACGCCGCCTGGGCCTCGACCCCGCTTGGGTGCAAGAACGTACAAGACCCGGGACGCGCCGCCCCCGTAACGTCCAGGGCGTGGCAGAACAGACAGCATCAGCAGAGATACCCCGGGAAGGCGAACCCCGTGCAGTGGCCGGTGAGCCCGGCCGGGACGCGGCCCACGGCGCACCGCTGAAGGCGGATTCCGCCGTCGTACGGGACGCCCTGGGCGTCGGCGTCGCCGTCGGCCTGTCCGGCTTCGCTTTCGGGGTGACGGGCGCAGGCGCCGGTCTCGACGTCCTGCAGATCTGCGCCCTCAGCCTGCTCGTGTTCACCGGCGCCTCTCAGTTCGCGCTGGTCGGCGCGCTCGCGGCGGGCGGCAACCCGTTCACCGCCGCTGCCGGCGCCTTCTTCCTCGGCACCCGCAACGCCTTCTACGGCCTCAGGCTGTCCCAGCTCCTCGCCCTGCCCCGGTCCGTACGTCCCTTCGCCGCCCACTGGGTCATCGACGAGACCACCGCCGTCGCCCTGGCCCAGCCCACCCGCCGGGCCGCACGCCTCGGATTCACCGCCACCGGCCTCACCCTCTACGTGCTGTGGAACCTCACCACGCTGCTCGGCGCGCTCGGCGCCGAGGCGATCGGCGACACGAACGCCTGGGGCCTGGACGCGGCCGGGCCCGCCGTGTTCCTCGCCCTGCTGGCCCCCATGCTGCGCACGACGACCGAGCGGGCGGTAGCGGGCATCGCCGTCGTCCTGGGCCTCGGACTGCTGCCCGTGCTCCCCGCCGGAGTTCCGGTGCTCGTCGCGGCACTCGCCGCACCGGCCGTGCTGTGGTGGCAGGGCCGCACGATCATGAACAAGCGGAAGGGAGCGGACCGTTGAACGTCTGGATCGCGATCGGCGTGACCGCCGTCGCGTGCTACCTGGTCAAACTGGTCGGGCTACTGGTCCCTGCGGGGGCGCTGGAGCGCCCGCTCGTCCAGCGGCTCGCCGCCCTGCTGCCGGTGGCCCTGCTGGCCGCGCTCACCGCCCAGCAGACCTTCAGCGCCGGGAACGCGCTGGTGCTCGACGCCAGGGCCGCGGGTCTGGGCGCAGCCGCGATCGCGCTGGTCCTGCGAGCGCCTTTCCTCCTTGTCGTCGCGGCCGCCGTGCTCGTCACGGCCGGGGTACGGGCGCTCGGAGGCTGAGGCGCCGCACCGCCCGTGCCTCAGCGCAGCACGCGTCCGTGCGCCCGCAACGTCCGCAGCGCCTCGATCGTCACGATGGGACGCCACTCCAGGGCGGTGCTCGGCGCCCACTGGCGCCACCGGACCGGCCAGCCGCCGTCCTCCTGCTGCTCACGGGCGAGATGGTCCAGGGACCGTTCCATCTCCTCGTCCGTGAACCAGCGGCGCGCCAGCGAATCCGGCACGCGCGCGTAGTCGTACGCGAAGTGGTGTTCGCCCGGCGCGTACCCGGCCGCCACCGGGTAGTCGTCCGACCGGCGCGGGTCCAGCACCACGAGCCGCTGCTCGCGGACGAGCCGCCCGAGCCGGTCCGCCACCGCCTCGGCGCGCGACCGGTCCGGGACACCGTCCAGGAACGCGATCGCCGCCTGGATCTCGTACGGATGCGACTTCTTCAGCCCCTCCACCGCGGCCCAGCAGAAGTCGGTCGCGCGGAACAGCCACGCGTGCCACACCTGGTTGCGGTGCAGCAGGCCGACCACCGGCCCGGTGGCCAGCAGCTCGCTCGGCGGCTCCGAGACGATCGGGATGAACGGAGCCGTCGGGTAGCCCCGCTGCGAGGGATGGATCACGGGCAGTGCCCCGTCCCGGGTGGCCACGTCCGTGAAGTAGCGGCACATCCGCTCCACGCGCAGCCCGCCGCAGCGCCCCACGGAGTCCAGGACGCGCAGGGCCTGCGCCGTGTGCAGCGGCTGGCTCACGGGGCCGCGCAGATCGGGCTCGAGGGCGTGGCCGTAGCCGCCGTCCTCGTTGAGGTACGCGGTCAGCGCCGCCTCGACCGGGTCCGCCGCCGCACCCAGGAAGTGGTACGCGAACCGCCGCTGTTCCAGCACGCGGGCCGTCAGCCAGACGAAGTGCTCGGCCCGCGCCAGAGGTGTTCCAGCCATGCTCCGACGGTAGGGCGGAAACGGGTTTCGGCAAGGCGTACGGGCAAGGCTGCACTCTCAGGGGGCGGATACTGGTGTCATGCGGTTGACGATTTTCTGGGAACGGATGGAAGAGCACTTCGGCGCGGCGTACGCCGAATCCTTCGCGCGTGACCATGTGATGGCCGAACTCGGGGGCCGCACGGTCCACGAGGCGCTGGCCGCCGGCTGGGAGACGAAGGACGTCTGGCGCGGGGTCTGCGCCGCGGTCGGCATCCCCGCGGACAAGCGTTGAGCGCCCGTATCCGGAAGTTGTCCACAGGCCCGCGCCGGTTGCCGCCGCGGTAGGCGAGACTGGCTCCGTGGCACCGACTGACGACACCGCCCAGGACGAGAACCGCCCGACCACCCAGTACGCGGAGGCCGGGCGGCTCGACGACGACGCAGGCCGCCCGGCTGCCGGGCCCGAGGCACCGGCCAGGGTCCCCGCGCCCGCCACCGCTCCGGACGGCGGGGCCGGGACCGGCGGGCGTGCCGTCACGGCCGGCGGGCCGGGGCGGATGCCGCGCTGGCTGCCCCGCGCCATGGTGCTGGCGCTGGCGCTCTACGGCTGCTTCCAGCTCGGGAGCTGGGCCTTCCACCAGCTCATCGGCCTGCTGATCAACGTGCTGATCGCGTTCTTCCTCGCGCTGGCGATCGAGCCCGCCGTGGGCCGGATGGCGGCCCGCGGCATGCGCCGCGGCGTCGCCACCTTCCTCGTCTTCATCGCCGTGCTGATCGCCGGCGTCGGCTTCGTCGTGCTGCTCGGCTCGATGCTGGCCGGCCAGATCGTCGAGATGGTCGAGGAATTCCCCCAGTACCTCGACCAGGTGATCAACTGGATCAACAAGACGTTCCACAGCGAACTGTCCCGGGTCGCGATCCAGGACAGTCTGCTGCGCTCCGACTGGCTGCAGAAGTACGTGCAGAACAGCGCGAGCGGGGTGCTCGACGTCTCGGCGACCGTGCTCGGCGGACTGTTCAAGCTGCTGACGATCTTCCTGTTCTCCTTCTACTTCGCGGCCGACGGACCCCGCCTGCGGCGCGCGCTCTGCTCGGTGCTGCCGCCGTCCAAGCAGGCCGAGGTGCTGCGGGCCTGGGAGATCGCGGTCGACAAGACCGGCGGCTACATCTACTCGCGCGGGCTCATGGCGCTGATCTCCGGCGTCGCCCACTACATCCTGCTGGCGCTCCTGGGCGTGCCGTACGCCCCGGCGCTGGCCGTGTGGGTCGGACTGGTGTCGCAGTTCATCCCCACGATCGGCACCTACCTCGCGGGCGCTTTGCCGATGCTGATCGCGTTCACGATCGAGCCCTGGTACGCGCTGTGGGTGCTGGGCTTCGTCCTGATCTACCAGCAGTTCGAGAACTACGTGCTGCAGCCCAAGCTCACTTCCAAGACGGTGGACATCCACCCTGCGGTCGCGTTCGGCTCGGTCATCGCCGGCACCGCGCTGCTGGGCGCCGTCGGCGCGCTGATCGCGATTCCCGCGGTCGCCACGCTGCAGGCCTTCCTCGGCGCGTATGTGAAGCGGTACGCCGTGACGGAGGACCCGCGCGTCCACGGCCACCGGCGCCACGGCGAGGCGGTCCTCGCCCGCCTCCAGCGCGCGCTGCGCACCAAGCGGGACGAGACGCCTCCTCCGGAGCAGAGCGGCGCCTGAGGCTCCCCGTCCGCGGCGCGCCTGCCGTCCTGCTCTGGACTTCGACCGATTGCCATCGAGCGGCGTCCCGGCACGGACACCGAGGCCTGCGGTAGCGCGACAACCACCGCATGTTCGCCATCAGCATCGGGCGGCATGTACGAACTCCCAGTCCACCGTCAGGCAGGCCGCCGGGCCGTTGCCACTCGCTAGGACAAGGGGGCCTCCCCGAGAACGCATCGGGCGCGATCCGTCAGGGTGGCATGCATGGACCCGAGCCTACGGAGCGTGATCCGCCGGACACCGTCTGACCTGCGGATATGCCTGTTCCGGCGCGTCGGGGGCAAGGGTGACGCCGTGTCCTCCATGGTGCGGGCACGGCTGTGCGGGCGTCCCTGACCTGAACGAGCGTCGGTGCTCAGAGTGGCCGGCCACCACGCTCACTGGCCGACCACGACGCTCGGCCACGGCACCTCCGCCCTGGTGCGTGTGGTGCGCTTGACACCAAAATCGAACATCCATTCTGATGGGAGTCCGGCCTTGGAATCCCGGGGTTTTCGCCGGGTTATCCGCAGGCTGGAGGGACGCCGGGGCGCATTGTCAGTGGCACGGGATAGCGTCTTTGACGTGAAGCGATCGACTCAAGCAAATCGGGTGGAACCCATGGCAGGAACCGACCGCGAGAAGGCGCTCGACGCCGCGCTCGCACAGATTGAACGACAATTCGGCAAGGGCGCCGTGATGCGCCTGGGCGAGCGGCCGAACGAGCCCATCGAGGTCATCCCCACCGGGTCGACCGCGCTCGACGTCGCGCTCGGCGTCGGCGGCCTGCCGCGTGGCCGCGTGGTGGAGGTGTACGGGCCGGAGTCCTCCGGTAAGACGACCCTGACGCTGCACGCCGTGGCCAACGCGCAGAAGGCCGGCGGCCAGGTCGCCTTCGTCGACGCCGAGCACGCCCTCGACCCCGAGTACGCGAAGAAGCTCGGTGTCGACATCGACAATCTGATCCTCTCCCAGCCGGACAACGGCGAGCAGGCGCTCGAGATCGTCGACATGCTCGTCCGCTCCGGCGCGCTCGACCTGATCGTCATCGACTCCGTCGCCGCGCTCGTGCCGCGTGCGGAGATCGAGGGCGAGATGGGTGACTCCCACGTCGGTCTTCAGGCCCGGCTGATGAGCCAGGCGCTGCGGAAGATCACCAGCGCGCTCAACCAGTCCAAGACCACGGCGATCTTCATCAACCAGCTCCGCGAGAAGATCGGCGTGATGTTCGGCTCGCCGGAGACCACGACCGGTGGCCGCGCGCTGAAGTTCTACGCCTCGGTGCGTATCGACATCCGCCGCATCGAGACCCTGAAGGACGGCACGGAGGCCGTCGGCAACCGCACCCGCTGCAAGGTCGTCAAGAACAAGGTGGCGCCGCCCTTCAAGCAGGCAGAGTTCGACATCCTCTACGGCCAGGGCATCAGCCGCGAGGGCGGCCTGATCGACATGGGCGTGGAGCACGGCTTCGTCCGCAAGGCCGGCGCCTGGTACACGTACGAGGGTGACCAGCTCGGCCAGGGCAAGGAGAACGCGCGCAACTTCCTGAAGGACAACCCCGATCTCGCCGATGAGATCGAGAAGAAGATCAAGGAGAAGCTGGGCGTCGGAGTGAGCCCCGAGGCCCCGGCGGCCGAGCCGGCTGCGGACGCGGCGGCGAGCCCGACCGACGCGCCCGCGAAGTCGGTGCCCGCGCCCGCCGTCAAGGCGACCAAGGCCACCAAGGCGGCTACGGCGACCAAGAGCTGACCGGTACCGTGCCCGACCCCAGCACGCGGCGTACCGCGGACAGGCCGGGCGGCAGCTCCGCATCGTCGAGGGCCGACAACGAGCTGCCGCCCCAGGATCCCGGCGAGCGGGCGCGGGCGATCTGCCTGCGCCTGCTCACCGGCACCCCGCGCACCCGCAAGCAGCTCGCCGACGCGCTGCGCAAGCGCGAGATCCCGGAGGAGGTCGCCGAGGAGGTCCTGTCCCGATTCGAGGACGTCGGCCTCATCGACGACGCCGCGTTCGCGGACGCCTGGGTGGAGTCCCGGCACCATGGGCGGGGCCTGGCCCGCCGCGCCCTTGCCCGCGAGTTGCGCACCAAGGGCGTCGACTCGGCGCTGATCGACGAAGCGGTCGGGCAGCTCGACTCCGATCAGGAGGAGGAGACGGCCCGCGAGCTGGTCGCCCGCAAGCTCCGCTCCACCCGCGGCCTCGACCGGGACCGCCGGCTCCGCCGTCTCGCGGGCATGCTCGCCCGCAAGGGATACCCGGAGGGTATGGCCCTGCGGGTGGTCCGTCGGGCCCTGGAAGAAGAGGGCGAGGACACCGAAGGACTGGACGGCCTGGAGGACGGTCTGTCCTAGGTTCAGAACTGACGGAATGGCACCGTCCGCCCGCAGCGCGTCAGGCGGGACGTGTCAGACACAGCCCAGAGGGCCCGGCCCGCCCGGCCCGTGGGGGCGGATCGAAAAGACCCACAGGAGCGGACCGGTGTCCCCGGAGGGGACGGGGCGAGGGAGACCGCGCCCCGGGACACCGGCCCGCTTCCGTGCTCAGGCCGCAAGCCGCTCTGTACCGCTGCTTGGCTTGGTTCACGAGTTTGGGCAGCGGTTGTTCAGCACGTCGGACAGCACCGTGCTATGGCCCTGTTCGATTGCCTGGTGGGGCCTTGGGACTACTCCTCAGGAGCGGAAGGTGCGGCGGTAGGTGTCGGGTGGGACGCCGACGCTGCGGTGGAAGTGTCGACGCAGGGTGGTGGCGGTGCCCATGCCGGTGGCCACGGCGATGGTGTCCACGGTGGCGTTGGTGGTCTCCAACAGTTCCTGGGCGTGGCGGATGCGCTGGGTGTGGAGCCACTGCAGGGGCGTGGTCCCGGTGAGGTGCTTGAAGTGGCGGCCGAGGTTGCGTGAACTCATTCGGGCCTGGCGGGCCAGATCCTCAACAGTGAGCGGCTGGTCCAGTCGCTCCATCGCCCAGGGAAAGAGCTCGCCCAGAGGGTGGTTGCCCGGGGCGGGTACGGGAGTTGCGATGAACTGAGCCTGGCCACCGTCGCGGTGTGGCGGGATGACGAGACGGCGGGCGATCTTGTTCGCTATGGCCGAGCCGTGGTCGAGGCGGACCAGATGCAGGCACAGGTCCATGGCGGCGGCCTTGCCCGCGGAGGTGAGGACGTCGCCGTTGTCGACGTAGAGGACGTCTGGATCGACGGTGGCCGCTGGGTGGCGCCGAGCCAGTTCCCGAGTGTGGGCCCAGTGTGTGGTGGCACGCCTGCCGTCGAGCAGTCCTGCCGCGCCCAGGACGAAGGCGCCCGTGCACAGTGAGGCCAGGCGGGCGCCGGCCGCGTGAGCGGCGCGCACTGCCTTGACCAGCTCGGCGGGCGGTTCACGATCCGTGTCGGCCCAGCCGGGGACGATCACCGTGTCCGCGTGCGCGAGGTGGTCGAGTCCGTGGTCGGGTTCCAGACGGAAGCGGTCGAGGCGCACCGGACCGCTCCCACAGAGGGAGAAGTCGTACCAAGGGTCCACGATGTGGGCCAGGTCAGCCCCGAAGACCTCGACAGCCACGGAGAGTTCGTAGTGGAGCATGCCGTCGGTGACGGCCAGCGCGACAGTGGGCATGTCCGGAACTGTACGTGTCACGTCGTTTCCGACACTCGTGCGGGGTGCTGCCGTGAGGACAGGATGCGGGTGTCAGGCCGCAGCGGATCGACATCGCAGCAGGCGTTTCACGTGCACGGGAGGAGTCTCATGGGGTCAGGCCAGTTGGTGACGGTGTTCGGTGCGTACGGTCACACCGGGCGGTTCGTGGTGGCGGAGCTGGCCGCGCGGGGGTTCGTCCCGGTGTCATCCGGGCGCAACGCGCAGGCTTTGGAGGAACTGGCCGACGAGCACCTGCTGGAGGCCCGGGTGGCGTCGGTCGAGGACCCGGCCTCCCTGGACCGGGCCCTGGCGGGAACGGCAGCGGTCATCAACTGCGCCGGCCCCTTCGCCTCGACCACCGGCCCCGTGATCGAGGCCGCGCTGCGCGCGGGCATCCCGTACCTGGACGTGGCCGCCGAACTCGAGGCAAACCTCGACACCTTCGCCCACTACCGCGAGCGGGCCCGGGACGCGGGAGCGGTGATCGTCCCGGCCATGGCCTTCTTCGGCGGTCTCGGCGACCTGCTCGCCACCGCGGCGATGGGCGACTGGACCGAAGCCGACGAGGCGCACATCGCCTACGCGCTCAGCAGCTGGCATCCCACCGCCGGCACCCGGCTCTCGGGCGCGGTCTCCCGCGAGCGTCGCGGCGCCAGCCGCCTGCGCTTCAGCGGCGGACAGTGGGAACGTCGCACCGATGAGGCGCCCACCCTGGAGTGGAGATTCCCGGATCCGATGGGACCCCGGCCGGTGATCGGGGAGTTCACGATGGCGGACGTCGTCACCGTTCCCCAGCACCTGTCCATCCCCGACGTGACCACCTATATGACCGCCGAGGCGGTCCGCGACGTTGCCGCCACACACACGCCAGCCCCGACCGCCGCCGACAAGAGCGGGCGCTCCGACCAGACCTTCCTCGTCGACGTCGTCGTGCGCTCAGGCGGAGCCGAACGCCGGGCCACGGCCGGCGGCCAGGACATCTACGCCGTCACCGCGCCCCTTGTCGCCGAGGCCCTCGAGCGCGTCCTGACCGGCCGCATCAAGACCTCTGGCGTTGCCGCCGCCGGCGAGATCTTCGACGCCTCTGACTTCCTGCACGCGCTCATCCCGCACATCGCACTCGACCTGAACCCGCAGCAGACTGCCTGACAACCGGTTGACATGGCCTTCGACAACGCCCGAGCTCCAGGGCAGGGGCAAGCCGGCGACGGCGGAGGATCCATCCGGCGACGGTCCGGGGCGAGGGCGGCCGGGCGGTCACCGGCTGCGGTGAGGTGCGCCTATCGTGCAGGTAGGCGCGAACGCGCTGGTAGCTGCCCTTGTAGCCGAGTGGCACGGTCTCCTCCCACAGCTTCCAGGCGGTGGTGCAGCCCTCGCTCCCGCGGTCGTCCAGGTAGGTCTTGTAGTCGTCGAGGACGGAGGGCCGGTTCTGCCACTGACCGGCAAACAGCCCCTCCGCCGTCGCGGCGTCGGCGAGCTGCTTGACGGTGCGGTAGGTCATCCCGAGCTGACGCTGGACCGAGCGCCGGCTGTGTCCCGCCGTCAGCAGTGCATGGACGGCGGCATGCCGGGCCCGGGGGCCGATCGGCGAATCGGTGCCCGCGCGGCCAAGGAGAACCGGACGAGTCCGCGGCCGGAACAGCCTCGGGACCGGGACCGGGACCGGGACCGGGATCGGGATCGGGACCGCGGGGACCAGAGTGCGGAGGCAGCGACGGTGCTGGGCGACGCTCCGCTCGGCGGTCTCGCTGAGGTTGTGCCAGAGATGCCGCCGGTCCGCGACCTGGACGTCCTGCGGTGCACCGGCGGTGGCGCCCTCGGCGAAGAACGGCGCCCGGTCCCGGCATACAACCTCGACGCCGGACCGATCGGCGAGCCAGGCCGCCAGGCTCGATGCCTCCCGGTCGGGCAGCAGGTCGACAGGGCGGCGGGTCTCGACGTCGACAAGAACGGTGCCGTAGTGGCGGCCGTTGCGGGTGGCGTACTCGTCAACGCCGACCACACGCAGGGCGGGCACTTCCGGCTCGGGCAGCGCGTCGACCAGGCGCAGGACGGTGCTCCGGCTGACGCAGACCCCGAGCGCGGAGCTCAGGCGGACGCCGGCCCGGCCGGCCAGGGCGTGACCGACCGCTGCCAGCGTCGCGCGCAGCCGCTCGGTCCGCTGACCGTGCCGACGGGTCAGGCCGGGGGCTCATTTTCGGGCGACTTCTCCTACTGCCCGGAGAAGCTCAGCCGTCCAGTCAGCGTGGCCGCGTCACAGAAGTTGAGCAAGGACCCAAACTCGTGCACAAAGCCAGTTGCTGGGGACCGATCGCCAAGGCCTGCCCGGCTGAGGGGTCTCAACCGAGGCCTGTCCGGTGCACGGGCCCGCGGTCCGGGGCCGCCTACGCCACTGCGCCCGGCACCCGGATCGGCAGCCCTTCCGCCCGCCATGCCTGGAAGCCGCCCGCGAGATCCGTCGCGCGGTGCAGTCCGAGCTGCTTGAGCGAAGCCGCTGCGAGCGACGAGGCGTACCCCTCGTTGCAGACGACCACGACCCGCAGATCGTGGCTGGTGGCTTCCGGTGCGCGATGGCTGCCCAGCGGGTCCAGCCGCCACTCCAGTTCATTGCGTTCGACGACGAGCGCCCCGGGGATCAGCCCGTCCCGGTTGCGCAGCGCCGCATAGCGGATGTCCACCAGCAGCGCCCCGTCCGCCGCCGCCTCGAACGCCTCGCGCGGCCCGACACGGTCCAGTCCCTCCCGCACCCGCTCCAGCAACTCGTCGATGCCCAGGGATCGTTCGCTCACTGCCAGTCCTCCGGACGCTCGACCTGCTCAAGACGCAGCACCGCGCCGGTCCTGCTGAAACGGCGGATCAGCGGCAGCGGCGGATAGTACGCGTGGACCGAGACCGCGTGCTCGGCCGTGGACGCGTTGAGCACCTCGTGCACATGGTGCCGGCCGAACGCCCGCCCCTGCCCCGGGCCGAGCCGCCGTTCGCGGTCCACGTCCTCGGCCAGCTCCAGGGTCCTCCAGCCGCTCGCCGGGAGCCGTACGGCGAGGGAGCTCTCCTTGAGTTCGCCCGACGCCGTGGCGAAGGCACCGACCGATTCCGCGTGGTCGTGCCAGCCGGTGCCGGTGCCCGGCGGCCAGGCGATCAACCACGCCTCACTGCCGCCAGGCCCGTTCAGCCGCACCCATGTGCGGCCCTCGGGGTCGAGGGGAAGCGAGGCGATCAGTTCGGTGTCGGCGGCGGTGTGCCGCACGAAGTCGAGCAGCTCGGCCGCGGTGGGCGCGGCCTCTTCCGTACGTACAGGAACAGACTGGGGCACGAGAACCGTCCTGGGAGTTCGCAGTGGTGCGCGCGGCCCCGGCGTACGCAGGCACGCAGGCGTGGATGCGCCGACGTGAGTGCGTATGTACGCATGCGCGTACGCATCGCGCACGGACGTGGCCGCGAGGAGGAGAAGGAAGGCGAAGTCAGCAGGACGGGCGACACACGCAGCCCGCATAGCGGAGCAGATCCATATGGACCCTCCGCCACAGGCGCACATCGGTGTCGGTCATGCCCGGAGTACACCATGTGCGCCCGCGTCGGTCAATTGATGTCCGCAGTACGGTCGAAGGCCCGCCCCGACAGGCCGGAGGCGTTCTCCTCGCGCCGCGGCGAGGACCCTGGCGCACCGCCCCGCACCGCGTCCGCCGCCGCGTACAGCTCGGCAGGGCGCACGCCCCCGAAAGCCGTGACCAGATGCCCGTCCGGCCGAACCAGCAGCACCGTGTGTGCCGAGGCCCCCGGATAGGACTCGGCGACGAGCAGCTCCGCCGGAGCGGGCAGCGCCGACACGGCGGAGGCGAGCCGGGGCATCACACCCGCCGTCATCCAGTGCCGTCGGTCCCACACCCCCGTGCCCGGAGCGACCAGCACCACCAGCATCCGGCCCCGCCCCAGCCGGTCCCAGAGCCGTACGGTCGTGCCGTCCGGCGCCATGACGAGCACATCGGCGACCGGTGCGCCGATCGGGGTCCCGACAGCCGCGTGCGCCTCGGCGTGTGGAGGCGCGAGGGGGGAGTGCCGGTACGCCGGGGGCGCACCCAGCGCGCCGAGCCCCAGGTGCCCGTCGGTCAGGAGGGTGTCGTGGCCGCGTGCCGCACCCGGCAGGCATGCCCGCAGCCCTCCGCTTCCGCGCAGTATCGGCAGCGACTGGTCGGCGGCGCGCAGCCGTGCGGCCACCGCTGTGCGCCGCTCGGCCTGGTAGCTGTCGAGCAGGGTGTCCGAGGCTCCGTGGTGCCAGGCCTGGGCCAGCTTCCACGCCAGGTTCTCGGCGTCACGCAGCCCCTCGTCCAGCCCTTGGGTGCCGACGGCACCGAGGAGATGGGCGGCGTCCCCGGCGAGGAACGCGCGGTCCACGCGCCACCGCCGGGCGAGCCGGTGGTGCAGGGTGTAGACGCCGGTGTCGATGAGGTCGTACTGCGGCGGCCCGTCGCACCAGCCGGACAGCGTGTCCCGTACCCGGGACACCAGCGCGTCGGGCGTCACCAGTTCGCCGCGGGCCGGCAGCAGCCAGTCCAGCCGCCAGGCGCCGTCCGGCAGCGCCCTGGCGGTCACCTCCTCGCCGACCGCGCGCCACGGCGGCATCCGGTGCAGCACGGCCTCGTCCGGCCAGGGCAGTTCGGTACGCAGAGCGGCGACGGCATGGCGCTCCACCGCGGTACGGCCGGCGAAGCGGATGCCGAGCAGTTTCCGCACGGTCGACCGTGCCCCGTCGCAGCCGACCAGATAGCTCCCCCGCCACCAGGTCGCCCCCGGTCCGCGGGTGTGCGCGGTGACCCCGCCGACGTCCTGCTCCAGTGCGTCGAGCCGGCTGTGCGTGGCGATCTGCACCAGATCGACGGCGGCGGCGGCGTCCCGCAGCCCCCGCGTCAGAGCGTGCTGCGGAATGTGCACCGGGGCAGGCAGATCGTTTCCGCCGAGCCGCAGCGTACGCAACTCCTGCTTGCGCCTCAGTGACCGCCAGCCGACCCAGCGGGCACCCTCGTCACGGATCGTGGCGCAGCCGAGCCGTTCCATCAGGGCCGCCGTGTCGGCGCGCAGGACGACCGTACGCGCGGTGCGCGGCTCGTCCTTCCCCGCGCCCTCGTCGAGGACGACGGAGGGAACGCCCTGCGCGGCCAGGGCCAGCGAGAGCGCGAGCCCCACGGGGCCCGCGCCGACGACGATCACCGGGTCCACGGCGTTGCTCCCGAGACCCGCAGGGACAGAGCGAACAGTGGGGTTGGGCCGGTTGGGGCCCGGTGCGCGATCACAGAACGTATGCAACCCACTGCCGGTGCCCCCGTCAAGCGACGAAGGGGCGACGGCGCCTTCGCGCCGTCGCCCCTCGGTGAGCCTCGACTGTCGTCGGGTCAGATGTCGCCGCCTCTGGCGCCCGACGTGAAGTCGCCTTACGTCGAGATACTGTCGCCGGGGCCTACGGCCTCCAGCCCGCCGCCGGGCCCGGCGTGCACCACCGTGCCCGTGCTCTTCTTGCCGCGCCGCAGCTTGCGCTCCAGCCAGCCCGCGACCGAGGTGAGGGCGAAGTTCAGAGCGACGAAGATGACGGCGACGACCGTGAAGCTGGCGATCGTGTTCGCACCGTAGTTGGCGCTCATCGGGCGGACGGAGGCCAGCAGCTCGGAGAAGGAGAGCATCGCGCCACCGAGCGCGGTGTCCTTCACGATGACCACCATCTGGCTGACGATCGCGGGGAGCATGGCCGTCACGGACTGCGGAAGCAGCACGTGCCGCATCGTCTGTCCCTTGCGCATGCCGATCGCCTTCGCGGCGTCCGTCTGGCCGCTCGGAAGGGACTGGATGCCGGCCCGGACGATCTCCGCGAGCACCGAGGCGTTGTACAGCACCAGACCGGTGACGACCGCGTAGAGCGGGCGCACGTCGCTGCTGATGTTCGTGAAGTCGGCGTACGCCTGGTTGGCGAACAGCATCAGGATCAGCACGGGGATGGCGCGGAAGAACTCCACGACCGTGCCGGCGACAGCGCGGACCGACCGGTGGTCGGAGAGCCGGGCGATGCCGAAGACGGCACCGAGCGGCAGCGCGATCACGAGGGCGAGGGACGCCGCGATCAGAGTGTTCTGCAAACCGGGCCAGATGTAGGTGGTGTACGGCTGGGAACTCGTGAAGAACGGCTCCCACTTGATCCAGTCGAGCTGGCCCTTGGAGCTGAGACCGTCGTACACCCACCACACGATCAGGCCGAGCACGGCCGTGAACAGGATGGTGTACCCGATGTTGCGCCGCTTGGCACGGGTGCCCGGGGCGTCGTAGAGAACGGAGGTCATCGCTTCACCGCCACCTTCTTGCTCACCCATCCGAGCACCAGTCCGGTCGGCAGCGTGAGGCAGATGAAGCCGAACGCGAAGACCGCGACGATCGGAATGAGGGCGGCGTACGTCTCGATCCAGGACTTCATGAGGAGCGAGGCCTCCGCCACACCGATCACCGAAGCGACGGTGGTGTTCTTGGTCAGTGCGATCAGCACGTTGGCCAGCGGGTTGACGACCGACCGGAAGGCCTGCGGAAGGACGATGAGCGTCAGCACCTGGGTGAAGCTTAGCCCTAGGGCCCGCGCGGCCTCCGCCTGCCCGACGGGCACGGTGTTGATGCCGGACCTCAGCGCCTCGCACACGAAGGACGCGGTGTAGGCGATCAGCCCCAGCACCGCCAGCCGGAAGTTGATCACCGAGATGACGTCGCCGCCCAGGGTGACCCCGAGAGTCGAGTAGAGACCCAGCGAGGCGAAGAGGATGACGACGGTGAGCGGGATGTTACGCACGACGTTCACGTACGCGGTGCCGACGGCTCGCATCAGCGGCACCGGGCTGACCCGCATGCCGGCCAGCAGCGTTCCCCATATCAGGGAGCCGATGGCCGAGTAGACGGTGAGCTTCACCGTCACCCAGAAGGCGCCCAGCAGGGCGTCCATATTCAGAAAGTCGAACACGATCTCCCGCGCTTCCGCGTCTGCGTGTGGGAAGGACTCGGCGCGCCGCCGCCGTCAGCGGCGGCGCGCCCGGTCAGCCGAGCGTCACTTGACGATGTTGCCGATCTTCGGCGCGGGCTCGTTCTTGTAGCCGGCCGGGCCGAAGTGAGCCTCGACGGCCTTGTCCCAGGACTTGTCCTGGACCATCTTCTCCAGCGCCTTGTTGATCTTGTCCTTGAGCTCGGCGTCGCCCTTCTTCAGGCCGATGCCGTAGTTCTCGTTGCTCATCTTGAAGCCGGCGAGCTTGAACTTGCCCTTGAACGACTCCTGCGAGGCGTAGCCGGCGAGGATCGAGTCGTCGGTGGTGAGCGCGTCGATGACCTTGTTCTCCAGGCCGGTGAGGCACTCGGAGTAGCCGCCGTACTCCTGGAGCTGCGCCTTGGGGGCGAGCTTGTCCTTGACGTTCTGCGCGGAGGTCGAGCCGGTGACCGAGCAGAGCTTCTTGTTGTTCAGGTCCTCCGGGGACTTGATCGAGTCGTCGTCGGCGCGGACCAGGATGTCCTGGTGGGCGAGCAGGTACGGGCCGGCGAAGTCCACCTTGGCCAGGCGCTTGTCGTTGATCGAGTAGGAGGCGACGATGAACTTGACGTCACCCCGCTCGATCGCCGTCTCGCGGTCGGCGCTCTTGGTCTCCTTGAAGACGATGTCGCCCTCTTCGTAACCGAGCTCCTTGGCCACGTAGCGGGCCACGTCCACGTCGAAGCCCTCGTACTTGCCGTCCGGCGTCTTCAGGCCGATGCCCGGCTGGTCGATCTTGATGCCGATCGTGATCTTGCCGCCGCCGCCCGCGGAGCCGCCGCCGGCCGCGTCGTCCTTCTTGCCGGAACCACAGGCGGAGACGGTGAGGGCGAGCGCGACGGCAGCGGCTGCGGCGGCGGAGGCCTTACGGAGCTTCATGGTGAACTTCCCTTGGTTAGACGTGATGTGGGCGATCAGCAGAACCCTGCCCCGGGCCAACGATGCCCAGGTGCGAATGGGTTCAGTGGTGCAGGATCTTCGAAAGGAAGTCCTTGGCCCGGTCGCTGCGCGGATTGCTGAAGAACTCCTCGGGCGTTGCCTCTTCGACGATCTTGCCGTCCGCCATGAACACGACGCGGTTGGCGGCCGAGCGGGCGAAGCCCATCTCGTGGGTGACGACGACCATCGTCATGCCGTCCCGCGCGAGCTGCTGCATGACCTCCAGCACCTCGTTGATCATCTCGGGGTCGAGCGCGGATGTGGGCTCGTCGAACAGCATGACCTTGGGGTTCATCGCCAGGGCCCGCGCGATCGCGACGCGCTGCTGCTGACCGCCGGAGAGCTGCGCCGGGTACTTGTCGGCCTGTGAGCCGACGCCCACCCGGTCGAGCAGCGTGCGCGCCTTCTCCTCCGCGGCCTTCTTGTCCGTCCTGCGGACCTTGAGCTGGCCCAGCATGACGTTCTCCAGCACCGTCTTGTGTGCGAAGAGGTTGAACGACTGGAAGACCATGCCGACGTCGGCGCGCAGCCGTGCCAGCTCCCTGCCCTCCTCGGGCAGCGGCTTCCCGTCGATCGAGATCGAGCCGGAGTCGATCGTCTCCAGCCGGTTGATCGTGCGGCACAACGTGGACTTACCGGACCCGGAGGGCCCGATGACGACCACGACCTCGCCGCGCGCGATCGTCAGGTCGATGTCCTGGAGCACATGCAGCGCGCCGAAGTGCTTGTTGACGTTGCTCAGTACGACCAGGTCCGTCGCAGCCGGTACGGCGTCCTCGGCACCCTTGGTCACTGAAACTCCGCTCATCGGCTTCTTGCTCCGTCCTCCTCGGTTGGGAGGACCTTAATGACGGAGTGCGACCAGCGTCATTACATCTGAGCCGAATTTGAGCATAACGATCCGGCTTCAACCGGACACTCAGGGTGAACGGGGTGGTCGTCGCCGTACCGGGTGGGTAACGGAAACCCCGGGTTAACAGGAACCCTCTTGACGCGCCCTGCGAGGATCGGTCTTTATGCCCAGGTAACAACGCGAGAGCTACGCCCGGAGGGGGGCCATGAGACTACTGCTCGTCGAGGACGACGACCACGTCGCCGCGGCCCTGTCCGCGGTGCTCGCCCGGCACGGCTTCCAGGTCACCCACGCCCGCAGCGGCGAGGAGGCGCTCCACGCCGTGCTCCCCGCGGTCACCGAGGGAAAACCACCCTTCGGTGTGATCCTGCTCGATCTGGGTCTGCCCGACCAGGACGGCTATCAGGTGTGCGGAAAGATCCGGAAGCTGACCGCCACACCGGTGATCATGGTCACGGCGCGGAGCGACGTACGCTCCCGGATCCACGGGCTGAACCTCGGCGCCGACGACTACGTCGTGAAGCCGTACGACACAGGCGAGCTCCTCGCCCGTATCCACGCCGTCAGCCGCCGCACCGCGCCCGGTGAGGAGTCGGCCCAGGCAGCCGACAGCGCGCTCAGGATCGGCGCGGTCACCATCGAACTTCCCACGCGCCGCGTCAGCGTCGACGGCGCGGACGTCCAGCTGACCCGCAAGGAGTTCGACCTGCTGGCGCTGCTCGCGCAGCGCCCCGGTGTCGTCTTCCGCCGCGAGCAGATCATCAGCGAGGTGTGGCGCACGAGCTGGGAGGGCACGGGACGGACACTCGAAGTGCATGTCGCGTCGCTGCGCTCCAAGCTCCGCATGCCCGACCTCATCGAGACCGTGCGCGGCGTCGGCTACCGCCTGGTCGCGTCCGCCGCGTAAAGGCCACCGCTCCCGTTGAGTACCCGTCTCCTCCCGCTCCTCATCGTCCTCATGGCGGGCGTGCTGCTCGCCCTGGGCTTCCCCCTCGCGGTGAGTCTGGCGGCCGCGGAGCAGCAGAATGTCGTGGTCGACCGGCTGGACGACGCCGCACGGTTCGCGGCCCAGGCGCAGTTCGTCACCGATGGCGTCCCCGGGCAGGACGAGCGCCGCGCCGCCCTCGAAGAGGAGCTGACCCGCTACAACGACGTGTACGGGATCCACGCCGGCGTCTTCTACCGCGGTGACGTCCCCATGGCCCAAGCACCCTGGTACTGGGAGGTCCCGCCGGCCGGTCAGGGCCGGCAGGCGTTCGCCGAGGCGCTGCTGGGGCGTCGCAGCCACGATCCGCAGCAGGTGTGGCCCTGGCAGCAGGACGGCCGGATCGTCGTGGCCTCGCCGGTGGTGCGCGACGGCGACGTCGTCGCCGTCGTCGTCACCGACTCGCCCACGGGACAGCTGCGTTCCCGCATTCTGCAGGGCTGGCTGCTCATAGCGGCCGGCGAGTCCGCGGCGATGCTGCTCGCCGTCGGCGCGGCGGTCCGGCTCACCGGCTGGGTGCTGAGGCCCGTACGCGTCCTCGACGCCGCCACCCACGACATCGCGACCGGCCGGCTCAACTCCCGGGTCGCGCCGGCCGGCGGGCCACCGGAACTCAGGCGCCTGGCCCGTTCGTTCAACGAGATGGCCGACAACGTCGAGGAAGTGCTGGAGCAGCAGCGCGCCTTCGTCGCCGACGCCTCGCACCAGCTCCGCAACCCACTCGCCGCCCTGCTGCTGCGGATCGAGCTCCTCGCCCTCGAACTGCCCGAGGGAAACGAGGAGATCGCCTCCGTCCGCACCGAGGGCAAGCGCCTCGCCCAGGTCCTCGACGACCTGCTGGACCTGGCGCTGGCCGAGCATGCCTCGGCCGACATCCGGCTCACCGACATCGGCGAGCTGGCGGCGGAGCGGGTGTCCGCCTGGCGCCCCCTCGCGGAGGAGAAGGGCGTCCGGCTCACCGGGGACGGCCCCGCGGTCACCGCCTGGGCCGACCCGATCGCGCTGTCCAGCGCACTGGACGCCGTGATCGACAACGCCCTGAAGTTCACCCCGCGAGGAGAGACGGTCACCGTCACCGCCTCCGCGGGCGGGGAGACCTCCACGATCGAGATCACCGACGGTGGCCCCGGGCTCACCGAGGAGGAGCTCACCCGCATCGGCGACCGCTTCTGGCGCAGCGGCCGCCATCAGAACGTGAAGGGTTCGGGACTCGGCCTCTCCATCACCCGTGCGCTGCTCTTCGCGGGCGGCGGCTCGATCGCGTACGCGCACCACGAGCCGCACGGCCTGCGGGTGACGGTCACACTGCCGCGCACACCCCCGGCGGCCCCGCCGGCCTTCGACCCTAGGGCTTGACCGACGCGTAGTAGCGCCGCGCCCCCTCGTGCAGCGGCAGCGGGTCCGTGTAGATCGCCGTCCGCAGATCCACCAGCTGTGCCGGATGCACCTCGCGTCCGATCCGGTCCCGGCTGTTGATCACGGTGCGGGTGAACCGCTCGGTCAGCTCCGGGTCCGCGCGATCGGTGGTGACGAGGAGATTCGCCACGGCCACGGTCTGCACCGGCGCCCTGGCGCTCGTCTTCGGATAGGCGTCCGAGGGGATCACCGCCGAGTGGTAGTAGCGCGTCGCCTCACCCGTGGCATGGACCCGGCGGATCAGCTCGTCGTCGACCGGCACCAGCCGGACCGGAAAGCGATCCGACAGATTCTGGACCGCGCCCGTGGGGAGACCGCCCGACCAGAAGAAGGCATCCAGCTCGTCCCGCTCCAGCAGGCCGGGCATCGTGTCGATGCCCGCGGAGACGGGGTCGATGTCGCGCACCGCGTCCAGGCCCGCCGCCGTGAGCACCCGGTCGGCGATGAGCCGTACCCCCGAGCCCTCCTGACCGACGCCCACCCGCTTGCCGCGCAGATCGGCCGGGGTACGCACGGGGGAGCCCCGCGGCACCACCAGCTGCACGTAGTCGTCGTACAACCGCGCACAGCCCCGCAGCCGGTCCGCGCCCGGCCTCGCGTCCCGCTGGTACTTCGCCACCGCGTCGGCGGTGGCGACGGTGAAATCGGCCTCGCCGCTCGCCACCCGGGCGAGGTTCTGCTGCGACCCCTCGCTGGTCCTGAGGTCTATCGAGACCTTCGGCAGATCACGGGCGAGCGCACCCTTGAGGAGTTCGCCGTACCGCTGGTACACGCCGGAGTTCACGCCCGTGCTGAACGTGAGGCGCCCGCTCGGGGCGCTCTCGCCGATCGGCAGCAGCCACCAGAGCAGGAGCCCGCACACGACAGCCAGCGCCGTGGCTCCCTGGAGGGCACGGCGACGACTGATTCGGGACAGGGCGGACAGCATGGCGCGATCCTGCCAGTTCACTCCCGGTGATGGCCAGGCCCGGCCCGGGAACACCGGGGCGGCCGGGGCTCACCACCCCGTACCCTGGTGTGCGAGATGAGCGCGAAGACTTACGAGGTGCGCACCTACGGGTGCCAGATGAACGTCCATGACTCCGAGCGGCTTTCCGGACTGCTGGAGGACGCGGGGTACGTCCGCGCGCCCGAGGGCACGGGCGAGGGCGAGGCCGATGTCGTCGTCTTCAACACCTGCGCGGTGCGGGAGAACGCCGACAACAGGCTGTACGGCAATCTCGGCCGGCTCGCCCCCATGAAGGCCCAGCGGCCGGGGATGCAGATCGCCGTCGGCGGCTGCCTGGCGCAGAAGGACCGCGACACCATCGTCAAGAAGGCGCCGTGGGTCGACGTGGTCTTCGGAACGCACAACATCGGCAAGCTGCCGGTGCTCCTGGAGCGCGCCCGCATCCAGGAAGAGGCGCAGGTCGAGATCGCCGAGTCGCTGGAGGCCTTCCCCTCCACGCTGCCCACCCGCCGCGAGAGCGCCTACGCGGCCTGGGTCTCCATCTCCGTCGGGTGCAACAACACCTGCACGTTCTGCATCGTGCCCGCGCTGCGCGGCAAGGAGAAGGACCGCCGGCCCGGTGACATCCTCGCCGAGGTCGAGGCCCTGGTCGCGGAGGGCGTCTCCGAGATCACACTGCTCGGCCAGAACGTCAACGCGTACGGGTCCGACATCGGCGACCGTGAGGCGTTCTCGAAGCTGCTGCGCGCCTGCGGGTCGGTCGAGGGGCTGGAGCGCGTCCGGTTCACCTCGCCGCACCCGCGCGACTTCACGGACGACGTGATCGCCGCCATGGCCGAGACGTCGAACGTGATGCCGCAGCTGCACATGCCGCTGCAGTCCGGCTCCGACACGGTGCTGAAGGCGATGCGCCGCTCGTACCGGCAGGAGCGCTTCCTCGGGATCATCGAGAAGGTCCGCGCCGCCATCCCGCACGCCGCCATCTCCACCGACATCATCGTGGGCTTCCCCGGCGAGACCGAGGTGGACTTCGAGCAGACGATGCACGCGGTCCGCGAGGCCCGCTTCGCGAACGCCTTCACCTTCCAGTACTCGAAGCGGCCCGGCACTCCGGCCGCGGAGATGGACGGGCAGATCCCCAAGGAGGTCGTCCAGGCGCGGTACGAGCGTCTGGTGGCCCTCCAGGAGGAGATCTCCTGGGAGGAGAACAAGAAGCAGGTCGGCCGGGTCCTGGAGGTCATGGTCGCCGAGGGCGAGGGCCGCAAGGACGGCGCGACGCACCGGCTGTCCGGGCGGGCACCGGACAACCGTCTGGTCCACTTCACCAAGCCCGCCGAGGACGTTCGGCCGGGTGACGTGGTGACCGTCGAGATCACCTACGCCGCGCCGCACCACCTTCTCGCCGAGGGCGAGACGACCTCCGTCCGCCGCACCCGTGCCGGCGACGCCTGGGAGAAGCGCAACGCCGCCCCCCAGCAGCCGGCCGGTGTCATGCTCGGCCTCCCCACCGTGGGCGTCCCCGCCCCGCTGCCGGCCCCGACGGGCGGCTGCTCGGCGGTCGGCTGAGCCGCGAAGCCGTCGGCGTGCGGGCAGGACCCTCGCGCCGACGGTTCACGCACTAGGCTGCGATCATGCTTGTCGCCGCCGCCGTCTGCCCCAGCCCTCCGCTTCTCGTGCCCGACGTGGCGGCCGGCGCCGCCCCCGAGCTGGACGCCGCACGGACCGCCTGCGCGGACGCGCTCGGCGTGCTCGCCGCGTCCCGCCCCGACGTGCTGATCGTGGTGGGCCCGGCCGGGGCCGATGAACTGCCCGGTCCCTACGCCCAGGGGACGCCCGGCTCGTTCGCGGGCTTCGGCGTGGGCATCGGCGTGCGTCTGGCGGCGTCCGAAGGCCCCGCGTCGGGACGGGCCCTGCCCGTCTCGCTCGCCGTCGCCGCCTGGATTCTCGACCGCGCAGGCTGGGCCGATGCCCCGGTCGAAGGCCTCGGCGTCGACACGTCCCTGTCCGCCGAGCGCTGCGCGGAGAGCGGCAGACAGCTCGCCGCCCGCGCGGGGCGGGTCGCGATGCTGGTGATGGGCGACGGCAGCGCCTGCCGCACCCTGAAGGCACCCGGCTATCTGGACGAGCGCGCCGCGCCGTTCGACGCCGAGGCCGCCCGGGCCCTCGGCGCGGCGGACATTGCGGCGCTCGCCGCGCTCGACGTGTCCCTGGCGGAGGAGCTGAAGGCGGCCGGCCGCGCGCCCTGGCAGGTCCTCGCCGGCGCCGCCGAAGGCGCCGACCTGGGTGGGCAGCTGCTCTACGAGGACGCTCCGTACGGAGTCGGCTACTTCGTCGCCGCCTGGTCCTGACACGGCGGACGGCCGCGGAGCGTCTGCTCCGCGGCCGTCCGCCGTTGAGTCTCAGGAGGCCGGAGGCGGGGTGCCCTCGTCCTTTGGGGCGGCCTCGCCCTTCGGTGTGCCGTCGTCCTTGTGGGCGAGGCGGTCCAGGGCGCCCTTGGCCTTGCCGGTTCCCGACTCGATCTTGTCGCTGTACTTGCCCTTGGTCTTCTCGTCGACCGTACGCGCGGCCTTGTCCAGACCGTGTTCGATCTTGTGCCCGTGCTGATGCGCGAGGTCAGAGACCTTCTCCCTGGCAGGGGCGAGCTTTGCCTTCAGAGTCTCCAGGATGCTCATGGGCCACCTTCGCTCGTGCGGATCTACTTACGGGCGCCCTCACCGGCCTCGCTGTCCGCGGCCTCCTCGGCGGACTGCTGCTTGGGGATCTCCACGCACTCCGTGCCCGACGCGACCGGGGAATCCGCGGAATCCGGCGAATCCGAAGGTCCGGATTCGTCCGACGGACCGGACGCCGTGGGTACGGCAGCAGCGGGAGCCTCCGGCAACTCGGATCCGGAACCGGACCCCGACTCGGCCTCGGCGTCACCCGTGGCCTCACCGTCGTCCGCGCCGGCCTCCAGGAACTCCGCAGGGCCGGCGGAACCGTCCGCAGACACCTCCACAGGCCCCTTCACGGCGCCCTCCGCAGGTCCCTCGGCAACGCCCTCCGTAACGCCTTCCTCGGCGGATGCGGCCTCGGTGGTGCCGGCCGTGCTCTCCTCGGCAGACGCCTCGGCAGTTCCCTTGACCTTCCGGCGAAACCTTGCAAAAACGCCCATATCTACTCCATAGCGTACTCGTGTGGGCGAAATTCCGCGCCGCCCGGGGGCGTCCCATTGCGCCGCCCGGGGGCGCCGGTTCAAAAACCGGCGGCCGGAACCTCGCAACAGGCAACGACCCCGCCGAGGTGCCGTCACGTAGCTCGTTCGGGGACCACCCGTGACGTTTGGGAGACTGGGTCGGTGAGAAGCGCATCCCCCGCACCGCGGGTCATCGCCGTCGTCGGCCCCACCGCGGCCGGAAAGTCCGATCTGGGCGTCCACCTGGCCCAGCAGCTCGGCGGCGAGGTCGTCAACGCCGACTCGATGCAGCTCTACCGGGGGATGGACATCGGTACCGCCAAGCTGACGTCCGAGGAGCGCGGAGGTGTCCCGCACCATCTCCTCGACATCTGGGACGTCACCGAGACGGCGAGTGTGGCCGAGTACCAGAAGCTGGCCCGCGCGGAGATCGACCGGCTCCTCGCCCAGGGCCGCACGCCCGTCCTCGTCGGCGGATCGGGACTGTACGTGCGCGGCGCGATCGACGCCCTGGAGTTCCCCGGCACCGATCCCGGCGTGCGCGCCCGGCTGGAGGCCGAGCTGGAGGAGCGCGGCTCCGGCGTGCTGCACGCCCGGCTGGCCGCCGCCGACCCCGACGCCGCCCGCGCGATCCTGCCCAGCAACGGCCGCCGCATCGTCCGCGCGCTGGAGGTGATCGAGATCACCGGCAAGCCCTTCACCGCGAACCTGCCCGGTCACGACGCCGTGTACGACACCGTTCAGATCGGCGTCGACGTCGCACGCCCCGAACTCGACGAGCGCATCGCGCTCCGCGTCGACCGCATGTGGGAAGCGGGCCTCGTCGACGAGGTGCGCGCCCTGGAGGAACGGGGACTGCGCGAGGGGCGCACGGCCTCCCGCGCACTCGGCTACCAGCAGGTGCTCTCGGCGCTCGCGGGCGAATGCACGCAGGAGGAGGCGCGCGCCGAGACCGTGCGCGCCACCAAACGCTTCGCGCGCCGCCAGGACTCATGGTTTCGTCGCGACCCGCGCGTCCACTGGCTGAGCGGCGCCCTCGCCGACCGCGCGGAACTGCCGCGGCGTGCCCTCACGTTGGTCGAACGACCGGTTACAGCCTGATCACGTGATGGCATCGGGACGCCCTGCCCGTCATTCCGGTGCCCGGGACCGTGCCATCATCGAGCATCGATCGACAAGCGGAGTCCGAGTTGGGAGGGCGCGTGGCGATGGAGGCCGGCCCTCGTGACAGAGAACAGCAGGCAGGGAACGACCTGCCCCGTCTGAGCCCCGACGGCCCTGACGAGACCCCCGACCTGCTCGCGGACGAGTCGGGCGGGGCGGCCGAGGTCGAGGTCGAGCTGCGCCCGCAGCGGCGGCTCAGGATCTGGCAGCTCGCCCCCATCGTGGGGCTCGCCGCGGTCGGCTCGCTGATGTTCGCGTTCCCCCTCGCCTTCGGCTCCGGGGACGGCGGCGCGGTCGTCGCCATGCTCGGGCTGCTGATCAGCTGCTGCGCCGCCGGCTGGGGCATGATGGCCGCCCGGCGCGTCGGCCACACCTGGCCGGGCCTGCCCGAGCGCGGCTCCGGTGAGCGCCCCGACTGGCGCGTGATCGCCCTCTACGTCGCCGTGGCCGCGGCCCTGGTCGCGCTCGCCGTGTGGCGGGTGGCGCGGCTCCGCTGACCGCCGGAGGTGCGGCTCGGCCGGCGGCCCGGGTGAGTGTCCGAACGGCCCCGTACGATGGTCGCGTGACCATCTCCGCAACCTCGCCGATCGCTTTCCTCAAGGGCCACGGGACCCAGAACGACTTCGTGATCATCCCCGACCCGGACAACACGATCGAGCTGCCGGCCTCCGTCGTCGCGACGCTCTGCGACCGCCGCGCGGGCATCGGCGGTGACGGGCTGCTGCACGTCGTGCGCTCCGCCGCGCACCCCGAGGCGCGCTCCCTGGCCGGCGAGGCCGAGTGGTTCATGGACTACCGCAACGCGGACGGCTCGATCGCCGAGATGTGCGGCAACGGGGTGCGGGTGTTCGCCCACTACCTGCAGCGCGCCGGTCTGGTCGACACGGGCGATGTCGCGGTGGCGACGCGAGGCGGCGTCAAGCGGGTCCACATCGACAAGGAGGGCGACATCACGGTCGCCATGGGCCGCGCCGTCCTCCCCGAGGACGGCGTCACCGTCACCGTGGGCGGCCACAGCTGGCCCGCCCGCAATGTGAACATGGGGAACCCGCACGCGGTCGCGTTCGTCGAGGATCTGGACCACGCGGGCGATCTGCTGTCCGTCCCGCCGTTCTCCCCCTCGTCCGTGTACCCCGACGGCGTGAATGTCGAGTTCGTCGTCGACCGCGGCCCGCGCCATGTCGCCATGCGGGTGCACGAGCGCGGCTCGGGCGAGACCCGCTCGTGCGGCACCGGCGCCTGCGCCGTGGCCGTCGCTGCGGCGCGCAGGGACGGTGCCGACCCGGGCGTCACCGGTGCTCCGGTGACGTACACGGTGTACCTCCCGGGAGGTCGGCTGGTGATCACCGAACACCCCGACGGCGAGATCGAGATGACCGGCCCGGCCGTGATCGTCGCCGAGGGACACCTCGACCCCGCCTGGCTCGCGACGGCACCGTCCTAGTCAAGGACTCCTCGCCCACCCGCTCCCACTCCCTCTCCGGACTCGTCCGGAGAGGTGCCGCAGGGCCGAGGGGAACAGGCATCGCCTGAACCATCGCTCGAATGGGTGATCCGATTCACGCTGAGCGAGAGGTGAACTCCGGCACGTGGTGGGCTCGGTAGCATCAAGCACCGGCCGGGAGGGCACGCCTGCTCTTCCCACCGCCGGTCGACGCTGCCGGAGGTGCCCCATGAGTGCAGAGGCCACCAACCCTGGTGCTCCCAGCCGCCGACGCGCCCGCGCCAGGATCGACCTCCGTCGGCTGGGCAGGGTCGCGCTTCTCGGCCCCACCGCACGGGACCGGGTCCCCGACGCGATCGGCCATGTCTCGGAGGCGCACCGCGCCCACCACCCGGACGCCGATCTCGCCATCCTGCGCAGGGCGTACGTCCTGGCCGAGTACTCGCACCGCGGACAGTTCCGCAAGAGCGGTGAGCCGTACATCACCCACCCGCTCGCCGTGACGCTGATCCTCGCCGAACTCGGCGCGGAGACCACGACCTTGACCGCCGCCCTGCTCCACGACACCGTCGAGGACACCGAGGTGACGCTTGAACAGGTGCGGGCGGAGTTCGGCGAGGAGGTCTGCTACCTCGTCGACGGCGTCACCAAACTGGAGAAGGTCGACTACGGCGCGGCCGCGGAGCCCGAGACCTTCCGCAAGATGCTCGTCGCCACCGGCAACGACGTCCGGGTCATGTCGATCAAACTCGCCGACCGGCTGCACAACATGCGCACGCTCGGCGTGATGCGCCCCGAGAAACAGGTCCGGATCGCCAAGGTCACCCGCGACGTGCTGATCCCGCTCGCCGAGAGGCTCGGCGTCCAGGCGCTCAAGACCGAGCTGGAGGACCTGGTCTTCGCGATCCTCCACCCCGAGGAGTACGAGCGCACCCGTGCGCTCATCGCGGACAACGCCGACGCCGTGGACGCACTCGCCGCCGTCGCCGACAGGGTCAGAGCGGTGCTGCGGGAGGCGGGGATCCACGCCGAAGTCCTCATCCGGCCACGGCACTTCGTCTCCGTCCACCGCGTCCGGATCAAGCGGGGCGAGCTGTCCGGAACGGACTTCGGGCGTCTCCTCGTCCTCGTCGGCGAGGACGCCGACTGCTACGCCGTCCTCGGTGAACTGCACACCTGCTTCACCCCGTTGATCTCCGAGTTCAAGGACTTCATCGCCGCACCCAAGTTCAACCTGTACCAGTCACTGCACACGGCGGTGGCCGGCGCCGACGGGGCCGTGGCAGAGATCCTGATCCGCACGCACCAGATGCACAACTTCGCCGAGGCCGGCGTCATCGCCCTCGGCAATCCCTACACGGCGGTGGACGCACCGGACGGATCCGGCGCGGCCGCGGCTCCCGAAGCGGCGGACGGCGAGCGTCACCGTGACGGCGAACGGGCCGATCCGACCCGGCCCGGCTGGCTCTCCCGGCTGCTCGAATGGCAGGAGTCCGCCCCCGACCCCGACACCTTCTGGACGTCGCTGCGCGCCGATCTCGCCGCGGATCGTGAGATCACCGTCTTCCGCGCCGACGGCACCGCCCTCGGACTTCCGGCGGGAGCGAGCTGTGTGGACGCCGCCTACGCCCAGTACGGGGACGAGGCGCACGCCTGCATCGGCGCGCGCGTCAACGGCCGGCTCGCCGCGCTCGGCACCCGGCTCGGCGACGGCGACACGGTGCAACTGCTGCTCGCCCAGGACGCCGCGTCGGGGCCGTCGCCCGAGTGGCTCGACCATGCCCGCACCCCCGCCGCGCGGATCGCGATCACCAGCTGGCTCGCCGAGCATCCCGAAGGGGTCAAACCGCCGGCCGCCGCGCCGCGCGCACCCGTCGCCTCGACCGCGGGCCGCCGGGCCGCGGCGAACGCGGTGGCCGAGCTGCCCGGCCTCCCCGAGGCGACCGCCCGCCTCGCCGGCTGCTGCACCCCGGTGCCGCCGGACGCGATCACCGGATTCGCGGTGCGCGGGGGAGTCGTCACCGTGCACCGCGAGGAGTGCCCCGCCGTGTCCCGCATGCGTGCCATGGGACGGGAGCCGGTCGAGGTGCGGTGGGGCCGGGCGGCCGCCTGCCGGGTCACCCTGGTCGCCGAGTCGTTCGGCAGGACCCGTCTCCTCGCCGATCTCACCGAGACCATCGCGACGGCAGGCGCGGCGATCGTCTCCGCCACCGTGGAACCACCGAGCGAGCAGCGCGTACGGCACACGTACACGCTGCAGCTACCGGACGCCGCCGGACTTCCCGCGCTGATGCGGGCGATGCGCGATGTGGCAGGGGTGTACGACGTGAGCCGGGCCCAGCACCCGGTCGGCACCATCTGATCCGCGACCCGGGCACGGGCTCCGCGGCCGGGTCTGTCCCGGTCGTCTCCACCGATCGCGGCGTCCCGGACCGGCCGACCGATCCGGCCGCTGCGTCGCGGCGTGATCGCTCCGACTCGGGCCCCGCGTCCGGGCTCGCCCCATCCCTCTGACGCCGTTCGGGTGTGCGCGGAGCGAGCCGTCACGCTCCGCGATCGTCGCGCTGATAGCGGTGATGCATGCTGCTCACCTCTCGACGCCTCCGGGCCGCACTGCTCGTCGCCGCCTCGGCCACTCTCGTCGCGGCCGTACTTCCCGCTCCCGAACCGCTCGGCATCGGAGACCCGCTCTTCCCCCACCTCGGCAATCCCGGGTACGACGTCCTCACGTACGACATCGCCTTCACCTATCGCGGCCCGAACACCAAGCCGCTGGACGCCGTCACGAAGATCGACGCGCGGGCGACCGAGCGCCTGGAACGGATCAACCTCGACTTCACCGACGGCACCGTACGGACCGTCGAGGTGAACGGCAGCAGTGCCGAGTTCGCGGCCGCCGGCGAGGACCTGGTGATCACCCCCCGGCAAGCCGTCGACACGGGTGAGCCGCTGACCATCGCCGTCACCCACACCAGCGACCCGAACGGCGAGGCCGGCGGCTGGGTGCGTACCACCGACGGTCTGGCGATGGCCAACCAGGCCGACGCCGCCCACCGTGTCTTTCCCTGCAACGACCACCCGGCCGACAAGGCCCTCTTCACCTTCCGGATCACGGCTCCGGCCGGACTGACGGCGGTGGCCAACGGTCTTCCGGTGGCGACCGCCCGGACCGGCGGGTCCACGACCTGGCTGTACCGCACCCGGCACCCCATGGCGACCGAACTCGCCCAGGTCAGCATCGGCAAGTCGACCGTCGTCCACCGTGAGGGGCCGCACGGGCTGCCGCTGCGCGACGTCGTGCCGACCGCCGACCGTGCGCTGCTCGAGCCCTGGCTCAAGAAGACCCCGGCGCAGATGGCCTGGATGGAGAGCAAGGTCGGGCGCTATCCGTTCGAGACCTACGGACTGCTGGTGGCGCAGGCCGACACCGGTTTCGAGCTGGAGACCCAGACGCTCTCGCTGTTCGAGAAGTCGGTCTTCACCCGCGGCGAGTTCCCACAGTGGTACGTCGACTCGGTCATGGTGCACGAGCTGGCCCACCAGTGGTTCGGGAACAGCGTCTCGCCCCGAAGCTGGTCGGATCTCTGGCTGAACGAGGGACACGCCACCTGGTACGGGTCGCTGTACGCGGAGGAGCATGCGAAGCGGTCCCTGGAGAAGCACATGCGCGAGGCCTACGCGCAGTCGGACGGCTGGCGGGCGGCGGGAGGACCGCCGGCCGCCCCGAAGCCCGCTGCGCCCGGGCAGCAGCTCGGCCTGTTCCGGCCCATCGTCTACGACGGCAGCGCCCTCGTCCTGTACGCACTGCGACAGGAGATCGGGAAGGACAAGTTCGAAACCCTGGAGCGGGCCTGGGTCGCCGAACACCGGGACGGCACGGCGACGACGGCGGACTTCACCGCCCTGGCGTCACGCATCTCGGGCCGCGATCTCTCCGCGTTCCTCAAGGCGTGGCTCTACGGCGAGAAGACACCGAAGATGCCCGGACACCCGCAGTGGCGCAGTGAAGCTCCGGCGTCGAAGCGGACCGCTGCGCATGGCGTGAAGCAGCCGCGGAAGCGGTAAAACCTGGGTGACGGCCATGGCGGCGCCGTGCGACCATCGACATGTCGGCGACGCCGCCGGGCCCTGCCCTCCGAGCATCGCCCTCCGGGACGCGGTCACCGGGAATCTTCCAGGACAGTGACGCGTTGTAACCAGCGTATGGTGCGTTCCGTACCAGCTTTCCATCGACGTAAGGATCCAATGACCTCCTCTTCATCCCCTTCCCAGGACGCGCAGAGCTTCGCGGACACCACCCGCACCGAGAGCCTTCGGGCCGATGCCCTGATGGAAGAGGACGTCGCCTGGAGCCACGAGATCGACGGAGAGCGGGACGGCGATCAGTTCGACCGCTCCGAGCGCGCCGCCCTGCGGCGTGTGGCGGGCCTCTCCACCGAGCTCGAGGACGTCACCGAGGTCGAGTACCGGCAGCTGCGTCTGGAGCGCGTGGTGCTGGTCGGCGTATGGACCTCCGGGACCGTCCGGGACGCGGAGAATTCCCTCGCGGAACTGGCGGCTCTCGCCGAGACCGCCGGTGCGCTCGTGCTCGACGGTGTCATCCAGCGCCGTGACAAGCCGGACCCGGCCACCTACATCGGCTCGGGCAAGGCCAACGAGCTGCGCGACATCGTGCTCGAGACCGGAGCCGACACCGTCGTGTGCGACGGTGAGCTCAGCCCGGGCCAGCTGATCCATCTCGAGGACGTCGTCAAGGTCAAGGTGGTCGACCGCACTGCCCTGATCCTCGACATCTTCGCGCAGCACGCCAAGTCCCGGGAGGGCAAGGCGCAGGTGGCGCTGGCACAGATGCAGTACATGCTGCCCCGGCTGCGGGGCTGGGGTCAGTCGCTGTCCCGGCAGATGGGTGGCGGCGGTAGTGGTGGCATGGCCACCCGAGGCCCCGGTGAGACCAAGATCGAGACGGACCGGCGCCGGATCCGCGAGAAGATGGCGAAGATGCGCCGGGAGATCGCGGAGATGAAGACCGGCCGCGAGATCAAGCGGCAGGAACGCAAGCGGCACAAGGTCCCGTCGGTCGCGATCGCGGGATACACCAACGCGGGCAAGTCCTCGCTGCTCAACCGACTCACCGGCGCCGGCGTCCTGGTGGAGAACGCGCTGTTCGCCACGCTGGACCCGACCGTGCGCCGGGCCGAGACTCCGAGCGGCAGGCTGTACACGCTGGCGGACACCGTCGGATTCGTCCGGCATCTGCCGCACCACCTGGTCGAGGCGTTCCGCTCCACCATGGAGGAGGTCGGCGAATCCGATCTCATCCTGCACGTGGTCGACGGCTCGCATCCGGCTCCGGAGGAGCAGCTCGCCGCCGTGCGTGAGGTGATCCGTGATGTCGGTGCCGTGGACGTGCCCGAGATCGTCGTGATCAACAAGGCGGACGCCGCCGATCCACTGGTGCTGCAGCGCCTGCTGCGCATAGAGCGGCACGCGATCGCCGTGTCGGCCCGTACGGGCGCGGGCATGGACGAACTGCTCGCGATCATCGACGCCGAACTCCCGCGGCCGCAGGTCGAGATCGAGGCCCTGCTGCCCTACACGCAGGGAGCGCTCGTCTCGCGGGTGCACGCCGACGGTGAGGTGCTCTCCGAGGAGCACACCTCCGAGGGCACGCTGCTCAAGGCACGCGTCCACGAGGAGCTGGCGGCAGCCCTCGGGCCGTATGCGCCCGTGACGCACTGAGCCCGCACTGTATGACGGACGAAGGCCCGCCCCCTCCTTGAGGGGGCGGGCCTTCGCACATGTCCGAGGGCTACCGGCCCGCGAACTTCTCACCCATCGACGTGTAGATCTCCTTCGCCCCGTCGCCGAGGCGCGGTCCGGCCAGCCAGCCCGAAGTCACCGGGCCGATGGAGGTGTTGGAGACCAGCGCCGGCTTTCCGTTCGGCTGCGTGATGAACCAGCCGCCGCCTGAGGAGCCGCCCGTCATGGTGCAGCCGATGCGCCACATCGTCGGCGTACCGGGGCTGATGGACAGCCGGCCGGGACGGTCCACGCACTTGTGCATGATCAGGCCGTCGAAGGGCGGCGCCGCGGGGTAACCCCAGGCGCCCATGGCGGAGATGTCCTTCGCCGCGGGAGCGTCGAAGTCGACATCGAGCGCGACTCCGACCGTCTCCTCGAGGGACTTGCCGCCCCGCTCCGGCTTCACATGCATCACGGCGTAGTCGTACGGGGCTCCGCCGCCGCCCGTCGGACCGCCTTCGGAGATCCACTCACCGGACGTCGAGACCCAGTCCGCCCAGTAGACGCCGTACGGGGCGATCTCCTGCGGCTGTGCCTTCTCGAGCTGCGCCGGGGACTTGCCGAGGTCGTTGTACGCCGGGACGAAGGCGATGTTGCGGTACCAGCCGCCGCCCTGACCCGCGTGCACACAATGGCCCGCGGTCCACACGAGGTTGGACCTGCCCGGGTTCTTCGGGTCCTTCACGATGGTCGCCGAGCAGACCATCGTGCCTTCGGGCGCGTCGAAGAACACCTTGCCGACCGGCGCCGCGTTCTTGTGGTACGGCCTCTCCTCGGGCTGGGCCCGCACGGGCCGCGGTTCCGGGTCGGTGACGCCCTGGTCGCCCGAGAAGTCACCGGCGGCCATCGTCTTCTGCGGAGACTTGGCCTCCATCATCCGCTCCGGCTTCCACAGGCCTTCGATCACCGGGTTGACGAAGTCCTTGGCCTCACGGAGCCAGGCGTCCTTGTCCCAGTTCTTCCACTCGCCGTTCTTCCACTTGTCCGGGTCGACACCGTGCTCCTTGAGCTTGTCGGCCAGGTCCGCGGGTATGCCGGCGCCGCCGTTGTCCCCGGCGGCGGCGGACGCGGAGGGCTTGCCGGCGGCTTCGTCCTCGCCCGGACCGCATGCGGTGGCCGAGAGTGCGAGGGCCGCGACGAGGCCGGTGGCGGCCAGCAGCGGACGTACGGATCGCATAGAAACGATTCCCCCTGAAGTGCGTTTGCCATGAACGTGTCACGTGCGCGGCACGCGAAAGGGCGGTCATCCGGAGGACCGCCCGTGTCGGGCCCCACTTTAGAGCCGCCCGGTCCGCCAGAGTCGGCCACCCGCCTCCACCTGCACGGAGTCTCCACGCGCACCGGCGCTGGACGCCGCGGACGGGACGTCACAGTTGGATGTGGCGATGGAGGCGGCAGAGGGATACGGCAGATCGACGCCGCTGGGGCCTCCGGATCGCTCCGAAGGCCCCAGCGACGGGTGGCGGTCGCCGCGGCTACCGGCCCGCGTACTTCTTGCTGACCGCGTCGTAGATGCTCTTGGCCTCGTCGCCGAGGCGCGGTCCGGCCAGCCAGCCCGCCGTCACCGGGCCGATGGAGGTGTTGGACACCAGCGCCGGCTTGCCGTCCTTGCCCGCCGCGACCCAGCCGCCGCCGGAGGAGCCGCCGGTCATGGTGCAGCCGATGCGGTACATCGTGGGCTCGTTCGCCCTGAGCGACAGCCTGCCCGGCTTGTCCTCGCACTGGAACATCCGCTCACCGTCGAACGGCGGCGCCGCCGGGAAGCCGGTCGCCGTCATGCCGCCGATCTTCGGCACGGCCGGCGCGTTGAAGTCCACCGGGAGGGCCGAACCGACCGTCTCCTCCAGGGACTTGCCGTTGCCACCCTTCTCCGGGGTCACATGGAGCACCGCGAAGTCCCACGGCGCGCCCTGGCCGCCCGTAGCGGCGCCCTGGGAGATCCACTGCTCCGACGTCTGCGCCCAGTCGCCCCACCACACACCGTAAGGAGCTATCTCCTCCTTGGTGTCGCCCTTGGTGGAGGGCTTGGCCTTGTCGTTGTACGAGGGGACGAAGGCGATGTTGCGGTACCAGCCGCCCTCCTTGCCCGCGTGCACACAATGGCCCGCGGTCCACACCATGTTGGACTTACCGGGGTTCGCGGGGTCCTTCACGACGGTCGCGGAACACACCATCGAACCCTTGGGGCCGTCGAAGAACACCTTCCCGGCCTCGGGGGCGTTGTCGTGGTACGGCGCGCTCACGCCCTGGGCGTCGACCGGCCGCGGAGTCGGGTCGGTGACACCCTCGTCACCGGAGATGTCCTCCTCCTCGACCGGCTTGTTGGGCTGCTCGGCGTCCCGCATCCGGTCCGCGTCCCAGAGGTCCTCGATGATCGGGTTGACGTAGTCCTTGGCCTCACGCAGCCACTTGTCCTTGTCCCAGTTCTTCCACTCGCCGTTCCGCCACTTGTCCAGGTCGATCCCGTGCTCCTTGAGCCGGTCCTTGAGATCGTCCGGAATCGTGATCTTTCCGTCGGTGGACTGCCCGGTGGGCGACGCGGTGGGCTTGTTGCCCGCGTTGTCCTCGCTCGGACCGCAGGCCGTAGCGGTCAGCGTGAGCGCCGCGGCGACAGCGGCCGCCGCGAACACCGGAGAGCTCTTGCGACGGGCGCTCCTCCCACTGCGCGCAGCGAAGGTCGGGCGATTGAGTCGCATGTGGTGATCCCCCTGGGACTTCATGAGTGACGTGTACGAACGGACCGCTTGCGCGCACCCCGGCGACGCTGCCGGTGCGCAATTGCGGCCCCCCACTATGCCGGTGACGATGGGGACGGTGCGCGGCAGGGCGGTGGTTCCTCGCCGCAAGGATCTTCCGGAATGACCGTGATCCCCCGCTTCCGGCGTCGTTGGTACGTACGGGGGACGCAGGATCAGCGTTCACCCACGTGGTGCGGCGGTCGACCGCTGTACCGACGCGCGACACAACTGTGACAGCCGGAGGACATAGAGCCGTGCCCGTGATCGAACCTGCCCCGCTGGCACAGCCCGTCGCCCATGAAGGGATCCTGCGGCGCCAGTCCCTGCGCGAATCGGCGGCCCGGACCTATGCCCGCTCGCTGCCCATCGTTCCCGTACGGGCCAGGGGACTGACGATCGAGGGGGCCGACGGACGCAGGTACCTCGACTGCCTCTCGGGCGCCGGGACGCTGGCCCTGGGGCACAACCACCCCGTCGTCCTGGAAGCGATCAAGAAGGTCCTCGCCTCGGGTGCTCCGCTGCACGTTCTCGACCTCGCCACTCCGGTCAAGGACGCCTTCATCACGGAACTGTTCGCCACGCTGCCACGCCCGCTCGCCGACGGCGCCCGCATCCAGTTCTGCGGACCGGCGGGTACGGATGCCGTCGAGGCCGCTCTCAAACTCGTCCGCACCGCGACGGGCCGTACCGGACTGCTCGCCTTCACGGGCGCCTACCACGGCATGACGGCGGGAGCCCTCGGCGCCTCCGGTGGCGCCACCGACGTCCGGGTGACACGGCTGCCGTATCCGCAGAACTACCGCTGCCCCTTCGGGATCGGCGGGGAACGGGGCGCGGAACTCGCCGCCCGCTGGACCGAGAACCTCCTGGACGACCCCAAGGGAGGCGTCCCGGCCCCGGCCGGCATGATCCTCGAACCGGTGCAGGGCGAGGGCGGAGTCATCCCCGCCCCCGACGCCTGGCTGCGCCGGATGCGTGAGATCACCGCCGCGCGCTCCATCCCGCTCATCGCCGACGAGGTGCAGACCGGCGTGGGCCGCACCGGCGCCTTCTGGGCGGTCGAGCACAGTGGGATCGTCCCCGATGTGATGGTCCTGTCCAAGGCCATCGGCGGCTCCCTTCCCCTTGCCGTGATCGTCTACCGCTCCGAACTGGACACCTGGCAGCCCGGCGCCCACGCCGGTACGTTCCGCGGCAATCAGCTCGCCATGGCGGCCGGCGCGGCCACACTGGCTTTCGTCCGTGAGAACCGCCTCGCCGAACGGGCCGCCACTCTCGGCGCCCGCATGCTCGGCCGGCTCCAGGGCCTCGCCGCGACCCACCGGTGCATCGGTGACGTACGCGGGCGCGGGCTGATGATCGGCGTCGAGCTCGTCGACCCCGACAGCGACGACCCGCACGCCGCCGCCCCACCGGCCGACCCCTCCCTCGCCGCCGCGGTGCAGCAGGAATGCCTGCGCCGCGGGCTGATCGTCGAACTCGGTGGTCGCCATGCGGGTGTGGTCCGCCTGCTGCCTCCCCTCACGCTCACCGACGAACAGGCCGACGCGGTGCTCGACCGCTTCGCCGACGCCCTGGAAGCGGCCGAGAACTCACCGCGGCGCCGCCACGAAACCGGACCGTCCAGCTGACCCCGGACGACATCACAAGGAAGTCCCCCCGTGAACCGCATTCCCGCTCCCGACGCACCCGAGCCCGACGGCAGCCCCACCGCCGACCAGTACAAAGGGCAGAACGGGACGGCCGTCCCCCGCACGGTCGAGCCGGCGACGGTACCGCGACAACTGTCGGGGTCCCCGAGTGCAACGGCAGTCGCCCCCCACCCCGCTCCCTCCCCGGCAACAGCCACCGTCCGCGCCGCGGCCCCGGCCACCGAGGCAGCCGGCCCGGTGGACCACCACGACCCGCTGGATCATCCGGACCCGCTCGTTGCCGCCGACACAGCCGCGGTCGAGAGCCTGCTGCGCTGCTGGGTGCGGGAGGTCAACCTCGCCAGGCCGGCCGGGAGCACCCTGCGTGTCCCACTCCACGCCAGCGGCACCGCCCTGCTCGTCCCTGTCCGTTACTGGTCCATCACAGGCTGGCACCGCTTCGGGGCGCCCATGCTCGAAGGCGCCCCGGCCGGCGCACCACCGGCCGACGCCGTCACCGTCGCGGCCCTCCTCAGTCGCGAGCCGGGCGGGGCCGACGGCGCCTCCGCACCGGCCGACGCCCGCGACGCACACGTCGTCGCGCAGCCAGACGGTCAGGCGGACCGCAGCCGGTCGGAAGGAGTCGATCTGACCGGGCGGGTCGCCGACTCGGTCCGCCGCACGGCCGACTTCATCGACGACCGCCGCCGCCGCCCCGCCCCGCAGGCCGGCGCCGACCTGTTCCTGACCGCCGAGCAGTCACTGATCCTCGGTCATCCGCTCCACCCCACTCCCAAGAGCCGCGAAGGGCTCTCCGACGCCGAAGCCCGGCTCTACTCACCCGAGTTGTACGGCTCCTTCCCGCTCCACTGGATGGCCGTCGACCGGACCGTCCTGGCCTGCGAGTCGGCCTGGACGGAAGAGGGCCGCCTCGTCCCGGCCGAGCAGCTCACCCGCCGGCTGTCCGGTGATCTCCAACTTCCCGTGAATACCGTGCCGTTGCCGCTCCATCCCTGGCAGGCCCGCGAACTGGGGCACCGCCCCGCGGTCGCCAACCTGCTCGACGCCGGTCTCCTCCACGATCTCGGCCCCGGCGGCGAACCGTGGCATCCCACCTCGTCCGTCCGCACCGTGCACCAGCCCGGCGCTTCCGCCATGCTCAAGCTCTCCCTCGGCGTACGCATCACCAACTCCCGTCGTGAGAACCTCCGCAAGGAACTCCACCGCGGCGTGGAGGTCCACCGCCTTCTCCGAAGCGGCCTGGCCGAGCAGTGGAGGGCGGCCCACCCCCGCTTCGACATCGTCCGCGACCCCGCATGGCTCGCCGTCGACACCACCGACGGGGCAGCGCTGCCTGGACTGGACGTCATGATCCGTCACAACCCGTTCGGCGCCGGGGACGACGCCGTCTGCATCGCGGGCCTCACCGCCCCCCGTCCATGGCCCGGCCGTTCCCACACGCACTCGCGCCTCGCCGAGATCGTGAACCACCTGGCCACCCGCACCGGCCGGCCCACCGGTGCTGTCGCCGCCGAGTGGTTCCTGCGCTACCTCGACCAGGTCGTACGCCCCGTGCTCTGGCTGGACGCCACTGCCGGAGTCGCCCTGGAGGCCCACCAGCAGAACACCCTGGTGATCCTCGACCTCGAAGGCTGGCCGGTCGGCGGCCGCTACCGCGACAATCAGGGCTACTACTTCCGTGAGTCGCACCGTGCCGCGCTCGAACGCCGGCTCCCCGGGATCGGCAGCGCCAGCGACACCTTCGTCCCGGACGCCGTCACGGACGAGCGCTTCGCCTACTACCTCGGCATCAACAACGTCCTCGGTCTCATCGGCGCCTTCGGAGCTCAGCGCCTCGCCGACGAGCGCGTACTCCTCGCCGCCTTCCGCCGGTTCCTCGCCTCGGTCAGTGACCTGGGCTCACCCCTGCCGGCGCAACTGCTGGAGAAGCCGGCCCTGCGCTGCAAGGCCAATCTCCTCACCCGACTCCATGGCCTCGACGAACTGGTCGGCCCGGTGGACACCCAGTCCGTCTACGTCACCATCGCCAACCCCCTCCATTCCTGAAGCACACCGACCACTCCGGCCCGGCACCCCGAGACCGACCGTCCGAACTGCTGAGAGGAGAGCGCCACCCATGCCTCCCGCCGACGCGAGCGCCGACAGCGGAACTCCCTCCGCCCCCTCCGCCGACGGGAGTGTGGAGGACACCCTGGAACTGAGGCTGCCCGATGAACTCGTCGCGCTCTTCGGACAGGAGCAGCCGCCCGAGAGCCCCACCCCGGTGGCCGTCGAGCCCTTCGTCCCACCACCGGGCGGAAGTCCCGTCGCCAACGGTCCTGACCATGGGGCCTTCACCGGCGAGGACCTCCTCGACACCCTCGCCGACTGGGGTGCGGTCGCCACCCCCATCGGCTCCTTCCAGCTCGTACCCGTCCGTATCGAGCGTGACCTGCCGCTGATCAGCCGCTGGATGAACGATCCGGCGGTCGCGGCCTTCTGGGAACTCGCCGGGCCCGAGTCGGTCACCGAGACCCACCTCGGATCCCAGCTCACCGGCGACGGTCGCAGCGTCCCGTGTCTCGGCCTCCTCGACGGAGTGGCGATGAGCTACTTCGAGATCTATCGCGCCGACCTCGACCTGCTCGCCCGCCACTATCCGGCCCGCCCACACGACACCGGCATCCACCTCCTCATCGGAGGCGTGGCCGACCGCGGCCGTGGCGTCGGCACCACGCTGCTCAGAGCCGCGGCCGATCACGTGCTCGACCACCGTCCCCACTGCGCGCGCGTCATCGCGGAACCCGACCTGCGCAACACCCCCTCCGTATCCGCCTTCCTGAGCGCCGGCTTCCGCTTCTCCGCGGAGGTCGACCTCCCTGACAAGCGGGCCGCGCTCATGGTCCGCGACCGAGCCCTGAGCAAAGTGCTGTGAACGACCCGCTGCTCTACATACACCGCTCGCCCCGCATCGGTTCCACTCGACCGCATCGGTCCCATTCGAGGAGTCCCCGTGCCGAAGCCCCCAGCCTCTCCCGACTCCGAGGAGCCGCCCGCTCTGCTCGCGCCGGCGGAACTGAACCCGGGCACCTGGCACCGGGCCGCCCGCCGTCTCCTCGCCAAGATGATCAGTGAGTTCGCCTACGAGGAGATCATCGAGCCGTTGCCCCAGGGTGGCGACGACCGCTACGCCCTCCGCCTCGACGACGGCGAAACCCTCTCCTTCCGGGCCCGGCGCGGCGCGTACGGAAGCTGGCAGGTCGCCCCCGGCTCCGTCGAATGCGACGGAGCCGCCCTCACCGACCCGCTGCGGTTCCTCGTCGGAGCCCGGCGGCTCCTCTCCCTCGACGGCGCCACGCTCGGTCACCTCGTACGCGAACTGAACACCACACTGGCGGCCGACTGCAGGCTGGACCACACCGCCCTCCTCGCCGCTCGGCTCGCCGAACTCGACTACGCCGCGCTGGAAGGCCACCAGACGGGCCACCCCTGGCTCGTCCTCAACAAGGGCCGCCTCGGCTTCTCCGCCCGTGACGCCGCCCGCTGGACCCCCGAGGCACGCACGCCGGCCCGGCTGCCCTGGATCGCGGTCAGCACCCGCCTCGCCGCCTATCGCGGAGTACCCGGGCTCGCGACCCCAGACCGCCTCTACGCCACGGAGCTCGACCCAGCCGTACGCGACGCCTTCAGCGCCGCCCTCCGCTCCCGCGGCGCCGACCCCGCCGGCTACCTCTTCCTGCCCGTGCACCCATGGCAATGGGACCAGGTGCTCCTGCCCCTCTACGCCCCCTCCATCGCCCGCGGCGAGATCATCCCGCTCACCACGGACGGCGACCTCCGGCTGCCCCAGCAGTCCATCCGTACCTTCCTCAACACCAGCCGCCCCGACCGGCACACCGTCAAGCTTCCCCTCTCCGTCCTCAACACCCTCGTCTGGCGCGGGCTGCCCACCGAGCGCACCCTCGCCGCGCCGGCCGTCACCGCCTGGGTCCACGGGCTGCGCGACGCCGACCCCTTCCTGCGGGACGAATGCGGGGTGATCCTGCTCGGCGAGGTCGCCTCCGTCACGGTCGAGCACCCGCACTACGACCGTCTCCCCGAGGTCCCGTACCAGTACAAGGAGCTCCTGGGAGCGATCTGGCGCGAACCCCTGCGGCTGCCGCCGGGGGAGCGGGCCCGTACCCTCGCCTCGCTCACGCACACCGACCCCGAGGGGCGCGCGTTCACCGCCGAGCTGGTCGAGCGATCCGGGCTGGCCGCCACCGTATGGCTGCGGCACCTCTTCGCCGCACTGCTGCCGCCCCTGCTGCACTTCCTCTACCGCTACGGCACGGTGTTCTCCCCGCACGGGGAGAACGTCATCGTCGTCTTCGACGACCACGACGTGCCCGTGCGGCTCGCGATCAAGGACTTCGTCGACGATGTGAACGTCAGTGCCCAGCCCCTGCCGGAGCACGACACCATGCCCGAGGACGTACGCGAGGTCCTCCTCACCGAGGAGCCCGCCTTCCTCACCCAGTTCATCCATTCCGGACTCTTCGTCGGCGTCTTCCGCTATCTCGCTCCGCTGTGCGAGGAACAACTGGGGGTGACGGAGGACGAGTTCTGGTCCCTCGTACGGGCGGAGATCCTGCGGTACCACGCGCGCTTCCCGGAGCAGAAGGACCGGTACGAGCTGTTCGATCTGCTCACTCCGCGCATCGAGCGCCTCTGCCTGAACAGGAACAGGCTCCACCTCGACGGCTACCGGGACCGCTCCGAGCGACCGCACGCCGCCGTCCACGGCACGGTCCGCAACCCGCTGAGCGCGGGCTGACGATCCTGGCCGTACCGGAATGTGATCGCGCTGTCAGTGGCGCCCCTTAGGGTGGACGGTCTATGACGAAGCCATCCCTCCCCGAGCTCCTCCACGCCGCGGTCGACGCCGTCGGCGGGGTCGAGCGGCCCGGCCAGGTCACCATGGCCGAGTCCGTCGCCGCGGCCATCGACGACGGGTCCCATCTGCTCATCCAGGCCGGCACCGGTACCGGAAAGTCCCTCGGCTATCTGGTGCCCGCTCTGGCCCACGGGGAGCGCGTGGTGGTCGCCACGGCGACGCTCGCGCTGCAGCGGCAACTCGTCGAGCGCGATCTTCCACGCACGGTGGACGCACTGCATCCGCTGCTGCGCCGCCGGCCCGAGTTCGCCATGCTCAAGGGCCGGTCGAACTATCTGTGCCTGCACCGCCTCCACGAGGGCGTTCCGCAGGAAGAGGAAGAAGGGCTCTTCGACCCCTTCGAGGCGGCCGCGCCCACCAGCAAGCTGGGCCAGGACCTTCTCCGGATGCGGGACTGGGCGGACGAGACGGAGACGGGCGACCGCGACGACCTCACCCCTGGCGTCTCCGACCGTGCGTGGTCACAGGTCTCGGTGTCCTCGCGGGAATGTCTGGGCGCCAGTAAGTGCGCTTATGGAGCGGAGTGCTTCGCCGAGATGGCACGGGAGCGCGCCAAGCTCTCCGAGGTCGTGGTCACGAACCATGCCCTGCTCGCCATCGACGCCATCGAAGGCGCTCCCGTGCTGCCGCAGCACGAGGTGCTGATCGTGGACGAGGCCCATGAGCTGGTCTCCCGGGTCACCGGGGTCGCCACGGGCGAGCTCACCCCCGGCCAGGTCAACCGCGCGGTGCGGCGCGCAGCGAAGCTGGTCAACGAGAAGGCGGCCGACCAGCTCCAGACCGCGGCCGAGGGCTTCGAGCGGCTGATGGAGCTGGCGCTCCCCGGCCGTCTGGAAGAGATCCCGGAGGACCTCGGCTATGCGCTGATGGCGCTGCGCGACGCCGCTCGTACGGTCATCTCGGCGCTCGGCTCCACCCGCGACAAGTCCGTCCAGGACGAGGACGCTGTCCGCAAGCAGGCCCTCGCCTCGGTCGAGTCCGTCCATGACGTCGCCGAGCGCATCACCAACGGATCCGAGTACGACGTCGTCTGGTACGAGCGCCACGACCGCTTCGGGGCATCCCTGCGGGTCGCTCCGCTCTCCGTGTCCGGACTGCTCCGCGAGAAGCTCTTCGCCGACCGCTCGGTGGTCCTCACCTCCGCGACGCTGAAGCTCGGAGGCGACTTCAACGGTGTCGGCGCGTCGCTCGGGCTGGCCCCGGAGGGCACGGTGGGCGACGAGCTGCCCGTATGGAAGGGGCTCGACGTCGGCTCGCCGTTCGACTACCCGAAGCAGGGCATCCTGTACGTGGCGAAGCATCTGGCCCGCCCGGCTCGGGACGGCGATCGTGACGACATGCTCACCGAGCTCACCGAGCTGATCCAGGCTGCGGGCGGCCGCACGCTCGGTCTGTTCTCCTCCATGCGGGCTGCTCAGCTCGCGGCCGAGGAGCTTCGCACCCGCATCCCGGAGTTCCCCATCCTGCTCCAGGGCGAAGAGACCCTCGGCGAGCTGATCAAGAACTTCTCGGCGGATCCTCGGACCTGTCTGTTCGGCACCCTCTCGCTGTGGCAGGGCGTCGACGTCCCAGGCTCCAGCTGCCAGCTGGTGGTGATGGACAAGATTCCCTTCCCGCGACCTGACGACCCGCTGATGAGCGCCCGTCAGAAGGCGGTCGAGGAGGCAGGGGGCAACGGCTTCATGGCAGTCGCGGCGACGCATGCGGCGCTGCTGATGGCGCAGGGTGCCGGCCGTCTCGTACGGGCGACGGGGGACCGGGGTGTGGTCGCCGTACTCGATCAGCGGCTGGCCACGGCCCGCTACGGAAGCTATCTGAAGGCCTCACTGCCCGACTTCTGGTACACCACGGACCGTAACCAGGTGCGCCGCTCTCTGGCGGCGATCGATGCCGTGGCGAAGAAGGATGCGACGTAGGGCGAAGGCGCCGGGCAGAGGCACAGGACAGAGGGCAAAAAGGGTCCCCGGGACCGGCGCAGTGGGTCCCGGGGCCCGGTCAGAGCCGACGGTGTGTGCTCACACCCGCCGAAGCACTGCCACCACCTTGCCGAGGATCGTTGCCTCGTCACCGGGGATCGGCTGATAGGCAGCGTTGTGCGGGAGCAGCCAGACGTGGCCGTCCTCGCGCTTGAAGCGCTTGACCGTGGCCTCTCCGTCCAGCATCGCCGCGACGATGTCACCATTCTCCGCGACCGGCTGACGGCGGACGGTGACCCAGTCGCCGTCGCAGATGGCGGCCTCGATCATCGAGTCGCCGACGACCTTGAGCACGAACAGCTCGCCGTCGCCGACCAGCTGCCGAGGGAGGGGGAAGACGTCCTCGACCGACTCCTCGGCGAGGATGGGGCCACCGGCGGCGATACGGCCGACCAGGGGCACATACGACGCCGCGGGCTTGCCCGTCGTGTCCGTCGCCTGTGTGGCGGTCTGGTCGGAGCCGCGCACCTCGTACGCCCGCGGGCGGTGCGGGTCGCGGCGGAGGAAGCCCTTGCGCTCCAGCGCCATGAGCTGATGGGCGACCGACGAGGTGCTGGAGAGACCCACCGCCTGGCCGATCTCCCGCATCGACGGCGGGTATCCCCGCCGCTGCACGGAATCGCGGATGACTTCGATGACCCTTCGCTGCCGGTCCGTGAGACCGGAGCTGTCGGCGCGGATCCCTGGAGGTCGGCCGGGCAGCGAACGCCCAGGTCGCGAGGGCTCGGCGCCCTCCGGGGTCGTGACTGCGTCATTCATGGCATGCACCGGCTCGAATCGGTTCTGGGAGCGGTCCTGGGCAGTGATGGTGGCACTGTCTGCGGTGGTGGTCACGTCGGCCCCTCTCGAGATGGTCTCCCTAGCTGGACAACGGTAGTTGCTTTCGAAAGGTTGCGCCAAACACACGTTCGAGTGAAAAAGCGCAGATCGGCTGACACTGATTGGTGACTGGGTGTATAGGCGGGCTGTGATCGCGCCGGCGATCGAGGCCACCACGGTAGCCCTCACGGCCGGAGCGTGGAGCCGTGGGATGTAAGCCCAGTGTGTCATCCGCGGCCCGCGAATCGGGTGAGCGCGGCTCGGGAATCCGGCGAGCGTGGCCCCGGAACCGGGCGCGCCGCGCGGCTCCCGTAGGCTCATGGCCGGCCCTGCGGGCCCCGGCGGGTCGTGCGGGCACGCGCTCGGCGCGCGACACGCGCTGGTGCGGGGATTGGCGGCGAAACCCCAGATCTAGTGGTTGGATTGTCCTGGCCGCCTAGAAGTTGTGGTCCCCGGTCCATCAAGACCGTGGCGATCGCCTATGCTTGTGGCTGCTTCGAGGGGGGGGCTGGACCGCCCCTGTGAGGCTATTCAGTCGTGCTGTGAAGGAGGGTCGGGAACCATGCACTGCCCCTTCTGCAGGCACCCTGACAGTCGTGTCGTCGACAGCCGGACCACCGACGACGGCACGTCGATCCGCCGTCGCCGCCAGTGCCCCGACTGCTCCCGTCGATTCACGACGGTCGAGACCGCGTCGCTGATGGTGATCAAGCGCAGTGGGGTGACGGAACCCTTCAGTCGCACCAAGGTCATCTCCGGCGTGCGGAAGGCGTGCCAGGGGCGGCCCGTCACCGAGGACGCTCTCGCTCAGCTCGGCCAGCGGGTCGAGGAAGCGGTGCGCGCCACCGGCAGCGCCGAGCTGACCACCCACGACGTGGGGCTGGCCATACTCGGCCCCTTGCAGGAGCTCGACCTCGTCGCGTACCTGCGTTTCGCGTCCGTGTACCGAGCGTTCGACTCGCTCGAAGACTTCGAGGCCGCCATCGCGGAGCTCCGCGTGCGGCGGCCGCCCGCAGAGGACGGCGGGCCCGGTGTGACCAGCGAGGTCCCCGAGCCCGTCAAAGCCGCCGACTGATCGATCGGCCCCGCGCGAGCGGGCCGGGCGATCGACTTCGGAGCGGCAGGAGACCTGTCACGGATGCTGCGCGACGCGGCGCGGCTTCCGGGCAACAGACAAAGCGTGCCACGGGAAGATCTGGGCACTTCAGGGCGTTTTCGCCCGTATATGGGAGGCGGCATGACAGAGACGACGAGCGGCCCGGCACGAGGGTCCCGAGCCAAGGGATCCAAGGCTGCAGCGGCCCGGCAGGGTCTGCGCATCGAGCGCGTCCACACCACCCCCGGCGTGCATCCGTACGACGAGGTGATCTGGGAGCGCCGTGACGTCGTCATGACCAACTGGCGCGACGGCTCGGTCAACTTCGAGCAGCGTGGCGTCGAGTTCCCGGACTTCTGGTCGGTGAACGCGGTCAACATCGTCACCAGCAAGTACTTCCGCGGGGCGGTCGGCACTCCGCAGCGCGAGACCGGTCTCAAGCAGCTCATCGACCGGATCGTGAAGACGTACCGCAAGGCCGGTGAGGACTACAACTACTTCGCCTCGCCCGCGGACGCGGAGATCTTCGAGCACGAGCTGGCGTACGCCCTCCTGCACCAGATCTTCAGCTTCAACTCTCCGGTGTGGTTCAACGTCGGCACGCCCCAGCCGCAGCAGGTCTCCGCCTGCTTCATCCTGTCCGTCGACGACTCCATGGAGTCGATCCTCGACTGGTACAAGGAAGAGGGCATGATCTTCAAGGGCGGCTCCGGCGCCGGCCTGAACCTCTCCCGTATCCGCTCCTCCAAGGAGCTGCTGTCCTCCGGCGGCAACGCGTCGGGCCCGGTCTCCTTCATGCGCGGTGCCGACGCGTCCGCCGGAACGATCAAGTCCGGTGGTGCCACCCGTCGAGCCGCCAAGATGGTCATCCTCGACGTCGACCACCCCGACATCGAGGACTTCATCGAGACCAAGGTCAAGGAAGAGGAGAAGATCCGCGCCCTTCGCGACGCGGGCTTCGACATGGACCTCGGCGGCGACGACATCACGTCCGTCCAGTACCAGAACGCCAACAACTCGGTCCGTGTGAACGACGAGTTCATGAAGGCCGTGGAGTCCGGCGGCAAGTTCGGGCTGCGTGCCCGCATGACCGGTGACGTCATCGAAGAGGTCGAGGCCAAGTCCCTCTTCCGCAAGATGGCCGAGGCCGCCTGGGCCTGCGCCGACCCGGGCATCCAGTACGACGACACGATCAACCAGTGGCACACCTGCCCCGAGTCCGGCCGGATCAACGGCTCGAACCCGTGCAGCGAGTACATGCACCTGGACAACACGTCGTGCAACCTGGCCTCACTGAACCTGATGAAGTTCCTCAAGGACGACGGCAAGGGCAACCAGTCCTTCGAGTCCGAGCGCTTCGCCAAGGTCGTCGAGCTGGTCATCACCGCGATGGACATCTCCATCTGCTTCGCCGACTTCCCGACCCAGAAGATCGGCGAGAACACCCGCGCCTTCCGTCAGCTCGGCATCGGCTACGCCAACCTCGGCGCCCTGCTGATGGCGACCGGCCACGCGTACGACTCCGACGGCGGCCGTGCCCTGGCCGGCTCCATCACCTCGCTGATGACCGGCACGTCGTACCGCCGCTCCGCCGAGCTCGCCGCGGTCGTCGGCCCGTACGACGGCTACGCCCGCAACGCCGCGCCGCACAAGCGCGTCATGAAGCAGCACGCCGACGCCAACACCACGGCCGTCCGCGTCGACGACCTGGACACCCCTATCTGGGCCGCGGCGACCGAGGCCTGGCAGGACGTGATCCGCCTCGGCGAGAAGAACGGTTTCCGCAACTCCCAGGCCTCCGTCATCGCCCCGACCGGCACCATCGGTCTCGCGATGTCCTGTGACACCACCGGCCTGGAGCCCGACCTCGCGCTGGTCAAGTTCAAGAAGCTGGTCGGCGGCGGCTCGATGCAGATCGTCAACGGCACCGTGCCCCAGGCGCTGCGTCGCCTCGGCTACCAGCAGGAGCAGATCGAGGCGATCGTCGCCCACATCTCCGAGCACGGCAATGTGATCGACGCCCCGGGCCTGAAGACCGAGCACTACGAGGTCTTCGACTGCGCCATGGGCGAGCGCTCCATCTCCGCGATGGGCCACGTCCGGATGATGGCGGCCATCCAGCCGTGGATCTCCGGCGCGCTGTCCAAGACCGTCAACCTCCCCGAGACGGCCACCGTCGAGGACGTCGAAGAGGTCTACTTCGAGGCGTGGAAGATGGGCGTCAAGGCGCTTGCGATCTACCGCGACAACTGCAAGGTCGGCCAGCCCCTCTCCGCCAAGAAGAAGGAGGAGGAGAAGGCCGAGATCACCGAGAAGGCCGAGGAGACCATCCGTACCGCGGTCGAGAAGGTCGTCGAGTACCGCCCGGTCCGCAAGCGCCTTCCGAAGGGTCGTCCCGGCATCACCACCTCCTTCACGGTCGGCGGCGCCGAGGGCTACATGACCGCCAACTCCTACCCGGACGACGGTCTGGGCGAGGTCTTCCTGAAGATGTCCAAGCAGGGCTCGACCCTCGCGGGCATGATGGACGCCTTCTCGATCGCCGTCTCGGTCGGTCTGCAGTACGGCGTGCCGCTGGAGACCTACGTCTCGAAGTTCACGAACATGCGCTTCGAGCCGGCCGGTATGACGGACGACCCGGACGTGCGGATGGCGCAGTCGATCGTCGACTACATCTTCCGCCGCCTGGCGCTGGACTTCCTGCCCTTCGAGACCCGGTCGGCGCTCGGCATCCACTCCGCGGAGGAGCGCCAGCGTCACCTGGAGACGGGTTCGTACGAGCAGTCCGTCGACGATGTCGACATGGACGTCGAGGGCCTGGCCCAGTCCGCCCCGCGCCATCAGGAGACCCTGAAGGCGGTCGCCCCGCAGCAGGCCGAGGTCCCGGCCCCGAAGCAGGCGCACACCTCCGCCGAGCTCGTCGAGATGCAGCTCGGCATCAGCGCGGACGCGCCGCTGTGCTTCTCCTGCGGCACGAAGATGCAGCGCGCGGGCTCCTGCTACATCTGCGAGGGCTGCGGCTCGACGAGCGGTTGCAGCTGAAACTGGGCGGAACTGCGTCGGGTGCAACATACGACGTAGCTGAACCCGAAGCGTGATCTCTGTGAGGGAGGGGCGTCGGCCTTGGGCCGGCGCCCCTCCCTTCTGCGGTTGGTGCACCACGACTGCGTTCGGAGAGCGCGTATCGCGCCGAAGCCCGCCAGCGACCTCTGTAGCGAATGCTGATGGAGAGGGGAAGCTGCTTGTGGCAGCGGCCATGGCGTGGCATGCTCCGGGCCATGATCAAGAGAATCGAGTCCTCCGTCCGCCGATGAGCGAGACGACCGGGATGGGACTGCCCGGATCACGGACAACACTGTTCGAGCACGCGCTTCTGCTGCACCGGCTGGCACCGGGTGAGCCGCTACCGCGAGACGGGGAACCGTATCCCGACGACGCGCTGCACCGTCGTCTGCCTCGGCCGGAGGCGCCGGAGGATCGGCGCTTGGCTGGTAAGGACGCGGCGCTCATTCTGGACGCTTACTTTGCTCGTAGCACTGCCCTTCCAAGCGAATTGGCCGACGCCTTCCACAACGTCTACGTTCCCATTCACCCCAACGAACACGTCGCTGCCGCTGCTGAGCGGGCGGACAGGGACCTCGCTCGTGAGACGGGCCGCTGGCTGGTCCGACACGGAACCGATCGCTGCTCGGTCACCATGGGGCTCGCCCTGGTCGCCGCCGTGGGAACGGTCGACGACATCCCCCTCATCCAATCGATCGGCCTGCTGTCCAACCGTTTTGGTCCCCTCGCAGCACGCGTCTTGGAAAGACTGCCTGGAGGCACCGAGGCCCTTCTCTGGCTCGCTGATCGAGTCACCGGCTGGGGACGGGTCTACGTCGTGGAAGCCCTCTGTCGACTTGACGATCCCGTGGCGCGGCCCTGGCTCCTCCGCAGCGCATGTGATGGCGACTTCCTCAACGCGTACTACGTCGGCAGTGTGGCCCAGACCTCTGGCCTTCATGAAGTGATCACCGGGCCCAGCGTGGATGACGAGATCACTGACCACACCGGCAGGCTGTTGCTGGTGATGACCTACAGCCAAGGCATGGGAGTGACACTTTCGCGCTATCCCCATGCCGAGTCGGTGCTGGCTGCACATCTACGTCACCTGGAGCGTTTGAGGCCTTCGGGCAGTCGCTACTGCATCGCTGCGTGGCTGGCGAGCAGTTTGGGGGAACATGGTGACTCAGGCTCGATCGGGCCCGCTCGGCGATGGCAGCCCTATAAGGACGGCTACCTGGCTCTTCTCGCGCGTGATGACTGGTGCGAGGTAGCGAGGGATGCCCTCGCGGCGAAGGATCCCGGGATTGTCCGGCTCGTAGAGACGGCCTCAGGCCGTCGACTGCCGGCGTTTGCCGACCGGTTGCCACTCGGCGAGGAATAGAGCACGCCAGGGCCCCCTGCCAGTGTCGCATCCGGCGTGGCTGAATCCGCCGTGTCATCGAAGGACGCGTGATCGTAGGAAGGGAGGGCGTCGGCCGGCGGGTCGGCGCCCTCCCTTCCGCGTTGGTGGGCAGTCACCAGGTCTGGCACGGGGGGCAGAGTGCTGAGTGCCCCGCGCGCTTGTTTCAGGGGGATTCGAGGCCCATCAGCTCGGCGAACTCCGCAGGACCGGCGTCGAAACCGCGGACGATCGTGCGCAGCTGCCACTCGCCCGCGTCGTCCCGGGTGAACTCGCCGATCGTCGCGGCGCTGGCGTCCGGGAGGCGCGAGAGGTCGTCGTTCGCGAGCTCGACGGGGCCTTCGAGTATCCGGACGCCGGTGTTCTCGATGTCGGAGAAGGACTTCTCGCCGGTTCGCTGCTGAATGACGACTCCGACCACGACCCTCGTGCATTCCGTGGCCAGGCGGTCGAGCTCCAGGGTCATCACCTCGTCCGCGCCGAACCCCTGCCCGGTCCGGCTGTCCCTGTTGAGGGTGATGGTCCCGTCGGGCGACCGGCTGCCGAAGTGCACCAGATACGCGGGCTTCCCGTGCGGGGCGTCCGCCGTGTACGTCGCGGCCACGATGTCGAGATCGTGGGCGGGTGTTCCGATGGGGCTCGGGTCCCACTTCAGCGTCACCTGGACCTTCCGGAGCCCCTTGCTGAGACTGCTCACCCGACTTCCCTCCTTGTGGACGGCTTTGTGGGCAGCTGCGGACGTCAACTCCCCGTGCCATGTGCGAACTGCCATGGTGTCACGCGGCAGTTGCGGCACGGCGTGGGCTGTGGACGGACGGCTCGAACCGCACGGTGGCGTGCTCGAAACCCCACGGTGGGGTGACGGGCGGTATCCCCTTCTGCCGGAGAGTGACTATGGCCACGTCCTGAGCCGTACGATGGCGCGGTGCTGGTCAAGTGGATTCGCTGCACCGTCGTGGACCGTCGAGGGTTCGAGCGCGGGCAGCGGAAATGGGCGGGGCTGCTGGGTGAGCCGGGATTCCGGGGACAGGGCGGCGGGTGGAGCAGAGGGCGGCCCGATGTCGCCCACGTGTTCGCGTTCTGGGAGACCCGCGCGTTCTACGACTCGTTCATGGCGCGCTCGTACGACCGCCTGGCGACCGCGCAGTCCGGCACGTACAAGGACGCCCAGGCGAAGCTCTTCGACCATCGCTTCGACGTGAAGACCGGCTTCGAACCGCGCTTCACCGACGCCGATGTCGTACGGGTGGCCCACTGCAGGGTGCACGAGCACCGGGTGGAGCACTTCTCCCTGATGCAGGAGAAGGTGTGGAACCCGGCGATGGCGGGTTCGCCCGGTATGGTGCGGGGGCTCTTCGGCGAGGCACCGGGGAACGAGTTCCTGGTGCTGTCGATGTGGCAGTCCGCCGCTGAGCACGGCAAGTACCGGGTGGAGCGGGTGGAACGGCTGTCGCTTCGCGCACAGACGGACGCGGACGTCGCCGCCCTGGCCGGGGACGTGGTCGAGCTGGAAGCCTCCTGGACCGTGTGAGCGGCCCGGCGGACACGCGGACACGCGGACGTAGCCCCCGGGGCGCTCCTCGGCCGGCCCCGGCCCGATCTAGGGTTTGTCCTATGGCACGACCACGGCGCATCGTCCTTGTCCGGCACGGAGAGTCCGAAGGGAACGCCGACGACTCCGTGTACGAGCGCGAACCCGATCATGCGCTGAGACTCACCGAGCGCGGGCGGCGTCAGGCCGGGGAAACCGGCGGGCGGCTGCGTGAGCTGTTCGGCGATGAGCAGGTCAGTGTCTATGTGTCGCCTTATCGACGCACGCACGAGACCCTCCGGGCGTTCCGCCTCGATCCCCGGCTCGTCAGGGTGAGGGAGGAGCCCCGGCTGCGCGAGCAGGACTGGGGGAACTGGCAGGAGAGGGACGACGTTCGTCTGCAGAAGACCTATCGCGATGCCTACGGTCACTTCTTCTACCGCTTCGCACAGGGTGAGTCGGGTGCCGACGTGTACGACCGGGTGGGCGCGTTCCTGGAGAGTCTCTACCGGAGCTTCGAGGCCCCCGACCATCCGCCCAACGTTCTGCTCGTCACCCACGGACTGACCATGCGCCTGTTCTGCATGCGCTGGTTCCACTGGTCGGTGGCCGAATTCGAGTCCCTGTCGAATCCGGACAACGGCGAGACGCGTGTGCTGCAGCTGGGCAAGGACGGGCGGTACACGCTGGACAGGCCCTTCGAGCGCTGGTGCACACCTGAGCCTTATGGGATCACCGGATAGAGTGGCCCGTGCGATGACCGCTGATTCCTCTCTCGACCGGCGCTTCGACCGCGCCCTGGCCAGTCTGCGTGGGCTGTCCGTGGGAGACGCCCTGGGCTCCCAGTTCTTCGTACCTTCGAACTATCCGCTGCTGAAGCGGCGCGAGCTGCCGCCAGGACCCTGGCAGTGGACCGACGACACCGAGATGGCCTGTTCGGTGGTGGCCGTGCTGGCCGCGCACGGCCGGGTCGACCAGGACGTGCTGGCCGGTTCCTTCGCCGGTCACCATGACTTCGACCGGGGCTACGGGCCCGCGGTGAACCGGATGCTGCGGCTGGTCCGTGAAGGCGGTGACTGGCGCGAGCTCGCCTCTTCGTTGTTCAACGGACAGGGCTCGTGGGGCAACGGTGCGGCGATGCGCATCGCCCCGCTCGGGGCCTGGTACGCCGACGACCCCGAGCAGGCCACGCATCAGGCCGAGATCTCCTCGTACGTCACCCACCAGCACCGTGAGGCCGTGGTGGGCACGATGGCCGTCGCGGCGGCCGCGGCGCTCGTGGCTTCCCCGGACGGGCCGCCCTCGCCCACCGAGCTGCTGGACGGCGTGGTCGCGCTCGTGCCGCGCAGTGCGGTGGGAGCCGGGCTACGACGGGCGCGCGACATGCTCGACTACGGCGACGCCGGCACGGTGGCCGCGGTGCTCGGCAGCGGGCGCCGTACGAGCGCGCACGACACCGTGCCGTTCGCGCTCTGGTCCGCTGCGCGGGCCCTCGGTGACTTCGAGCGGACGTTCTGGACGACCGCGCAGGTCGGCGGGGACGTCGACACGACCTGTGCGATCGCCGGTGGAGTGGTCGCTGCGGCCGAGACCGGGGCTCCTCCCGCGCACTGGTTGGAGCGGACCGAGGACCTGCCCGGCTGGTTGCCGGCGCGGGTCGGCTGAGGCACGGCCGAGTCCGCCCGGACGGGACAGGGCGGGACGAGGCGGGAAGTGGCGGGCCGAGGGACAGAAGGCCGGACTGTCACGGTCCTGCCACAACCCCACTTGGACGGGGCCGGCCGGTGTCTACGGGGTTAGCCTTTCGGCCACGCCGCAGCGTTGATCATGAAGGGCGCGGCCGAGGAGACGCCGGGACGTGGGCGTGGCCATGTGGTCACGCGACGGGACCCGGCCGGGAGGGGGTCCCGTGTCAGACGTACCGTCCGCACCGCAACCGCAGGACACCGGGTCGCCCCCGGAGGAGCAGTCCGGTGCCCAACCGCACGCCCAGGACCGCGCTGCCGGTCCGCATCCGTCCTCGGGCCCGGTTCTGGACAAGGACCAGGGCCAGGACGAGAGCCTGAGCCGCCACCAGGGCCAGGGCCAGGTCGAGGACAAGGGGCGGGGCCAGGACGACAACCAGGTCCAGGACGAAAGCCCCGGCCAGGCCGGCGGTCCGGGTCAGGAGCAGCGCCCGAGCGAGGCCGTGGCGGGGACACCGCACCAGGGCCGGACCGAGGGCGCAGCGCGGCCGCACGACGCACCCGGCCGTGGGGCATGGGGCGCGCCTCACTTGGTGCCCGGTCAGGGCCAGTGGGCCGGGCACGGCCCCGGGCGGGCGCGAGCACAGCACCCGCAGTACGCGCAGATCCCGCAGCACTCGCATCCGTGGAAACCGACTCCGCCGCCCGAGCCCTGGCTCGCCTCCATCAGGCCGACCCGACGGCACCCCGTAGGTGTCGGCACGCTCTGGTGCGCTCTCGCCACCGCGCTGCTCTGCGCCCTGCTGCTCGGCGAGGGCCTCGGGGTGAATCTGCTGATCGTGGCCGTGCCCGCCGCGCTCGCCGCCTTCTTCGCCGCTCGCACGGCCGGCCGGCGGCTCCGTCCCTGGACCGCGGTCTGGGCGGTGGGCGTTCTCGCGCTGCTCGTCGTTCCGGCCGTCCGTGACGCGGGCTGGCCCACGTTCCTCGCCGTCGTCTCGGCGCTGGCTCTCGGCTCGCTCGCCCTCCACGGCGGGCGTACCTGGCCGGGTGCCGTCCTCGGTTCGGTCGGCGTGCTCGATTCACTGGTCACCGGCCTGGTCTGGGGCTGGCTCGGAGTACGTGAGCGCGCCGCGGGTTCACGTGGACGGTGGGGGCCCGCGGTCCGTGCGATCGTGGTGGCGGCGGTCCTGCTGATCGTGTTCGGCGCGCTGTTCGCCGGCGCCGACGCGGCCTTCGCCGATCTGCTGGGCGACCTGATGCCCGATGTCTCCGGCACCGACGCGCCCTGGCGTACGCTCCTGTTCCTCGTCGGGCTCGCCGGGACACTCGCCGCCGCCTACACCGCCGCGGCCCCGCTGCGCTGGGACCGACTGGCCGTGCGTCCCGGCACGGCGCGGGGACGTGTCGAGTGGGCGCTTCCCCTGATCGTCCTCGATCTGCTCTTCGCCGCCTTCATCGCCGTCCAGCTCGCCGTCCTCTTCGGCGGCTACGACAAGGTCCTGAGCGAGACGGGACTGACCTACGCCGAGTACGCACGGCAGGGGTTCTGGCAGCTCCTCTGGGCCACGCTGCTCACGCTGCTCGTCATCGGACTCGCCCTGCGCTGGGCCCCGCGCGCGGGCGCGAAAGACCGCACCCTCGTACGTGCGGTGCTCGGCACGCTCTGTGTGCTCACGCTGGTCGTGGTGGTCTCCGCCCTGCGCAGGCTGGACCTGTACGTCGACGCGTACGGCCTGACCCGGCTGCGGATATCCGTGGCCGCGATGGAACTGTGGCTCGGGGTGGTACTCGTCCTGATCATCGCGGCGGGGCTCTTCGGGAGCCGCTGGCTGCCGCGTACCGTCGTGGGCAGCGCCGCGGCCGCCGTCCTCGCCTTCGGTCTCGTATCGCCCGACGCCCTCGTGGCCGAGCGCAACGTTCAGCGCTACGAGCGAACGAACAAGATCGACATCAGCTATCTCCAGGACCTGTCGGCGGACGCCGTTCCCGCCCTCGACGCACTGCCCGAGCCGCTGCGCTCCTGTGCGCTGAAGGAGATCGACCGCGATCTCCGCGACACGGACCAGCCCTGGTACGCGACCAGTTGGGGCGAGACACGGGCCAGGGACCTTCTGGAGGAGCGGCCTGTCGTGATCCGCGAGTCGTCGTGCGCGGAAGACAACAGGTACGGCGAGTTCGGCGACGGCCGTGAGGAGTACGACGGGGACGCCGAGTTCGACGACTACGGCGACTTCGATCCGGGCACCGGCATGGACTGAGCGTGGCTCGAGGTGCGGTCCGTACCCCCGTGGACGGACCGCACCCGCTGACTTCCTGACTTCCTGACTTCCTGACTTCCGGACTCCGGAACGGCGGAACTCCGTGACTTTCGGCCGCTGTCGCTAGGCGACCGGCCCGCCGGCTCCCGCGTTGCCGCTGAGCGCGTCCAGGTCGCTCTTGCGGACCCGGATCACCAGCACCGCCGTGGCCAGTGCCAGGAGCACCATGGCCACCGCGGCGACGAACGAGCTCGATATGCCCTCGGTGAGCACTTCGTGGCCCCAGGGGGCCGGCAGCTCCTGCGTCCTGGCGAACTCCGCCTGCTGCTCAGGCGTCGCCTGTGCCATGAACGACGGAATCTGCTTCTCCGCTTCGTCGCGGCTCGCCGTACCGAACACGGTGACCAGGATGGACAGCCCGAGCGAACCACCGACCTGCTGTGTCGCGTTGAGCAGCCCGGAGGCCGCGCCCGCCTCGTGCTGTGCGACGCCCGAGACGGCGGTCAGCGTCAGCGTCACGAAGTTGAGGCCCATGCCGAAGCCGAAGAGCACCATCGGGCCGAGGACCCCGCTCGGATACGAACTGTCCGGGCCGATGAGGGTCAGCCAGAGGAGACCCACTCCGGTGATGGCGGAACCGGTGACCATGAAGGGCTTGGGGCCGAGCACGGGCAGCAACCGCTGCGAGAGGCCCGCGCCGGTGATGATCGCGACCGTGACCGGGAGGAAGGCCAGACCGGCCTGGATCGGGCTGTAGCCGAGCACGTTCTGCACGAACAGCACGATGAAGAAGAACATGCCGAACATCGCCGCGGCGAGACTCAGCATGATGAGGTATGTACCCGACCGGTTCCGGTCGGCGAACATCCTCAGCGGTGTGATCGGCTCGCGCGCTCGTGACTCGACGACCGCGAAGGCGCCGAGCAGGACGACCGCCGCACCGAACGATCCCAGGGTGAGCGCGTCCCGCCAGCCCTCCTCGGAGGCCCGGATGAATCCGTAGACCAGCGAGGCCATGCCGGCGGTGGAGGTCAGCGCCCCCGCCACGTCGAAGCGGCCGGGGTGCCGCTCCGACTCGTTGATGTACAGCGGCGCGAGGAAGGCGATCAGAATGCCGATCGGGACGTTGACGAAGAGGACCCAGCGCCAGTCGAGCCACTCCGTGAGCATGCCGCCGGTCAGCAGCCCGATGGCGCCTCCTCCGGCCGAGACGGCAGCGAAGACGCCGAACGCCCGGTTCCGCTCGGGCCCTTCGGGGAACGTCGTCGTGATCAGTGCCAGTGACGTCGGTGACGCGATCGCGCCGCCGACACCCTGGAGCGCGCGGGCCGCCAGCAGCTGCCACGGCTCCTGGGCGAGTCCGCCGAGCAGCGAGGCGAGCGTGAAGACGAGGATGCCGGTCATGAACACGCGCCGACGGCCGAGTATGTCGCCGGCCCGGCCGCCGAGGAGCAGCAGGCCGCCGAACGTCAGTGTGTAGGCGCTGAGCACCCAGGAGAGATCGGTGGTCGAGAAACTGAGCGCGTCCTGGATATGCGGAAGCGCGATGTTCACAATCGTCGCGTCGAGTACCACCATGAGTTGGCAGGCGGCGATTACGGTGAGGGCGATTCCGGGTCGCCCCTCCCGGCGGGCGGAGCCCGGCTTGCGCAGTGCTTCTAGCTGAGAGGTGGTCACCATGGTCCCCCCACACATGAGTTAGTGAACGGGTCCGTTCACTGCGTTGTTCACGGTAGTGAGTCCCCAACAGTGAACGCAAGCGTTCACTGCACTGCCGCATTACCGCACTGCGATGGAGAGTTGTTGATGGTTACTTCGCGATCTGCGGCCGCCGCTCGGCCGCAGTCGGTGTCATTGCGCCGCCGTGGGCCCGTGCTCGAGCGGGCGATCCTCGACGCCGCGCTCGAGCAGCTGAGTACGGTCGGCTGGGGCGGCCTCACCATGGAGGGCGTCGCCGCCGGTGCCCAGACCGGCAAGGCCGCCGTCTACCGTCGCTGGCCCTCCAAGGAGGACCTGGTCGAGGACGCCCTACGGGCGGGGCTTCCCTCGCTCGAGGACGCGCCCGATCAGGGGAGCGTCCGGGAGGACCTCTACCAGCTCTGCCGGCGGATGCGGACGGCGATGTACTCGAAGCCCGGGTTCGCGCTGCGCGCAGTCCTTCACGAATGCGACGCGTCCACGGCAGAGCGCTTCCACGCGCTGATCGTCAGCGGTGTGATCGAGCCCTCGGTCCGTCTCTTCCGGCAGGTTGTGGACCGCGGTGTCGACAGGGGTGACGTGCGTCCCGACGCCCTGGACGACATGGTCTTCGATGTCATCCCGGCGATGATGATGTATCGCTCCAAGGTGTGCGGGAGCGAATGGGGAGATGCGGACATCGCCGAGATGATCGATCGGGTCATGATCCCTCTGCTGTGCCCGCGCAAGGGCTGACGGACGGAAGGCGCCGGAGACGGGATCCCGGGGTTTTGTGGCCGGGCGCGGCGGCGTAACCTGTCTGGCGCCATGCCGTACGAACCACCCACCCACACCGTTGAGCGCTCGCTCCGGGCCACCACCGGTGCCAGGATCATCGCCGGAGTCGATGAGGTCGGGCGAGGAGCGTGGGCCGGGCCGGTCACGGTGTGCGCCGCCGTCACCGGGCTGCGCAGACCGCCCCAGGGGCTCACCGACTCCAAACTGATCAGCCCCAGGCGCCGTACGGAACTGGCGGCCGAGCTGGAGAAGTGGGTCACCTCGCACGCCCTCGGGCACGCCTCTCCGGAGGAGATCGACGAGCTGGGAATGACCGCGGCACTGCGGCTGGCCGCCGTGCGTGCCCTGGACGCGCTGCCGGTACGACCCGACGCGGTGATTCTCGACGGCAAGCACGACTACCTGGGGACGCCATGGCAGGTCCGGACGGTCATCAAAGGTGACCAGTCGTGTGTCGCGGTCGCGGCCGCGTCCGTCATCGCCAAGGTGCACAGGGACGCGTTGATGGCCGAGCTGGGGCTGGACTCGGGGGCGTACGAACGGTTCGCCTTCGCCGACAACGCCGGCTACCCCTCGCCCGTGCACAAGGCGGCATTGGAGGAGCTCGGCCCCACGCCGTACCACCGCCTCTCCTGGGCCTATCTCGACGCGATGCCCCGGTGGCGGCATCTCAAGAAGATCCGGATCTCCGTGGAGACGGCCGCCCTGGAAAGCGGAGGGCAACTCGGCTTCGACTTCTGAACCGGGCGGCGCCAGACCGCCGTGCGAATGGGCCGAAGGGCCCGGTCGCACCTATGTGCCCACCCGCCGATGCCGCTCGCACCGGCGTTTGATAGATATCCACCCATGCCTCTCATCCCCGAGGAGCCTCAGATTCACGAGAGTGCCCAGGGTCCCCGCGCCACTCCGGCCGCAGGCCGCACCGCGCCGACCCCTCGTCCCGTACCCGGTCCGCGCAACGCGGCCGCTCCCCGTCCCGGTCGCCCAGGCCCCGGTCCGGCGAGGTCCACGCCGTCCGCGCAGCGCATACACACCTCCGCCGCGTCGACCCAGTCGCCACGGCCGGAGAGTCCTTCCATGCCGCAGATCCAGATCATCCCCGCCTCCGCCGAGGGTGCGCTCGACGCCGCCGACGAGGCCGTCGACCTGCTGCTCGACACCGGACGTGCTCCGGGTGACATCCTCGTGCTGACCACGGGGGAGCAGCACCCCTGGGCGGCGCATGAACTGTCCTTCGGCGAGAGTGCCTACTGGGCCCAGCTCGACGCCGGTGACGACGTCTTCTACGCGGACGCCGCCTCGGCGCAGCGTGCGTCGGTCCGTCCCGTGGTCGTCGTAGCCGTCAACGGCGGCAGCGACGACGGCACCGCAGGCATGCTGCCCGTCGCCATGGGCCGCGCCGGCGCACTGCTCATCGTGTGCGGCGACCCGCAGCGGATCAACGCGGCACTCGGCGCGGGCGTCTGAGCCGACAGGCACAGCGCGCCGAACCGGCTGGGGCCGGCCCGGCACCAGGCACGTCCGGTGCTACGCCTGCCCCCTGCCGCGAGGCGCCGTCGTCCGGCGCGCGGTGTCGCGGCCGTGCCGTTGCCGCGCCACCTTGCACGGAGGCCGGTGCGGCGTACCCGCAGACCCAGAGCTGCCGACCGGTGTGACGCGCATGCGCCGCAGCTCCGTCAGGGGCTGCCCAGGGGTGGTCTCAGCGTGCCGCCGTACGGCGGAGCGCTTCGGCTGCACCGCTCGCGGTCCGCAACGGCACCGGACCGGGACCGGCCACGATGTCCGCGAAACCACTCGGCGGGGACTCGGAGTTGGGCCGGCGTCCGCCGCGCCCTTCACCCAGCACCTGCCAACCGCCGCTCGTCAGCGTGATGTACGCACCACAGCGCAGGCCGTGCAACGTGCACGCGTCCCGCAGCCCCCACATCCAGGCCCCGTCCTCCTCCGTCCATCTCTCGTCGCCGTCACGGCAGTAGAGGAGCACGGCGGTACGCACCGGAGCCCGACGGCGCAGGTCGTGCGGGATGACCCGGCGCAGCTGTGCGAGCAGTGCGTTGCGCAGTTCCCAGCCATCCGCCAGGACGGGGCGACGGGCGAACGAGGCGCTGGCGATGAGCCGTTCCTCATGGTCGAGCACGGCGACGACGGCGGTCGACGGCATGGGCTGATGACGGATGTGCAGGCCGCTCACTACCTCGCGTGGGTTGCGCAGGAGAGGGATCCCGGCTTCCGCCCACTCGGCGGGCTCCAGCATCCTGGCCAGACGGCTGGCGGAATCGGCGGATCCACCGAGTGTGGTGGCTGCGGACGAAGCGAATCCGAAGGTCACGGTCCTCCCTTCGCATTCGCGCCCACAGTGCGGGCAGAGTCGGGTGAGGGCGCACCGCGGCACAGCACTTCCGGTCCGCGATGGCACCGTGCGGGGGCGGTGCCTCCAATTCTTGCGGGCCCAGGGGCAAGCGGCAACGAGCAATTGAGACCGCTGACTGGAATGGGCAGAAATGGTGGTCATATCCCTGCCCATCGGGACTCCTTGTCACGCGTCATTCACGCTTGAACCGCCAGGACCAGCGGAAACACCCCCTCTGCTCCGGCCCGCCGCAGCAGCCGTGCCGCGACCGCGATGGTCCAGCCGCTGTCCGAAAGATCATCGATGAGCAGCACGGGACCGTGTGCCTCGGCCACTGCCCGGGCCAGAGCGGGCGGAACGACCAGGGCTTCGTGCAGCCCTCGCACCCGCTGGGCGCTGTTCGTCCGTGAGATGTGTGTGTCCTCGGCCCCGGGCACGTACTCGACGGTGCCGAGGAAGGGCATCCGGCCGACCTCGGCGATCCGGGACCCGAGGGACCCGACGAGTGTGGGCTTGGAGCGCGAGGCGACGGTGACGACCCCGGCGGGGCGGGAGGGCGCGTCGTCGGCTCCCGACGACCAGCCACCCGGACCCTTGGCCCAGTCGGCCAGCACACTCACGACGGCATGGGCCACGTCGTCCGGAACCGGCCCGTCGGGGGCATGAGGGGTGAGCATGGGGCGCAGCCGGTTGCCCCATCCGATGTCGGAGAGCCGCCCCAGCGCCCGGCCCGCGAAGGCCTGTTCGCCGGTCGGGATGCGTCCCTTGAGGTCGACGCCGACGGCCGGGAGCCCGGTCGGCCACATCTTTCGCGGTTCGACCTCCACGCCCGGACGGCCGAGCTCTCCGCGTGCGGCGTCCAGCGCGGCGCCGGACACCGCGGCGTCGAAGCGGGCTCCCGCGCAGTTGTCGCAGCGGCCGCACGGGGCGGCCTCCTCATCGTCCAACTGCCGCCGCAGGAACTCCATGCGGCACCCCACCGCCGACGCGTAGTCACGCATCGCCTGCTGCTCGGCCTCTCGCTGACACGCCACCCACGCGTAGCGCTCGGAGTCGTACGTCCAAGGCCGCCCGGTCGCCGTCCAGCCGCCCTTCACACGGTGCACCGCTCCGTCCACGTCGAGGACCTTGAGCATCGTCTCCAGCCGCGTACGCCGCAGCTCGACCAGAGGCTCCAGGGCGGGCAGCGAGAGCGGCCGGTCCGCCTGCGCCAGCACATCCAGGGTGCGGCGCACAAGATCCTCCGGTGGGAACGCGACCGAGGCGAAGTACTGCCAGATCGCCTCGTCCTCCTTGCCGGGCAGGAGGAGCACCTCGGCGTGCTCCACACCGCGGCCGGCCCGGCCCACCTGCTGGTAGTAGGCGATGGGTGACGACGGCGAGCCGAGGTGGACCACGAATCCGAGGTCGGGCTTGTCGAAGCCCATGCCCAGCGCGGAGGTGGCCACCAGGGCCTTGACGCGGTTGGCGAGCAGATCCTCCTCCGCCTGCTGGCGGTCCGCGTTCTCCGTGCGGCCCGTGTAGGACGCCACCGTGTGCCCGCAGTGCCGCAGATACGCCGTGACCTCCTCGGCCGCGGCGACGGTGAGGGTGTAGATGATTCCGGAGCCGGGGAGCTCGCCGAGATGGTCCGCCAGCCAGGCCAGGCGGTGGGCCGCGTCGGGGAGCTGAAGCACGCTCAGGCTGAGACTCTCCCGGTCCAGCGCCCCGCGCAGCACCAGCGCGTCGGTGCCCGCGCCGGTGCCCAACTGCTCAGCGACGTCCGCGGTCACGCGTGCGTTGGCCGTGGCGGTGGTGGCCAGCACCGGAACGCCGGACGGAAGATCGGCGAGCATCGTCCGCAACCGGCGGTAGTCGGGCCGGAAGTCATGGCCCCAGTCCGAGATGCAATGGGCCTCGTCCACCACGAGAAGCCCCGTGGCGGCGGCGAGCTTCGGCAGCACCTGGTCCCGGAAATCGGGATTGTTGAGCCGCTCAGGACTGACCAGCAGAACGTCGACCTCGCCGGCGGCGACCTCGGCCTGGACCGTGTCCCACTCCTCCATGTTCGACGAATTGATCGTCCGCGCCCGGATACCCGCGCGGGCGGCCGCCTCGACCTGGTTGCGCATGAGCGCGAGCAGCGGCGACACGATCACCGTCGGACCGCTGCCACGCTCGCGCAGCAGGGAGGTCGCGACGAAGTACACGGCGGACTTGCCCCAGCCGGTCCGCTGCACGACCAGCGCTCGGCGCTTGTCGGCGACGAGCGCCTCGATGGCCCGCCACTGGTCCTCGCGCAGCCTGGCGGCGCCGGTGGTGTCGCCGACGAGGCGTGCGAGTACGGAGTCGGCCGATGCCTTGAGCTCTGCGCGGTCTGCGTTGGTCATGCCTCCATGCAACCCGATGGCACGGACAAAGCGCGAACGAGGCACCCGGCCTGTGGATAACGTTATCCACAGGGGTCGCGGAGTCGTGGCGGTCGCGGGACCGTCGTGCCATGAACAAGCACCACGAACCCACCGGGCCGGCCGACGACGACCAGCAGCAGATCACGCTGCGCGGACCTGCCGAACTGGCCGATGCCCTGCCGTACATGCTGGGCTTCCATCCGACCGACTCGATCGTGCTCGTCGCGCTCCACGGCGACCGCGGCCGCTTCGGCGGCCGTCTGAGGCTGGGTATTCCCGACTCACCGCACGAGTGGCTGCCCGTCGCTCAGCACCTCGCCGAATGCCTTATCGAAGGGAGCGAGCGCCGCGGTACCCGGCCCGACGGCATCGTCGTCTTCCTCTGCCGGGACCCGGCGGAAGGGGAGACGGGCCGGGCGGTGATGGAGCGGTTGCGGCCCCTCGCGCAGTGGCTCCGGACGTCCTGCGGCGCCCTGGACGTTCCCGTCCTGGAGGCGCTCTGCATCTCCGGCGGCCGTTTCTGGAGCTACTCGTGCCCGGACTCCCGTTGCTGTCCGGCGGAGGGGACGGCCATGGCGATGCCGGGCACATCGGTGATGGCCGCCGCCGCGGCCTATGCAGGCATCCAGGTCCGGGGATCGCTGCGGGAGATGGAGGCGCGCCTGGAGCCGCTGCGGACCCCGGCCGCGGCAGATCAGGAGCGGGCCCTTGACTCCGCCGGCGCCCTCCTCGTGCCGAGGATCCTGCACGGCGGGAGCAAGGAGGAGGTCGGGGCGGAGACTCTGGGGCTCGCTCGCAGGCTGATGAAACGTCTGGGAGACAGGGCGACGTTGGGGGTCGGCCCGTCGACGGCGGATGCGGGCGACGACAAGCTCATCTCCCACGACGAGGCGGCCGCCGTGATCCTCGGCCTCCAGGACCGGGAGACCCGGGACCTGGCCGCGGCCTGGATGGAAGGGCCGCAGGCGCACCGCGCGCTGAGGCTGTGGCGGGCGCTGGCGCGCCGCTGCGTCGGTCCCTACGCGGAGCACGCGGCGGCACCGCTCTCGCTGGCAGGCTGGGTGTCCTGGTCGACCGGGGACGAACCAGGTGCGCGGGTCGCGCTCAGCCTCGCCCTGCGCGTCGACCCCGAATACGTCTTCGCGCGACTGCTCCACCAGGCGTGCAACGAAGGGCTGGACCCCGAGGACCTGCGCCGCTGCCTGCGCACGCAGACCATGGGCGGCGCCGTGGACGCCGTCGGAGCCCGGGCGGCCGCGCCGGAAGCGCCGGCACAGGCGCCTGCGGTGCCGGGGCCTACCGGGCCGGCGGGGCCACCGGAACGCACGGCGACCCGCGCCGGGAGTCGGCGCCCCCGGTCGCGCCCCCGGACAGCGCGTCCGGCCGACGGCAGGAAGAGCCCCGCGCCGGATCCCGGTGTCCCGCGGGCCCGGAGCAGGGCGCGCTCCACCAGGCGATCCGGTGAGCGCGATGCGGGCTCCCGGTGATGACCGGCGTGACCCCGCAGTATGCGCGGCCGTTCACCTGGGTGGCGATGTCCTACGCCCCGTGCCGCCGTCCCCGACGCGGCTGCCCGGAGCCCACAGAAGGCACAGCAGACCCCACATGGCTCTCAGCGACCCACCTCAGGCCTCGGCACCGGGCCCGCGTCTCGGCACGGCCTGGCTCACCGCCCCGTCAACGGTTCCGCCGGCACGTTCGGCGCCCGCCAGCAGCGCACGGTCGAGCCCGGGCCGAAGCACCCACCCCGGTGCTGCTTCAACCGGCAACCCGGGACGGCCGGCGGGAGACCCGCCACCGCTGCACCACACCCTCATGTGCGTCGCGCTGCCGAGCCTGGCGGTGTCCGCGGAGCACGGCCAGCTCACCGGCCAAGGACTGGAAGGGGTCTATCGCGCGGGCCGGAGGCTGCTGTCGCGCAGCCGGCTGCGGATCGCCGGACGCGAACCGGTCATGGTCCAGGGACGACTCGTCTCCGCGAACCGGGCAACGTTCTTCGGCGTGGCACGCACCCATGGCGACGCAGGGCCCGATCCCGAGATCGGTGTGGAGCGATCGCGGGATGCCGACGGCAGCGAACGCATCGTGCTGCGCAGCTGGTCCGCCCGGACCGTCAGGCTCCCGGTCGAGCTCGCACTCGGCACCGATCTCGCGGAGCTGGCCGCGGTGGCGACGGGCCGTGCCGGGCCGGAGCTGCCTGCCGGCGTCCACGACGGGGGACTGCGCTGGTCCACGACCGGCTGTCGCGCCGCCGTCACAGCGTCCCCTCCTCCCCAGGACGCTCTCGCCTCGGCCGGACTGCTGCGATGGGAGGTCGAGCTGGCACCCGGTGGGACACACACCATCGAAGTCCGCGTCCGCTCGGAGGGGATGGTGCGGCGTCCCCTGTGCCACGGAGGCGGTCCACCGGCGGAGGCGGAGGTCGAGGGCGACGATCCGCGTGTCCGGAGCCTGCTGCGGACATGCCTGGCCGACCTGGAGGCGCTGCTCCTGCGCGACCAGGACCATCCCCGTGACGTGTATCCCGCGGCGGGTGTGCCGTGGCGCTGCGGTCTCGCGCCCGCGGAAGCGCTCTGGGCGGTGCGCATGGCGCTCCCGGTCGGCACGCGTCTGGCCACGGGTACGCTGCGCACGCTCGCCAGGACCCAGCTCGGTGGAACGGGCCGGGACGCCGGCCGGATCCCCGGACCGTTCCGGGACGCCGGCCCGCATCTCCCGCCCAACTGCACTGGAATCGAAGCGACGCTCGCCTTTCCGGCCGTTCTCGCCGAAGCATGGCGCTGGGGGCTCCCCGAGCAGGAGCTGCACGAGTTGCTGCCCGCGGCCGAGCGTTGTCTGCGCTGGCTGCGTACAGCCGCGGGTGAGGACGGGCTGCTGTCCGAGCCGGGCCCCGCCGGGACGCGGCGTGCCGAGACACAGGCCCATGCGCACCGGGCAGCCGTGCTGGGCGCCGACCTGCTGGAGGCGTCCGGACGGCCGGGGGCGGGCTGGTGGCGGGAGCGGGCCGGTGCCATGCGCCGTGCGTTCCGCGAGGCGTTCTGGATCGACGACCGCACGGGTGGCAGGCCCGCGGCCGCGCGCGCCCGCGACGGCCGGCCGGTGCCTCATCTCGGCGGGGGCGCGGCGCACCTCCTGGACACGGGGCTGACCAGCGGCGGCCGTCCCGCACCCGGTCTGCTCGACAAGGTGCAGACGGAGCAGCTGGCACGCCTCCTCGGCGCCCCCGACCTCGACACCGGATGGGGACTGCGCAGCCTCGGTGCCAAGGAGCCGGGCCACAATCCGTACGGCCACCGGTCCGGGGCGGTGCGGGTGCACGAGACGGCCGTGGCGGTCGCCGGCCTGGCAGCAGCCGGCTACGAGAAGGAAGCGAGTTCCCTGCTCCGCGGGCTCCTCGATGCCGCGCAGGCATTCGGCCATCGGCTCCCGGACATGTACGCGGGGGAGCAGCGCACGACAGGCGCCGTGCCGCTTCCGCACCCTGCCGCGTGTCGCCCGGCGGCCGTGTCCGCCGCGGTCGGCATCCACCTCCTCGGCGCGCTCGCGGGTATCGGGCCGGACGCCCCGGCGGGCACGGTCGCTCTGCGTCCGCTGCGCAATGCGCCCCTCGGCGCCGCGCGGTTGTCCGGGCTCCGGGTCGCCGGGGAGCCGTTCGCGGTGCGCGTCAGCAGGCTCGGACTCGGGATGGTCGAGGAAGCTGCCGACGGACTCCAGTTGGGCGTGTGACCGGATGGGGCCGGCGCATGAAGAAGTCGTCATTCCCGATCACGAAGGGAGTGTTTATCGTCAGGGAGACGACTATGATCGCGGCATGCCCTACGACCCGTCGGCCTTTCCGCCCTTCGCTGTCACCGTCGACCTGGTCGTGCTCACCGTGCGGCGCCATGCGCTGTGTGCCCTGGTCGTCCGTCGCGGAGAGCCGCCGTACCAGGGGCGCTGGGCACTGCCCGGGGGCTTCGTCAGGGCCGACGAGGACCTCGCGGGCGCGGCGGCGCGCGAGCTCGTCGAGGAGACGGGGCTGTGCGTGCACGACCCCGGTTCGCCCGCGCCCGCCAACGGGGCCCATCTGGAACAGCTCGCCACCTACGGCGACCCGAAGCGGGACCCCCGCATGCGGGTGGTGAGCGTCGCGCATCTCGCTCTCTCCCCGGATCTGCCGGCGCCGCGCGCCGGCGGCGACGCGAACAGCGCGCGCTGGGCGCCCGTCGAGAGCTTGCTGAACCAGGAGAACGGCGCCCGGGACGACGAGCAGGCCGCGCCTCTCGCCTTCGACCACGCCCGGATCCTGGCCGACGGCGTGGAGCGGGCCCGCTCCAAGATCGAGTACTCGTCACTGGCCACGGCGTTCTGCCCGCCGGAGTTCACCGTCGGCGAGTTGCGGCGGGTGTACGAGGCGGTGTGGGGCGTCGCGCTGGATCCCCGGAACTTCCATCGCAAGGTGACCGGCACGCCGGGCTTCCTCGTACCCTCGGGAGGCACCACGACTCGCCAGGGCGGGCGCCCTGCACAGTTGTTCAGGGCCGGGGGCGCGACCCTCCTGAATCCGCCCATGCTGCGCCCCGAGATCTAGGAGTGTCCGGCGGGTCTCGCTGGGCTCGCGACGCCCTGCGACTCCGTCTCCCTAGGTAGGCCTCCTCCGTCCCGCGCTCGTCAGCGCGTTCCGACGGTCTGACACCCGGCCCCGATGCTGCGTACCAAGTCCGAAATGTCGCGTTATCGTGCTGCGGTATCCGCACTTGCCGCGTACCGCCCAGCCGCCGAGCGGTCCCACCTCCGCGAGGGAAGCGATGCTCCAGGCCATCGGACTCACCAGCACGCCCCGCCGACACCTCCCGCCCATGGTGGACGATCTGACCTTCGAGGCACGGCCCGGCGACGTCACCGCGCTGCTCGGGGCCCCGGGTTCGGGCAAGACGACGGCCCTGCGTCTGATGCTCGAACTGGAGACGGGGCGTGGCGTCACGTACTTCCGCGGCCGCCCCCTGCACACCATCTCGGGTCCCGCCCGGGAAGTGGGTGCATTGCTGGGTGTGGTTCCCGGCCATCCTGCCCGCACCGCACGCGGTCAGCTCCGGATGCTCTGTGCCGCCGCCGGAGTGCCCGTCTCACGCGCCGACGACATGCTCGACGTCGTGGGCATCGCCGCCCTGCGCGACGCGCGGCTCGGCACACTCTCGCTCGGCATGGACCGCAGACTGGGCCTCGCCGCCGCCCTGTTGGGGGACCCTCACACCCTGCTGCTCGACGATCCCGCCCGCGGCCTCTCGCCGCGTGAGAACAGCTGGCTGTTCGGACTGCTGCGTGCTCATGCCGCGCACGGCGGGACCGTTCTCTACACGACCGCGGACCCCAAGGAGGCCGCCCGGACCGCCGATCACGTCGTCACCATCGACAGGGGCCGGCTCGTCGCCGACCAGGACGTGGCCGAGTTCGCCCGCACCCGGCTGCGGCCACGTGTCGCGGTCCGCACTCCGCACGCGGCACGGCTCGCCACGGTGGTAGGCCGCGAGGCGCGGGCCGCACGCCGCTCCGTCGAAGTCGTCACCGAGGGCGGCGGCCGGCTCTCCGTGTACGGCAGCAGCTGCGCCGAGATCGGCGAGACCGCCTTCCGGCACGGCATCCTCGTCCACCAACTCGCCCAGGAGATCGGCGACGCAGGCCCCGTCACCACCCCGCACGTCACGACCCCGCACGTCACCACTCCACACGCCACCGCGACCCCCCGCACGCCGACCACGCGCACCCCGACCACGCCCGTACCGAACGCTCCCGCCGCCGCGTCCGCACCACCCGCCCCCGCCGACGCCGGCCCGCGCGGCCCAGGAGAGCCCTCCCACGCGACGCGAGGGGTCCCAGGTCCCCGTCTCCCCTCCCGCCCTCGGCGTGCGCCCCTGCAGCCGCTTCAGCCGCTGCGGTACGAACTGCGGCGCTTTCTCGGTGTCCGGACGACCCCTGTGATCGTGGCGGCCGTGCTCGTCGTCTCCGCCGTGCTCTCCGCGCTCCTCGCGCAGACCGGCCGCACATCGCTGCCGAGCCTCCTGGCCGCATGGCCAGGACCGCTGCCGCTGCCGCCCGCCGCGCTGGCTGCGGGTCTGCTCGGTGCGCTCTCCTTCGGAGAGGAGTTCCGCTACCCGGCGCTGGCGGCCGCCGGCGGAACGGTCCCCCGCCGCCTCGGTCTGCTGCTCGCCAAACTCACGGTGTCGGCCCTCACCGCGCTGCTGATCGGCTGCGCCGTCGTCGTGCTCGACGCGCAGGTGCTGTGGCTTCTCTACGGGACCGAGCCCTTGCCCCTGCCGGAGAACTGGCTTTCACTGTCGGCGAGTTGGACGGGCCTCCTGGTCGGCTGCGCCTGGTCCGGGCTGCTCGCCGCGGGGATCTTCCGGCGCACGGCCCCGGGAGTGGCGGCCGTGCTGGCCGTACCGATGGTCATGGTTCCGCTGGTGCAGAAGGCGTTCGCAGGCGCGTCCGGGCGTTCGGTCGCCGGACTCCCGATCCGTCTGCGTGAGCTGCTGTGGGTGCAGTGGCCCTACGAGGTGGACCGCTGGCTGCTGGCGGGGCTGCGCATGCTCGTCCAACCCGTGGGCACGGCACTGGCATTGTCGTTCTCGGTTCTGCTCTGCACGTATCTGTTCATCGGCCTTCGCGGCAGGGCGCGTTGGTGACCAGTTCGGTTCGCAGTGCGATGAGCTGCCCGTAACTCCCAGGGGAATGACCGTTTCTTCCCTATAAGGCGTCAATTGAGAGGTGGGCGCCGATCACCCTTTCGTGTGCTTTTCACCAAAGACCTCAAGGGCGGCAGGGGGCGCGCCGACAAAGGATGCGTGAGTACCCTTGCGCACACCATGATGACCGCCGCCCGCCCCGCCGAGTCCGGCCTCGCCGGCCCGGGCGATCTCGACCGCTACCCCTACCCGGAGGTGCCCGGCGTCGACCGCGTCGGACCCCCGGCCTGGGACGCCACGGAAACCGAGTTGGGCCGGGCCGGCCGCCGTACGGCGGGCAGCCGGGGTCGCGGGCTGCACGGTCAACTCGTCCAGCAGCTGGGCCAGATGATCGTCTCCGGCGACCTCGGGGCCGACCGTCCGCTCGTACCCGAGGAGATCGGCCAGCGCTTCGAGGTCTCCCGCACCGTGGTCCGGGAGTCGCTGCGCGTCCTCGAGGCCAAGGGCCTGGTCAGTGCCCGCCCGAACGTCGGCACCCGGGTCCGCCCGGTCAGCGACTGGAATCTGCTCGACCCCGACATCATCGAATGGCGCGCCTTCGGCCCGCAGCGTGACGACCAGCGCCGTGAGCTGAGCGAGCTCCGCTGGACGATCGAGCCGCTGGCGGCCCGGCTCGCCGCGGGCCACGGCCGGGAGGACGTGCAGCAGCGGCTCGGCGACATGGTCGAGATCATGAGTCACTCGCTCACACAGGGTGACGGAATCACCTTCACGCGCGCCGACGCCGAGTTCCACTCCCTCCTCATCCAGGTCGCGGGCAACCGGATGCTGGAGCACCTGTCCGGCATCGTCGCCGCCGCTCTCCAGGTCTCCGGAGGGCCGGTCGCCGGCTGTGACCGCCCTTCCGAGGCGTCCCTGGCGCACCACGCCAGGATCGTCGACGCCCTGGCCGCCGGCGACGCGCACGGCGCCGAGTCGGCCATGCGCCAACTGCTCACCGTCCACCCGGAGGTGGAGCGCGTCGTGCCCGCCCCGCGCGAGCACTGAACCGCGGCCGCGGCCGGGGCGTTCCGAGGCGTACCCATCGTGTGTCGCCGGACCCTCGGGTCCGGCGACACGATTGTGGAGGCGAATATGGAGCGAACTCCCCATTTGGTCGTTTAGTCGCAAATGAGGTGTGACTCGGGCCACGCGGATTGGGCGTAACACTCCTCGAAACAGTGCGATGACCTAAGAGGTGACAGCCGAGGAGGGAATACAGACGTCGTTCACGACGCTGTTCAGCTCTGAGGTCCAGCCCGCGCCGTCGGTACATCCCCAACCGGCGGTCGTCGGCTCCGGCCCGATCATGGGCGGGGCCGGAAGCCGTTTTCCATCGTTCCGAGAGGTTGTTCGTGTCGGCCAGCACATCCCGTACGCTCCCGCCGGAGATCGCCGAGTCCGAGTCTGTGATGGCGCTCATCGAGCGGGGAAAGGCTGATGGGCAGATCGCCGGCGATGACGTGCGTCGGGCCTTCGAGGCTGACCAGATTCCGCCAACCCAGTGGAAGAATGTTCTGCGCAGCCTCAACCAGATCCTCGAGGAAGAGGGTGTGACGCTGATGGTCAGTGCCGCGGAGTCGCCCAAGCGCACCCGCAAGAGCGTCGCAGCGAAGAGCCCGGCGAAGCGCACCGCCACCAAGACCGTCGCGGCCAAGACGGCCACGGCCAAGACCGTCGCGGCCACCGCCGCACCGGCGGCCACGGCCGACGAAACCGTCGGTGACACTGCCGACGAGACCGCGACGCCCGCGAAGAAGGCCGCGGCGAAGAAGACCGCGGCCAAGAAGACGACGGCGGCCAAGAAGACCGCCGCCAAGAAGACGACGGCCGCGAAGAAGACGACCGCCGCCAAGAAGGACACCGACGAGCCGGCCGAGGGCGAGGAAGCACTCGAGGAGGCGCAGCCCGGCAAGGCGGGCGCCGACGAGCCCGAGGGCACCGAGAGCGCCGGCTTCGTCCTCTCCGACGAGGACGAGGACGACGCCCCCGCGCAGCAGGTCGCGGCGGCCGGTGCCACTGCCGACCCGGTGAAGGACTACCTCAAGCAGATCGGCAAGGTCCCCCTGCTCAACGCCGAGCAGGAGGTCGAGCTGGCCAAGCGCATCGAGGCGGGCCTGTTCGCCGAGGACAAGCTGGCGAACTCCGACAAGCTCGCCCCGAAGCTCAAGCGCGAGCTGGAGATCATCGCCGAGGACGGGCGCCGAGCCAAGAACCACCTGCTGGAGGCCAACCTCCGGCTGGTCGTCTCGCTCGCCAAGCGCTACACCGGCCGCGGCATGCTCTTCCTGGACCTGATCCAGGAGGGCAACCTCGGTCTGATCCGCGCCGTCGAGAAGTTCGACTACACCAAGGGCTACAAGTTCTCCACGTACGCCACCTGGTGGATCCGTCAGGCGATCACCCGCGCCATGGCCGACCAGGCCCGCACCATCCGTATCCCGGTGCACATGGTCGAGGTCATCAACAAGCTCGCGCGTGTGCAGCGCCAGATGCTCCAGGACCTGGGCCGCGAGCCCACCCCGGAGGAGCTGGCCAAGGAACTCGACATGACCCCGGAGAAGGTCATCGAGGTCCAGAAGTACGGCCGTGAGCCGATCTCCCTGCACACCCCGCTGGGTGAGGACGGAGACAGCGAGTTCGGTGACCTGATCGAGGACTCCGAGGCGGTCGTCCCGGCCGACGCGGTCAGCTTCACGCTCCTCCAGGAGCAGCTGCACTCGGTGCTCGACACCCTGTCGGAGCGCGAGGCGGGAGTCGTCTCCATGCGCTTCGGTCTCACCGACGGCCAGCCGAAGACTCTCGACGAGATCGGCAAGGTCTACGGCGTGACGCGCGAGCGCATCCGTCAGATCGAGTCCAAGACGATGTCGAAGCTGCGCCACCCGTCGCGGTCCCAGGTGCTGCGCGACTACCTGGACTAGGAAGAACGAGGGCGGCATCGCCCGTACGAGGGCCCGGATCCCGCGAGGGAACCGGGCCCTCGGCCTTTTCGGCGAGGGACGGCGACCGCGGCGCGGCCAGGACCGGTTGCTCACCGATGTCGCGCGGGTGCGGACCGTGGCGGTCTGATCGACCCTGAGTGGACGCAGATCACCGGAGAGTCAGGAGACCGCCCATGCGACGCCCCATCCCCCGAGCCCTGACGGGCGCCTTGGCCCTGGCCTCCGCGGCCGCCTTGGCGCCGCTCGCCTCCCCGGCTCCGGCGGCTGCCGACAGCGTGATCATCGGAGGTGCTCCGGTGCGGTCCGCCGACACGCCTTGGGTCGTCGCCCTGTCCAGCCGTGACCGGTTCGGGGGTATCCGGGCCGGTCAGTTCTGCGGCGGTGTCGTGGTGGCGCCGACGAAGGTGCTCACGGCGGCCCACTGTCTCGGCAGGGAGGTGCTCGGGGCGACCGTGAGCGAGGTGAAGGATCTGCGAGTGATCGCCGGGCGCGAGGATCTGCGGGCGCCGGGCGGTCAGGAGGTCCAGGTCCAGCAGGTGCTGGTCGCTCCCGCGTACGACCCGCGGACGAGCTCCTCGGACCTGGCCGTGCTGACGCTGGCGAGCGCGCTGCCCGCCGGCCATGTCATCAAGACGGCGACCCGTGGTGATGCCGCGAACACACCGGGTACCGCCGCGGCGGTCTACGGCTGGGGCGACACGACAGGGGCCGGTACGTACGCCTCCGCGCTGCGCGCCGCGCCCGTGCAGGTGCAGCCGGACACGGTGTGCGCGCGGGCGTATCCCGGCACCGCGCTGGGAGGCCGCTACATGCCCGCCACGATGCTGTGCGCCGGGGACGCGAAGGGCGGGCACGATGCCTGCCAGGGAGACAGCGGTGGCCCGTTGGTGGCGCAGGGGCGGCTGATCGGGATCGTGTCCTGGGGCAGCGGATGTGGCCGCGCGGACAGCCCTGGGGTCTACACCCGGGTCTCCGAGGTGCTGCCCACGATGGCCGACAAGCTGTGAGGCCAGGAGCAGTTGGTCACATATCGAACGCTTTCGGTGACCGGGCGCGAAGAGGAAATGACGGGTTCGAGGATATGGACGACGGTGCATGGCTCACGTGTGGTGGCGCACCGTAAACCGCTGTGCGGCTCAGAGTTACGAGAATGGGCGGCCACCCCTGCGAGGGGGTGGCCGCCCATTGGCCGGTCCCGGACCGGCCCTTTGGCTCGTCGGTGGGAGGGGCGGGGTCAGCGCTCGTCTTCTCCGGCGCCGGCCGGTACGGCCGTCAGTCGGTCCGTCTCGTCCTGTATCTCAGCGGCGATCTTCTTGAGTTCCGGCTCGAACTTGCGCCCGTGGTGGGCACAGAAGAGCAGCTCACCGCCGCTTGTCAGGACGACTCGCAGGTACGCCTGGGCACCGCAGCGGTCGCAGCGGTCAGCGGCCGTCAGGGGGCTCGCGGGGGTCAGAACAGTAGTCACGTCGCCTCTTCTCTAGCTCGACGAGCTGTCGTACCAGGGTCAACATCCAACCAGGCCGAAAACGTTCCCGCTCGTGCCTTTTCCTTGAAACTTCTTCTCAAGGTGGCTGTCTGCTGCCGGTTGGCGGCGAATGTGCCGTATTGCTTCGCACTACGGTTTCGCTTGCTTGTCTCGGTCGTTCAGTCCTCCCGGCGGGGTTGCCGGTTGTTCATGAGGACGTGCCCGGAGCCTAAATGGTTCATGCCCGGAAGGGAACGTGATGTGCGCGTCACTCCATCGAGGGATCGAACGTGTATGCGACTCTGGACTAGCATGTTGAATCATGAGGGTGGCGTTACATCGGCTCTACCAGGCCTCGGTACCCTCTGACCGGCGACCGATGCCGGGCCCTTACCCCCACAGGGCCAGATTCAAATTCAGCGAGGAGCGAACCGCGTGACCGCCGAAACGTCCGTGCCGTCGAGTGCGCTGCTGACCGCAGACCGTGACGGTTCCAACTACACCGCGCGGCACCTGCTCGTCCTCGAGGGGCTCGAGGCGGTTCGCAAGCGACCGGGTATGTACATCGGATCCACCGACAGCCGTGGCCTCATGCACTGCCTGTGGGAGATCATCGACAACTCGGTGGACGAGGCCCTCGGGGGGTACTGCGACCACATCGAGGTGATCCTCCACGAGGACGGCTCGGTGGAGGTCCGGGACAACGGCCGGGGCATTCCCGTCGACGTGGAGCCCAAGACCGGTCTGTCCGGCGTCGAGGTCGTCATGACCAAGCTGCACGCCGGCGGAAAGTTCGGCGGCGGCTCGTACGCGGCCTCCGGCGGTCTGCACGGCGTGGGAGCCTCCGTCGTCAACGCCCTCTCCGCCCGCCTCGACGTCGAGGTGGACCGCGGCAGTGCGACGCACTCGATCAGCTTCCGGCGCGGTGTGCCCGGCATGTTCACCGAGTCGGGCCCCGACGCGCCCTTCGATCCGGCCAACGGGCTGATCAAGGGCAAGCGGGTGCCCAAGACCCGTACCGGCACGCGCGTACGCTACTGGGCGGACCGGCAGATCTTCCTCAAGGACGCCAAGCTCTCCTTGGACACGCTTTACCAGCGTGCCCGTCAGACCGCCTTCCTCGTGCCGGGTCTCACCATCGTCGTCCGTGACGAGCGCGACCTGGAGGGCGAGGGCAAGTCGCAGGAGATCTTCCGTTTCGACGGCGGCATCAGCGAGTTCTGCGAGTACCTCGCCCAGGACAAGGCCGTATGTGACGTTCTGCGGCTGACCGGTAACGGCACCTTCAAGGAGACCGTGCCGGTCCTCGACGACCGCGGCCACATGACACCGACCGAGGTCACCCGGGACCTCACCGTCGACATCGCCCTGCGCTGGGGCACCGGTTACGACACCGCGGTCAAGTCGTTCGTCAACATCATCGCCACCCCCAAGGGCGGCACCCACGTCACCGGCTTCGAGCGCTCCGTCACCAAGACGGTCAACGAGGTGCTGCGCTCCGCGAAGCTGCTGCGCGTCGCCGAGGACGACATCGTCAAGGACGACGCACTCGAAGGCATGACCGCCGTCGTGACCGTGCGGCTCGCCGAGCCGCAGTTCGAGGGCCAGACCAAGGAGGTCCTCGGCACCTCCGCGGCCAACCGCATCGTCGCCAATGTCGTGGCCAAGGAGCTCAAGGCGTTCCTGACCTCCACCAAGCGCGATGCGAAGGCGCAGGCCCGCGCGGTCCTGGAGAAGGCCGTCGCCGCCGCGCGTACGCGTATCGCGGCACGCCAGCACAAGGAGGCGCAGCGCCGGAAGACGGCCCTGGAGTCCTCCTCGCTGCCGGCCAAGCTCGCCGACTGCCGCAGCGACGACGTCGAGCGGAGCGAACTCTTCATCGTCGAGGGCGACTCGGCGCTCGGTACGGCCAAGCTCGCCCGGAACTCCGAGTTCCAGGCCCTGCTCCCGATCCGCGGCAAGATCCTCAACGTGCAGAAGTCGTCCGTCTCCGACATGCTCAAGAACACCGAGTGCGGAGCGATCATCCAGGTCATAGGGGCGGGCTCCGGCCGGACCTTCGACATCGACGCAGCCCGGTACGGCAAGATCGTCCTGCTGGTCGACGCCGACGTCGACGGCGCCCACATCCGCTGTCTGCTGCTCACGCTCTTCCAGCGGTACATGCGGCCGATGGTCGAGGCGGGCCGGGTCTTCGCCGCCGTGCCGCCGCTGCACCGGATCGAGCTGATCCAGCCCAAGCGGGGCCAGGACAAGTACGTGTACACCTACTCGGACAACGAACTGCGCTCCACGCTGCTGGAGTTCCAGCGCAAGGGCATCCGCTTCAAGGACTCCATCCAGCGCTACAAGGGCCTCGGCGAGATGGACGCCGACCAGCTCGCGGAGACCACGATGGATCCGCGTCACCGCACGTTGCGCCGGATCAACATCGGCGATCTGGAGTCGGCGGAGCACGTCTTCGACCTGCTGATGGGCAACGAGGTCGCGCCGCGCAAGGAGTTCATCACCAGCTCCGCGGCCACGCTGGACCGCTCACGCATCGACGCCTGACAGCACGTTCAGGGGCGGAGCGACAACGTCCGTCACCTGATGGGGTGAAGAGAAGGAGAGAAGAGTCCGGGATCTCCCCGTTCTGTCCATCCTTGGGCACGCGACCGAAATGGTTCGCTGACAAGGAGAAGAGCAGAGCGTGGAGAAGCAGCAGGGCCGGGGCGCCGAGGCGGTGCGCATCGACGACCCGTGGTACGACGCGCTGGCCTCCGGCTGGGGTGAACTGGACGGAGCGGGTGGGTCCGGGCCGACCGCGCCCCAGGCCGCCGGAGCCGGGGAGCACCGCCATCGGGCGAGCGACATCTACCTGGAAGTGCACCGCAGTGCCGCTTTCCAGGAGGTGCGCAGCCGCTATCGGCGGTTCGTCGTCCCGGCCACTCTCGCCTTCTTCGCCTGGTACGTGGCGTACGTCGTCGCGGCCACCGCAGCACCCGGGCTGATGGCGAGGCCGGTCGCCGGGGCGGTGAACGTGGCCCTGGTGGCAGGGCTCGGGCAGTTCCTCAGCACCTTCCTGCTGACCTGGGCCTACGCACGGCACGCCCGGCTGCGCAGGGACCGTGCGGCACTGGATCTGCGGTGGACGGTCTTCGACCGGACACGTGACACGGAACCGGCACCCGGGGCGGGACCGGCACGGGTGACGGGCTCGGCCCACGGCGCGGAGCCGGCTCACGGCGCCATGCCGGGGAGTGGCGCCATGCCGGCACATGGGACCGAGGCGGCACGTGCGACCGAGGCGACGCGGGAGAGCGAGCGTTGACCGGCGACCACCAGACCCTGGCGCTGCTGCTGTTCAGCGCCTTCATCGTGGTGACCCTGGCGATCACCACCTGGGTGAGCCGCAACCGCCGGGGCTCGGCGGAGGAGTTCTACGCGGGCGGGCGGTTGTTCTCGCCCATGGAGAACGGGTTCGCCATCGCCGGCGACTACATGTCGGCCGCCTCCTTCCTCGGGATCTCGGGACTCATCGCGCTCTACGGCTACGACGGAATGCTCTACTCCGTGGGCTTCCTCGTCGCCTGGCTGGTCGTTCTGCTGCTCGTCGCCGAACTCGTCCGCAACTGCGGGCGGTTCACGCTCGCCGATGTCGTCGCCGCCCGGATGAGCGAGCGACCGGTCCGTATCGCGGCGGGAACTTCCTCGGTCACCGTCTCCGTTCTCTATCTGCTGGCGCAGATGGTGGGGGCGGGGAGTCTGGTGGCTCTGCTCCTCGGCGGGACGAGCGAGGCCGCACGCTCATGGACCGTCATCGGTGTCGGCGCGCTGATGATCGTCTATGTGTCGTTGGGAGGTATGCGGGCCACCACGTGGATCCAGATCGTGAAGGCCGTACTGCTGATGGCGGGCGCGATCGTGCTCACCGTGCTCGTACTGACGCGCTTCCACGGCGACTTCAACCAGCTGCTCAACACCGCCGCCGAACAGAGCGGTCACGGCAAGGACTTCCTCTCGCCGGGACTGCGGTACGGCGGGGACTGGACCGCGCGCCTGGACTTCATCAGCCTCGGACTCGCACTCGTGCTCGGTACCGCCGGACTGCCGCACATCCTGTCCCGCTTCTACACCGTCCCGACCGCGCGGGCCGCCCGCCGCTCGGTCGTCTGGTCCATCGCACTCATCGGCAGCTTCTACCTGATGACGATCGTGCTCGGTTTCGGCGCGGCGGCCATCCTCGGCACGGACGACGTGCGCGCGTCGAACGCCGCGGGGAACACGGCGGTTCCGCTGCTCGCCCTCGATCTCGGCGGAGGCGCGGGCTCCACCGGCGGCACGGTGCTGTTCGCCGTCGTCGCCGCGGTCGCCTTCGCGACGATCCTCGCAGTCGTCGCGGGGATCACGCTCGCGTCCTCGGCGTCGGTCGCGCACGATCTGTACGCGTCCCTGAAGCGCCGCCACGCGAAGCAGCACAGCGAGGTCGCGGTGGCGCGGTTCGCCGCGGCCGGCATCGGCGCGGCCGCGATCGCGCTCGGCCTGCTCGCCCGCGACCTGAATGTGGCCTTCCTGGTGGGTCTCGCCTTCGCGGTCGCCGCCTCGGCCAATCTCCCGGTGCTGCTCTACTCGCTGTTCTGGCGGAACTTCACCACCCGCGGCGCAGTGTGGTCGGTGTACGGCGGACTGATCCCGGCGGTACTGCTGGTGCTGCTCTCACCCGTGGTCTCCGGCACCCCGGAGGCGCTGTTCCCGGGGCTGGACTTCGATCTCTTCCCCCTGCAGAACCCCGGACTGGTCTCCATCCCCCTGGGCTTCCTGGCCGGCTGGATCGGCACGATCACCTCGGCGGATGAGCCGGACGAGGCGAAGCACGCCGAGACGGAGGTACGGGCGCTCACGGGGGCGGGCGCGGTGTGACCGGACCAGAGCCCCGGCCGAGAAATGGTTCCGAGGTCAGGACTGGTTCCGGCCGCTCGCCGTCCAGGCGTAGCGGTGCTCCGGGCGGCCCGTTTCGCCGTAGCGCAGGGAGAGCCGGACACGGCCCGAGCGTTCCAGGAGCTTGAGATAGCGCTGAGCCGTCTGGCGGCTGACGCCGGCGCTTTCGGCGATCTCCTGGGCCGAGAGCGGGGCATCGGCGGCCAGGAGCACTTTGCGGACGAGCCCTGCGGTGGTGGGGGAGTGGCCCTTGGGGAGGTCCGGGGAGGCCGTGGCGGAGAGGGCGCCGAAGATGCGGTCCACCTCCGCCTGTTCGGCCTCGCCGCCGCCCTCCAGGGTGCGGCGCAGGGCCGCGTACGCCTCCAGCTTGGTGCGCAGGCCGGCGAAGGTGAACGGCTTCACCAGATACTGGAGGGCGCCGTGCCGCATGGCCGCCTGGACGGTGGCCACATCACGGGCGGCGGTCACCATGATCACGTCCGTCTGCAGTCCGAGGCGGCGCAGTTCCCGGACGACCGCGAGCCCGTTCTCGTCCGGGAGGTAGTGGTCCAGCAGGATCAGGTCCACGGGCACCTCGGCGATACGGGCGAGCGCCTCGGCGGCCGAGTGGGCAAGGGCCGCGACCCGGAATCCGGGCAGCTTGGTCACGTACGCCGCGTTGATCTTCGCGACCCGGACGTCGTCGTCCACGACCAGGACGTTGATCGGCGCGTCGGGCACCGCGGTCATCGAGTCTCTCCCACCGTCGCGAGTCCCGGCTCCAGCCCCGGTTCCGCCAGGGCTTCGGGCAGCACGACGGTGAACTCCGCGCCGCCGCCCAGGTCCTGGCCCGCCCCGGTGACCCGGGCGCTGCCGCCCTGCCGTTCCGCGAAGCGCCGGACCAGAGCGAGCCCGAGCCCTCTCTTGCCGTGAGCCGGCAGTTCCTTGGTGGACCAGCCCTCGGTGAAGATCAGGTCGCGCCGCTCCGCAGGCACCCCCGGCCCGCTGTCGGAGACGCGCAGGACGACGGTGCGGCCCTCGCCGAGCAGCTCGATCTCGATGCGCGGGTCCTCGGACCCGGCCGCCGCGTCCAGCGCATTGTCGACGAGATTGCCGACGACGGTCACCAGCCCGCGCGGGTCCACCAGTCGATCGGGCAGCAGCGTCCCGGGCGCGATCCGCAGCGAGACGCCCCGCTCGGCCGCCACCGTCGCCTTGCCGACCAGCAGCGAGGCCAGCAGGGGATCGTGGACCTTCTCGGTGACCTGCTCCGCGGTGGCGCGGTGCACGCCCACGACCTCGGTCACGAATTCCACGGCCTCCTCGTGCATCTCCAGCTCCAGCAGCCCGAGCAGCGTGTGCATACGGTTCGCGTGCTCATGGTCCTGGGCGCGGAGCGCGTCGATCAGACCACGGGTGGAGTCCAGCTCACGGCCGAGCTGCTCCAGTTCGGTGCGGTCGCGGAGCGTGGCGACCGCGCCCCCGTCGTCGGTCGGCATCCGGTTGGCGATGAGCACCCGATGGCCCCGCACGGTCACCAGGTCCTCGCCGGTGACCCGGCCGGCCAGCACATCCGTCGTGCGGCCTTCGCCGAGGACCTCGTCCAGCGGCCGGCCGGTGGCCTCGGGGCCGAGACCGAGCAGACGCTGTGCCTCGTCGTTCAGGAGCCGGACACGGCCCGACCGGTCGAGGGCGACCACGCCCTCGCGGATGCCGTGCAGCATCGCCTCCCGCTCGGCGAGCAGCGCCGAGATGTCGGAGAAGGCGAGGTCGTGGGTCTGCCGCTGGAGCCGTCGGGAGATCATGTACGCGGCGAGGGCGCCGACGGCCAGTGCGCCGCCCGCGTAGGCGAGCAGCCCCGGGATCGCGGCGAGCAGCCGGTCGCGGACGCTGTCGTACTCGATGCCGACCGAGACGGCGCCGATGATCCGGCCTTCGTCGTCACGGAGCGGGACCTTGCCGCGGGCGGAGCGGCCGAGCGTACCGCTGTCGATCTCCATGACATGTCCGCCCGCGAGCGGCCGGCTGGGGTCGGTGGAGACGACTTCGCCGATCTGTCCAGGGTCGGTGTGCGACCAGCGCACCCCGCGGGCGTCCATGATCACGACGTACTCGGCGCCGGTGCTGTGCCGGATGCGCTCCGCCTCGCGCTGGACCGGTCCGCGTACGGACGGCTGCGAGGTGAGGAGGCCCTCGGCGACCTTCGGCGACGCCGTGGTCTCGGCGATGGCGAGCGCACGGCGCATCGCCTCGTCGTCCAGCTGGGCGCTGAGCGGAGCCAGGAAGAGGCCGGTGGCCAGGACGGTGACACCGGTGGCGATGGCCAGCTGCATCAGCAGGACCTGCGCGAAGACCCGCCGCGGCCAGCCGAACCGCCACCGTCTCGGCGGTGCGCCTGTGCGGCCGGTCGGTGCGGGGCTCATACACATGCACGGTAAAGGGCCTGGACGCCCTTCGGAAAATCCCTCGCTCCTCCCGAGACGCAGCTCACGCACCTCCGGGCTCACGCGATGTGCAAACCGCTTACCGCAGAGCATGACGATGGACGCAAGCCGTTTGCATGCCTTGCGCTAGTCTTGCGTTCATGACGCGACGACTTGCTCAGGTGGCGAACAAGGTGGGAGTCAGCGAGGCCACGGTCAGCCGGGTCCTCAACGGCAAGCCGGGCGTCTCGGACGCCACCCGCCAGGCCGTGCTGACCGCGCTGGACGTCCTCGGCTACGAGCGGCCCACCCAGCTGCGGGGCGAGCGCGCCCGGCTCGTCGGGCTGGTGCTGCCGGAGCTGCAGAACCCCATCTTCCCCGCGTTCGCCGAGGTCATCGGTGGTGCGCTGGCTCAGCAGGGGCTCACACCGGTGCTCTGCACCCAGACCAAGGGCGGCGTCTCCGAGGCGGACTACGTCGATCTGCTGCTTCAGCAGCAGGTGTCCGGGGTGGTCTTCGCCGGCGGGCTGTTCGCCCAGGCGGACGCCCCGCACGACCACTACCGCAGGCTCGCCGACCGGAAGATCCCGGTCGTCCTCGTCAACGCCTCCATCGACAACCTCCACTTCCCCTGCATCGCCTGCGACGACGCCGTCGCCGTCGAGCAGGCCTGGCGCCATCTGTCGTCGCTCGGGCACGAGCGGATCGGACTCGTCCTCGGCCCGCCGGACCATGTGCCGTCCCGGCGCAAGCGTGCCGCCGCGCAGGCGGCCGCACGGGCCGCCGGGCGGGAGCTGCCCGAGGAGTTCCTGGAGTGCTCGATGTTCTCCCTGGAGGGTGGGCAGGCCGCGGCCACGCGCCTCATCGACCGTGGGGTCACCGGCATCATCTGCGCGAGCGACCCACTCGCGCTGGGTGCCGTGCGGGCCGCCCGCCGGCGCGGCCTCACCGTCCCCGGTGACGTGTCGGTCGTCGGTTACGACGACTCCGCCTTCATGAACTGCACCGAGCCGCCGCTGACCACCGTCCGCCAGCCCATCGAGGCCATGGGCCGGGCCGCCGTCGAGCTGCTCTGTGCCCAGATCCAGGGCGGCGTCGTACCTCCCGACGAGCTGCTCTTCGAGCCGGAACTGGTGGTACGCGGCTCCACGGCACAGGTGCCTCGCTGATCTGCGTATCCCTGTCGATGTTTTACAAAGCCTGCGCGACATATTGCGGCCATCTGTTGTCGGTGGTTGAGTGAGCGACGCCGCCAGCAGTGCGTCTGCTGAAGGCCTTCCACGCTCATGCCCGAAGGGGACCACCGATGAGAAGTGCCCGGTTCCGTCGTTCGCGTAGCACGTGTCGCACCCGCCGCACCTCCGCGGCCGCCCTCCTGACCGCCCTCGCGCTGACCGCGTCGCTCGCCGCCTGCGGCACGAGCAGCAGCGACAACGGCGGCGGGGACTCGGAGGGAGGCGGCTCCTCCGATCCGTCGGCGCCCCTGGACCCCAAGGCCAAGGTGACGCTGACCATCGACTGCATGCCGCCGCCCGCCAAGGCCGCCGAGCTCAAGGAGTGGAACGAGGACGTCAGGACGTTCAGCAAGACGTACCCGAACGTCAGGATCGAGGGGAAGTCGACGCCCGGGCAGTGCCTGGAGCCGCCCCGCTTCACCGCGATGCTCAAGGCCAAGTCGCAGCCGGACGTGTTCTACACCTACTTCACGGACCTGGAGCAGGTGCTCGACAACGACGGCGCCGCCGACATCTCCGCGTACGTCACCGACAGGACGGTCCCGGCGCTGGGGGACATCGACCCGGACGTCATGAGTTCGCTCACCAAGGAGGGCAAGCTCTACGGCCTCCCGACCAGCAACTACACCATGGGTCTGCTGATCAACCGGAGCCTCTTCGAGCAGGCCGGTCTCGATCCGGACAACCCGCCCCGCACCTGGGCCGAGGTCCGCACCGCCGCCAAGGCCATCGCCGGCCTCGGCAAGGGCATCGCCGGTTTCGGCGAGTACAGCGCCGGGAACACCGGCGGCTGGCACTTCACCGCCACCACCTACGGCCTCGGCGGTGACATCGTCGACGCGAGCGGCACCAAGGCCGTGTTCGACAACGAACTGGGCAGGCAGATCGCCCAGAACCTCCACGCGATGCGCTGGGACGACAACAGCATGGGCCAGACCCAGCTGCTCAAGTGGGGTGACCTGCAGAAGCAGATCGCCTCCGACAAGCTCGGCATGTTCCTGGCCGCGCCCGACGACATCACGTACATGGTCCAGCAACTCGGCGCGAAGTATGAGAACTTCGGCATGGGCCCGATCCCCGGTGAGAAGGCCACGCTCTTCGGCGGCAACAACTACATGATCAAGAAGGGGAGTTCCCCGGACAAGATCAAGGCCGCGATCGCCTGGCTGAACTTCAAGAACCTCACCGTCGGCAAGGGCCAGTTCGCGTGGTCACGCACCAAGGCGGACGGACTGCCCGTCGGACTCCCGCAGCCGAACTTCTGGCTGCGCGACAGCAAGACCAAGGACGACGCCCAGCGCGCCGAGCACGCCACCATGCCGGTCGCCAACTTCAAGGCGTTCATGGACAACCCCGTCAAGGGCAAGGCCGAACCGCCCAAGGCCCAGGAGATCTACAAGGTCCTCGACAACGTGATGTCCGGGATCCTCACCAACAAGGACGCCGACATCGACAAACTGCTCTCCACCGCCGAGCAGCAGGTGAACCAGATCCTGGCGAACCAGTAGCCCATGTCGGCCCCCACACTCTCCACGAGCGAGCAGCCGGAGGCGCGGGTCCGCCGTGCCTCCGGCTCCCGCCCGCGCGCGACGTCCCGCGAGGCGTTCCTGCGAGCCCTGCGCCACCACCTCTCCGCGCACTCCTTCCTGATCGGCGCCGTCCTCTGCTTCTCCTTCTTCTCCTGGTACCCGATGGTCAGGGAGTTCCTGCTGGCCTTCCAGAAGACCGAGGACGGACGCACCACCTGGGCCGGCTGGGACAACCTCAGGACGGTCTTCGCCGACCCCGCCTTCTGGCAGGCGTGGCGGGGCACTCTCCTCTTCACCGGCCTCGCCCTCGTCCTGGGCTTCGCCGTCCCGTTCGTCGTCGCGCTCGTCATCAACGAGTTCCGGCACGCCCAGGCCTATCTGCGGCTGCTGGTCTATCTGCCGGTGATGCTGCCGCCGGTCGCGTCCGTCCTGCTCTTCAAGTACCTCTACGACCCCGGGTACGGCCTGTTCAACAGCATCCTCGACACCCTCCACCTGCCGCAGCAGCAGTGGCTCCAGGACCCGGACACCGCGATGCTCTCCGTCGTCATCGCCGCCACCTGGATGAACATGGGCGGCGCGACGCTCATCTACCTGGCCGCCCTCCAGGCCGTCCCGGGCGAGCTCTACGAAGCGGCCGAACTCGACGGTGCGGGACTGCTGCGCAAGATCTGGCACGTCACCGTCCCGCAGACGCGGCTCATCCTCTCGCTGATGCTGCTGATGCAGATCATCGCGACCATGCAGGTCTTCACGGAGCCGTTCCTGCTGACGAACGGCGCGGGCCCCGAGGGGTCCACGACGACCGTCGTCTATCTCATCTACCAGTACGCCTTCAACTTCAACGACTACGGGGCCGCGGCGGCGCTCGGCCTGGTGCTGCTCGTACTGCTGGCCGGCTTCTCGGCGGCCTACGTACGCCTGAGCCGCACCGCCGACGACGCATGAACGGGGGAGCGCGACGCACATGACCACCCGGACGCTCATCTCACCCGCACAACTGGCCCGGCCGCACGCCCGGTACGTCTACTGGACCGTCCTCGCGCTGGTCCTCGTCCTCTTCACGGTCGTCTTCCTCGGACCGCTGTACTGGATGGTCACCGGCGGGCTGAAGTCCACCCAGGAGGTCGTGCAGTCGCCGCCGACCCTCGTCCCCGGCTCGCTGCACCCGGAGACGTACGCCAGGGCATGGGAGGTGATGGACCTGGCCAGGCTGCTGTTCAACACGCTGTACTACGCCTTCGGGGCACTCGCGTTCCAGCTCGTGCTCGATGTCGCGGCCGCGTACTCGCTCTCCAGGCTCCGGCCCCTGTTCGGCAGGGCGATCCTCGGGATGATGCTCGCCACCCTGATGATCCCGGCGACCGTCCTCGTCGTCCCGCAGTACCTGACGGTGCTGGACGTGCCGATCGTGGAGCGGAACCTGCTGAACTCTCCCTGGGCGATCTGGCTTCCGGCCGTCACCAACGCCTTCAACATCTTCCTGCTCAAGCGGTTCTTCGACTCGATCCCGCGAGAGCTGCTCGACGCCGCGTCCATCGACGGGGCATCGCGGGTGCGCACCCTGTGGTCCGTGGTGCTGCCCATCTCCCGGCCCGTCCTCGGCGTCGTCTCCATCTTCGCGGTCGTCGGCGTCTGGAAGGACTTCCTCTGGCCGATGCTCACCCTCCCCGACCCGACGAAGCAGACCCTCAACGTCGGGATCTACTCCCTCGCCAGCGGAGTACCGGAGAACGTCCTCATCGCGGCCCTCACCATCGCGTCCGTGCCCACGCTGCTGATCTTCCTGGTCTTCCAGCGGAACATCATGAGCGGACTGACGGCTGGCGGACTCAAGGGCTGACGCCCCTCGCACCCCGAAAGGATCAACCGTGTCCGCATCGGAACCGGACTGGTGGCGCTCGGCCGCCATCTACCAGGTGTACGTACGCAGCTTCGCCGACGGAGACGGGGACGGCACGGGTGACCTCTCCGGAGTCCGGACCAGACTGCCCTACCTCGCCGAACTGGGCGTCGACGCGCTCTGGTTCACCCCCTGGTACGTGTCCCCGCTCGCGGACGGCGGGTACGACGTCGCCGACTACCGCGCCATCGACCCGGCCTTCGGCACCCTCGGCGAGGCCGAGAAACTCATCGCCGAGGCCAGGCAGCTGGGCATCCGCACGATCGTCGACATCGTTCCCAACCATGTCTCGGACCAGCACGTGTGGTTCCGGGCGGCCCTGGCGGCCCGTCCCGGGGGCCCCGAGCGCGCGCTGTTCCACTTCAGACGCGGTCGGGGCCCGGACGGCGAACGCCCGCCCAACGACTGGGAGTCGGAGTTCGGCGGCCCGGCCTGGACCCGGGTGCCCGACGGGGAGTGGTACCTGCATCTCTTCGCTCCCGAGCAGCCCGACCTGAACTGGGCGCATCCGGCGGTGCGGCGTGAGCACGAGGAGATCCTGCGCTTCTGGTTCGAGCGCGGCGTCGCGGGCGTACGGATCGACTCGGCGGCGCTGCTCGCCAAGGACGCGTACCTGCCCGACTTCGCCCCGGGCCGCGACCCGCACCCCTACATCGACCGGGACGAGCTGCACGACATCTACCGCTCGTGGCGCGCGGTGGCCGACGAGTACGACGGCATCTTCGTCGGGGAGGTCTGGCTGCCGGACTCCGAGCGCTTCGCCCGCTACCTGCGGCCCGACGAGCTGCACACCGCGTTCAACCTGAGCTTCCTGGCCTGCCCCTGGGACGCGGAGCGGCTGCGCCGCACCATCGACGAGACCCTCGCCGAGCACGCGCCCGTGGGGGCCCCGGCCACCTGGGTGCTGTGCAACCACGACGTGACACGCACGGTCACGCGTTACGGACGCGAGGACACCGGCTTCGACTTCGCGACCAAAGCCTTCGGCACCCCGACGGACCTCGGCCTCGGCACCCGGCGGGCCCGCGCCGCCGCGCTGCTCTCGCTGGCGCTGCCCGGGTCCGTCTACGTGTACCAGGGGGAGGAGCTCGGCCTTCCGGAGGCGGAGATCCCGAGGGACCGCATCCAGGACCCGATGCACTTCCGCTCCGGCGGTACGGACCCCGGCCGCGACGGCTGCCGGGTGTCGCTGCCGTGGACCGGCGCGCCGCCGGCCGCCGAGCCGTGGCTGCCGCCGCCGGCGGACTGGGACGCGTACGCCGCCGACCGCCAGGCCGCGGACCCGGACTCGATGCTCACGTTCTACCGGCGCGCCCTGCGGCTGCGTCGCACCGAACCGGGCTTCGGCGACGGCCCGTTGACATGGCTGCCCCACCCGCCCGGAGTGCTGGCCTTCGCCCGGCAGGACGGGCTGGTGTGCGTGGTGAACCTGGGCGCGGACCGGGTGGCCCTGCCGGCACACGACTCCGTCCTGCTGACGAGCGGTCCGCTGGAGGAGGGAGGGCTGCCCCGGGACACCGCCGTGTGGCTACGGGCCTGAGACGGCGCCGGGCGGTGCGGGACCGATGCCCGGGGACGCTACGGGTGCGGCGGCGGGCACAGGGCGGGGCGCCGGGCGGGGCGCCGGCGGGCGGTCGCTACGGCGGTCAGGCCGTGGGCCCGGTCGCCCGTCGGCCTGACGGCTCCGGCCCGTGCGTCCGGCTCGTGCGTCCTGCCCGTGCGTGGGTCCGGTCGCCGGTCGCCGGTCGCCCGTCGGTCCGGTCGCCCGTCGGCCCGGCGGCTCATCGATGCGCCCGGGCCCCGGCGTTCCGCGCACTCAGGGCAGCGGCCTCGGCGGCCGCGGTCCGGTGTACTGGCCGCTGGGGCGCATGCGCAGGGGCCGCTCCTCGTACTCCTCCAGTGCGTGGGCGATCCAGCCCGCCGTGCGTGCCACGGCGAAGACGGTCTCGCCCGCCTCGGCGGGCATGCGGCACGACACCGACAGGACCGCGAGCGCCAGGTCCACATTGGCGTGCAGTTCCATCTGGCGGGCGGTCGTCGCCTCGACCTCGCGGGCGGCGGCCAGCGCGGGGCGGGCCGCGGGGAGCGTGGCCAGCACGTCGAACAGGGCCTCGGCGCGCGGGTCCTGAGCCGGGTAGAGCCGGTGGCCGAGGCCCGGCACCCGGCGGCCCGCGCGCAGATGATCGGCGACGACGGGGGCCGCGCTCCCGCGCTCCAGGACCTCGGCGAGCATCCGGTGGGCGAGCCCGCTGGCGGCACCGTGCAGCGGGCCGTCGAGCGCGCCGAGCCCCGCCGACACGACGGCGTACGGATGGGCGCGGGCCGAGGCCGCGACCCGCACCGCGAGGGTCGAGGCGGCGAGGTCGTGGTCGATCAGCAGCGAGAGGGCCATGTCGAGGGCGTGCAGGGCTGTCTCGTCGGGCCGTTCGGCAGTGAGCCGTGACCACAGGCGCCAGGCGAGGCGGCCCTCGCCGCGATGCTCCCGGCCGACCACGGGCAACGCGTCGACGAGGGTGGGGATCAGTGAGCGGGCGCTGCCGAGCACCGCTTCCCTGCCGAGGTCGAAGCGCAGCGGATCCGCGGCCGCCGCGGCGATCGCGGCAACGCGGAGCCGGTCGGTCGAGCCGCTGTGCCCGGGCAGCGCCGCCACCGCGCTCCGGGCCGCGGCGAGCGGCTCGGGCGGGGCGTTGAACCGGATGCCCGCCCGCAGGTTGCCGGTCCAGAGCCAGTCGGCGATCTCCTCGTAGTGGTAGCGACGGGCCAGCTCGGTCGCGTCCACCCCGCGGTAGTAGTACCGGTCCTTGTCGATCAGCGTGATGCCGGTACGGATGCGCTGTGTGGCATCGCCGCCCGCGGCGGGCTCACGGCGCCCCCTGCGGACGAGCGCGTCGACCTCCTTGGCGTCGAACGTGCTGCCGCGCCCACCGGGGTCGCGGCGACTGGTGAGCTGCCCGCGGCTGACGTACGCGTACACCGTCTCGGGCTTCACACCGAGCCGTTCGGCCGCCTCGCGGGTGGTGAGCCGCTCCCGGTCCGCCGGTTGATCCGTCATGAGGACACCGTACATGTATTGATTCAATCAATATTGACAGTGATCTAGTCAAGCATGGACAGTCGAATCAATCCGAGGGAGGACCACACCATGCACAGCACCAACGGGGCCGCCGCACCTCTCGACGTACCGCGCGGACTCGCGGGCGTCGTCGTCACCGACACCGCGCTCGGGGACGTACGGGGACGCGAGGGCTTCTACCACTACCGCCAGTACTCGGCCGTGGAACTCGCGGAGAGCAGCGGCTTCGAGGACGTCTGGCACCTGATGTTCCACGGCCGGCTGCCGGACCCGGAAGAGCGCGCCGACTTCCTGGCGCGGACCGTGTCACTGCGCCGGCTGCCCGATGATGTACGCGCGGCCCTGCCGGCGATCGCCCGCGCGGGCGGGGTCTCCGGCCCGCTCGCCGGACTGCGCACCGCGCTCTCGCTCCTGGGGGCGTCCGCCGGTCTGCGGCCCGTGTACGACCTGGATGCCGAGCACCGGCGCACGGACGCGCTCGCGGCCTGCGCCGCCGTGCCGACGCTGCTCACCGCGCTGTACCGGCTCGGCCAGGGGCTGGAGCCCGTCGAACCGCGCGAGGACCTGTCGTACGCCGCCAACTACCTCTACATGCTGACCGGTTCGCAGCCGGACCCCGCCCGTGCGAGGGCGGTCGAGCAGTACCTCGTCTCGACCGTCGACCACGGTTTCAACGCCTCCACCTTCACCGCCCGGGTGATCGCCTCCACCGGCGCCGATGTAGCGGCCTGCCTGGTCGGTGCGATCGGCGCGCTGTCCGGACCGCTGCACGGCGGAGCCCCGAGCCGGGCTCTGGACACGCTCGACGCGATCGGCACGCCGGACCGTATCGACCCGTGGATCAGGCAACGGGTCCTCGCGGGTGAACGCATCATGGGCTTCGGCCACCCCGTCTACCGCACCGAGGACCCGCGCTCACGCATGCTGCGTTCCCTCGCCGAGAGCTTCGGCGGCCCGCTCGTGGACCTCGCGGTCGAGGTGGAGACGCGCGTCGAGGCGATCCTCGCGGAGCTCAAACCGGGCCGGGAGCTGCACACGAACGTGGAGTTCTACGCCGGTGTCGTCATGGAGCTGTGCGGGCTGCCGCGTGAGATGTTCACCCCGACGTTCTGCGCGGCCAGGGTCGTCGGCTGGAGCGCCAACATCCTGGAGCAGGCCGAGGACTCCAAGATCATCCGGCCGGCCGCCCGGTACGTGGGACCGCCCCCGCCCCAGCCGCTCCCGATGGCCTCCTGACCCGCCCTATCCTGGAGGGCCGACGCGTACCCCCAGCACCGCAGGAGCCGTCTTGAGCAGTCCGCAGATCCCCGTCATCGTCTTCGCGGGCTTTCTGGGATCCGGCAAGACGACCTTGCTCAACCATCTGCTGCGGGCGAGCCGCGGGACCAGGATCGGCGCGATCGTCAATGACTTCGGGTCCATCGAGATCGACGCCATGACCGTGGCCGGCCGGCTCGGCGACTCCACGGTGTCCCTCGGCAACGGCTGTCTGTGCTGTGCCGTCGACGCGAGCGAACTGGACGTCTTCCTGGACAAGCTCACCCGGCCCGCCGCCCGCCTCGATGTGATCGTCATCGAGGCGAGCGGTCTCGCCGAGCCGCAGGAACTCGTCCGGATGCTCCTGGCCAGTGAGAACGAGCGGATCGTGTACGGCGGGCTCGTCGAGGTCGTCGACGCGGCCGAGTTCGAGGCGACACGGGAACGGCACCCCGAGATCGAGCGGCACCTCGGCATCGCCGATCTGATCGTGCTCAACAAGACGGACCGGGTCGGCGATCCGGCGCGGGAGCGGCTCAGGGAGCGGATCACGGGCCTCGCCGACGGCGCCGCCGTGATCCCGGCGGCGTACGGGCGTATCGATCCCGAGGTGCTCTTCGAATGCCGTCCGCGCGGCGAGCGCGTGGGCCAGCTGTCCTTCGAGGACCTCCACGAGGAGGACGGCGAGGACTGCGGGGCCGGCGAGGACTGCGCGAGCGGCCACCACGATCATCTGCACGCCGCCTACGAGACCGTCTCGTTCACGGCCGCCGAGCCCCTTCACCCGCGCAGGCTGCTCGACTTCCTCGACTCACGGCCCGAAGGGCTCTACCGGATCAAGGGGTTCGCCGACTTCGGCGACGCGGACCCCGTCAATCGCTACGCGGTGCACGCCGTCGGCCGGTTCCTGCGTTTCTACCCGGAACCCTGGCCGGCGGACAGCACCGAGCGGCAGTCCCAGCTCGTGCTGATCGGCTCGGGCACCGACTCCGGGGCCCTGCTGAAGCAGCTGGACGCCGCAAGGGTCACCGGCCCGCAGGACGCCCCGGAAGAGCACAGCATGTGGGGCGTCCTGCGGTACGTGCCCGAGCAGCCGGACGCACCGACGGAGCAGCCCTGGGAGTGAACCCGGGCCGCTCCGTCGGCGTCACGGCACACGCCGTCCCTACGACGCCGGGCCCGCCAGCGCCGCGACCGGCTTCGTCAGCGGCGCGCCGGAACCGTCCCGGCGGGGGTCGATCTCCGGCAGCTCCGTCGGTGAGCCGTTCTTCTGCGCCGCACGCGCCGGAGCCGCACCGGCCCAGGCCAGCACCAGCACGTCCTCGCCCTTGAGGAACCGCTGGCAGCGCACACCGCCGGTCGCCCGGCCCTTGCGCGGGTACTGGTCGAACGGCGTCAGCTTCGCCGACGTCACCGAGTCGTCGAGCGCACCGGTCGAGCCCGCGGCAGTGAAGACCACCGCGTCCGCCGCCGGGTCCACCGCCGAGAACGCGACCACCTCGGCGCCCTCCGCGAGCTTGATGCCCGCCATACCGCCGGCCGCCCGGCCCTGCGGCCTGACCTGGGAGGCCTGGAAGCGCAGCAGCTGGGCGTCGGAGGAGATGAAGACCAGGTCCTCCTCGCCCGTGCGCAGCTCGGCACCGCCGACGATCCGGTCGCCCTCCCGGAGCGCGATGACCTCCAGCTCCTCCTTGTTGGCCGGATAGTCCGGCACGACCCGCTTGACGACGCCCTGGAGCGTGCCGAGCGCGAGCCCGGGGGAGGCCTCGTCGAGAGTGGTGAGACAGACGACCGTCTCCTCGCTCTCCAGCGACAGGAACTCGGAGACCTGCGCCCCGCCCGACAGACTCGGCGCGTGGGCACTCTCCGGAAGCTGCGGAAGGTCGATCACCGCCAGCCGCAGCAGCCGGCCGGCCGAGGTGACCACACCCACGTCGCCACGCGCCGTCGCCGGCACGGCGGACACGATCACGTCGTGCTTGGCGCGCCTGTCGCCGTCGTCCGGCAGCGGCTCACCGGTGACCGTACGGGCCAGCAGCCCCGTGGAGGACAACAGCACCCGGCACGGGTCGTCGGCCACCTGCAGGGACGCGGCGGGCGCCGGGGTGCCCGCCGACTCCAGCAGGACCGTGCGCCGCTCGGTGCCGAACTTCTTGGCCACCGCCGCCAGTTCGGCGGAGACGAGCTTGCGCAGCTCCGTGTCGGACTCCAGGATCCGGGTCAGCTCCGCGATCTCGGCGGTCAGCCGGTCCCGCTCGCTCTCCAGCTCGATCCGGTCGAACTTGGTGAGCCGGCGCAGCGGGGTGTCCAGGATGTACTGCGTCTGGACCTCGCTGAGCGAGAAGTGCGCGATGAGGCGCTCCTTGGCCTGCGCCGAGTTGTCGCTGGAGCGGATGAGGCGGATGACCTCGTCGATGTCGAGCAGCGCGACGAGCAGGCCCTCGACCAGATGCAGCCGGTCGCGCTTCTTCCCGCGCCGGAACTCGCTGCGGCGCCGCACGACCTCGAATCGGTGGTCGAGATAGACCTCCAGCAGCTCCTTGAGGCCCAGCGTCAGGGGCTGGCCGTCGACCAGCGCCACGTTGTTGATGCCGAAGGACTCCTCCATCGGCGTCAGCTTGTAGAGCTGCTCAAGCACGGCCTCGGGGATGAAGCCGTTCTTGATCTCGATGACCAGGCGCAGACCGTGCGCACGGTCGGTGAGGTCCTTGACGTCGGCGATGCCCTGGAGCTTCTTCTGGCCGACCAGGTCCTTGATCTTCGCGATCACCTTCTCCGGGCCGACGGTGAAGGGCAGTTCGGTGACGACGAGGCCCTTGCGGCGGGCCGTCACGTCCTCCACCGTCACCGTCGCGCGGATCTTGAACGTGCCGCGGCCCGTCTCGTAGGCGTCCTTGATCCCGGCCAGACCGACGATCCGGCCGCCGGTCGGCAGATCGGGACCGGGAACGAAGCGCATCAGCGTCTCGAGATCGGCACCCGGGTGCTTGATCAGATGGCGGGCGGCGGCGACGACCTCGCCCAGATTGTGCGGCGGCATGTTGGTCGCCATGCCGACGGCGATCCCCGAGGCGCCGTTGACGAGCAGATTCGGGAAGGCCGCGGGCAGCGCGACGGGCTCCCGCTCCTGACCGTCGTAGTTCGGCGAGAAATCGACCGTGTCCTCGTCGATGGACTCGGTCATCAGGCTCGTCGCGTCGGCCATCCGGCACTCGGTGTAACGCATCGCGGCCGGAGGGTCGTCATTGCCGAGCGAACCGAAGTTGCCATGGCCGTCGACCAGCGGCAGCCGCATGGAGAAGGGCTGGGCCATGCGCACCAGCGCGTCGTAGATCGACGCGTCGCCGTGCGGGTGGAGCTTGCCCATGACCTCGCCGACGACCCGGGCGCACTTCACATAGCCGCGGTCGGGGCGCAGCCCCATCTCGTTCATCTGATACACGATCCGGCGGTGCACCGGCTTCATGCCGTCCCGGGCGTCCGGCAGGGCCCGGGAGTAGATCACCGAGTACGCGTACTCGAGGAAGGAGCCCTGCATTTCGTCCACGACGTCGATGTCGAGGATCTTCTCCTCGAAGTCGTCGGGCGGCGGCGTCTTCGTGCTGCGGCGGGCCATCGCTGCTGCGGCTCCTTCACCAACATGAACCATGAACGGGATCTGACGCCGACCATTGTGGACCGTCCCACTGACAGGACCGACCGCGACCCGGAACAGCGGGGTGGAACCGCCGGGAACCTCGCCGGGTCCCCGCACGCTTTGCATACAGTGGCAGGACATCCTGCAACGCGATCGAAGGGACCACATGCCCATGGGTCACACGGCCACAGCCCAGGCCGGCTCCGGCGGCCTGACAGCGACCGAGCACCGGCTGGCCAACGGCCTCCGTGTGGTGCTGTCCGAGGACCACCTGACCCCGGTCGCCGCGGTCTGCCTCTGGTACGACGTCGGCTCACGCCACGAGGTCAAGGGCCGTACCGGCCTGGCTCACCTTTTCGAGCACCTCATGTTCCAGGGCTCCGCGCAGGTACCGGGCAACGGCCATTTCGAGCTGGTGCAGGGCGCGGGCGGCTCGCTCAACGGCACCACCAGTTTCGAGCGCACGAACTACTTCGAGACCATGCCCGCGCACCAGCTGGAGCTCGCGCTCTGGCTGGAGGCCGACCGCATGGGCTCGCTGCTGACCGCGCTGGACGACGAGTCCATGGAGAACCAGCGGGACGTCGTCAAGAACGAGCGCCGCCAGCGCTACGACAACGTTCCCTACGGCACGGCCTTCGAGAAGCTGACCGCCCTCGCCTACCCGGAGGGCCATCCCTACCACCACACCCCGATCGGCTCGATGTCCGATCTGGACGCGGCGACCCTTCAGGACGCGCGGAACTTCTTCCGCACGTACTACGCGCCGAACAACGCGGTGCTGTCGGTCGTCGGCGACATCGACCCGCAGCAGACCCTCGCCTGGATCGAGAAGTACTTCGGGTCCATCCCCACGCACGACGGCAAGCAGCCCCCGCGCGACGGGTCCCTGCCCGACGTGATCGGGGAGCAGCTGCGCGAGGTCGTGGAGGAGGAGGTCCCGGCCCGCGCGCTGATGGCCGCCTACCGGCTGCCCCACGACGGCAGCCGCGAATGCGACGCGGCCGACCTGGCGCTGACCGTCCTCGGCGGCGGCGAGTCGTCCCGGCTGCACAACCGTCTGGTGCGTCACGACCGTACGGCCGTCGCCGCGGGCTTCGGACTGCTGCGCCTGGCCGGCGCGCCCTCGCTCGGCTGGCTGGACGTGAAGACGTCCGCCGGCGTCGAGGTGCCGGACATCGAGGCCGCCGTCGACGACGAGCTGGCCCGGTTCGCCGCCGAGGGCCCCACGGCCGAGGAGATGGAGCGCGCGCAGGCCCAGCTGGAGCGCGAATGGCTGGACCGGCTCGGCACGGTCGCGGGCCGCGCCGACGAACTGTGCCGGTACGCCGTGCTGTTCGGCGACCCCCAGCTGGCGCTCAGCGCCGTCCGGCGGGTGCTCGACATCACCGCCGAGGAGGTGCAGGCCGTCGCCCAGGCCCGGCTGCGCCCGGACAACAGGGCGGTGCTGGTCTATGAGCCCGTCGCGGCCGAGGACGCCGAGGACAACGACGACGCAGAGGGGGCGGACCAGTGACCGACGCTGCCGTGACCATGGACTTCCATCCGCAGCCGCAGGCCGGCGAGGCCAAGCCGTGGGCCTTCCCCGCCCCCGAGCGTGGAACGCTCGACAACGGGCTGACCGTGCTGCGCTGCCACCGCCCCGGCCAGCAGGTCGTGGCCGTCGAGATCTTCCTCGACGCCCCGCTGGACGCCGAGCCCGAGGGCCTGGACGGCGTCGCCACGATCATGGCGCGGGCGCTGTCCGAGGGCACCGACAAGCACACGGCGGAGGAGTTCGCGGCCGAGCTGGAGCGCTGCGGCGCCACGCTCGACGCGCACGCCGACCACCCGGGCGTCCGCATCTCCCTGGAGGTGCCGGTCTCCCGGCTCACGAAGGCCCTCGGGCTGCTCGCCGAGGCGCTGCGGGCCCCGCTGTTCGCCGACAGCGAGGTCGAGCGGCTCGTACGGAACCGGCTGGACGAGATTCCGCACGAGACGGCCAATCCGGCCCGCCGCGCGGCCAAGGAGCTCTCCAGGCAGCTGTTTCCCGCCTCCTCCCGGATGTCCCGGCCCCGCCAGGGCTCGGAGGAGACCGTGGAGCGCATCGACTCCGGCGCCGTACGGGCCTTCTACGAGGCGCACGTCCGGCCCGCCACGGCCACCACCGTGATCGTCGGCGACCTCGCGGGTGTCGATGTGGACGCCGTGCTGGCCGACACGCTCGGCGGCTGGACCGGTGACACGGCCGAGAGCCGTCCGATGCCGCCGATCACCGCCGACGACAGGGGCCGGGTCGTCATCGTCGACCGCCCCGGCGCGGTCCAGACGCAGCTGCTGATCGGCCGGATCGGCCCCGACCGGCACGACCGGGTCTGGGCGGCCCAGGTCCTCGGCACGTACTGCCTCGGCGGCACGCTCACCTCCCGCCTGGACCGCGTCCTGCGCGAGGAGAAGGGCTACACGTACGGTGTGCGGGCCTTCGGGCAGGTGCTGCGCTCCGCCGCGCCCTCGTCCCCGGGCGGGGCCACCGGTGCGTCGATGCTCGCGATCAGCGGCTCGGTCGACACCCCGAACACCGGCCCCGCGCTCGACGACCTCTGGAAGGTGCTGCGCACCCTCGCCGCGGAGGGGCTGACCGACGCGGAGCGCGATGTGGCCGTGCAGAACCTGGTGGGTGTGGCCCCGCTGAAGTACGAGACGGCGGCGTCCGTGGCGGGCACGCTGGCCGACCAGGTCGAGCAGCACCTCCCGGACGACTTCCAGGCCCAGATGTACGCGCGGCTGGCCGAGACCGGCACGGTCGAGGCGACCGCCGCGGCCGTCAACGCCTTCCCGGTGGACCGGCTCGTCACCGTCCTCGTCGGGGACGCCGCCCTGATCGAGGAGCCCGTCCGGGCCCTCGGCATCGGTGAAGTGACCGTTGTCACTGGCTGATTGACCGTTCCGGACGCCGACCGGACGTCCACCGGAGCCCCGTCCGGCGTCCGGCCGGTCGCCCGGCAGGACATCCCCCGGACCCCGGGCGGACCGCAGAAGGCCCCGTTGGCCCCGCCAACGGGGCCTTCCCGTATGTCCGTTTTATTGGGGAGGCGATGTGTCTGCCCTGTGGCGTGCACTACAAATGCCGGTGTCTGTTTGGTGATTGCGCGAAGATCGGCTTAGCGTCTTCTGCGCTGTCCGCCAGTCGTACGCGCCGCACCCGCGGCATCGGACAGCCATCGCCGAGTCCCCGTCGGGCGTGAGCCTGGGGAGCCGGGGACCCACATGTCCCCCTGGGGTGAATCGGACGCCTTCGCACCCGTGCGGAGGGGCCCGTAGGAGACCTTCCTGCTCCGAACCCGTCAGCTAACCCGGTAGGCGAGAAGGAAGGAAAGGATCAGCCACTACATGGCGTTCACCCGTGCCACCGGGAAGCATCGTGGTCCGAGCCGCCTGTCGCGCAGGAGCGCGGGCGTCGCGTCCGTCGCCGCCATCGCGACCACCGGCGTCATCGGCACCCTCGCCTCCCCGGCGCTCGCCGCCGAGGCGGACATCCGCCCCGCGGAGGACACCGGCCTGACCCAGGCCATCGTCGCCAGTGACTCGCTCGCCGACCAGATCGGCGCCCAGGCCGACGCCCAGCAGCAGGAGGCCGCCCTGGCCGCCGAGCAGGCGCGGGCCGAGGCCGAGGCCAAGCGCAAGGCGGAGGTCCGCGTCAAGGAGGCCCGTGAGGCCCGTGAGCGCGCCGCCCGCGAGGCCGAGCGCAAGCGCCTGCTGACCTACACGCTCCCGGTCGCCGGCTCCTACGTCAGCACCAGCTACCACGCCGGCGGCGGACAGTGGTCCTCCGGCAGCCACACCGGGATCGACTTCCACGCCGCCTCCGGCACCAAGGTCGTCGCCGTCGGCATGGGCACGGTCGTCGAGGCCGGCTGGGGCGGCGCGTACGGCAACAACGTCGTCATCCGGATGCACGACGGCACGTACACCCAGTACGGTCACCTCTCCTCGATCGGCGTCTCGGTCGGGCAGAGCGTCACCCCGGGTCAGCAGATCGGCCGCTCCGGGTCGACCGGCAACTCGTCCGGCCCGCACCTTCACTTCGAGGCGAGGACCGGCGCCGACTACGGCTCGGACATCGACCCGATCGCCTATCTGCGTGCGCACGGCGTCGCGGTCTGACCCTCCCGCTTCCGTCAAGGCCCCGGTTCGGTTCCTCCCGAGCCGGGGTCTTCGGCGTATTCCGGCCAAAAGATATCCGCGGATTCCTCGGGGCCTTCGGAAAATCGCGCCACCTGGAATAGAGTCGCCGAACAGGCGTCGCTCGACTGGGTTTCGCGGCGATTAAAGCGGAGGTTCGGTATGCGCATTCCTGCCCGCTCGGTGTGCACGGCGATCCGCGACGACATCGTCTCCGGCGCCTTCGAGCGCGGCAGCCGGCTCACCGAGGAGCAGTTGGCGCGCCGCTACGGCGTCTCGCGCGTCCCGGTCCGCGAGGCACTGCGCACCCTGGAGTCGGAGGGCTTCGTCGTCACTCGCCGGCACGCCGGCGCGTGTGTCGCCGAGCCCACCGAGCAGGAGGCCGCCGATCTGCTGGAGATCAGGCTGCTGCTGGAGCCGCTCGGCGCCGCGCGGGCCGCCCAGCGGCGCTCGGAGGCCCATCTCAAGGTGCTGCGCGGCCTGGTCAGACTCGGCCAGGACCGGGCGCGGCGGGGGCAGGGCGACGATCTGCGCTCGCTCGGCGCATGGTTCCACGAGACACTCGCGCAGGCCTGCGGAAGCCCGGGGCTCACCGCCCTGCTCACGCAGCTCCGGCACAAGATCGCCTGGATGTACGCGGTCGAGCCGCCCGCCCGGCCGGTGGAGGCCTGGGCCGAGCACGGCGCGATCGTCGACGCGGTGGCGCGCGGCGACGCGGAGCGGGCGCGGGCCCTCACCGCCCTGCACGCCGAACGGACGACCGGTGCGCACCGGCTGCGGATTCCCGCCGGTGTGAGGTCCTCGCAACATTCCGTAAACACGGCGGGCGGCCGCCTTTAACAACGACGCCGTATACGAAGAGCGAGAGGAATTCCAGGGGCCGGTTTCGTGCTGCCCCCGAAAAGGGGCGCCTAGGCACGCGTACAAACAGCGGAGCCGCGGCACCCGGAATTTCGGGTGCCGCGGCTCCGTCGTGAATTCAGTGGGCTCAGACGGTCTCGGGAAGTTCCTCGAGACCCTCGGCCACGAGCTTCGCCAGACGGTCGAGGGCGGCGTCCGCACCATCGGCGTCCGAAGCGAGCACGATCTCCTCGCCACCCTGGGCGCCCAGGCCGAGCACCGCGAGCATGGAGGCGGCGTTGACCGGGGTGCCGTCGGCCTTGGCGATCGTCACGGGAACGCCGGAGGCCGTGGCGGCACGAACGAAGATGGACGCGGGGCGGGCGTGCAGGCCCTCGGCCCAGCCGACATTGACGCGGCGCTCAGCCATGGTGGTGCCCTTCAAGTCTTAGCGGTTGTCTAGACCAGTCTCTCATGTGTCGCGGAGTGCGCTCCTACCGGCCTCCGGCCCGGGCGCGGGCGTCGATCGGCCCTCTCAGCCTGCCCCCGCCGACCGGGCTCCGCTACCGGTGTCCGAGCCGTACTCTTGCCCCATGCAGACCCCGTCGGATCACGCGTACCCCGACCACTGGGAAGCCGACGTGGTGCTGCGTGACGGTGGCACCGCGCGCATCAGGCCCATCACCACCGAGGACGCCGAGCGGCTCGTCAGCTTCTACGAGCAGGTGTCGGACGAATCCAAGTACTACCGCTTCTTCGCGCCGTACCCGCGGCTCTCCGCCAAGGACGTGCACCGGTTCACGCACCACGACTACGTGGACCGGGTGGGGCTGGCGGTGACGATCGGCGGGGAGTTCATCGCGACCGTCCGATACGACCGCATCAACGCCGACGGAATGGCGGCGTCCGCGCCCGCCGACGAGGCCGAGGTCGCGTTCCTTGTACAGGACGCGCACCAGGGGCGGGGTGTCGCCTCCACCTTGCTGGAGCACATCGCGGCGGTCGCGCGGGAACGGGGCATCAGGCGGTTCGCGGCGGAGGTGCTGCCCGCCAACAACAAGATGATCAAGGTCTTCAGGGACGCCGGCTACACCCAGAAGCGCAGCTTCGAGGACGGGTCCGTCCATCTCACGCTCGACCTCGAACCGACCGCCGAGTCGCTGGCGGTCCAGCGCGCCCGGGAGCAGCGGGCCGAGGCGCGCTCGGTCCAGCGGCTGCTCGCGCCCCGGTCCGTGGCCGTCATCGGCGCCGGGCGCGCGCCCGGCGGAGTCGGGCGCACGGTGCTGCGGAACCTCCTCGACGCCGGGTACACCGGGCGGACGTACGCGGTGAACCGCGCCCTCGTCCTGGACATGCGCGAGCTGGACGGGGTGCCCGCCTACCGTTCGGTCGCGGAAATCGTGGCGCAGACGGGCGAGCCGGTCGACCTCGCGATCGTCGCCGTACCGGCGGAGCGGGTGCCGGACGTCGTCGCGGACTGCGGCGAGCACGGGGTCCAGGGGCTGGTCGTGCTGGCCGCCGGCTATGCGGAGAGCGGCGGGGAGGGGCGGGAGCGGCAGCGTGAACTGGTGCGGCAGGCGCGTTCGTACGGGATGCGGATCATCGGGCCGAACGCGTTCGGGATCATCAACACCGCGGACGGTGTCCGGCTGAACGCGTCCCTCGCGCCACAGGCGCCGGCGCACGGGCGGATCGGGCTCTTCACCCAGTCCGGCGCGATCGGCATAGCGCTGCTGAGCGGCCTGCACCGACGGGGCGCCGGGCTGTCGTCCTTCATCTCCTCGGGCAACCGGGCGGACGTCTCCGGCAACGACTTCCTGCAGTACGGGTACGACGACCCGGACACCGACGTCGTCCTGCTCTACCTCGAATCCATCGGCAACCCGCGGAAGTTCACCCGGCTCGCGCGGCGTACGGCGGCGGTCAAGCCCGTGGTGGTGGTGCGGGGCGCCCGGCACAGCGGGAGCGCACCGCCCGGGCACGCGGTGCCGACGACGCGGGTGCCGTACGCGACCGTCTCGGAGCTGCTGCGGCAGGCCGGCGTGATCCGGGTCGACACCGTCACCGAACTCGTCGACGCGGGACTGCTGCTGGCGGGCCAGCCGCTGCCGGTCGGGCCACGTGTGGCGATCCTGGGCAACTCCGAGTCGCTCGGGCTGCTGACGTACGACGCCTGCCTCACCGAGGGACTGCGGCCCCAGCGGCCGCGCGACCTGACGACGGCGGCGACGCCGCAGGACTTCTGCGACGCGCTGGCGGGGGCGCTGCGGGACGACGCGTGCGACGCGGTGATCGTCAACGCGATCCCCTGGGTCGGCGAGAACGGTGTCACCGAGTCCGGCGACGGCGAGGTCCTCGCCGCGGCCCTCCGCGCGGCCACGGCGTCCGCCCCGGCGAAGCCCGTGCTCGTCGTGCACGTCGAACTCGGCGGCCTCGCCGACGCCCTCGCCGCGGCGACGAGCTCGGCCCCGCAGGCCACCGGGCAGGACCGGGCCGGCCGGCCCGCGGCCGGTGCCCGGCGGGACGTTCCCCCCACCGGGCCGGGTACGGCGGGCCCGCTCCTGGCGGGCGCGGGACAGGACGACCCGCCCGCCACCCCGGCGAAGGTCCCCGCCACCGCCGGGCGGATCCCCGCCTACCCCGCCGCCGAGCGGGCCGTACGGGCGCTGGCGGAAGCCGTGCGGTACGCGCAGTGGCGGCGGGCGGCAGCGGAGCCGGGCAAGGTGCCCCAGTACGAGGACATCGACGAGAGCGGGGCCGCCGCGTTCATCGAGGGGCTGCTCGAGGAGGCACCCGGAGAGCGGGGTGTCACCCTGCGCGAGGACGACGCGCGGCGGCTGCTCCAGCGGTACGGCATTCCCGTACGCCCCACCCTCCCCGCCCCGTACCCCGACGCCGCCGCCCTCGCCGCGGCCCGCCTCGGCTACCCCGTCGCCCTCAAGACCACCGCCCCGCACCTGCGTCACCGCCCCGATCTCGGCGGCGTGCGGCTCGACCTCGCCGACGAGTACCAAGTGCGGCAGGCCTACACCGAGTTGACGGACACTCTCGGCAAGCCGGCGGAGCTCCAGCCCGTCGTACAGGCGATGGTCCCGCGCGGCGTGGACACCGTCGTGCGCGCCGCCATCGATCCGGCCGTCGGTGCCGTGCTGTCCTTCGGGATCGCCGGCCCCGCCACCGAACTGCTCGGCGACACGGCCCACCGTCTCGTCCCGGCCACCGACCGTGACGCGGCCGAGCTCCTCCGGTCCGTCCGGACCGCACCGCTCCTCTTCGGCTGGCGCGGCTCCGCGCCCGTCGACACGGCCGCCCTGGAAGAACTCCTCCTGCGCGTCTCCCGCCTGGTCGACGACCACCCGGAGGTCGTCGCGATCAGCCTCGAACCGGTCGTCGTCGCCCAGCACGGACTCTGCGTGCTCGGGGCCGCCGTACGGCTCGCCCCGCCGCCGCCCCGCACCGACCTGGGGCCGCGCACCCTCCCCAGTTACTGAAGCGGCCGTCACCGAGCGCACTGAGGGGTCCCGCGGCCCCGTAGGATGGAGCCCATGGCGAAGACCGGTACGACGACCCAGGGGCTGCGCGCGGCGATCGAGCGCAGCGGCTACTACCCGGCTCTCGTGGCCGAAGCGGTGGAGGCCGCGGTCGGCGGTGAGCCGATCGCGTCGTACCTGGTGCACCAGGAGACCACGTTCGACGCCAACGAGGTCCGCCGTCATGTCACCGTCCTCGTCCTGACCGGCGCGCGCTTCATCGTCAGCCACACCGACGAGCAGACCGCGGACAGCAGCTCCCCGACGCCGTACGCGACCACCTCCACCGAGTCGGTGAAGCTCCCCAGGATCTCGTCCGTCGTCGTCAGCCGCGTCGTCGCCAACCCCGAGTCGTACACCCCGGGCACCCTGCCCCGCGAGGTCGTCCTCACCATCGGCTGGGGCGCGGTCTCCCGTATCGACCTGGAGCCCGCCGCCTGCGGCGACCCCAACTGCGACGCCGACCACGGCTACACCGGAAGCTCCACCGCGGACGACCTCAGCCTGCGGGTCAGCGAGGCGGGGGACGGACCGGAGACGGTCCGCCAGACGCTCGCCTTCGCCCAGGCGCTCTCCGAGGCCACGGCCGCCACGGCGGCCACGCGCTGATGGTCCAGCCCGACTGGCCCGAGGACCTCGTCCCGCTCGCCCTCGACACCGCGCCCGTCCCCGCGTACGGCTCGGCCTCGCTCGCCGACCTGCTGCCGACGATCGCCTCCGGACAGGGCGTCCCGGGCCTGCACCACACCATCGCGGAGCTCGGCCCCGCCGACCGGGCCTGCGTCTTCCTGATCGACGGCCTCGGCTGGGAGCAGCTCAGGGCCCATCCCGAGGACGCCCCGTACCTCACCTCGCTCCTCGCCGGTTCCCTCGGCGGCACCGGCCGGCCCCTGACCGCCGGCTTCCCCGCCACCACCGCCACCTCACTGGCCTCCTTCGGCACCGGTCTGCCGCCCGGCGCGCACGGCCTGCCCGGCTACACCGCGCGCAATCCGGAGACCGGTGAGCTGATGAACCAGCTGCGCTGGAAGCCGTGGACCTCGCCGCGCGTGTGGCAGCCGTACCCGACGGTCTTCCAGCTCGCCGACGAGGCCGGAGTGCACACCGCACAGGTGTCCTCCCCGGCCTTCCAGGACACCCCGCTCACCAAGATCGCGCTGAGTGGCGGAACGTTTCACGGCCGGCTCACCGGCGAGGAGCGGATGGACTTCGCCGCGCAGCAGCTCGCCGCAGGCGACCGGTCCCTCGTCTACACGTACTACAGCGAGCTCGACGGCAAGGGGCACCGCTTCGGCGTCGACTCCGACGCCTGGCGCGGCCAGCTGATGTACGTCGACCGCCTCGTCCAGCGTCTGGCGGAGCAGCTGCCGCCGCGCAGCGCGCTGTACGTCACCGCCGACCACGGCATGATCGACATCCCGTTCGACGAGGAGTCGCGGATCGACTTCGACGAGGACTGGGAGCTGCGGGCCGGTGTCGCCCTGCTCGGCGGCGAGGGCCGCGCCCGCCACGTCTACGCGGTCCCGGGAGCCGAGGCCGATGTGCTGGCCGTCTGGCGCGAGGTGCTCGGCGACCGGTTCTGGGTGGCGAGCCGGGACGAGGCGATCGCGGCGGGCTGGTTCGGCCCGGGGACCGACGAGCGGGTCTACCGGCGCATCGGCGACGTCGTCGCCGCGGCCCACGACGACGTCGTGATCACGGCGTCCGTGAACGAGCCGAACGAGTCCGCGATGGTCGGCATGCACGGCTCGATGACCCCGGTCGAACAGCTCGTCCCGCTCCTCGAAGTGCGCTCCTGACCTTCGCCCCCACCGTCCCCGACCACAGCGACAACTGAAAGGCAGTCACGTCCTCATGCCCGAGCTGGTGTTCTTCTCCGGAACGATGGACTGCGGAAAGAGCACCCTGGCGCTCCAGATCGGCCACAACCGTTCGGCCCGAGGGCTCCAGGGCGTGATCTTCACACGCGACGACCGGGCGGGCGAGGGGAAGCTGTCCTCGCGGCTGGGCCTGGTCACCGAGGCGGTCGAGGCCACCGAGGGAATGGACCTGTACGCCTACCTCGTGGACCAGCTGTCCAAGGGCGGCAGGGCCGACTACGTGATCGTGGACGAGGCGCAGTTCCTCGCCCCCGTGCAGATCGACCAGCTCGCCCGGATCGTGGACGATCTGGGCCTGGACGTGTTCGCCTTCGGGATCACGACGGACTTCCGTACCAAGCTGTTCCCGGGCTCGCAGCGGCTGATGGAGCTCGCCGACCGGATCGAACAGCTCCAGGTGGAGGCCCTGTGCTGGTGCGGCGCCCGCGCCACGCACAACGCACGTACCGTCGACGGGCACATGGTCGTCGAGGGCGAGCAGGTCGTCGTGGGCGACGTCAACCGCCCGGCCGAGGAGGTCGGTTACGAGGTCCTGTGCCGCCGCCACCACCGCCGCCGCATGACGAGCACCGTGGCCCAGGCGGGAGTGCTCTCGCCCGACGTCCTGCCCGTCACCCCTGCCTGAGCGGGTTCTTGCTTTCCCGGTGTCGCCGCCGAGTCGGCGTCACAGTTGGACGGCCAGGTGGCGCGGGCCGCGGAGCATGGCGTTCTGGCGGTAGGGGGGTGGGTCCTGGATGAGGCGTGCCGTGCTCAGGTGGGGGATCAGCGCGCCGAGCGCGGCCTCGGCCTCGATGCGGGCGAGTGGGGCGCCGTAGCAGAGGTGGACACCGCTGCCGAAGCCGAGGTGCTGGTTGTCCGGGCGGGTGGGGTCGAACCGGTCGGGCTCGTGGAACCGCTTGGGGTCGCGGCTGCCCGAGGCCAGCGCCAGGATGACGGACGTGCCCGCGGCGATCGTGGTGCCGGCGACGTCGATGTCGGCGAGGGGGATCCTCTCGCGCATGTGAACCGGGGGTTCGTAGCGCAGCAGTTCCTCCACCGCCTGCGGCAGCAGGCCGGGTTCGCGGCGCAACCGGTCCAGCTGCTCGGGCTGACGGAGCAGGGTGAGGACGCCGTTGGTGATCAGGTTGACCGTGGTCTCGTGCCCGGCGATGAACAACAGCATGGTGGTTTCGGCCAGTTCTTCGCCGGTGAGCCGCAAGGCGGGGTCCGGTTCGTTGATGAAGTCGGAGAGCATGTCGCCGGTGGGACCGCCGCGGCGCTGTTCGGCGAGGTTGATCAGGTACAGGCCCATCTCCTGCCGGGCCTGCGTCGCCGCCCGGTCCTGTTCGGCGGTGTCGCCTTCGGGCCCGATGTCCGCGGACGCGACGAGCACCTCGGTCCACGCCTGGAACAGTTGCTCGTCCTCCTGCGGGACGCCGAGCAGACGGCAGATCACGGTGACGGGCAGCGGGTAGGCGAAATCGTCGACGACGTCGATCTGCCGGCCCGGCTGGAAGCCCTCCGCCAGGTGCTGGGTGAGCTCGACGATCCCGTCGCGCATGGCGTCGATCCGCCCCGGGCTGTGCGGCGGGCCGAACGGCCGCATGGCCGAGTTGCGCAGCCTGTGGTGCTCGGGGTCGTCGAGCCGCAGGAACGGCAGATGGGCCGGCTCCTCGGAAGGGGGCGAGGCGGTGCCGGAGCGCGGATCGGCACTCATCCGGGGGTCGTGGAGCAGACTCGCGATCTCGTGGTACGTGCCGATCAGACAGCTGCCGTCCGCCTGCCGGACCACGGGTCCGGCCTCGCGGAGCTCCGCGTACAGCGGGAAGGGGTCGGGGCGGTTCGTGTAGTCGGAGATCCGGGCCAGCAAGGTGTCGGAGTCCATCATGGCTCCTCGCGGTCGGGCGGCACGTGGATCAGCCGTCGGGGTGCACCAGCGTCAGCCGGCGATCGGGCAGATGGCCGGTGAGCGCCACGGTGGGGCCGTGGGACAGCCCCTTCGGATCCGGCACGTCGGACGGAACCGGGAAGTCGGCCGCGATCGCACGGTCCGCCGCGCCGGGAGGGGGCGGGAACGGAGCGGCCGTCTCGATCAGATGCTTGTAGTAGTCGAGCGACTTGGCCATGTCGACGGTGACGGCCGCGGTGACCCGCCCCTGATAGCCGTAGACCATCGCCAGCCGCCGTGCCTCCAGGGATCCCTGGGCGATGACCACCTGGTCGGAGAAGGTGGGCACGCCCACCGACTTGATGTTGAGCCCGAACTGGGTCGACCAGAACGTCGGGAGGGTGAGGTGCGGGCGCCGCAGCGGCCCCGGACTGACCATGTTGTGGGCCGCCACCTCGGCCTGTGTGACGGCGTTGCCCCAGTGCTCCAGGGAGAGCAGCTGGTATCCGAACAGCGGGTGCGGGAACCGGGAGACGTCACCCGCGACGAAGACGTCGTCGGTGACGATCCCGTACATGTCGAAGGCCCGGCACCCGGCGTCGCACGTGATCCCGCGCGGGCCGGCCGCCAGCCCGGACTCCGCCAGCCATTCGACGTTGCGGACCGCCCCGAGCGCCACGACGCACACGTCCGCGTCGACCTGGCTGCCGTCGGACAGATCCGCTCCGGTGAACCGGCCGTTCCCGTCGCCGCGCAGGGCGGTGACCGTCACCCCGCACCGCAGATCCACGCCGTGGTTGCGCTGCATGACGGCCGCCAGCTTCGACAGCGTCCCGCCGAGCGCGCCCACCAGGGGCGCGGGGCCGCGTTCGGCGACCGTGACGTCCAGTCCGCGTTCCCGGCAGGCCGAGGCGATCTCCGAACCGGTGAAGCCGGCGCCGATCACCAGCACCCGTTTCGGACCGGCGGCCAGCCGCTCGGCCAGCCCCTCGCCCTCGTCGCGGGTGCGCAGGGTGAACACCCCGTCGAGGGAGCCCTCCTCCTGGTTGGGCCAGGGCCGTGCCCTGGTCCCGGTGGTGATCAGCAGCCGGTCGTACGGCAGCGACTCGCCGTCGGCCAGCAGCACCCGCTTCTCGAGCAGGTCCAGGCCCGTGGCGCGTACTCCCAGCCGCCAGTCGGCGTCCGGGTCCCGGCGCATCGGCAGTTCCGTCGTGTCCGCCGGCGCCTTGCCGAGCAGCACCTGCTTGGAGAGCGGTGGCCGGTCGTAGGGCGGGTAGGGCTCGTCGCCCACCACGGTCAGCGACCCCTTGAAGCCCTTCTCGCGCAGCGTCTCCGCGGCCCTCAGGCCGGCCAGGGACGCGCCGACGACGACGATGCGTCCGTCCAGCAGATCACCGGCCACCGGCGCTCACCGCCTCGCCGACGAGGATGGCCTGGACGGGGCACGCCGCCGCGGCCTGGCGCACGTGATCGGCCTCGCCGTCCGGGACCGCCGGCGCGTACAGCAGCCCCTCTTCACCGTGCAGCTCGAACACGTCCGGCGCGAGGAAGACGCACTGCGCATAGCCCTGGCAGCGCGTGAGGTCCACAACGATCTGCATGGCCGTTCACTCCCTGGGTCGTAGCGGCGTCCCTTCCCTTTCTACGCCGGTGCCGCAGCGGGCGCTCGTTACCCCGTGTCGCACCGGGCGTCCGACCCGCTGCCCGTTCGTGCTTCCCGGCGGGCCGTCGCCGAGGAGCCGAGCGGCCGATCGGCCCAGTTGCGGATCGGCCGAGTTGCGGATCGGTCCTTCCGGCCGCGGGGCTGTCTATGTCCGATCGGCCAATGCCGGGGGCCATGTGTGCGCGGCCACGCCGTTGTTCCGGGCCTCTCGCGACCGCAGGATCCCTGGAACCGCTCGGACGAGCGGTTCCGCAGGGATCGTGAAGGAGAAGCCATGGGCTCGATGGCCACGGCGTTGCGTCGCCGTAAACCGCTGGACAGCATGATCGCGGAGGCTGAGGGCGACTCGTCGGGTCCGCGGCTGCGCCGCACCATGGGCCTGTGGCAGCTGACCATGCTCGGCATCAGCTCGGTGGTGGGCACCGGCATCTTCTTCGTCCTGGGCACGACGGTGCCCAAGGCCGGACCCTCCGTGGTGCTGTCGTTCGTCATCGCCGCTGTGGTGGCCGGACTCGGTGCGTTGTGTTACGTGGAGCTCGCCGGAGCGGTGCCCGTGTCGGGCAGCACGTACTCGTACTCCTACGCCTCGCTCGGCGAGGGCGCGGCGTATCTCGTCGCCTGGTGCCTGATCCTCGAGTACGGCGTCGCCGTCTCGACCGTCGCGGTGAGCTGGGGCCAGTACCTCAACGAGGTCACCAGCTCGCTCTTCGGCTTCACCATGCCGGCCGCGCTGAGCAGTCCGCCGGGTGACGGGGGATACGTCAACGTCCCTGCGCTGGTGGTCGTGTTGCTGTGCTCCCTCCTCCTGGCGCGCGGCACCCGCGAGTCCGCGGCGGTGAACGCGGTCATGGTCTGCATCAAGATCGGGGTCCTCGTCTTCTTCGTCGCCGTGGCCCTGACGGCGTTCGACAGCGACAACTTCGCCGAGTTCGCGCCGCACGGCATCGGCGGCATCACCGTGGCCGCCTCGGGTGTCTTCTTCTCGTTCGTCGGCTTCGACGCCGTCTCCACGGCCGGCGAAGAGGTGCGCAATCCGAGCCGTACGATCCCGCTGGCGCTGCTGTTCACCCTGATCACCGTCACGGCGCTCTACGTCGCCGTCGCCCTCGCGGGTGTGGGAGCACAGCCGGTCGGCCGCTTCGGTGAGCAGGCCGATGCCGGCGAGGCCGTCCTCGCGGAGATCCTGCGGGACGTGACCGGATCGGGATGGCCCGCGCTGGTCCTGTCGGCCGGTGCCGTGATCTCGATCTTCAGCGTCGTGCTGGTCACCCTCTTCGGGCAGACCCGCATCCTGTTCTCGATGGCGCGCGACGGCCTCATCCCGGAGGTCTTCCGCCGGGTCGACCGCAAGCGTCACACCCCGGCGCGCAACACCTGGATCGTGGGCGCGGGCGTCGGACTGCTGGCCGCCTTCGTGCCGTTGCAGCACCTGGCCGACCTCACCAGCATGGGCACGCTCATCGCGTTCGTGGCGGTCGCGGCGGCGGTCGTGGTGCTCCGACGCATCGCACCGGACGCCCCACGGCCCTTCCGGGTGCCGCTCTACCCCGTGGTGCCGATCCTCTCGGCACTGTCCTGTCTCTACCTGGCCTATCTGCTGCCCGGCATCACCTGGACCCTGTTCGGCGCATGGCTGCTGCTGGCCGCCGTGCTCTACCTCGGGTTCGGCCGCCGTCACTCGCGGCTCGGCCGGTCCGGCGGTCCCGGCGGTCCTGGTGCGGACGACGGGACCGGGGTGAGCGACGCCGTCACCGCCGGTGGTGCGCAGCCGGTGCCGCCGCAGGCCGGGGAGCCCGACCGGACTCCGCCGCACGTCTGAGTTCGAGCCAGGCGGCGAGCCTGACGTCCGGGTCGTCGAGGTCGACACGGAAGAGTTCGCGAATCCGCCGCAGCCGGTGGCGCAGGGTGTTCGGATGCACCTTCAGCCGTGCTGCGGCGGTCGCGATGTCGCCGAGGGCGTCGAGCCATGCGACGGCCGTCGCCGCGTAGTCCGTGCCGCCCGTGCGGTCGTGCTCCAGGAGCTCGTCGATCTCGGAGAGCCGCAGCCAGGGGTCGCGCTCCAGCTCGTCGCCCAGCCGGTCCAGCAGGATCCGGTGGCGTACGTCCGCCGTCGTGGCGACCGGATCCTTCCTGCCCCGGCCGGCCGTCGCACGCAGGATGGCGTCGGCCTCGCGCCGGAGCGCCGCGGCCCGGCCGAGATCGTCGTAGGGGCGGGTGACCGCGGCGCGCACGTCCTCGCCCGCCGCCCGCCGCAGTGCCACCAGCGCCCCTTCGGCGAACCGGCGGCCGACGCCGGGCGCCGCCGCGGACAGCAGTACGTACACGGCACCCGCCGTCGCGGCGACGGTCGCGTCCGCGCGGTGGGCCGCGCAGTGCCGGGTCAGCACCGACTCGGCGTGGGTGAGCAGCGCGGCGTCCGCGGCGCCGCGCCGGCCGTTCCCGGCGGCGCCGGTCTGCCCGCCGCCCGGCGCGAAGACGGCAAGGCAGAACCGCGTCCCCGGCCGCAGCCCCAGTGCCTCCGCGGCCTCGTCCGGCGGCGGCCCGGCGTTGTTGAGCACCGCGCGCAGGGTGTCGCGGCGCATCCGCCGCTCCGCCTCGGGGAGGTTGAGCGCCTGCAGCAGATGCGGGGCGGCCAGCCGGGCCGCCTCCACCAGGGCTTCCCCGGCCTTCGCCGTCAGCCCCTGCTCCGGCTCGATGGCCCACAGCGTGCCCAGAGGCAGCGTTCCCGCGCGGATCGCCACGGCGGCGCGCGGGAGTTCCTCCGCCATCGCGGGGAAGCGCACCGGGCCCGCGGCGGCCAGCACCTGGCGGTACTGGCGCCGCTGCTCCGGCATGTCCGGCACCCGGCGCTGGAGGATGCCTCGTTCGCGTACGGCGTCGATGCGTACCCCGGTGAGCTTCGAGTACGCGATCACGTTCTGGTCCAGGTCCTCGATGGCCACCGATCCGCCGACCACCACGGCCAGGGCGTCGGCGAGTTCGAACAGCTCCCCACCGGCGGCCGGAACCGAACCCGGCGGGGCGGACCCCGTCAGCGCGCCGCTGCCGAAGGAGGCCAGGGTGCAGCTGAGCGTCGCATCGACGCTGCGCCACGGCAGTTCGTCGTCGGCCGCGAGGACCGCTACGCCGCAGGAACGCGCCTCGTCGAGGAAGCGTTGCGCGTCCTGCCCCCGTCGCTTGACCACGACCGCCGTGAAACCGGCCTCCGCGGCGCCGCGCAGGACGTCCGTGTCCGAAGCGCTTCCGACACCGGAACCGACGAGGAGCAGCACCGCCGCCGGTGACGGGGGAAGCGGGTCGCCGGGATCGTGGATCACGGTGCCGCTGACGGGTGCGCCGAGACCGGCGGGGGCGACGAGCAGCCGGATCCGGGTCCCGCCGATGCCGTCCACCAGCTGCCCCAGGGTGCCCGGAGCGGGCGGCGTCGCGGCACCGCCGGCACTTGTGAGATCGGACAACGAGAGCCTCGTTTCATGGGGTGATCGGACGCAGTGGACGTCGACCGGCAACTGCCAGGATAGCCACCTATCCGGCCCGCCGAGCGAGGGGAACTCCACCTCCATGACCGTCACCACAGCACCGAACACCACCGCCGACGACCTCGTCGGACTCTTCCCTCCCGGCTCCGACCAGGCAGAAGACGGTGAGCTGACGATCGGCGGATGCCGTGTGACCGAGCTGGCCGACCGCTTCGGCACCCCGGCGGTCGTGGTGGACGAGAACGCCCTTCGCAGTCGGGCCCGGGCGTACACGGAGGCTCTGGCCCGCTATTGGCCGAACAGCCAAGCCGTCTTCGCCTCGAAGTCCTTCCCCTGCACCGCGGTCGTCCGCGTCATGGTCGAGGAGGGCCTCGGAGTGGACGTGGCCGGCGGCGGCGAGCTGGTCGCCGCGCTGGCCGCCGGAGCCGACCCCGCGAAGATCGTGGTCCATGGGAACGCCAAGACCGACGAGGAACTGGCGATGGCCGTGGAGGCCGGGGCCGGCACGATCGTCGTGGACAACTTCGACGACGTCGACCGACTGGAACGGATCGTCACCACGGGGCACCAGCGCGTCCTGCTGCGGGTGATCCCGGAGGTCGACGCCGACACGCACGAGGCGATGGTCACGGGCCGGCGCGACTCCAAGTTCGGCCTCGCGATCCCGCAGGCCGTCGAGGCCGTGGCGCGGCTGCGCGCGAGCAGCCGGCTGCGGCTGGAGGGACTCCACGTCCACGTGGGCTCCCAACTCCTCGACACCGAGCCGTTCCGGCGGTCGGTGGAGGCGGTGGGCGGCATCGCGGAACTCGGAGAGCACGCCGTGTACGACCTCGGGGGCGGCCTCGGCGTCCGCTACACCTACGAGGACCGCCCGCCGACGATCGACGCGTACGTACGTACGCTCACCGACGCCGCCCGCGAGCACCTTCCCGCCGGGGCCCGGCTGATCCTGGAGCCCGGCCGGTCGCTGGTGGCCGGGGCGGCCGCGACGCTGTACCGCGTGGTCACGGTCAAGCCCGGTCCGCGCACCCTGGTGGCCGTCGACGGCGGCATGGCGGACAACCTCGAACCCATGCTCTACGGCCAGCGGTTCGAGGCGACGCTCGCGTCCCGGATCGGCGGCGGGGAGCCCTGCGACCTCGTGGGCCGCCACTGCGAGAGCGGCGACACCCTCATCCGCGACGTGCCCCTGAGCGACCCGCGGGTCGGTGACGTCGTGGCCGTCCCGGTGACGGGTGCCTACTGCTACTCGCTCTCGAACAACTACAACGGCGCCCGCCGCCCTCCGGTCGTCTTCTGCGGTGACGGCGAGGCCCGCGCGGTGGTCCGCAGGGAGTCCTACGAGGACCTGCTGCGCCGCGACGTACCGCCGGCCGGGAACAGCGGGACCGCCCGCTGACGGTCGGTCCGCCCGGGCGCGGCGCACGGCCCGCCGGGTCCACCACCCGCAGCAAGAGCCGTGGCCCCGGGCGACCCGGTCCCGGGGGCGACGGCAGAGCGGCACCGGATGATCCGGGATGATCCTCAACTCATGCTTTATGCAAGGTAGTTGAGACTTTCGTTCGAGTCGGGAAAAAGTCTGCACCTGCGCCGTCGAAGGTCTTGGCGCGGCAGCGCAAAGCCTCTACTTTTGCGGCAGAACAGCCCCCATCGGCACGGCCGTACGTCCCGCTCACCCATGGCATCCGGCGCGACGGCGCGCGCCCTGCCTGGCTTCCCCACAGTCAGGAGATAGGGGACAACCATGTCCGTATCCCGTAGCCCCCGCATGCGCGCGCACCGCCTCAGAGCCCTCTGGCCGGCCCTGGTGCTCCTGGCGGCCGCAGTCGTGACCGTCCTGCCGCAGACCACCGCACAGGCCCACGAGCCCGTCGACCCCGCCGACTTCCAGCAGATACAGATGGCCCGCGGCGAGGCGTCCATGGGCGAGCCCATGTCGCTCGCGGTACTGCCCGACACCTCGGTGCTGCACACCTCGCGCGACGGCAGACTGCGCCGCACCGACCCCTCGGGCACCACCACGGTGATCGGCACGCTGCCCGTGTACTCCCACGACGAGGAGGGCCTGCAGGGCGTCGGCGTCGACCCGGGCTTCGCCACGAACCGGGCGGTCTACCTCTACTACGCCCCGCCGCTCTCCACCCCGGCGGGCGACGCCCCCTCCGACGGCACCGACTGGTCGGCCTGGCAGGGCGAGAGCCGGCTCTCCCGGTTCACACTCAACGCCGACTGGACGCTCAACACCGCCGGCGAGAAGATCGTGCTGAGGGTCCCGGCCGACCGTGGCATCTGCTGCCACGTGGGCGGGGACATCGACTTCGACGCAGCGGGCAACCTGTACCTCTCCACCGGCGACGACTCCAACCCGTTCCAGTCCGACGGGTTCGCGCCCCTCGACGAACGCACGGGCCGAAACCCGGCCTTCGACGCGCAGCGCACCTCGGCGAACACCAATGACCTGCGCGGCAAGATCCTGCGGATCAAGGTGAACGCGGACGGCACGTACTCCATACCCTCGGGCAACCTCTTCGCGCCAGGCACCGCCGCCACGAAGCCCGAGATCTACGCGATGGGCTTCCGCAACCCGTTCCGTATGAGCGTGGACAAGGGGAACGGCACCGTCTACGTCGGCGACTACGGGCCCGACGCCGGCGGAGCCTCGGCCACCCGCGGCCCGGGCGGCCAGGTCGAGTTCAACCGGATCACCGCACCCGGCAACTACGGCTGGCCCTACTGCACCGGCACCGGCACGACGGCCGAGACGTACACCGAGTACACCTTCCCGTCCGGCCCGGCGGGCGCGAAGTACAACTGCGCCGGCGGGCCGTCGAACAACTCGCCCCGCAACACCGGCCTGACCACGCTGCCCGCCGCCAAGGCCTCGTGGATCCGCTACGGCGGTGAGGCGGGCAGCCCGCCGGAGTTCGGGTCGGGTTCGGAGTCCCCGATGGGTGGCCCGGTCTACCGGTACGACGCCGCCGGCACCTCGGACGTCAAGTTCCCCCAGGACCTCGACGGCCACTTCTTCGCCGGCGAGTTCGGCCGCCGCTGGATCAAGACGATCGACGTCAACGCGAACGGCACGCCCGGCACCATCGGAGCCTTCCCCTGGTCCGGCACCCAGGTGATGGACATGGCCTTCGGGCCCAACGGCGCTCTCTACGTGCTCGACTACGGCACGGGCTACTTCAGCGGCGACGCCAACTCGGCGCTCTACCGCATCGAGTACGTCGGCGGCGGCAACCGCTCGCCCGTCGCCAAGGCCTCGGCCGACCGGACCTCCGGCCAGGCCCCCCTCACCGTGGCCTTCTCGTCGGCCGGTTCCAGCGACCCCGAAGGCGGGGCCCTCAGCTACTCCTGGAACTTCGGCGACGGCTCCACCTCGACCTCCGCCGGCCCCAGCCACACCTACACCGCCAACGGCCAGTACACCGCGGTGCTCACCGTCCGCGACCCCGACGGAAACACCGGCACCGCGAGCCTGCCGATCACGGTCGGCAACACCGCCCCCACGGTCACCGTGAAGCTGCCCGTCGACGGGACCCTCTTCTCCTTCGGCGACAGCGTGCCGTACGAGATCACCGTCGTCGACCCCGAGGACGGGACGATCGACTGCGCGAAGGTCAAGATGACCTACGTACTGGGTCACGACAACCACGGCCATGCCGTCACTTCGAAGAACGGCTGCACCGGCTCCATCACCGTGCCGGTCGACGGCGAGCACGACGACGCGGCGAACATCTTCGGGGTGTGGGACGCCGAGTACACCGACGCGGGCGCGGGCGGCCGGCCCCCGCTCACCACGCACGCGCAGAGCATCACCCAGCCCCGCCACCGCCAGGCGGAGCACTTCTCCACCTCCACCGGAGTCACCATCATGAACAAACCGGCGGCCCAGGGCGGCAAGACCGTCGGTGACATCCACAACGGCGACTCGATCGCCTTCACTCCCTACGCTCTGGGCGACGCGAGGAGGCTCTCCGCACGGGTCTCCTCCGCGGGCGCCGGCGGCACCCTGGAGGTACGGGCCGGTTCCGCCACCGGCACACTGCTGGGCTCGGTCGCCGTTCCGGTGACGGGCGCCTGGGACACGTTCACCACGGTCAACGCCACGCTGAGCGGCGCGCCGGCCGGCACGACCACGCTGTACCTGGTCTTCAAGGGCGCCGTTTCCGGGGCGCTGTACGACGTGGACAGCTTCGACCTCGGGCAGCCGGGCCGGATCACCGGTCTCGCCGGGAAGTGCGCGGACGTCCGTGGGGCAGCCACGGCGGACGGCACGCCTGTGCAGCTCTACGCCTGCAACGGCACCGACGCGCAGAAGTGGAGCCGGGTCGGCCAGACCTTCCAGGCCCTGGGCAAGTGCATGGACGTGGCCGGCGGTGCCACGGCGAACGGGACGCCGGTCCAGTTGTACGGCTGCAACGGGACGGGCGCCCAGCGGTGGGACACGCACACCAACGGGACGCTGCGCAATCCGCAGTCGGGCCGCTGCCTGGACGTGCCGGGCGGCAACTCCGCCGACGGTACGCAACTGGCCCTCTACGACTGCGTCCCCACCTCCCCCAACGAGCAGTGGGTGATGTCATGAGAATCCCGGGACGGTCCGTACGCACCGCGCTCGCGGTCGCCGCGGCCGCGCTGACAGCTCTCGCCCCGCCCGTGGCGACCGAGGCGGATGCCGCCGACACCGCCTACGACGTGCTGGTCTTCACCAGGACGGCCGGCTTCCGGCACGACTCCATCCCCGCCGGCGTCCAGGCCGTCAAGGACCTGGGCGCGGGCAACGGCTTCACCGTCACCGCCACCGAGGACCCGGCCGCCTTCACCACCTCGAACCTCGCGGGCTACGAGGCGGTCGTGTTCCTCAACACCACCGGTGACGTGCTCAACGCCAACCAACAGGCCGCGTTCGAGTCCTACGTCCGAGGCGGTGGCGGCTTCGTCGGCGTGCACGCCGCGGCCGACACCGAGTACTCCTGGCCGTTCTACGGGCAGCTCATGGGCGCCTGGTTCGACTCCCACCCGGCGATCCAGCAGGCCACCGTCAGGGTCGAGGACCGGGCACACCCGGCCACCTCGCACCTCGGCCAGAGCTGGGTGCGCACCGACGAGTGGTACAACTACCGCACTAATCCGCGCTCCACGGCCCATGTCCTCGCCACGCTCGACGAGTCCTCGTACAACGGCGGCACCATGGGCGCGGACCACCCGCACACCTGGTGCAAGACGTACGAGGGCGGCCGGTCCTTCTACACCGGCGGCGGACACACCCAGCAGTCGTACGCCGACGGCGCGTTCCGCGCCCAGCTGCTCGGCGGGATCCGGTACGCCGCCGGGCAGGCCGCCGCCGACTGCCGTCCCGAGAGCGGCTACACCACGCTCTTCAACGGCTCCACGACCGGCTGGTCGCAAGCCGGGCCCGGCTCCTTCACCAACTCCGACGCCACGCTCACCACCACCGGCGGGCTCGGCCTCCTCTGGTACAGCGCCCAGGAGTACACCTCGTACTCGCTGAAGCTGGACTGGATGATGCCCGGCGACGACAACTCCGGCGTCTTCATCGGCTTCCCGCCCAGCTCCGACCCCTGGTCGGCGGTGGACAACGGCTACGAGATCCAGATCGACGCGACCGACACGGCCGACAGGACCACCGGCGCGGTCTACGGATTCGCGTCGGCGGACATCGCCGCCAGGGACGGGGCGCTGAACCCGCCGGGCGAGTGGAACACCTACGAACTGCTCGTGGAGGGCGAGCACCTCCAGGTGTTCCTGAACGGGGTGAAGATCAACGACTTCACCAACACCGATCCGGCGCGCTCCCTCCAGCAGGGCCACATCGGTCTGCAGAACCACGGCACCGGTGACGACGTCCGGTTCCGCAACGTGCGGATCAAAGGCCTGACGGGCCCGATCACCGGGCTGGCGGGCAAGTGCGTGGACGTCCGCGGCGCGGCCACCACCGACGGGACCCCCGTCCAGCTCCACACCTGCAACGGGACCGACGCCCAGAAGTGGAGCCGGGTGGGCCAGACCATCCGCGCGTTCGGCAAGTGCCTGGACATCGCGGGCGGCGCCACCGCCAACCGGTCGCCGGTGCAGCTCCACACCTGCAACGGCACCGGGGCACAGAGGTGGGAGGTCCACACCAACAGCACGCTGCGCAATCCGCAGTCGGGCCGCTGCTTGGACGTGCCGGGCGGCAACTCCGCCGACGGTACGCAACTCGCCCTCTACGACTGCGTTCCCACCTCCCCGAACGAGCAGTGGAAGCTGCCCTTCTGAACGGCGCCGCGGCACACCCATGACTCTCGGTCACGTCGGCCGCACTCCGGGACGCGCTCCGGGAGTGCGGCCGGCCCGGCTCAGGTGGCCGACCGTGCACGCCGGAGCACAATAGGAGATGTCTCCGGCAGCCTCTGCGGGAATCGGACGCGTGACCGCGGGCCGAGGAAAGGCGCCGACGGAAGGTGCACGGCATGGGCCGCATGCGCAGGATCGCCGTGGTCGGGGGCGGCGGGGGAGCGGTGTGTCTGCTGGACGCACTGTCCCGGACGTCCGCGCCGCCGGCCGCCGTCACCGTCTTCGAGCCGTCCGACCGCCTGTGGCGAGGCCGCCCCTACCAGCGTGACGCCGACTGCATTCTGGTGAACCTCCCCTCGCGTGCCATGTCGGTCCGCGCCGGGGACCGCGATCACTTCGACCGGTGGCTCTCCGATGGCCACCGGTGGCGACCCGAAGCAACGGAGCAGGCCGATCCCTTCAACGCCGCGGCCTTCCCTCCTCGAACACTCTTCGGCGACTATCTGGAGTCGGTGGCGCACGACGGCGTGGCCGGGCTCAGGGACCGTGGCTGGAGCGTCCACGTCGTACGCGAACGGGTGGTCCACGCCGCCCCGTCGGCCGCGGGCGCCACGCTGACCACGGAGCGCGGCACGGAGCACCGGGCCGACCGCGTCGTCCTCTGCCTGGGAGCGGGCACGCCGTACGACGGATTCCGTCTGGACGGACCGGAACCCGGGTTCGTCCCCGACCCCTACCCGGTGTCCAAGGCCCTGGCCGGCATCGACCCGCAGGCCACCGTCGCCGTCCTCGGCACGGGGCTGACCGCCGTGGATGTGAGTCTCGCCCTGCGGGCCGGCGGGCATCAAGGACCGATCTACCTGCTCTCCCGCCACGGGGTGCTGCCCGCGGTGCGCCAGCGGCCGATCGCCCACACCATGCGGCACTTCACTCCCGACCACTTCCACACCCTGAGCCGTCGCGGGCAGGTCGGCCTCACCCAGGTCGTTGAGGTACTGCACGACGAACTCGCCGCCGCAGGACAGCACCCGGCCGAGCTCGAGACCGAGTTCGCCCTGCTGCGCGAGGACCCCACCCGCCGGCTACGACGCCAACTGGACCTCTACGACGCGCAGACCCTCGGACTGCGCATCCTGCAGCACACCCTGCCCGTCGCCGTCGACGTCTGGCCGCTGATGCCGGAGCGGGAGCGCGCCGGGCTCCTGCGCCACCACTACCGCGCGCTCCATTCCCTGTGCTGCCCGATGCCGCCCTCCAGCGCCGCCCGGCTGCTGGCCATGAGCGAAGCGGGCCAACTGCGCATCATGGACGGGCTGCAGGAGGTCGGCCGTACCCGCCGGGGATTCGGCGTCGCCACGCAGGGCCGACGGCTCCACGCCGACGTGGTGGTGAACGCCACCTCCGTCGCTCCGCACCGGGTACCCACGGCCGCGGCGCCCCTCGTGCAGTCCCTGGTCACGGCGTCCGCGGCCTCGGTGCATCCGCACGGCGGCCTTCACGTGGCACGCGAGACCAGCCAGTTCGTCGTCAACGGCAGGACACAGGAGTGCTTCTACGCGCTCGGCGACGTGACCTTCGGGTCCTTGTTCATCACCGCCGCGATGCCCGTCATCGTGAAGCTGGCCCAGGAGATCACCCGCGAGCTGGTCAGGCCATGACCGCCGTCCCGACGCCGGGCGCGCTGCCTGCCGCCCAAGGACTGAGGGTCAGGCGGTCCGACGGCCGCACGGGCTCCCGTCAGCCGGGTGTCGCGGTGCGTACGATCGTGAACACCGCGCCCTCCGGGTCCGCGACCGTCGCCAGCCGTCCGCTGCTGCCCTCGCGCGGCGCGCGGAGCACATGGCCGCCGAGGTCCACCACCCGGGCCGTGCTCTCGTCGGTGTCCTCGACCTCGAAGTACGTCATCCAGTGCGAGCCCTTGTCACGGGGCAGCGCATGCCCCACACCGTGGATCGAGGCCACCGGCCGGGCCTCCAGATGCAGGGTCAGACAGTCGAAGTCGGCGGAGACCACCGGCTCCAGGTCGTAGCCGAACACCGACTGGTAGAACTTGGCGACCGCCGAAGTCTCCCTGGTCACCAGCTCGTTCCAGACCGGCGTGCCGTGGGTGCCGAAGAGAGCGGTGCCGGTGTGGGCGGCGGCCTGCCAGACGCCGAAGACCGCGCCCTCCGGGTCGGACGCGATGACGAGGCGTCCCGCGTCGGCCGCGTCGAGCGGCCCGACGCCGATCGTGCCGCCGCACATCCTGATCTGCTCGGCGCTCTCGTCGACGTCGTCCGAGGCCATGTACGTCGTCCAGGCGATCGGCAGATGGCGGTCCGGCGGAAGCTGCCCGATGCCCGCCACCTCCTTGCCGTCGATCAGCGCGCGGACGTACGGACCCAGCTGCTGCGGACCGGGGACGAACTCCCAGCCGAACAGTGCCCCGTAGAACTCCTGAGTCGCGTCAAGTCCGTGCACCATGAGGCTCACCCAGCAGGGTGTGCCGGGTCTGCGCCGAGTCGCCTCGGTCGTCATCGTCACTCTCTCCTCGGACCATCGTCGTCGTGGCCGTGCGGGGGACCGGACGGGGCCGCGGTACGGACCCGTACGAGAAGCCGTACGGGACGGTCGTACACCCCGTGCAGATGCTTGCACCACCGGGCACGCGGTGCGCCACGGCCGCGCCGCTCGCTTCCCGGGATCCCACGGGGAGGATGCCCGTTCTGGCATGCCCCACCCTTCCTCGTCCACCGCTGTCACGGGCCGGCCGCGTCTGCGCGAAGATGGCGTGATGAACCCCATCCTCACCGCAACCGAACTCGCGAGCGAGGCGGCCGGTCCACGGCCGCCGGTGCTGCTCGACGTCCGCTGGCAGCTGAGCACGGCCAAGGCGGCCGGCGCCGCTCCCTTCGACGGGCGGGCCGCGTACAAGGCCGGGCACATCCCCGGCGCCGTGTACGTCGACCTCGACTCCGAGCTGGCGGGGCCGCCCGGGGCGGGTGGCCGGCATCCGCTGCCGGACGCGGCGGCCTTCGGCGCTGCGATGCGCCGCGCGGGCGTGTCGAACGGCGTGCCGGTCGTCGTCTACGACGGCGGCCAGGGCTGGGCCGCGGCGCGGGCGTGGTGGCTGCTGCGGTGGACCGGGCACGCCGACGTACGGGTCCTGGACGGCGGCCTGGAGGCGTGGGACGGCCCCCTGACGACGGAGGATTCCGCTCCGGAGCCCGGCGACTTCACTCCGGTGCCGGGCGCCCTCCCGCTGCTCGACGCGGACGGTGCGGCGGCACTGGCCCGTTCCGGGCTGCTGCTCGACGCACGGGCCGCCGAGCGCTACCGGGGCGACGTCGAGACGATCGACCGCGTCGGCGGGCACATTCCCGGCGCGGTCTCGGCACCGACGACCGAGAACGTCATGGCCGGCGCCGCCACCTTCCTGCCGGCGGAGGACCTGGCGGACCGCTTCAAGCGTCTCGGCGCCATGGACGCCCCCGAGGTCGGCGTCTACTGCGGCTCGGGCGTCTCCGGCGCCCACGAGGTCCTCGCCCTCGCCGTCGCCGGCATCCCCGCCGCCCTCTACGCGGGCTCGTGGTCGGAATGGTCCTTTGACCCGGCCCGCCCGGTGGCCACGGGGCCCGACCCGCAATAGCCCGATCGCCTGCCGGGCTCCCGAGGAGCCCGGCAGGCGACCGACGAGGAGTTCGGGGCGGAGCCCCGGACTCCCTACTCCTGCTTCTTCCGCCGCGTGCCGAACACGATCTCGTCCCAGCTCGGCACTGCGGCCCGCCGCCCCGGGCGGACGCCGTCCGCCTCGGCCTGGCGGTCCGTGGTGCCGGTGAGGCGGTCGCGGTGGCCGGTGACCGAGCGGGGCATCAGCACGTCCGCGTACGCCGAGCCGGCACCCGCGGATGCCGCCGGGGCGGGCGGCTCCTCGGTCCCGGGCTCCTGGACGGGCTCGCCGGCGGGCGCCTCCGTGGCGGGCCGCTCGGGAACGACCAGGTCCCCGCGGAAGCTCGGCACCGCCTCCAGCAGGCTGGTCAGCGAGTCCCGCTCGCTCTCCTCCGGCTCCGGTGCCGGGGCGGCCGGCAGGGGAGCCGGACGGTCCAGTGCACGATCGAGCGCGCGGTCCAGCGGCCGGTCACGGGGCAGCCGGGCGATGCGCGGCACGAACGGGAAGCTCGGCTCCTGCGAGACGGCGATCGCGTCGTCGGTCTCACCGATCAGCGCCCGCGCCTCGTCGTCGACGGCCTGGACGAGCCGCCGCGGCGGGTCGTACGTCCAGCTCGCCGAGTGCGGCTCACCCGCGACCCGGTAGACCAGCAGCACTTCCCATGTGCCGTCGTCACGGCGCCAGGAGTCCCACTGCACGGTGTCCTTCTCGGCGCCGCGCAGCAGCAGGCGCTCCTGCACCGCCTCGCCGAGCTGTGGTCCTGTGTTCTCGCCGGGACGCCGTACGGGAGTCTTGCGCGCGCGCTCCGCCATGAACGCGCGCTCCGCGAGCACGGGGCCCTCGAAGCGGCGCACCCGCTCGACGGGAATGCCGGCGAGCTGGGCGACCTCTTCCGCGGAGGCACCCGCGCGTATACGCGCCTGGATGTCGCGGGGGCGGAGATGGCTCTCCACCTCGATCTCGATCTGGCCGAGGCGGGCGCGGTCGTTGCGGACGGCGGCGCGCAGCCGCTCATCAATCGGAAGCGTGTACTCCGTGCTGTCCGCAGCCTTCAGCACCAGTCGTGTGCCGTCGTTGGAGACGGCCACGACACGCAGTTCGGGCATGGGGACCTCCCGGGTGGTGCCTGCCGACGTCACGTGCGTCGCTGCTTCCGCTAGTCGAGTGTGGCCTGCCCGGGTGCAGCCTGCCACAACCTTGCCGAGTTACCCGGCGTGTCGGGCATGGGCCCTGGATCGCCGTTATGGCACGGTTACCTATTTCGCAACGCAACGTGACGGAGTTCGTCACGCTGTGCAGCAGGCGACCGTGCGATGCCGCGGCGCCGCCGGTTCGAGTGCCGCTTTCGGCCCCCTTCCCTGAGGCCGTACACCCGTGAGAGAGACCGGACCCAGGGCTCGCCACAGTACTCCATTCGGGCCATCGGGGTGGACCGGCGCGCCGCCGAACTTGTCGTGGGGGACGGAAGTTGGGTCGCCCTACCCCGAATTCGAGGGTGGCAAGCTTCACAGAATCTCCTGAATCGGAACTATTCGATTCGCCTATATGTCCCTTCTTGTTGCACGGTGGGGTAGATGGGTAAGCAGAGGCTGGAGATGCATCAGAAGCGGGACAACGGCACGGCACAGCACAAGGAACGGCGGCTCGATCTGAACGTTCCGCAGGTCGCGGGCAGTGCGATCGCGGCGGTCGCGGCGGCGGTGCTCGCCTCCCAACTCGGCGTCTACGGAACGATCCTCGGCGCCGGGGTGGTGAGCGTCGTGGCCACCTGCGGCGGCTCGGTCTTCCAGCACCTGTTCAGGCGAACCGGCGAACAGATCCGCGAAGTCACCCATCAGGTGCGCCCCAAGGGCGTTGAGGTGCCGCCCCGTTCGAACGCGCGGCAGGAGCCGGGTTCCGCGCACGGGGAGTTCGGGGAGGCGACCACCCACGGCACCCGCGTCCGCGGCTGGAAGAGGTCCCTGCTCGCCGCCGCCGTGGTCTTCGCCGTGGCGATGATCGGCATCACCGGATACGAACTCGCCTCCGGTCAGGACCTGAGCGGAGGCCGGGGCACCACCGTCGGCACGGCCGTGCGCGGCGGCGGAGGCGGCAACTCCGCTCCGGACGAGTCCCCTTCGCCCGCCGGCCCCGAGGGGAACGGGGGCGGGGAGGGGCGTACGACGCCGGACGCCGGCTCCGGCGACCCGGACGGCAGCGGCGGCAGCAGCACCGAACCGGGCGCGGGTGCGGACGGTGGTGCCGACCCGGGCAGCAGCAACGGTTCCGGTTCCGCCCCGGGCACGGAGGGCGGCCGGGGCGACGGAGATGAGGGCGAACCCACCCCCACTCCCTCCCCCTCCGCGTCCACCGGCGGCGGGGCTCCCCCGCAGCCCCCGGCCTCGAAGCCCACGCCCCCGCCCACAGGAGCGGACACGCCTCAGGCGCCCAGCACCCGCCGCAGATAGTCGTTGCCGAACACACGCTCCGGGTCCAACCGGTCACGCAGCGCCGTGAATTCGCCGAATCGCGGATAGACGCTCTCGAAGTACTCCGCGTCTCGCGTGTGGATCTTGCCCCAGTGGGGACGGCCGCCGTGCTGGGTCATGATCCGCTCCACCGCGGTGAAGTACGAGCGGTACGGGGTGCCCTTGTACATGTGCACCGCGATGTACGCGCTCTCGCGGCCCGAGGCCGTGGAGAGCGCGATGTCGTCGGCCGGCGCCGTCCGCACCTCCACCGGGAAGCTGATCCGCAGCGGGGAGCGGTCGATCATCGCCTTCACCTCGCGCAGTGCCCCGACCGCCGCCTCCCGCGGAAGCGCGTACTCCATCTCGACGAACCGCACCCGGCGGGGACTTGTGAAGACCTTGTAGGGAATGTCCGTGTACGTGCGGGCGGACAGGGCGCGGCTGGACAGCTTCGCGATCGCGGGGATCGTCGCCGGTACCGCGCGGCCGACCGAATTGACCACCTGGAACAGCCCGTTGGAGAGCAGCTCGTCCTCGATCCAGCCACTGACCGCTCCGGGCGGGGCGGCGGGTCCCGCGCTGCGGTTGTTGCGCTTGGTGTTGCAGTTGCCGGTGTGCGGGAACCAGTAGAACTCGAAGTGCTCGTTCTCCGCGTGCAGCTCGTCGAACTCCGCCGTGACCCGGTCGAAGGTCATCGGCTCCTCGCGGGCCGCCAGCAGGAACAGCGGCTCCACGGCGAAGGTGATCGCGCTGACCACCCCCAGCGCACCGAGGCCGATCCGGGCCGCGGCGAAGACCTCCGGATTCTCCTTCTCGGAGCAGTTCAGCACCGAACCGTCGGCCGTGATCAGCTCGAGGCCCCTGATCTGCGCCGCGATCGAGGCGGAGTCGCGGCCCGTGCCGTGCGTCCCGGTGCTCGTCGCGCCCGCGACGGTCTGCTCCATGATGTCGCCCATGTTCGTGAGCGACAGGTCCTCACGCGCGAGCGCGGTGTTCAGCCGCTTCAACGGCGTACCGGCCTCGACGGTCACCGTCATCGCCGTACGGTCGATCTCCCGTATGCCGGTGAGCAGATCGGGCCTGACCAGTACACCGTCGGTCGCGGCGATCGCGGTGAACGAGTGGCCCGTACCGACCGTCTTCACCCGCAGACCGTCCTCGGCTGCCCGGCGCACGGCCTCGGCCAGTTCGGCCGCCGAGGCGGGGGTGACCTCCCGCACCGGGTGCGACGTCACCGTACCCGCCCAGTTACGCCACGCGTTCTCCGTCGTGGTCCTGGATGTGCTCGTCATCCCGCCCCTCCCGCGTCGGCACCGGCTCGCGCAGCCGGCGATACCCCAGGACCGCGACCACGACCGCGAGCGCTCCCGCCACCGCGGGCACCGCGTACGCGGCACCGGCCCCGTACTCGTCCACCATCCATCCTGAGGCCGACAGGCCGAGCGAGACGCCGACCGCGAGTCCGGTACCGGTCCAGGTCATGCCCTCGGTCAGTCTGGTGCGTGGTACGTGTGCCTCGACGAGGGCCATCGTCGTCACCATCGTCGGCGCGATGGCCAGGCCCGCGACAAAGAGCGCCACGGCCAGGACCACAAGATTCCCGGCCAGTTGGAGGGGGATCATACTCACGGCCATCGCGCAGACACCCACTACCCACCTGCGGGCCGGCTCACCCTTGAGATGGAGCAGCCCGAAGACCGCTCCGGCCAGGCAGGAGCCCAGCGCGTACACCGCGAGCACCAGGCTCGCCGCCGCCTTGCTGCCCTGCTCCTCGGCGAAGGCCACCGTCACCACGTCCACCGAGCCGAAGATCGCGCCGGTCGCGACGAAGGTGCCGACGAGGACCCGCAGACCGGGGGAGCGGAGCGCGGAACCGCCGCTGTCCTGCGCGCGCGGATGCGGCACGGGTTCGGTGGCGCGCTGGGCCGTCAGCCACAGGACGCCGATCACGAGGAACGCGGTGGCCAGCAGCGGCCCCGCCTCCGGGAACCAGACCGTGGACAGCCCGATCGAGATGATCGGACCGATGATGAAGCACACCTCGTCCGCGATCGACTCGAAGGCGTACGCCGTGTGCAGTTCGCGCCGCGAACCCTGGTAGATCTCCGCCCAGCGGGCCCGGGTCATCGCGCCGACGGCGGGGATGCAGCCGGCGCAGGCGGTGAACACGAAGAGCAGCCAGCTGGGTGCGCCCTGCTGGGCGCAGACCAGCAGTCCCGCGACCGCGGCCACCGAGACCAGCAGGGCTGGGCGGAGGACCCGGCGCTGCCCGTGCCGGTCGACCAGCCGGGACACCTGAGGGCCGAGGACGGCCGCCGAGAGCGCGAGCGTCGCGGAGAGCCAGCCGGCGAGGCTGTAGCGCCCGGTCAGCTGGGACACCATGGCCACGATGCCGACGCCCATCATGGACAGCGGCATGCGGCCGAAGAAGCCGGCGGCGGAGAACGCCACGGTGCCGGGGGCCGCGAATATCGCGCGGTAGGGACTGGGCAAGAGGGCGCTCCGTAAGGAATGTGATCGGCCGGAACAGCTTACGGGTTAGGTAAGCCTTACTCCAACGCGGTTGCCCGGTTGCCGGACGCTGGTGGGAGGATCGCACCATGGCCGAACAGCACGACCCCGCTCCTCGCGACCCCGCTCCCTACGACGCCCTGCTGCTCCTCTCGTTCGGCGGGCCCGAGGGCCCGGACGACGTGGTCCCCTTCCTGGAGAACGTGACGCGCGGCCGGGGCATCCCCAGGGAGCGCCTCAAGGAAGTCGGTCAGCACTACTTCCGGTTCGGCGGGATCAGCCCGATCAACGACCAGAACCGGGCGTTGCTCGACGCGCTCCGCAAGGACTTCGCGGGCGTCGGCCTCGACCTGCCGGTGTACTGGGGCAACCGGAACTGGGCGCCCTATCTGACCGACACCCTGCGGGAGATGGTCATGGACGGGCGGCGGCGGGTGGCGGTGCTCGCGACCAGTGCCTACGCCTCGTACTCGGGCTGCCGGCAGTACCGCGAGAACCTCGCGGACGCGCTCTCCGCGCTGGAGGCCGAGCGACTGCCGCTGCCGAGGGTCGACAAGCTGCGGCACTACTTCAACCACCCGGGTTTCGTCGGCCCCATGGTCGACGGTGTGCTCGCCTCGCTCGCCGACCTGCCGCAGGACCTACGGGCGGGGGCGCGGCTGGCCTTCACCACCCACTCCATCCCGGACGCGGCGGCGGACGCCTCGGGGCCGGTCGCCGAGCACGGCGGCGGCGGAGCGTATGTGAAGCAGCACCTCGACGTGGCTCAGGTGATCGTCGACGCCGTACGGGAGGAGACGGGCATCGCGTACCCGTGGCGGCTCGTCTACCAGTCGCGCAGCGGCGCACCGCACATCCCGTGGCTGGAGCCCGACATCTGCGACCACCTGGAGGAGCTGCACGGCGAAGGGGCGCCCGCGGTCGTGATGGTGCCGATCGGCTTCGTCTCGGACCATATGGAGGTCCTCTACGACCTGGACACGGAGGCCACCGCCAAAGCCGCTGAGCTGGGGCTCGTGGTGCGGCGCTCGGCGACCGTCGGCGCGGACCCGCGGTTCGCGGCCGCCGTCCGTGATCTGCTGCTGGAGCGGGCGGCGACCGAGCGGGGGAAGGTGGTGGAACGGTGTGCGCTCGGGGCACTCGGGCCCTCTCACGACCTCTGTCCGATCGGGTGCTGCCCGGCGCGGTCCGAGCGTCCGGCGGCGGCCGGCGCGGACAGTCCCTACGCGTAGCTCCGCAGGTACAGATCCCTACGCGCCGATCCGAACACGGGAGCCCCGGTGACCGACCCCCTGCTCGACGAACTCCTGTCCCTGGCCCTGGAAGCCGCACACAGGGCAGGTGCGCTGCTGCGTGACGGCAGGCCCGACGATCTCGCCGTCGCCTCGACCAAGTCCAGTCCGATCGACGTGGTCACCGAGATGGACATCGCCGCGGAGAAGCTGATCACCGGCTTTCTGTCCGACGCCCGGCCGGACGACGGCTTCCTCGGCGAGGAGGGAGCGTCGGTGGAGGGCACGAGCGGCGTCCGCTGGGTCATCGACCCCCTCGACGGCACGGTGAACTACCTCTACGGCCTGCCGACATGGGCCGTGTCCATCGCGGCCGAGCGGGACGGCGAGAGGGTCGTCGGCGTCGTCGAGGTGCCCATGAGGGGCGAGACGTACCGGGCCGTGCTCGGGCGCGGGGCCCACTGCGGCGACCGGCGGCTGCGGGTCCGGCCCGCGCCGCCGCTGGACCAGGCGCTGGTGTCGACGGGCTTCAACTACGTCCAGTCCGTACGCAGCCACCAGGCCGACGTCGCCCAGCGGCTCATCCCGCGCCTGCGTGACATCCGGCGCGGCGGCTCCGCCGCCGTCGACCTGTGCGATGTGGCCGCCGGCCGGCTGGACGGCTACTACGAGCGCGGCCTCCACCCCTGGGACCTCGCCGCCGGCGACCTCATCGCCCGCGAGGCCGGAGCCCTCACCGGCTCCCGCCCCGGCGAGCCCGCCTCCGGTGACCTGACCGTCGCCGCCTCACCGGGCGTCTTCGCCCCTCTCCAGCGCCTCCTCGACGACCTGGGTGCCTGGCACGACTGAACGCCCGCGGGCGTCCCCCGGGCGGGCCCGGCCCGCTCTCGTCGGCGGGAGGAACGGCCCGCGCATGCGGAAGGGCCCGGCGCCGTCCCATGGCGCCGGGCCCTTCCCGGGGTGGTCAGGCGCTGACGGCGCCGACCTCCACGCCGTGCTCCGCGGCGAGGCGATGCAGGTCGTCCAGCTCTTCCTGCTCGACGTCCACCAGGAAGTCGTCGCCCGTCTCGCGGGCCCGCGTGAGGTCGGTCTCCGTGGCCTTGATGCGCTGCAGTAGTCCTGCGGTGAATGCGTCCATGGTTGCGCCCCCTCGTCGTGGGTCGGTGGCGGGTCGATCACGCCCAACCTCTGGGGGACAGAGAGCGGGGTGTGGCAAGCCACATACATGGCGTGATCGCGGGTGTGCAGTCGTCCTCCCCAGGCCCCTCCTCAGAGAAACCTCAACTCGGCCGTGAGTTCCGTGAATTCCTGATGCGCCCGGGGACCGTTCTCCGTCTTACGGCCGGTTTACGCGCGTAAGGGGCAGGATGGAGGCACACAGTCAGTGCCACAGAAATCGCCACTGACCTTTTCACCTGCCCTGATCACGGAGTCGGGGCAGCCCAAGAGGAAGGACCAGCCACGTGCGCGTACTCGTCGTCGAGGACGAGCAGCTGCTCGCCGATGCGGTGGCCACCGGACTGCGCCGGGAGGCCATGGCGGTCGACGTCGTGTACGACGGCGCCGCGGCCCTCGAGCGGATCGGGGTCAACGACTACGACGTGGTCGTCCTCGACCGCGATCTCCCCTTCGTCCACGGCGACGACGTCTGCCGCAAGATCGTCGAACTGGGCATGCCCACCCGCGTCCTGATGCTGACCGCGTCCGGCGATGTGAGCGACCGCGTCGAGGGCCTGGAGCTGGGCGCGGACGACTACCTCCCCAAGCCGTTCGCGTTCACCGAGCTCACCGCCCGCGTCCGGGCCCTGGGCCGGCGTACGACCGTGCCGCTGCCGCCGGTCCTGGAGCGCGCCGGCATCAAGCTCGACCCGAACCGTCGCGAGGTGTTCCGCGACGGCAAGGAGATCCAGCTGGCCCCGAAGGAGTTCGCCGTGCTGGAGGTCCTGATGCGCAGCGAGGGCGCGGTCGTCTCGGCCGAGCAGCTCCTCGAGAAAGCCTGGGACGAGAACACGGACCCGTTCACCAACGTCGTCCGCGTCACCGTCATGACCCTGCGCCGCAAGCTCGGCGAGCCCCCGGTGATCGTCACCGTCCCGGGCTCCGGCTACCGGATCTGACCCCGTGGCGACGGCACCCGCGCCCCCCACGGCGCCCCCGAAACCCACCTCGGACCCGCGCGAGCCCGTCGGGCCCCTGCTGCGCCCGACGATCCGCATAAGGCTCACCCTGCTGTACGGCGGGATGTTCCTGATCGCCGGCATCCTGCTGCTGTCGATCATCTATCTGCTGGCGGCCCAGGCGCTGCACGACGGGATCCAGCAGTCCATCCAGGTCCGCACCGCGCCCGGCGCGGACGTCGCGATCACCAGTCCCACCTGTCCGCGACTGAACGGCCTGGTCGACAACGAGGAGCGGAACGAGGCGCTGAAGCTGTGCTTCGCCGAGCAGCGCCAGCACGCTCTCGACGAGCTCCTCACGCGTTCCCTCTTCGCGCTCCTCGGCCTCAGCGTCATCGCGTTCGCCTTCGGCTACGCCATGGCGGGCCGCGTCCTCTCCCCGCTCGGCAAGATCACCCGCACCGCGCGCCGCGTGGTCGGCTCCGACCTCACGCGGCGGATCGAGCTGGACGGGCCGGACGACGAGCTGAAGGAGCTGGCGGACACGTTCGACGAGATGCTGGACCGCCTGGAGCGGGCCTTCTCCGCCCAGCAGCGGTTCGTCGCCAACGCCTCGCACGAGCTGCGCACGCCCCTGGCGATCAACCGCACGCTGCTGGAGGTGCAGCTCTCCGATCCGGAGGCCCCCCCCGAACTCCAGCAACTCGGCAAGACCCTCCTCGCCACCAACGAGCGCAGTGAGCAGCTGGTGGAGGGCCTGCTGCTGCTCGCCCGCAGCGAGAACCAGATCGTCGAACGCAAACCGGTCGATCTCGCCGAGGTCGCGGGCCGCGCCGTCGACCAGACCAGGACGGAGGCCGAGGCGAAGGGCGTGGAGATCCGCGGAGAGCGCGCGCTCGCCGTCGTCCAGGGCAACGGTGTGCTCCTGGAGCGGATCGCCCTGAACCTCGTGCAGAACGCCGTGCGGTACAACATCGCGGAGGGCGGCTGGGTGGACGTCACCACGGGAATCCAGCACGGCCAGGCGGTGCTGGTGGTGGCGAACACCGGCCCCGTGGTGCCGGCGTACGAGATCGACAATCTCTTCGAGCCCTTCCGGCGGCTTCGACAGGAGCGCACCGGAAGCGACAAGGGCGTGGGCCTCGGCCTGTCGATCGCGCGATCCGTCGCGCGTGCCCACGGTGGCCGTATCATCGCGGAGCCGCGCGAGGGCGGCGGCCTCGTCATGCGTGTCACCCTGCCGGTCTGAGACGTGTTTCCGAGACCGTCTCCGGAATCGCCCCCTGTTCGCTTTACGCGGAATTTTCGGGACCCGTGACCGAAAGTTCGATGTGTGATCGATCACAGGGGCGATTTTCCGGCCATGTACTCTCCGTCATCAAAGATCCTCGGGAACGCCGGGAACGTCCGGGTTTCCGGGGGTCCGAATGACGGGAAGTACACGGGGTGGCGCCCGTGAAGTGCGACATTAGGACCGTGTACGGTCCTGATCGCCATCCAAGCTGATCACTCTTGAGGGGTCGGATTGGGTGTCGATTGAGTAACAGACCTTGATGTGAGGCAAAATCTCCGCCTCAGGTCGGGCACAAGTCCGGCCTCTCACGCGTTACGTGCGCTGAGACACCGCAAACACCCAGAGGGGGAGAGCGACATGGCTACGGATTACGACACCCCACGCAAGACCGACGACGACATCGATTCCGACAGCCTCGAAGAGCTGAAGGCCAGGCGGAACGACAAGACGACCTCCACGGTCGACGTCGACGAGTTCGAGGCCGCAGAAGGCCTGGAGCTGCCGGGAGCCGACCTCTCGAACGAGGAGCTCGCGGTCCGGGTACTTCCCAAGCAGGCCGACGAGTTCACCTGCATGAGCTGCTTCCTGGTGCACCACCGCAGCCAGCTGGCCCGAGAGAAGAACGGTCAGCCGATCTGCCGCGACTGCGACTGAGGTCCGGTCGGCATGGCAGGCGACGGACCGGCGGACCGGCCGGCGAAGCGGCGTTTCCGGCGCAAGGGCTCCCCGGAGGCACATCCGGGCGGTCCTGGCCCGTGGGACGGCGCCGAGTCGTCCGACGGGCAGGACGGCGATGTCGACCTGCCCTCTTCGGGTGTGCGTGACGACGAGCGGGGCCGATCGGCCTCGCTCGAGGCCGCGCCCCAGGCACAGCCCTCGACCAGGGCTCGGCGCCTGGACGCGGTCAGGCACGGAGTGCGCAGGAGCGGCGAGGTCGCCAGGACCGGCGTTCGCAGGAGCGGCGAGGCGGCCAGGACCGGCGTTCGCAAGAGCGGCGAGGCCGCCAAGGCGACGCTCGGTTTCATCGCCGACCGGCTCATCGAGTACGCGCCGCGCATCCCGGTCCGCGATCTCGCCACCCTGCGGGCACAGTTCCCGGGCCTCGGCCCGGAGCAGCTCGCCGACAAGCTGATCGCGGGCGCGGCCAACGGGACCTCGACCGTGGGCGCCGGCATCGGCGCCGCGGCCATGATGCCGGTGCCGCCCGCGCTGCCGGCCGAACTGGCCACGGAGATCATCGGCGTCGCGGCGATCGAGCTGAAGCTCATCGCCGAGCTGCACGAGGTCTACGGCCTGCGTGCGCCCGGCAATCTCAAGGAACGCTCCGTCGCGTATCTGAACAGCTGGTCGGAGGAGCGCGGCGTCGACGTGACCAAACCGTCGACGATCAACGCCGCCCTCGGCGGCCATATGAAGCGCGAACTGCGCCAGCAGATCATGAAGCGCATGGTGCGGAATCTGCCGAACCTGATGCCCTTCATGATCGGTGCCGCGGTCGGTGCCGTGATGAACCGGCGCGACACCAGGAAGCTCGCGGAGCGCATCAGGAAGGATCTGCGCAAGCGCCAGGTCTCCTGGGACGCCCTGCCCCCGCAGCCCCGGCTCGAACAGCCGGAGGAGCTGCCGCACGGCATCCCGCCCGAGCTGCGCAAGGAACTCGGTCACTGACGCGGCGCGATGACGGCCGGACCGCCGGCTTCGCCGCGTCGCCCCGAACGCCCACCTCCGGCGTTGTCCCGGCCACCCGCCTCGGGCATCGTTCCGACCACCCGCCCCGGCCGCGTCGCCTCAGGCGGCCCGTACGGCGTCCAGAGCGGCCACCAGGCCCCGCGGGTCGCGGGTCGAGACGTACACGTAGGGAGTCGGGTCCTGCGGGTCCGTGACGGGCACCCGTACCGCCGTCGGCACATAGCTGCGCAGCAGCATGAAGGCACGCGGATCCGCCTTGTACGAGCGCCAGGCCCGCGCCTCCTCCGCGTCCAGCACCTCGGCCTCGCCGAGTGCCGACACGGGAATCCGGGCATCGCCCGCGACCAGCGAGCCCGCCACCACCCGGATCCGGGCGGAGCCGTACGAACTCACCGCGGCCGCCGCCAGCGCGCCCGCCGCGATGAGCCCGCCCAGCATCGGCACCGGACCCAGCGGAAGCAGCACCAGCCCGCCCGAGAGCGCCACCATGACAGTGATCAGCCACCAGGAGCGGGGGGCGGTCAGGCGCTCGTCGTAACGGGGCGCGGCAGGGGAGCCGGCGGGTGTGGCGGAGGGCTGCATGAAACCAAGCTTGGCACGGCGCGACCTGCGGGTAGCCGCGCGGGTAAGGTCTGCGCCTGTGAGCACTGCACTGACCCCTCCGGCCGACGCCATAGCGCCGGTACGGCACCCCGACGCGCCCGCTCCCGGTGAGCTTCTCGGCGCGCACTACGAGTACTGCTTCGGCTGCGGCGGCGGGCAGCCCCACGGGCTGCACCTGGAGGCGCGGGCCGGCGAGGGTGTCAGTCTCACCGCCGAGTTCACCGTGGCCCCCGCCCATCAGGGCGCGCCGGGCCTCGCCCACGGCGGTGTCCTGACCACCGCGCTCGACGAGACGCTCGGCTCGCTGAACTGGCTGCTGCGGGTGATCGCGGTGACGGGACGGCTGGAGACCGACTTCGTGCGTCCCGTGCCCGTGGACACGGTGCTGTTCCTTCAGGCCGAGGTCACCGCGGTCAGCGGCCGCAAGATCTACTCCCGGGCCACCGGCCGGATCGGCGGCCCCGACGGGCCCGTGGCCGTCCGCGCCGAGGCCCTCTTCATCGAAGTCAAGGTCGACCACTTCATCGACAACGGCCGCCCGGAGGAGATCCAGGCGGCGATGGCCGACCCCGACCAGGTCAGGCGCGCCCGCGCCTTCGAGGTGAACCCCTGATGCGCGATCCCGTCGACGTACTGATCCGGCGCGTGGACCCGGAGGTACCGATTCCGCAATACGGACACCCGGGCGATGCCGGTGTCGATCTGGTGACCACACAGGCCGCCGAGCTCGCACCCGGCGAACGCGCGGTTCTGCCCACGGGAGTGTCTGTCGCGCTCCCGGACGGGTACGCGGCCTTCGTGCATCCGCGTTCGGGGCTGGCGGCCCGGTGCGGCCTCGCCCTCGTGAATGCCCCAGGGACGGTGGATGCCGGGTACCGTGGGGAGATCAAGGTGATCGTGGTCAATCTGGACCCGCGTGAGAGCGTGCGGTTCGAGCGGTTCGACCGGATTGCCCAACTGGTCGTCCAGCAGGTCGAGAAGGTGCGCTTCCACGAGGTGGCGGAGCTTCCCGGCTCGGCGCGGGCCGAGGGGGGCTTCGGGTCCACCGGCGGTCACGCCGCCGTTGACGGCTCGGGCGGCTCACAGGGTGGGAATAGATACGCTTCGGTCGTATCCGACCGGGAAGGACAGTGACGTGTTCGGACGTCGCAAGAAGAGCGGTGCCGCCGAGGATGTGGCGGGCGAGGCCGAGCAGGTCGTCGACGAGCTCGACACGGACGAGGCGGCGGAGCAGGACGCGCCGCGCCGGGTGAACCTTCCGCCGGAGCCCCGGCCCGACGGCCCCTGGGACGTCTCCGAGGTCTCCAAGCCCGAAGAGGGCCGTGTGGACCTGGGTGGTCTCTTCGTGCCCGGTGTCGAGGGCATGGAGCTGCGCGTGGAGGTCGCGGGCGACGCGATCGTGGCGGCGACGGTCGTGCTGCGGGACAGCGCGGTCCAGCTGCAAGGGTTCGCCGCGCCCAAGAAGGAGGGCATCTGGGGCGAGGTCCGCGAGGAGATCGCCTCCGGCATCACCCAGCAGGGCGGCATCATCGACGAGGTCGAGGGTCCCCTCGGCTGGGAGCTGCGGGCCCAGGTCCCGGTCCAGCTGCCGGACGGCACCGGTGGCGTACAGCTGGTGCGCTTCGTCGGCGTCGACGGGCCGCGCTGGTTCCTGCGTGGAGTGATCTCCGGGCAGGGTGCGGTGCAGCCGCAGGCCGCCGGCCTGCTGGAGCAGATCTTCCGGGACACGGTTGTGGTCCGCGGCGATGGTCCGATGGCGCCCCGCGACCCGATCGTCCTGAAGCTGCCGAACGATGCGCAGATGGTGCCCGAGGGCGTCCAGCAGGAGGACCAGGAGACGTCCCGCTTCTCCGGTGGCATGGGACAGCTGCAGCGCGGCCCGGAGATCACCGAGGTGCGCTGAGCCGGATGCCCGCCCGAAGGGCGGGCCGGTCTGTCGTGCGGTGGGCCGCACCCCGGATTCCGGGGTGCGGCCCACCGTCGTTCCACCGGATCCGCGCTCTCGCCAGGGGCGTCAGAATCGCGTCAATAGGCCCCTGAGCACCGCAACCTGTCCTATTTGCCCGATTTCATGGATGTAACTTCAACAAGGCGTCCGTGACGGGCGCAGCAACCGACGCGCGGTTGCCGGTGAAGGACAATGAGGCCATGGGACGCGGCAAGCTACGGATCTACCTGGGAGCGGCGCCGGGCGTCGGCAAGACGTACGCGATGCTCTCCGAGGCACACCGTCGCATCGAGCGGGGCACGGACTGCGTCGTGGGCTTCGTCGAGCATCACAACCGGCCGCGTACCGAGGTCATGCTGCACGGGCTGGAGCAGGTCCCGCGCCGCGAGATCGAGTACCGCGACACGGTGTTCACGGAGATGGACGTCGACGCGGTCCTTGAGCGGCGTCCGGCGGTCGCCCTGGTGGACGAGATGGCCCACACGAACGTGCCGGGTTCGCGCAACGCGAAGCGGTGGCAGGACGTCGAGGAGCTGCTCGCGGCCGGCATCGACGTGGTCTCGACGGTGAACATCCAGCATCTGGAGTCGCTGGGTGACGTCGTCGAGTCGATAACCGGGGTGCGGCAGCGGGAGACGGTGCCGGACGAGGTCGTGCGCCGTGCGGACCAGATCGAGTTGGTCGACATGTCGCCGCAGGCGCTGCGGCGGCGGATGGCACACGGCAACATCTACAAGTCCGACAAGGTCGATGCGGCGTTGTCCAACTACTTCCGGCCGGGGAACCTGACCGCGTTGCGGGAACTGGCCCTGCTGTGGGTCGCCGACCGCGTCGACGAGTACCTGCAGCAGTACCGGGGCGAACACAACATCCGCTCGACCTGGCAGGCCCGGGAGCGGATCGTGGTCGGTCTGACCGGTGGCCCCGAGGGGCGCACGCTCATCCGCCGTGCCGCGCGGCTGGCGGAGAAGGGCGCGGGCGGGGAGGTGCTGGCCGTCTACATCGCGCGCAGCGACGGGCTGACGGCGGCGTCGCCGAAGGAGCTGGCGGTCCAGCGCACGCTGGTCGAGGATCTCGGCGGTACGTTCCATCATGTGATCGGGGACGACGTCCCGTCCGCGCTGCTGGAGTTCGCGCGCGGGGTCAACGCCACCCAGATCGTGCTGGGCTCCTCACGCCGCAAGACCTGGCAGTACGTCTTCGGACCCGGCGTCGGCGCGACCGTCGCCCGTGAGTCCGGGCCCGACCTGGACGTCCACATCGTCACCCACGAAGCGGTCGCCAAGGGCCGCGGGCTCCCCGTCGCCCGGGGCGCCCGCCTCGGCCGCTCCCGCATCATCTGGGGCTGGCTCGTGGGCGTGGCCGGACCCGCCCTGCTGGCACTGCTGCTCACGCACGCCGACGCCGACCTCGGCCTCGCCAACGACATGCTGCTGTTCCTGGCGCTGACCGTGGCCGCGGCCCTCCTCGGCGGGCTGCTCCCGGCCCTCGCCTCCGCCGCGGTCGGATCGCTGCTGCTGAACTACTACTTCACCCCGCCGCTCCACCGGTTCACGATCGCCGATCCGAAGAACATCGTCGCCATCGTCGTCTTCGTTGCGGTCGCCGTCTCGGTCGCCTCCGTCGTCGATCTCGCGGCCCGCCGCACCCACCAGGCCGCCCGGCTGCGCGCCGAGTCCGAGATCCTTTCGTTCCTCGCCGGCAGCGTGCTGCGCGGCGAGGCGAGCCTGGAGGCGCTGCTGGAGCGGGTCCGCGAGACCTTCGGCATGGAGTCCGTGGCGCTGCTGGAGCGGGAGAGCGACGTCGAACCGTGGACCTGTGCGGGCAGCGTCGGACCCAGCCCCGCCCGCCGCCCCGAGGACGCCGAGGTCGACATGCCGGTCGGCGACGACATGGCGCTGGCGCTGTCCGGGCGGGTCCTGCCCGCCGAGGACCGGCGGGTCCTCGGCGCCTTCGCCGCCCAGGCCGCGGTCGTCCTGGACCGCCAGCGCCTCGTCGGCGCCGCTGAGGAGGCCCGCAAGCTCGCCGAGGGCAACAAGATCCGTACCGCGCTCCTCGCCGCGGTCAGCCACGATCTGCGCACCCCGCTCGCCGGGATCAAGGCCGCCGTCTCCTCGCTCCGCTCCGACGACGTCGAATGGTCCGAGGACGACCAGGCCGAACTCCTCGAAGGCATCGAGGCGGGCGCCGACCGGCTCGACCACCTCGTCGGCAATCTGCTCGACATGTCCCGCCTCCAGACCGGCACCGTCACCGCGCTCATCCGCGACATCGACCTCGACGAGGTCGTCCCCATGGCGCTCGTCGGCGTCCCCGAGGGAAGTGTCGAACTGGAGATCCCCGAAACACTGCCGATGGTGCGCGTCGACAAGGGGCTGCTGGAACGGGCCGTCGCCAACATCGTCGAGAACGCCGTCAAGTACAGTCCCGACGCGACACCCGTCGTGGTGTCCGCGAGCGCGCTCGGCAACCGCGTCGAGGTACGGGTCGTGGATCGCGGCCGAGGCGTCCCGGACGACGCGAAGGAACGAATCTTCGAGCCCTTCCAGCGCTACGGCGACGCCCCGCGCGGCTCCGGCGTCGGGCTCGGCCTCGCCGTGGCCCGCGGCTTCACCGAGGCGATGGACGGCACACTGTCCGCCGAGGACACTCCCGGCGGCGGTCTGACGATGGTCCTCACCCTCCGGGCGGAGTCCGGCACCGCTCCGGTCAGCTCCGAACTCCCCGCCCAGGTCATCGGCTGACCCGGCGCACCCACCATCCCGACGCACGGACCCACCCCCGGCGCATGGACGAAAGACGGAAGGAAGGCACTCAATGACCCGAGTGCTCGTGGTCGACGACGAGCCGCAGATCGTACGCGCCCTCGTGATCAATCTGAAGGCGCGCAAGTACGACGTGGACGCGGCCCCCGACGGGGCGACGGCGCTGCAGCTCGCCGCGGCACGCCATCCCGACGTCGTCGTCCTCGACCTCGGACTGCCGGACATGGACGGCGTCGAGGTGATCAAGGGGCTTCGCGGCTGGACCCGGGTCCCGATCCTGGTGCTCTCCGCCCGGCACACCTCCGACGAGAAGGTCGAGGCGCTCGACGCCGGTGCCGACGACTACGTCACCAAGCCCTTCGGCATGGACGAGCTGCTGGCCAGGCTGCGGGCGGCGGTCCGCCGCGCCGAGCCGGCCGGCGGTGACGACGAGATCGTCGTCGTCGAGACCGAGGACTTCACCGTCGACCTCGCCGCGAAGAAGGTCAACCGGGACGGCCGCGACGTCCGGCTCACCCCGACCGAGTGGCACCTGCTGGAGGTGCTGGTCCGCAACACCGGCCGGCTGGTCAGCCAGAAGCAGCTGCTCCAGGAGGTGTGGGGACCCTCGTACGGCACGGAGACCAACTACCTCCGGGTGTACATGGCCCAGCTGCGCCGCAAGCTGGAGGCCGACCCCTCGCACCCGAGACACTTCGTCACCGAGCCGGGCATGGGCTACCGCTTCGAGCGCTGATCCACCGCAGACCGGCACCGATCGGCTCTTGACGATGTCCGGGGACCACCCCGGTAGGCTTTCGGTATGAGTGCTGTACCTCGATCCGGGAACGCGGAGAAGCCGGCCGGCCGCTTCCGCCGGATGCTCGACCGTCTGTCCAGCTCCCAGCAGGAACTCGAATCGGAGGAGCTTCAGGAGGACGCGCAGGCATCGGGCTGCACCCCCATCTGCGACTGCGGGGACCGGCAGATCGTGAAGGTGACTGGTACCTTGCGCACGGTCACCCTGCGACCGCGGGCCGGGGTCCCGGCCCTGGAGGCGGAGCTGTTCGACGGCTCCGCCGCCCTGGACGTGGTGTGGCTGGGCCGGCGCTCCATCGTGGGCATAGAACCGGGCCGCAAGATGATCGCGTCCGGCCGGATCGCCATGAGTCACGGCCGGCGGGTGCTGTTCAATCCCAAATACGAGCTCCGACCGCTCGGACAGGAGTAGCCGGTGACGTCCCTCGACAAGCCGACCAAGCAGGAGCAGGACCACGACGGCCACGGCCACCAGTCCAGGGCCGTGACCGAAGCGGCCCTCTTCGAGGCCTTCGGCGGGATCCGGGGCACGGTGGAGACGGTCCTGCCCGGGCTGCTCTTCGTCACGATCTTCACGATCAACAAGGACCTGCACCTCTCGGCGATCGCGGCCCTCGGACTGTCGCTGCTCCTCGTCGCCGTGCGGCTGATCCGCAGGGACACCGTGAAGCACGCGTTCAGCGGCGTCTTCGGGGTCGCCTTCGGCGTCGTCTTCGCGATGATGACCGGCAACGCGAAGGACTTCTACCTGCCGGGCATGCTGTACACGCTGGGCCTGGCCCTCGCGTACATCATCACCACCCTGGCCGGAGTGCCGCTGATCGGCCTGATCCTCGGCCCGGTCTTCAAGGAGAACCTCTCCTGGCGCACCCGCAACCCGGGCCGCAAGAAGGCCTACGCCAAGGCCAGCTGGGCCTGGGGTCTGATCCTGCTCGCCAAGTGCGCGATCCTCTTCCCGCTCTACTGGTGGGCCGACACGACACAGCTCGGCTGGGTGCTGGTCACCCTGAAGATCCCGCCGTTCCTGCTGGCGGTGTACCTGACCTGGGTCTTCCTGGCGAAGGCCCCGCCGCCGATCGACGTCTTCGCCGAGATGGAAGCGCAGGAGCGCGAGGAGGAGGCCCGTAAGGAGGCCGCCGCGCGCGACGGCGAGGCATAGGCAGTACGCGCACGAGGCATAGGCAGTACGCGCACGAGGCATAGGCAGTACGCGCACGAGGCACAGACTCGTACGCGAAAGGGCCCGGGACACATGGTCCCGAGCCCTTCTGCCTGCCTTCGGCCGCCTCGTCCGCGGTTCGTGACCGAGGCGGTCCCGGCCGGCCGCTTCAGCCCGTCGTCGTCGGGTTCTCGCGGCGGACCGAGAGGAGGTCCTCCAGTTGCTCCTCACGCGCCTGGGCGGCCACGAAGAGAAGCTCGTCACCCGGCTCCAGGGTCTCCTCGTTGTGCGGGGTGAGGACCCGGGGGCCGCGGATGATCGTCACCAGCGAGGTGTCCTCGGGCCAGGCCACATCGCCGACCTGGGTGCCGGCCAGCGCCGACTCCGGCGGCAGGGTCAGCTCGACCAGGTTGGCGTCGCCGTGGCTGAAGCGCAGCAGCCGCACCAGGTCGCCGACGCTCACCGCCTCCTCGACCAGCGCCGACATCAGACGCGGTGTGGACACCGCGACATCCACGCCCCACGACTCGTTGAACAGCCACTCGTTCTTGGGGTTGTTCACGCGGGCGACGACCCGCGGCACGCCGTACTCGGTCTTCGCCAGCAGCGACACGACCAGGTTCACCTTGTCGTCACCCGTCGCCGCGATCACGACGTTGCAGCGCTGCAGCGCCGCCTCGTCCAGCGACGTGATCTCACAGGCGTCGGCCAGCAGCCACTCCGCCTGCGGCACCCGCTCCACCGAGATGGCCGTGGGCGCCTTGTCGATGAGGAGCACCTCGTGCCCGTTCTCCAGCAGCTCTCCCGCGATGGAACGACCCACCGCGCCGGCCCCGGCAATCGCGACCCGCATCAGTGACCGCCCTCCTCAGGACCCTGGGCGAACGCCGCCTCGACCTTCTCGACCTCGTCCGTCCGCATCATCACATGCACCAGATCGCCTTCCTGGAGCACGGTCTGGGACGTCGGCAGGACCGCCTCGCCCAGCCGGGTCAGGAACGCGACCCGCACGCCCGTCTCCTCCTGCAGCTTGCTCACCTTGTGCCCGATCCAGGCCGGTGACGTGTGCACCTCGGCGAGCTGGACGCCCCCGCTGGGGTCGCGCCACAGCGGCTCCGCGCCCGACGGCAGCAGCCGGCGCAGCATCTGGTCCGCCGTCCAGCGGACGGTGGCCACGGTAGGGATGCCCAGGCGCTGGTACACCTCGGCCCGACGCGGGTCGTAGATCCGCGCCGCGACGTTCTCGATCCCGAACATCTCGCGGGCGACCCGCGCGGCGATGATGTTCGAGTTGTCACCGCTGCTCACCGCGGCGAACGCACCGGCCTCCTCGATGCCAGCCTCGCGGAGCGTGTCCTGGTCGAAGCCGACACCGGTGACACGGCGGCCGCCGAAACCGGCGCCCAGGCGGCGGAAGGCCGTGGGGTCCTGGTCGACGACGGCGACCGTGTGCCCCTGCTGCTCCAGGGTCTGCGCGAGCGCCGCTCCCACACGCCCACAGCCCATGATGACGATGTGCACCTGACTACCCCGCAGTCCTGGTCATCCCGGTCAACCCGCTGACCTGCGCAAACACCCTGTTCACTCTTCTCTCTCGGCTCTGCCGGGCAACGACGGGGCATCAGTGTGCGGTGGTTGCCCTTGACGAGCTTATGACGCGGCACCGACGTTGCCCTCATCCGCGGTGCCGAAGGCGGGGGCGCCGCACCTGGCGTAGCGCTGAGTGCACGCGTCATCGGCGCAGCGTCGCGACGGACGGCGGATTCGGCGGCAGTGACAGCCTCGGCTGGGCGCTGTCAAGAGAAACCCTTACGATCCTCAGCGTGTCCAAACTGACCGACGTGCCCAAACGGATCCTGATCGGCCGGGCGCTGCGCAGCGACAGGCTCGGAGAAACGCTCCTGCCGAAGCGCATCGCACTGCCGGTCTTCGCCTCCGACCCGCTTTCCTCGGTGGCGTACGCCCCCGGAGAGGTCCTGCTGGTCCTCTCCATCGCGGGTGTGTCGGCGTACCACTTCAGCCCCTGGATCGCGCTGGCCGTCGTGGTCCTGATGTTCACCGTCGTCGCCTCGTACCGGCAGAACGTCCACGCGTACCCGAGCGGCGGCGGCGACTACGAGGTGGCGAACACCAACCTCGGCCCCAAGGCCGGTCTCACCGTCGCCAGCGCGCTCCTCGTCGACTACGTCCTCACCGTCGCCGTGTCGATCTCCTCCGGCGTGGAGAACCTCGGTTCCGCGATCCCCTTCGTCGTCGAGCACAAGGTGCTCTGCGCCATCGTCATCATCGTGCTGCTGACCCTGATGAACCTGCGCGGCGTGAAGGAGTCGGGCAAGCTCTTCGCGATCCCGACGTACGTCTTCGTCTTCGGCGTCTTCATCATGATCATTTGGGGCGCGTACCGCGGCTTCGTCCTCGACGACACCATGCGGGCCCCGACCGCCGACCTGGAGATCAAGCCGGAGCACCAGGGCCTGGCCGGCTTCGCCCTGGTCTTCCTGCTGCTGCGTGCCTTCTCGTCCGGCTGTGCCGCGCTCACCGGCGTCGAGGCCATCAGCAACGGCGTCCCCGCCTTCCGCAAGCCCAAGAGCAAGAACGCCGCGACCACGCTGCTGCTCATGGGAGCGCTGGCCGTCACCATGTTCTGCGGCATCATCGGCCTCGCCATGGCCACCGACGTCAGGATGGCCGAGAACCCCGCCCACGACCTGATCCGCAATGGTGAACCGGTCGGCTCCGACTACGTCCAGAACCCGGTGATCTCCCAGGTCGCGGCCGCCGTCTTCGGCGACGACACGTTCTTCTTCGTCGTCCTCGCCGCGGCCACCGCGCTCGTCCTCTTCCTGGCGGCGAACACCGCGTACAACGGCTTCCCGCTGCTCGGCTCGATCCTCGCCCAGGACCGCTACCTGCCGCGCCAGCTGCACACCCGCGGTGACCGGCTCGCCTTCTCCAACGGCATCGTGCTGCTGGCCGGCGCGGCCATCCTGCTGGTCTGGGTGTACGGAGCCGACTCGACCAAGCTGATCCAGCTGTACATCGTCGGCGTCTTCGTCTCCTTCACGCTCAGCCAGACCGGCATGGTCCGGCACTGGAACCGCCATCTGAAGACCGAGCGCGACCCGGCCAAGCGGCGCCACATGATCCGCTCGCGGGCGATCAACACGTTCGGTGCCTTCTTCACCGGGCTGGTGCTGGTCGTCGTTCTCGTCACCAAGTTCACTCACGGTGCCTGGGTGGCGCTGCTCGGCATGGTGATCTTCTACGTGACGATGAGCGCGATCCGCAGGCACTACGACCGGGTCGCGGAGGAGATCGCCGCGCCCGACGAGCCCAGCGACGACAGTGTGCGGCCCTCCAGGGTCCACTCCATCGTCCTGGTGTCCAAGGTCCACCGGCCCACCCTGCGCGCCCTCGCCTACGCCAAGCTGATGCGCTCCGACCGGCTGGAGGCGCTCAGCATCGACGTCGACCCGGCCGAGACGAAGGCGCTCAAGGACGAGTGGGAGCGGCGCGGCATCAACGTCCCGCTGAAGATCCTCCACTCGCCCTACCGCGAGATCACCCGGCCGATCGTCGACTACGTGAAGGGCCTGCGGCGCGAGAGCCCGCGGGACGCGGTCAGCGTGATCATCCCCGAGTACGTGGTCGGCCACTGGTGGGAGCACCTGCTGCACAACCAGAGCGCGCTGCGCCTCAAGGGCCGGCTGCTGTTCACCCCCGGCATCATGGTCACCTCCGTCCCGTACCAGCTGGAGTCCTCCGAACTCGCGAAGAAGCGGGCCAAGAAGCGCCAGGACTGGAACGCGCCGGGCTCGGTCCGCCGCGGGCCGGTGAACGAGCGCCCCAAGGAGCCCAGCAGCAAGGGCTGAGGTGCCCTCGCACCCACGTAGACTGGGGGGCTGTCGTCCGCGCACGGACGACAGCCCCTCTCGTATCCCTGGAGTCACCCCGTCATGCCGAACGCTTCCGATGCCTCGCTCGTCGGGCAGGAGTACGAGGTCGAGATCGGCCCCGTCGCGCACGGCGGCCACTGCATCGCCCGCACCGACGCCGGGCAGGTCCTCTTCGTCCGGCACGCGCTGCCCGGCGAGAAGGTCGTCGCCCGCGTCACCGAGGGCGAGGAGGGCTCCCGCTATCTGCGCGCCGACGCCGTACGCGTCCTGGAGGCGTCCAAGGACCGCGTCGAGGCGCCGTGCCCGTTCGCGGGACCCGGCAGGTGCGGCGGCTGCGACTGGCAGCACGCCAAGCCGGGCGCGCAGCGCCGCTTCAAGGGCGAGGTCGTCACGGAGCAGCTGAAGCGTCTCGCGAGCCTCACCCCCGAGGAGGCCGGCTGGGACGGCACGGTCATGCCGGCGGAGGGCGACAAGCTGCCCGCCGGCGAGGTGCCCGCGTGGCGCACGCGCGTCCAGTACGCCGTCGACGCCGAGGGCCGGGCGGGACTGCGCCGCCACCGCTCCCACGAGGTCGAGCCCGTCGAGCACTGCATGATCGCGGCGCCGGGAGTCACCGAACTCGGCATCGAGAAGCGCACCTGGGAGGGCATGGCGTCGATCGAGGCCATCGCCGCCACCGGCTCCGGCGACCGCCAGGTGATCCTCACGCCGCGCCCCGGCGCGCGGCTGCCGATCGTGGAGCTCGACAAGCCGGTCTCCGTCCTCCGGATCCACGAGAATGACGAGAGCGTCCACCGGGTCCACGGCCGCCCCTTCGTCCGCGAACGGGCCGACGACCGCACCTACCGCGTCGGGATGGGCGGCTTCTGGCAGGTCCACCCGAAGGCCGCGCAGACCCTCGTCGAGGCCGTGATGCAGGGCCTGTTGCCCCGTAAGGGCGACACGGCCCTCGATCTCTACTGCGGCGTGGGCCTGTTCGCCGGCGCCATCGGCCAGCGCGTCGGCGAGAAGGGCGCGGTCCTCGGCATCGAGTCCGGCAAGCGCGCCGTCGAGGACGCCCGCCACAACCTCCAGGACCTCCCGCGCGTCCGCATCGAGCAGGGCAAGGTCGAGTCCGTCCTCCCGCGCACCGGCATCACCGAGGCCGACCTCGTCGTCCTCGACCCGCCCCGCGCGGGAGCCGGCCGGTCCACCGTCGAGTACGTCTCGAACCTCGGCGCCCGCCGCATCGCGTACGTGGCGTGCGACCCGGCGGCACTGGCACGGGACTTGGCGTACTTCCGCGAGAACGGGTACAGGCCGCGGACGCTGAGGGCGTTCGACCTGTTTCCGATGACGCACCATGTGGAGTGCGTCGCGATCCTGGAGCCGGCGAAGCAAGGGCTCTGACCTGGGGATTGGTGGGTGCGCTGGATGTGCGGTGTGGGCGTTATACCGCGGTACGAGGCGTACGCGCCTCTGCTCACCCGCGGCTGGAGCCACGCCGTAAGGACCGACGGCACGCAGACATTCCTCACCCCGGAGGGACTCGGCGGTGTACGCCACCGCTACGCCACCAGCGGTTCCGGCGAACTGGCCTGGCCTGCTTGGGGCGGGTACCCCAGCGAGCCGCACTGGACGGCGCGCTTCTCGTTCGGTACGCCCACCACGCTCGTCGCGGCCTTCACCGCCTCGCTCATCTCCACCGAACCGCTGCAGCGCACCGTCCAGGACGTCCCCGCCCGCACCCGCCGCGCCCTCTACGTCGCCACCCCGACAGGCAAGCAACAGCACGGCACCACACCCGTCGCCCCGCCTCCCGTCCCGGCCTCCAGCCACGCCCGATGAACTTCCCCGTTCCCTGTCCCAAGGAGCCCTCCTCCAGCCACTGGGGGGTCGCACTGTCTGCGGTCACAGGTCGTTGGCCGTTCCGATGATGGCTGGTCCGCAGCCTTCCGGCAGGTTGACCGCCACCAGAGCGAACGCCTCCTCGACCGTGGCCACCTCGCCCAGGACTCCGGTGTCGGATGCGCCGGAGACTTGGAAGCCTCCCTTGACCAGGGGGTACACCAGGGGGACGTCATGCGATGAGGGGAAGCCCGTGCACCGGCTCAGGTGCAGGATCCCGTGGCTGACGCGCGGATACAGTTCCTGCAGCCGGGCTGGGCGTAAGCGGCTCGGACCATTGCAGGATCGATGAGGTCGGGGTCGAACTCCAGGATCGCCCGCCATTCGGCCGCTACAACGGCTGCGGCGTCCGTGGAACCAGTGTCCTTCATTTCACGCTTCACTTTCCATTCAACAATGCCGTCAGCGAGGCGTTCAACAACGTGCTGAAGGTCGAGTACGTCCACCGGCACACCTTCAGCACCCGCACCGAGGCCCGGATCCGGATCGCGACCTGGATCACCGACTCCTACAACAGCCGTCGGCTACACAGCGTGTGCGGCTTCACGAGCCCCGGTCGACCGAACACCACTACTGGGCCAGCCCCACCGAGAAGCTGGCTGCACAGGAAGGTCTCCACAGTTCGAGGGGATTGACACCTCGGCCAGATACACGACTTGCAGCCGAATGAACCGAGGGAGCCATTCAGCGGATCACCACCGAGAACACCACCCTCAAGCAGCGAGTCCGCCAACTGATGGCTGAAAACCGCACCCTCGACGAGCGGCCCAAGGCCGTCCGCTCCAACGTCCGCTTCCAAGACGGCGCCTCGCCGACCTCGAAGCCCACCTCGCCGATCCACACCGCCCGACCTGACCGGTTTCCGGGATACCCGCTGACCGTCACGGGGCGGAGGATGTCAACTCCTGTCTTCTGGCTGTCGCCATGTCGCGCGGAAGCTGCGCCAGAGGGCCTGACCGTCGCCGAAGAAAGGCAGCAGGAACACGATGTGCGCGAGGTACCACCAGGCCAAGGACCGGTCGAGGCCGGGGAGCCACAGAAGGACGCCCACCGCGATGCAAGCAGACGGCCCGGCCACGGCAACCATAGCTGTCTGCCATGCGCTCATGGTCCCTTCCGGGATCACCGACGTACGCCACGCTGTCCGCTCGATCGAGATGTGAGTGACCGTGCGGATCCGCTTGAGGACGAGGGCGTGTACCGACTCGTGCAGGGCGAACGGGGCCACGAGGCCCAGGGTGGCCGGCTTGACCAGCAGCACCCACGCCATCTCGGCCGGCACCGGGTCACCGGAGCGCGCCATCCAGACCAGAGCAGCGGCCAGGAGAACGCCGGCGAACGCCAGCAGTGGCCACACCTGGGCGGCCACTGTCCAGCCAACGGCGCGGATCTTCAGTTCAGTTGCCGGGCATCTCGTTGAGGAGCTGGTCACGACGCTCCTTCAACCCCCGGTAGACGATCTGAATCATCACCATGATGACGGTGAGTACGAGGAACAGGACGATGATCGGGACCGGATTGTCGATGCCGGTGGTGATGCCCGTATTCCCGTTGTCCATCTTCACCGTCTCGAAGACCATCGATCCGAAGAACGCTTTCCGTTCGCCGAACTCGTCACTGCCCGTTGAGAACATGAGGGCGAGCAGGGTCGCCACTACCATGACCAGGGTGAGCAGTGCGGCCCCTGTGGCGGCCTTCATGACCGACCGTGCCTTGAGCATTCCTTCTCCTCGACTCGCTTGTGTGGATTCCTTGTACCGCGTACCAGATGAACGCGACGGCTGCCCCGGCGAGGCAGGCAATCACGGCCCAGGGCGGGAGATTGAGCATGCCCAGCCCGATCACTGACAGGCCCAGAACGATGACGACCACGGACAGCCCCAGGAACACGGAGAACGGATTGTCCTTCTCTGCCGGGAACACGATGCTGATGCATGTGGTCATGACCGCCCCGCCCAGGCAGGATGCCAGCGCCGCTCCGCTGGAGAGCAGTCGGTCGGGGTAGATCGCCGTGGTGATTGCCAGAGCGGGCACGGCGAACACCGTGAGCAGGGCCAACTGGGCCCGGATGAGCCGTGTGTAGACCTGCCAGGCTGATGCCCGAACGCCGGGCAGCATCCGCAACGGCTGGGTGGCGGTGAATTGATACAGGCCACCGAAGGAGAGCGCGGCAAGGCCCCACATGGGGTTCATCGCGGGTTTGGCCAGCAGCAGGTAGACGAACACGGCGAGGGCCATCGCGGCGGCGGCAACGGTCTGCGCGCTGCGCAGCAGACACCAGTCGTACGGTCCGAGAATGCCTCGCAGCCGCAGGCTTCCGGGGAGTTTCAGGTAGCGGGACTGGCGTACGTGCTGGTTCGGGGCGAGCGTGAAGGCGAGGGCCATGAGCACGGCCGACAACGCCACCGCGGCGGCCAGGGTCAGCCAGGGCCCGTGCTCGTTCCACGCCCAGGACACCGACGTGACCCACGTGTACTCCGTCCGTTCGGCCAGATACGCGCCGGAGATGTCCTGGATCAGCCGTGTCATCTGCGCGGAGTAGTAGGCCAACACCGCGAACAGGACGAGCACGTTGAGGATGCCGGCCATCCGGCTGAGCCCCACCAGCATCCACATCCGGGTCAGCAGCTGGTACAGAACAGACAGCGTCAGGTAGGTGAGGGCGACCGGCAGGACGACGGATGCGGTGATGTATCCGGTCGCGGACGGGCCGAGGAGGATCAGCGCGCTGACGGAGAGGGAGATCAGGCCGGCCGCGGTCACGATGGCGGTCATCGCCGCTTCGTACATGAGGAACGCCGTCGAGCGTTCCCGGTTGGTGACCGGTAGCTGGTAGCTGAGCCGGAGCATCCCTTCGGCGTTGATGAACAGCACCTTCACCAGTAGGAACGCGATCTGCACCCACAGCAGGAGGGACACCGTCGAGGTGTCGAACAGCAGCCGCCACACAGCCGTTTCGTCGGCCAGGGGACGCAGGAAGAAGTAGGCGGCGGTGCACATGACAGCCAGGAGCAGCACGGCCGCCACCATGACGAACACCCTGACCGGGGGAGACTTCAGGACCCCGGCCCGCAGTACCCGGCGGCGGAAGAAGACGAGGAGCATCCGGGCCAGGACGGCGGACTGCTTCAGCCGTACAGCCCTCATCGCTGGGACGTTTCGAGGTAGTCGAAAACCATGGCGGACAGCGATCCGTGTTGTTCGACCAGATCCTTTGTCGGCTCGTCGTACACCACGTGGCCCAGGTCGAGGAAGAGGGTCCTGTCGGCCAGGCGTTCCAGTACGGCGAAGTCGTGCGTGCACAGCAGGATCGAGCGGCCCGCGTCGCGGACCCGCCGGAACTCTTTCTCGGCGAGGTGCAGCGCTTCGAGATCGATGCCGTTGAGGGTCTCGTCGATGACGGTCAGCGGCCGGCGCATGACGAGCGCGGAGACCAGCTGCGTCTTCTTGCGCATGCCGTGTGAGTAGTCCTCGATGAGATGGTCGTAGCGGCCCTCCATGGAGAACTTGCGAAACAGGCCGATGGCCTCATCGTGGTCGACGTCGAGGTCGAACATCTTGCCCATCATGGAGATGTACTCGCGGGCGGTGAGGAATTCGGGCAGGTAGTCGTTGCTGGACAGATACATGCCCCGCTGCTTCGCCTCGGGCCGGGCGTGCTCATGTCCGCCGATCCGGACGGACCCGGACTGAAGGCGTACGAGGTCGAAGATGTTCCTGATCAGTGTTGACTTGCCGGAACCGTTGGGGCCGACGAGACCGACGATCGTGCCTTCCTCAACCGTGAAGGACACGTCCAGGAGAACGTTGACAATGCCGTCGTAGGAGTAGCTGACCTCGTTGACATTCAGGAGAGACACTATCGCGTTGATCCTTTGCCGAATCCGTCAAAACCAGGGCGGTGCCCAGGAAGCCCGGGTACTACCGAGGGAGCTTCCTGGGCACCTGGCAAACAAAGCCGTCAGGCAACTACACGCATTCGGCGCGGACCTTCAGGCCGAAGTCCTTGAAGGACCATGAGCCGGAGAACGACTTGTTCTGCTTGACCACACACCAGACGACCAGTCCGGCGAAGATGGTGGCGCCCAGGCCGAGGACGACGGCGGTGAAAATCAGGAACCAGGCGTCATAGCGGACGAGCCCCTTGTCGACCTTCGTCCTGATCGACGCGATGGCACGCGCGGGCGCCGTGGTCGCAGCCACGTACGCGCCGATCGACGTGTTTGTGTAGGCGGTGACGGCCTTCGCCTGTACCGACTCGTCGGCGGCTATCGGTTCCCGTACCAGAGTTGACGCAGACACAGTTGTTCTCCCCTGTGGTTGATGTTGACTCGGCAAAGGTGTCATGTTCCCGGCAAGTGGCGCTAGTGTCCTAAAGGGTACCGAGCGGGTCATTTCGCGAGTATCGCGATGACGGCCGCTTCCGTCCGTGACGTGATCTCCAACTTGATGAAGACACTGGTGACATGCTTCTTCACGGTCCGCTCCGTGATGCAGAGACGGTCGGCTATCGCCATGTTCGACTGGCAGTCACCCAGCGCGGTGAGCACCTCGCGCTCTCGCTCCGTCAAGAGCGACAGGTCTACGTCACGCACCCATGGCGGGATGCTGAACTCTTTGCAGCAGGCGCGAGTCTCTTCGTGATCATTACTGCTGCCCGATGACAGTCTCAATTCCGATCCCCCGTGACGACGGTCAGCCGCCCGTTCGTTCGACTGCGCATGACCCGGGCGGTTTGGTCAGAACCGCTGGCTAGTCGCAGCGGTCAATGTAGGCGCGCCGTGAACAGCGGGGCAAGAGAATGATGTTGGGCTGGCGTGAACGTGACTCCGTAAGTTCAGCCCGGCGGAATCATCGACGGACTGCATGAACGTGAGTCACTCGTGTGCCCTTCCCGTGAAGCGGAATGGCTGAGAGCCGTGTTGCGTGTGCGGCTGGTGGCCGAAACGCGATGGGTCCGTGGCTCTGTCTCAGGGGGCCATCCTCAGCCGTCCCACAGTGCCTGCAGGTCCTCCCGCTCGAAGCGGCCACGGGCGTAACGGCGGCCGAACTCCTCAAGCTCGGCATTGGTCCAGCGGCGGGACGCTGCGAACACGTCGATGAGATCACGTGGCGCTCCACGGTCGGCCAGGGCGCGGACCTTGGTCCCGATCACGTCCTCCTCCGCGAGGACGGGCCCGTACGGGCTCTGGGCGACAGGTCGCCAGAAGATCTCCTTGAGGATGTCGACCTCGCATTCCTGCCCGGTGGCCGGATCGGACACGGTGAAGCGGGCGGACAGCGGGGCGGTCTCCAGTGCGCGCACCTGCCAGCCTCGTGCTTCCAGGCCGCTACGGAGCGCGGCTGCGATGTCGGCCATCGGTGCCGGGTTCTCGGTGGCGACATCGAGGTCCTGACTGGGGCGGTTCACGAGGCGGTGGGCCCGCACGGCGTATCCGCCGGTGAGGACCAGTGGTTACGGGGAGCCGAGGGCGATCACATCCGCCAGGAGCCGCGTGTGCAGCTCCGGCATGTCCGTCACGCGGCTGCCCGGGTGCGGGAGGCGAGCTGAGGGAAGGCGTCTTCCCACACGCCGCGGACGGTGCGACCGGCGAGGGTGCGCAGCACCGGCCACATCTGGAGGAGCAGGTTCTGGTTGAGGTAACGGGGGAGGTCGTCGCGCAGGCCCTCGTGCAGGACGGTGCGGTACAGGCCCATGCGCTGGTGAGGCTTGGCCATGTCGTACGAGGTCATCCCGGACCATGCCATGTGCAGCGGGAGCTCCACGACCCCTTGAGCGGGGCCCTGCAACTCGTCCAGTGACGCCGGCAGGCGCCGCCGGAACTTCTCCCGGTACAGCGCGAGGTCCTCGGCGTCCGCTCCGAGAGATCCCTCGGAGCGGGGTGCTGCGGGCTGGAGGGCATGACTCTAATATGGCGGCCGGAGAAGTGGTGCGGGTCATGAAGTTCGAGCCGGTGTCCTGAGTGAGCGTAGGCGGGCTCGTCCCGAGGAGCTGGTCGGGGCAGCCTGTTCCGCCCTGAAGGGGTGGGATGGACTGTTGGTCACGACGCTCGTTTGACGCTCTGGGCGCCGGCACGCGGGACAGTGGGCCAAGGAACCGGCCTTGACCTGGCCTTTCCGCGACGCGCCCAGGCCGACATCTTCCCGATGACGCATCATGTGGAGTGCGTGGCGGTGCTTGAGCCGGTGGGGAAGGGCGCCTGAACTGCGGTTTCTCTTGGTTCCCCATGTCCGGGTCGACAGGGCCGACCTGTTTCTCAGGAACGCACGACGTGGAGCGCGCCGAATGCCGGATGAGCGGCTCGGACCCGCGATTTCAGCCAGTGGTGTGCGGGGGCGGGCATCGCGCCACGACCTCTACAGGTGCAGCGCGCGGCAGTCTCGACACTCATCCGATGCTACCCCTGATGTCATGTCAGGAGCTCGTGCGTGGTGTGGTCGAGCGCATCCCGCTTGAGGATGTGGTGCACCGTCTCACGCCGAGGGACCGATGCGGCTGGTGCCGTCGTCCACGGTGACCCGCGCGATGACCGCGGTGTCCTGACCGCGACCCTCCGGCATCGAGGTCAGAACCAGCGAAAGACGGCGGTATTCGGACCCTCTTGTTCAGCGCTCCCAACGGTGGCCGTCGAGCCCGATGCCCTCAACCCTCGGCAGAGAGCCAGCCGCGCCGGGCTCGGAGGCCCTGGGACTTCTTGCAGGACTGAGAGGACTTGACGGAGGAGGGCTCGCGGGTCCCATGGGAAAGGGCCGCAAGGGGGTGCTGACCATGTGCTTGAAGGCTCCCCCTGTTGCCTTTATGGCCTGGTCGCGAGCGACGGATCACTCAGAGGCCACGCACAACAGCAGTGCCGACTCGCTCTCGTGTCGGCCTGTCGGTGGCCGTGCCCTCACCAGGTCTCGGGGTGATGATGCGCCGTCATGATAAGTACCGGCCGATCTCGCAGCGGCGACGCGTGACCGTGGGGTGAGGAGTGGTCAGGAACCGAGTCAGTCCCAGAAGTTCACTCATGGCATGCTGGGAGATCTTGTTCGATTGGTCGAACTGTCCTGCCATGAGGAACCGGGGGCTGATGCATCGTGGGTTACACGATTCCTGAGGGTGTCGACACGATGCTCGATGTCGTGGGTGTGGGTTGGCCGAACGTCGACGAGGACGCCTACCGCGACATGGCCGATTCGCTGAGAGAGTTCGCCGACGATGCGGAAGACGACGCGGGCGCGGCCTACGGTCATATCCAGAGGTTGCTGTCCAGCGGACAGGGAGAGTCGCTGACCGCCCTGGACAAGCACTGGTCGAAAGTACAGGGCAAGCACAAGGACCTGGCGAAGGCCGCCCGGATCGTCGCGGGCGCCCTCGACCGGGTGGCGGACATCGTCGTGGCCCGCAAGATCGCCGCAGTGGGCGAACTGGCGGACCTGTGCGCCACGGTGGGCATCACGCTGGCGTTCGCACCGGTGACGGCCGGTCTGTCGACGCTGCTCGCCGGTGCCAAGATCGCGGCCACCCGGATCGCGTTCAAGAAGATCCTGAAGGAGATGGCGGAGGCGGCCGTCGCGGAGATCGTCGCGACGCTCACCGAGCCCGCGGTCGCCGCGATCGAGAACATTGTCGCTGATCTCGCCATCCAGACCGCGCTGAATGCGGCGGGTATGCAGGACGGCTACAACACCGACCAGACGGTGCAGGCCGGCAAGGACGGGCTGCAGATCAACTCAGCGGGCGGGCCGACCGGCCCCGGCCCCGGCGGCGGTCCGGAGATCGACCACGACGCGCACGGCAATGCCGGGATGCACCTGGCCAATGTTCAGATCTCCATGAAGACCCGGGCGGGCAGCAAGCTTGGCAAGGCCAAGGGCCACCACGGCCGGGCCAAGGGCAAGGACTCCCTGACCGCCGTCCTCGACACCACCATCGAAGGCGTCACGGAGAAGCTCGGGAAGGCGCTGGACGACCTCGGCGACCACGTCGGCAAGAAGGTCCCCGACGCCATCACCGGAGGCTCCAAGACCCACAAGGACACCGACGGCGACGTCCGCGACCGCGTCAAGAGCATCCTCACCAAGGACGGCAAGGACGACGGGGGCCTGGGCGGGAAGCAGGGCAGCTCTGAGCCCGGGCGAGGACAGCGCGGAGCCGACGACAAGCGGACGAAGCCGGACCGTCTGGACACCGCCAAGGACGACGCGCGCCGCAACGGCATCTCGCTCGACAAGAAGACCTGTGAGAACGACCCGGTCGATGTCGCCACCGGCGAGATGGCACTGCCCCAGACCGACCTGTCCCTGCCCGGTGTGCTGCCCCTCGTCCTCCGCCGCACGCATCTCTCCTCATACCGTTACGGCCAGTGGTTCGGCCGCAGTTGGGCTTCCACCCTGGACGAGCGGATCGAACTCGCCCCGCTCGGCGCCGGTGCGGTCTGGTCACGCGAGGACGGCTCGCTCCTGGTCTACCCCCGGCTGCCGCTGCCGGACGACACGGACGGCGTCCTGCCCCTGGAGGGTGCACGGCTGCCCCTCCTGTACGGCGGACAGGACGACGCGGAAACCACTTACCAGGTCACCGACCCGCACTCGGGTCTGACGCGCTCCTTCACGGGCAGCCCGTACAACGAGTCCCCGGCGTACTGGCTCGCCGAGATCGAGGACCGCAACCACAACCGGATCACGTTCACGCGCCGCGGCGACGGCAGCCCCGCGGCCGTCACTCACGACGGTGGCTACCGGGTCCTCCTGGCCGTCGAGGATGCACGAATACGCGAACTCGCCCTGCGTACGCCCGACGGTCCGGTCACCGTCATGCGCTATGGCTACGACGCACAGGGCAACCTCGATGCCGTCACCAACTCCTCCGGGCTCCCGCTCCGTTTCACGTACGACCCGGACGCAAGAATCACATCCTGGACCGACCGCAACGACTCCACGTTCCAGTACGTATACGACGGCGACGGCCGTGTCGTCCGCACGATCGGCCCTGACGGCTACCTGTCATCGACGTTCGCATATGACGTCCACCCCAAGACGGGCGACCGCACCACCCGGTACACGGACTCGGTCGGCGCCACAAAGGTCTATGTCTTCAACGATCGCCTTCAAGTCACCGCGGAGACTGACGCGCTGGGAATCACGACGCGCCAGTTCTTCGACCGTTACGACCGCCTCCTCTCCCGCACCGACGCGTTCGGCAGAACCACCACCTACATCTACGACGACCGGGGCAACCTGACCCGCGTCGACCACCCGGACGGCACCGCGGCCACCATCGAGTACAACGAACTGAACCAGCTCGCCTCGGTCACCGGCCCGGACGGCGCAACGTCACGGCAGAAGTACGACGAGCGCGGCAACCCCACCCTCTTCACCCGCCCGAACGGCTCGACGATCAGGCTCACCCACGGCACGCGCGGTCAGCTCACCGGCGTCGACGACTCGCTGGGCGCGCAGGACCGGCTGCACTGCAACACCGCCGGCCTACCCCTCGCGATTCGCGGCCCGCTCGGTGCGATCACCCGCTACACGCGGGACGCCTTCGGCCGGGCGACCCGAATCACCGATCCGCAGGGCCGCGCCACCGAGCTGGAGTGGACGGTCGAGGGCAGACTCGCCCGTCGGACCGACCCGGACGGTTCGCAGCAGTCCTGGACGTACGACGGGGAGGCCAACTGTCTCGTCCAGACGGATGCGATGGGCGGAGAGACCCGCTTCGAGTACACCCACTTCGACATGGTCGCCGCCCGCACCACACCGGACGGCGCGCGCCACGAGTTCACTCACGACACGGAGCTGCGCCTCGCCGCCGTGACGAACCCGCAGGGCCTCACCTGGCGCTACGCGTACGACACGGCGGGACGTCTCACCTCCGAGACCGACTTCGACGGCCGCACGCTCAGCTACACCCACGACGCGATGGGCCGCCTCTCCTCCCGTACCAACGGCCTCGGCCAGACCGTCCGCTTCGAGCGCGACCAGGCGGGCCGCGTCATCACCAAGGACGCCGAGGGAGTCGTCACCCGCTTTACCTACGACATTCACGGTCACCTCGCCGGCGCCGTCGGTCCCGACGCGGAACTGACGTGCATACGCGACAGCTCGGGCCGGGTCCTCCGGGAGATCTGCAACGGCCGGGAGCTCACCAACGTCTACGACGAGACCGGCCGCCGCATCCGCCGCACCACTCCATCCGGAGCGGTCAGCACCTGGTCCTTCCCCGCGGACCTCCACGCCGAGCTGAACTCCTCGGGTCACCAAGTGGTCTTCGAGTTCGACGAGACGGGCAGGGAGGCCACCCGCCGCATCGGCGATGCGCTCGCCATCGAGCACGCCTACGACGCGGTCGGCCGGCTGAGCGAGCAGCGGGTCCGTGGCGCCAACGACCGGACTGTCCAGCACCGCTCCTACACCTACCGCGCGGACGGCCATCTGATCGAGGTCGACGACCGACTGGGCGGCTGGAAACAGTTGGAGTTGACGAGCGAGGGTCGTGTCACGGGCGTCACCGCCGAGAGTTGGAGCGAGCGGTACGCCTACGACGAGGCCGGCAACCAGACAGCGGCGACCTCGCCCGGCAACGGCGACGCCGACGGCTCACGCGAGTACACCGGTACCAGGATCACCCGCGCGGGCCGGGTCCGCTACGAGCACGACGCGCAGGGCCGGGTCGTCCTGCGGCAGAAGGCCCGCCTGTCGCGGAAGCCGGACACCTGGCACTACGGCTGGGATGCCGAGGACCGCCTGGTCTCGGTGACCACACCCGACGGCACGCGCTGGCGCTACCGGTACGACGCGCTGGGCAGGCGGATCGCGAAACAGCGTCTGGCGGAAGATGGGACGACGGTCGCCGAAGAGGTGGCCTTCACCTGGGACGGCGACACTCTGTGCGAACAGACGACCACGCTCGCCGAAGCACCCGATGCCATCGCCCTGACCTGGGACCACGACGGCGTGAAGCCGGTCACTCAGGTGGAACGCCGCCTGCTCGACCAGTCGGAGGTCGACCGTCGCTTCTTCGCGATCATCACGGACCTGGTCGGCACACCACGCGAACTCGTGGACGAACAGGGCGAGGTGGCCTGGCGCACCCGCGCGACGCTGTGGGGCACGACGACATGGAACCGCAGCGCCGCGGCGTACACGCCGCTGCGTTTCCCAGGCCAGTACTTCGACCCGGAGTCGGGCCTCCACTACAACCGCCACCGCCACTACGATCCCGAGTCGGGACGATATGTCTCCCCGGACCCGTTGGGCCTGGTCCCGGCACCGAACGCGGTCACGTACGTCGACAATCCGACGCGGTGGATCGACCCACTGGGGTTGGCAGGGTGCCCGCACAAGGGCGCGGACAAGCCCAGGCACAGTGTCGTACTGGGGCCGAACAACCCTGGGGCCCCCGACGGTCCTTCGAACAGGCTGGCAAGGTACTTGCGCAACGATCCCAACGACGCCAACCACGATCCGGATCGCCCGCAGGATCCAGGTGCACACACATACAACGGCTCGGATTACGCTAATGGCGAGCCTCCTGAGTGGATGACGAACGTCGTGAGTGCGGTGAGCGATCGTGGGACTACGTTGTCGATCACTCTCGATGGCATGCCGAACGAGAAGGGTGAGAAACTCAACTGGGACTCACCCGAAACAATCGTGGAGGCTTTCCAGAAAGCAGCGAATTTCGGATCGCAGTTCAACATGGAACGCCGCGCGGACTACCCGCCGCCGGGCGTGGGGGGGACCGCCTGGGAGATGAGCCAAGTCGCCTACTACGTGCGCAAGTACGAGATCGACGTCGCGATGGACGAGCCGGAGGAGATGCGCAGCGGACGCCCTTGGGAGTCGATCCACTGGTACACCCAAGACGAAGATGGAGGGTTCAAAGAAATCAAGGTCCCTAAACCGGACATCCCCGAGATTCAGGCACGTCGCGTCAACCCGTGAATGTAGTGAGAGGAAATGGTGCATCGCATCATGACGTTTCCGCAAGGCTCTGAAAGCGCCGCAGATGCGGTGACCGCGCAATGGCGCCGACTCATCGAAGGAGGGGAGGAGGTAGTCGATCCGGCGATGGTCCGAGCGGCATACGCACAACCTCGACTGCGGAGTCTTTACCCCGGTGTGAGTCACGGCATCATGTTCTTCAAACAAGGCGACGGGCTCTCGGGAGACCCTGTCGGTGGCTACGTGTACCCCCAGGAAGACGGGCGCTTCTGGGTCCGTGGGCCTCTCGGTGTGGGCTCACTCGGCGAAGTGGACACACTAGAGGAGGCTTTCGCTCTGGTCGTGGCGAGTCTTCCCGAGGGCGACGAGTAGGCCACTGACGAGACGAAGGAGGACTGCGACGTGGGCTGCGGAGAACGTGGCCGCCGAGTGGCAGCGAGCCCTCGCCTACGGCGATGGCGTCGTCGATCCCGCTCTGCCTCGTGCCGCGTACGCGCAGCCACGGCTGCGGGAGTTTCACCCGATGGTGAGTCACGGGACCCTGTTTCTCGACCGATGTACCCGGGGGCGGCTACCAAGTGGCCGAGCTGTCGTTGAAGGCTCTCCTTGGACCAGAGTAGAAGCAAGGCCACGACCTCGGCGAGCTGTTGAAGCGGTTGCCGACGATCTGTTCGCCGCAGACGACGACCGGCGCCTGGCCGTCGAGGGCATCCGGGACCTGCGCAGCCGTGACCCACCGCTCGCTCTGATGAGACGTCAGGAGATGTGCGGGCAACGGGCGGTGGGTGAGTGCGTCACCCGGTGCACGTCCACGCCCGCGTCACGGCTATCGCCGTCCCGAACTGCGCGGGGCCCGGTGGCGTGGTCCCGGAGTAGGGCGGGTGCCTTCGGGGGTCTCGCCGCCCGGGCTCCCGGGCCCGACGACCTTGTGGTGCGGGACGGTTCCGGTCCGCAGACCGGTGAGAGCGATGAGGGCGACCAGGGCGAAGGCTGCGGCGCCCAGAGCGAAGGAGAGCGTGTACTGGCCCTCGGCGGGCACCGCGGGCGTGCCGGGGGGAAGACCCGTCAGCAGGCGGGCACTCAGCAGCGCGGTGATCACGGCGCTGCCCAGCGAACTGCCCAGGGACCGGGCGATCGAGTTGATGCCGTTCGCGATGCCGCTCTGATGGACGGGAACGCCCGCCACGATGAACGCGGGCAGGGTCGCGAAGCCGAAGCTGATCGCGATGCCGGTGAGCAGCCCCGCCGCCACGACGCCCCCGGGCCTGCCGTGGCTGACGGCCAGCCAGCCGAAGCCCAGGACGCCGGACCCGGCCCCGGCGGCGAGGGTGACGCGGGCGCCGATCCGCCGGACCAGCACACCGCCGAACTGCGCGGCGATCAGCGAAGCAACGGTGCCGGGCAGCAGATAGACCACAGCGGCATCCAGCACCGAGGCCGAGAAGCCGTACCCCGCGATGCGATGCGGCGTCTGCACCAGGTACGAGATGCCGATGAACTGGGTGAACATGCCGAACCCCAGCAGCACCCCGGCGAGGTTGGTGAACACCACCGGCCGTAGGGCGAACATGCGCATGTCCACCAGAGGTTGACGTACCCGGCGCTCGACGAGCACCCACACGGCGGTCAGTACCGCCGCGCCCCCCAGCAGCCCCAGGCAGCGCGCCGAGGTCCACCCCCACGTACCGCCCTGAGACACTGGCAGCAGGAGCAGGACCAGCGCGCCGGCGAGTGTCGTCGCCCCCAGCCAGTCCGTACGGCCGCCGGTGGAGGAAGGAGACGGCGGGACGGCGATCGCCACGGTCGCCAGCGCGACCAGGGACAGTACGGTCGCCAGCCAGAACACCCGGTGGTAGTCCGGGTGCGGGCCTTGGGTGAGCAGCCCCGCGCCGACCAGGGCGAGACCGCTGCCGAACGCCAGGGTTCCGCTGACCAGCCCCATCGCCCCCGGCAGCCGCCGCGCGGGCAGTTCGTCGCGCAGCACCGACAGCGCGAGCGGGAAGATGGCCGTCGACGCTCCCTGCATCGCGCGGGCGACGAGCAGCAGCGGGAACGAGCTGGTGGTGGCTGCCAGCGCGGACCCGACGACGGTCACCCCCAGCACGCACAGGAGTACGGGCCGCTTCCCGCGCATGTCGCCGAGGCGGCCGAGCAGCGGGGTGAACACCGCGGCGGACAGCAGCGTCGAGGTGGCCAGCCAGCTCGTGCTCGAGGAGGAGAGCGACAGGTCCTTCTGGACCACGGTCAGGATCGGGACGACCAGGGTCTGCATCATCGACACGATCATGGCCGAGAGGCCCAGCGCGAGGACGAGGCCGCGTCCGCGGAACTCCGCCGTGGCCGGGCGCCTGTGGGTGTGTGGCATCACGTGCGCTTTCGTGTGAGGTCGGCGACGGGAGCCGCAGGGCGGGATCCCTTCGCGGAACGCGCCGGAGCGGCGGCGCCCAGTGGTATCGCGGCGGGCCGGGACCGGGCGCCGTGCGCGCCTGCGGCGGGAAGCGCGTCCGCCCGCGCGGTGGATCCGTGGCGGAGACGGAGGCCGCGGCCCGCGTCCGCCCGCGCGCCGGGATCGCGGCGAGGGAAGGGAGTCGTGCCGGGCACCGACCCGTTCTCCGCTCAGCCCGTCGCGCGGACGGGTGCGGACAGCAGCGCCGAGAGGTCGTCGGCGAGGACGCGCAGTCCGTCCTCGGACAGGAGCGACTCCGGGTGGAACTGTGTCGAACGCAGCCGCTCGCCGCGCAGCGCGTGGACCTCGCCGCTTTCCGGGTCCCGGCTGACATCGATGCCCTCGGGGACCTGGGGGGCGCTCAGGCGATCGGCGGGAGAGAGAGCCGCGTAGGTGTTGTAGAAGCCGAGCCCGGCCGGGCGGCCGAACAGGTCGATCCGCCGCCGGACCCCCTGGTTGGGCGGGTTCTTGCGGATCAGGTCGAGCCCGAGTTCCGCGCAGAGCACCTGGTGTCCGAGGCATACCGCCAGCAACGGCCGCCGCCCGGCCAGGAGTTCGCGAACGGTGCGGCGCAGGGCGGCGATCTTCGGGTGGTTCCGCTCGCGCGGGTCGCCGGGGCCGGGGCCCACGATCACGAGGTCGTGATCGGCCGGTTCGTAGGAGTCGTCGAAGCGCCGGACGGTGACGCGCAGGCCCAGGGCGAGGAGTTGGTGGGCGAGCATCGCGGTGAAGGTGTCCTCGCCGTCGATCAGCAGGACCCGCCGGCCGGCCAACACCTCCCGGTGGCCGCGGTGCGCCTCCTCGTCGAACGGGTCCAGCCAGAACCGGGCGAGGGTCCGGTTCCGGTCCGTCAGGGCGCTGAGGACCGCGGGCTCCTCGGCGAGCGCGGGGCCCTGGGCCGCTCCCTGCCGGCCGCCGCCGTGCAGGGCCTGGACGACCGCCGCCGCCTTGGCGCGGGTCTCGGCGACCTCGGAGCCGGGGTCGGAGTGACGCACGAGTGTCGCGCCCACTCCGATCCGAAGCCGGGAGCTCGCGTCGATGTCGGCGCAGCGGATGAGCACCGCGGAGTCCATCCGCCTGGTGCCGGCTTCGTCCCGGCCGATCACGGCGAGCACCCCGCTGTAGTAGGCGCGGCCCTCGGTCTCGTACCGGTTGATGACCCGGCAGGCGTTCTCCAGCGGGCTGCCGGTGACGGTGGGCACGAACATCGTCTCGCGCAGGATCTCGCCCACCTCCAGCGTGGTGCGCCCGCTGAGGTGGTACTCGGTGTGGGCCAGCTGCGTCATCTGCCGCAGGTACGGTCCCTCCGTGCGGACCCCGGGTTCGCAGATGCGCGCCATCATCTTCAGCTCTTCGTCGACGACCATGTACAGCTCGTCGGTCTCCTTGGGGTCCGCGAGGAAGCGGAGTGTCCCGGGGACGGTGGGGCCGGCAGCGGGGTAGCGGTAGGTGCCGCTGATCGGGGTCATGGTGACGGTGCCGTCGTTCAGTGCGACGTGCCGCTCGGGGGTGGCGCCCACCAGGGTGCGCGTCCCCGTGTGGACGAGGAAGGTCCAGTACGCACCGGCCTCACCGGCCAGCAGTCGACGGAACACCGTCAACGCGGCCTCGGTGGGCGGCCCCTGGACCGTGGCGACGAACGAGCGCTTGATCACGAAGTTCGCGCCCTCGCCGCGCCCGATCTCCTCGCTCATGATCTTGCGGACGATGGTCTCGTACTCGGCGTCGTCGGTGTCGAAGCCGGCGTCGGCCAGCTCGAAGGGCCGGTCGGGAACGATGGCCAGCGTCTCCTCGACGCTGAGCCTGATCTGCTCGTCCACCGTCATCGCGAGCAGCGGAGTGCCGTCGTCCTGGTGCGCGTAACCGCGCTCCGCTATCTGACGGTACGGAACCAGCACCACCAGATCGTGCCGGCCGTCGGCGCTGTGCGACGGCGGGCCCGAGGGCAGTGGCAGATCGCCCAGACCCGGAACCTCCGTGACGTTCCCGAGCAGGAGCTCGACGTCGTCGTGGCCCGCGGAATGCGGTCGGTGGAGCAGGGCGAACGACGGTGCGTCGGGACTCAACAGGGCGTGCAGACGTGCCGTATTCATCTCACTCACGAGAACTCCCCGGAAACTCGCACGGTACAGGTCATGACTGCCACTTCTGGTCCTGCTCTTCATTCGCCGGCTTCTCCTGCGCCTCGATCAGCCTCGCAGCCGGGCGGCTGTGCGGGCCACTACTCACATGCGCCGCGATCCGCGGGCAACGAGTAGGTTGTCAACCGCTTCCGGCTACTCGCATGGGTAGTCCTCGGGGGCTTCCGCGCGACTACAGTCGAAATCGGCTGGCTGCGCCGAACTCGGCCGTTCGCGCCGGACATTCAGCCGTGGCACCCGGCCGGTTGCGCCGTCATTCGGCTGTGACCGGCCCGACATTCGCGATTCACGCTTGCGCCTCATTCACTTGCGCCTATTCCAAGGCAGCCGACAGGGGATACGGGGATCGAACCTTTATGAACGTCGCCATCAACTGGGCCGGACTCACCGAATCCCATTCCGCACTCACCGAGGACGAGATGCGGTCCTGGCGGCTGCTGCCGTCCCGTCAGCAGCCCGCCTGGAACGACGACTGGCTCGTCACCGGCATCAGGAGGGACCTCGCCTGTCTGCCGGAACTCGTGGACGCCGACGAGATCCACGCGCTGCGCTCGGCCCTGGCCGATGTCGCGGCCGGCCGCCGGCAGGTCGTCCAGGCGGGCGACTGCGCCGAGGACCCGGCCGAGTGCACGCCCGCCCACCTGGGCAGGAAGGCCGGACTGCTGGACGCTCTTGCCGGCGTGATGCAGATCGGTTCCGGACTGCCCGTGCTGCGGGTGGGCCGCTTCGCCGGCCAGTTCGCCAAGCCACGGTCCGCCCCGACCGAGGTCGTCGACGGCGTGGAACTGCCGGTCTTCCGCGGGCATCTGGTCAACGGCCCGAAGGAGACCGAGGAGGACCGCAGGCCTGATCCGCTGCGCATGCTCGCCTGTCACGAGGCCGCGACCCTCGCCATGACCTACCTGCGCAAGCAGCAGGAGATCACCAGGGTGCCGGTGTGGACCAGCCACGAGGCACTGGTCATGGACTACGAGCTGCCGCAGCTGCGCCGCGACTGCGAGGGCGACATGCTGCTGACGTCCACGCACTGGCCGTGGATCGGCGACCGCACCCGCCAGCTCGACGGCTCGCACGTCCGCATGCTGGCCGCGGTCTCCAATCCGGTGGCCTGCAAGGTCGGTCCCAGCATGACGGAGGAGGAACTCCTGCGGCTGTGCGCGCTCCTGGACCCGGCGCGCAGGCCGGGGCGGCTGACGCTCATCTCGCGGATGGGAGCCGGGGAGGCGGCCCGCCTTCTGCCCGCACTGGCTGCCCGGGTGCGAGAGGCGGGGCACCCGGTGGTCTGGCTGTGCGACCCGATGCACGGCAACACCGTACGGGCCACCAACGGCCGTAAGACGCGGCTGCTGAGCTCCGTCACCCAGGAGATCGGCGAGTTCCAGGCGGCCCTGCGTGAAATCGGCGCGATTCCGGGCGGACTTCATCTGGAGACCACCCCCGACAAGGTTGCCGAATGCGTCGCCGACGCGTCGGAACTCAGCAGCTGCGACGGCCGCTCCACCACGCTGTGCGATCCCCGGCTGAACGCGGAACAAGCAATTGCCGCCGCTGCGAACTGGAATTGAGGTCTGTCCATGTCCGATGTGCGGAGCGTCGCCGCTCTCGACCGTGTGCGCGGCATCGTCGCGGAAGTCCTGGAGATCGACATCGACAGCGTGGAACCGGACGCGAGTTTCTACGACGACCTGGCGGCGGACTCCCTGGAGAAGGTCGAGATCGCCGTGCGGGTGGAGCGGGAATTCGGAATCCCGGTCAGCCCCCAAGAGGCGGCCGAAATGACATCGGCGTCGGCCGTGCTGGCGCTGCTGCGCGACAAGGGAAAGGTGGTCTGATGGCGACAGCCGTCGAGCGCACCCCCGGGCGCGCCGGCATCGTGGTGACGGGGGTCGGCGCCGTGTCGCCGGCCGGACTCGGTCACCGGGCGCTGTGGGACGCCGTGCGCGGCGGCAGGGTGACCACGGGAGCCGTCACCCGCTTCGACACCTCCTGCCATCCCTCGCACCGTGCCGGGGAGATCCCCCGGTCCGCGCTGTCCCGGCTCGACTCCCTCGTGCCGCCGCACCGCTCGCTCGCCGCACGCTGCCTGGCCGCCGCCGCGGCGGAAGCGGCACACGGCGCGGGGCTCACCCGCACCGGTGGGCTCATCCGTACCGAGGGTGGCGCACGCACCGGGGCCGGCGCCCGTACCGGCGTCTTCGCCGGGACGGTCATGGGCACCAGGCCGGTCCTGGACCACGGCATCACCTCCGCCGGACTGACGGCCGAGGGCACCGAATGGGCCGAGCCGGCACGGCTGCTCGACCTGGTGCCCGAGGTCGTGCCCGTCGACGGTCCCGTGGTGCTGCTGGCCTCCGGCTGTTCCGTCGGCGGCGACGCCGTGGCCTGCGGAGCCGACGCGATCTCCGAGGGAGAGGTGGACGTCGCGATCTGCGGCGGGGCCGAGGAGCTCTCCCAGGAGGTGTTCGCCATGTTCACCACGCTGCGGGCGCTCGCCCCCGACGTCGCCCGCCCCTTCGACGACGACCGGCTCGGCATGCAGCCCGCCGAGGGCGCCGCCGTCGTGATCCTGGAGAGCGCCGAGCACTGCGCCGCACGCGGCGGCCTGCCGCTCGCCGTCCTCCTGGCGCACGGTGCCGCGGCCGACGCGTACCACCTCACCCGGCCGCGGCCGACCGGTGACGCCCTCGTCGAGGCGATCGGCACCTGTCTGCGCGACGCGGGCCGTGCACCCGAGGACATCGACTGGGTGTGCGCGCACGGCACCGGCACCCCCGCGAGCGACGGCGTCGAGGCGCGGGCGATCGTCTCCGCCCTCGGCGGACCCGGGCGGCGCAGGCCCGCCGTGTCCTCGCTCAAGGGCATGCTCGGCCACACCCAGGGCGCGGCAGGAGTACTCGAAGCGGTGGTGGCGGTGCTCGCGCTGGCCGCGGGACACCTCCCGGGCAACGCCACCCTCCGGCGGTCCGACCCGGCCTGCGCCGGCCTGGACCTGGTGCCGCCGCGGGGCCGCGAAGCCCCGGTCGCCACCGTGCTCAGCCTCGCCTTCGGTCTGGGCGGCGGGGTGTCCGCGCTCCTGCTCGGCGCGGCCGGGGGCGACGATGAGGACTGAGACCGTACGCACCGTGCCGCGCGCCCCCGCGCGGCAGACCGCGGTGGCCGTGGCCGGGATGGGCGTCCGGCTTCCGGGTGCGGCAGGACCGTCCGCTCTGCTCGCCCCGTCCGGCCTCCGCCGCTTCGCGCACGAGGCACCGGAGCACGTGCACGCGCTCGCCGCCGCCACCGACGCGCTGGCGGACGCGACCGCCCGCGCAGCCGGCGAACCCGGCGCACCCGGCGAACCCGGGGCGCCTGGCGCACCCGGCACACCCGGGGCGCCCGGCGCAGGCGGCACCACCGCCACGGTGTGGGCCTCGTCCACCGCGGGCCTGGCCGCCTACGCGCAGACCTGCGCCGACATACCGGAGTTCGGGCCGGGACGCGTCTCCCCACGGCGCACCGCGCACTCCGCGTTCACCGCGCCCGTCACGGCGGTGTCCGTGCGCCTCGGCCTCGACGGGCCGTACCTGAACGTGACCGGGGAGCAGGACGCGGGTGCCCACGCCGTCACCGAAGCCGTAAGGATGCTGACACGGAGCAGGTGCGAGCGCGTCGTGGTCGGAGGCTCGGCGGACACGTCCGCGTGGCGGTCCTGCCCCGGCGGCGACCCGGCGGAGGGCGCGCTGTGCGCGGTGCTCCAGCGGCACTCCCCGGACGGCGGGGGAGCGGCCGTCCGGCCGCTCCTGAGGACCCGTACGGCCCGGAACGGCATCGACGCCTTCGTCCGCTCCTGCCTGGAACGACTTGACGGGCCGCCGGACCACCTGGTCCTGTCCGCGCCCGCGACGGACACCCGCGCCGCGGGCGCCCTGGCCCTGCTGTGTGCCGCGCCGCCGCTGCAGGTCGAGGAGCGGTTCGGCGACCTGGGGGCCGCCGGTGGCGTCGCCGCGCTGGTCACCGCGGTCGCCCTGACGGCAGCCCCCGGCAGCCCTGTGGAACGACCGGGCCCGCGCGTCCTCGCGCTGGCCCTCGGCAGCGGCAACGCCGTCGCCGTGGAAGTGACGTCCCGAAGGAAAGGTCCGCGATGAAACTGGTGGAACTACTGGTGGGCAAGCACGTGTCGGCAGGCGTGGGGGACCGCGTCAGCCATGTGGACCCCGATGTCGGTGAGGTGACCTACGCGCAGCTCCACGACGCCGTGGCCGGCTACGCCGGGGCCCTGCGCGAGCGCGGGATTCCCGCGGGCGCCCGGGCGCTGGTGGTGGCCGACGACTCGGTGGCGACCACCGCCGCGATCCTCGGCCTGTGGTGGCACGGCTGTGTACCCGTGCCGGTCAGCCCCGCGCTGTCCGACCCCGAACTGCGCTTCATGGCCGCCGACTGCGAGGCCGCCTTCGCACACTTCGACATGCCGAACGCCGCCCGGCGGGAACTGGGCACGGACATCGACCAGTTGCCGCACACCACGGGCGACGAGGTCCGCACGATCTTCATGAGCGACACCGAGTCCCAGGCGTACGCCCCCGAAGCAGCGGCCGAGGAGGCCGACTGGGCCGCCGGGCAGCCCGCTCTGATCCAGTACACCTCGGGCAGCACCGGCTCGCCCAAGGGCGTGCTGCACGCCGCCACCGGCATCGAGGCCGTCGCCGCCTCGGTCGGCTCACTGCTCGGGCTCGGCCCCGACGACGTGGTGCTCTCCACCGCCAAGGTGTCCTTCGGGTACGGCTTCGGAAACTCCGTCATCCTGCCGCTCGCCGCGGGCGCCCGCACCGTGGTGCTGCGCGGCGGCGTCGACGCGCACGCGGTCCACAGCGCGCTGCACCGCCACCGGCCGACGGTGCTGTTCTCCGTGCCCAGGATGTACGTCGCCCTGCTCGCCCTGGCCGCCGGCCACGGCACCGAGGCGACCGCCTCGCTGCGGCTTGCCGCCACCGCGGGTGAACACTGCCCGGCAGCGCTCGCGGAACGGGTGCGCGAGACGTTCGGCGTGCCGCTCGTCAACGGCCTGGGCGCCACCGAGGCCCTGCACTTCGTCGTCGCCACCCCGCCCGCGGCCATCACCGCCGGGGCCACGGGCCTCCCCGTCCCGGGCGCCACCGCGACCGTCAGGGGTGAGGACGGCGAACCGGTCCCCGAAGGAACCGAGGGCAGGCTGCACGTGGCCGGGCCCTCCGTGGCGCTCGGCTACCTCAACCGGACCGAGGCCACCCGCCGCACCTTCGCCGACAGGGGCGTGTACACCGGCGACATCGTCCGCCGCGACGAGGCGGGCGAGCTCTGGTACCTGTGCCGCGCCGACGACCTGCTGAACATGGGGGGCTACAAGGTGGCCCCCGGCGAGATCGAGGCGGTCGTGCGCGAGGCCGAAGAGGTGGCGGAGTGCGCGGTCGTGGCCGTGAGCGACGAGAACGGGCTCGACCAGGCGGTGGCCTACGCCGTCCCCGTGCCGGGCGCCGACCCCAGCGTCGTCCGCAAGGCGATCCTCGCCCTTCTGCGCACCCGCCTGGCGGCCTTCAAGCGCCCGGCCAGGGTCGAGGTGATCGACGTACTGCCCACCACGTCCACGGGAAAGCTCGCCCGCAACCGGTTGCGGGAGTCGGCGGGCCGGGAAGCAGTGGTCGACCGATGAGCTGGGACATCACGGGCCTCGGGGCCGTGGCGAGCATCGGCGCCGACCCGCGCGCCGTCTACGACGCGCTGTGCGCGGGCCGCAGCGGCCTCACCGACCTGCACGCCTTCGACGGGGACAAGTACCGCGCGAAGCAGGCGTACGAGATCGACGACCGTGGCCCGGACGGCGCCGACCGCCCACTGCGCGCCACCCGATGGCTGGAGACCGCGGTCGAACAGGCCCTCACCGACGCGGGTCTGGACACCGCCGCCGACGACATCCCGGTCCTCGTCGGGACCACGCTGCGCGAACAGCGCTCGGCCGAGCTGTGGTGGCGCGACGGCGCACCGCTGACCGTGCGGGACCTGCACTTCGGCAGCGCGCTGCGGGACCGGTTCGGCACGGCGCGGAGCTACACGTTCGCCAACGCCTGCGCCGCCACGCTGTACACGCTGGGCATGGCCACCGACATGATCGAGCTGGGACTGGCCGACACCGTGGTGGTGGCGGGCACCGACTCGATCACGGAGAGCGCCTTCGGGACGCTCGACCGCGTACAGAACGAGACGCCGCGCGCACTGCGGCCGTTCGACCGGGCCCGCGCGGGCATGCTGATGGGCGAGGGCTCGGTCGCCGTCGTCGTCCAGCGAAAAGGTGCCGGCCGCAGGGGAGTTCACGCCGTCGTCCGCGGCGTCAGCATGAACTGCGACGCCGTCCACCCCACCGCGCCCGACCCGGCGACCATCTCCTGGGCCATCAGGGACGCGCACCGCAGGGCCGGGCTCAAGGCCGACGAGATCGACCTGGTGATGCTGCACGGCAGCGGTACCCAGCTCAACGACTCGGCCGAGGCGACCGCGGTGTCCGGAGTCTTCGACGGCGCCGGCGCCGGCCCCCTGCTCACCGCGATCAAGTCCATGACCGGACACACCCTGGGCGGCTCCGGACTGCTCAGCCTGGTCACCGCGGCGTTCGCCCTGCGGCACGGCGTCGTCCCGCCCGTACGGGGCCTGACCGACCCGATCGACGAGGCGGCCGGACTGCGTCTGGTCCGCGACAGGGCCGCCACCGCCCGGCTGTCCACCGCACAGGTCAACGCGTTCGGCTTCGGCGGCATCAACGCCGTGGCCGTCCTGGAGAAGGGGGACCGCCCGTGACCGCGCGCCACGAAGCCGGTTCGGCGAAAGCCGTCGTGATCACCGGCGTGGGCACCGCCATCCCGGGCCTGACGGAAGCCGCCGACCTGCTCGGCCCGGACGCCCCCGCCGGGGGATTCGACCCGGCCACCGGCCTCAAGGGCAGGGCGATGCGGCACAAGGACCGTGCCTCGCGGCTCGCTCTGCGCGCCGTCGGCCCGGCACTGCGCCAGGCCGGACTGCTGTCCGACGACGGTGAGACGTACACAGGACCGGGCGACACCACGGCCGTGGTGATCTCCTCCAACCTGGGCAACCTCGACAGCGTCTGCGACTTCGTCGACACCATCACCGAACACACGGTCACCGGACTGAGCCCGCTCGGCCTGCCGCACACCTCGTCCAATGTGATCGCGGGCTGGATCGCCATCCGGTACGGGATGCGCGGACCCAACCTCACCGTGTGCAACGGGGCGACGAGCGGCGCCGACGCGCTGTACTGGGCGCACAACCTGCTCGCCGCGCGCAGGGCCGAGACGGTCGTCGTCATCGGGGTCGAGCCGCACACCGGGCCCGCCGCCAGGCTGATGGAGGACGGTTCGGGCCGCGGCGTGCTCGACGGGGCGGCGGCGCTGGTCCTGGAGTCCGCCGAGCGGGCCGCCGAACGCGGCACCCGCGCCCTGGCCACGCTGTCCCGCAGCGTGCGGGCAGCCGACTCCGCGACGGCCCTCGCCCAGGCGCTGCACGAGGGCGCGCCCGCCCCGGGACTGTGGCTCGGCTCGGCCGAGGACACCGGAGCGGCCCGTGCGGTGGACCTCACCACGCGGCTCGGCCACTGCTCGGGAGCGCTCGGCGTCGTCCAGGCGGCGGCGGGCGCCGCCCACCTCGCCGCGGGCGGCCCCGGCCCCGTACTGGCCACCAGCGGCGGGGGAGCGACGGACGACGCGGCCGCAGCACTGGTGCTGACCGGAGCCGGTGAGGCGACATGAGCGCTGGAGGAGCGAGCGGCCGCCGGGTGGTCGTCACCGGTCTCGGGGCGATCTCCGCTCTGGGCTCGGGCGTGCCCGCCTTCTGGCAGGGCCTGGCCTCAGGAGGCGGCGCACCCCGGCCCGTGACCGACCCGGATGCCCGCATGGACAACCGGCTGATGTACCTGGTGCCCGCGGCCGACGTTCCCGACGGGCCCGAGCGGCACGCCCACGTGGAGCTCGCCGCGGGACCCCGCATGGCGATCGCGGCCGCCCACGAAGCGGTGGCGGACGCCGGGCTGGACGAGGCACGCCGCGAACGGCTCTCCGTCGTCCTGGGCGTGGAGATGGGCAACGCCGGCCGGCACGAGGCCCGGCGGGCCGCCGAGCACGGCGCACCGATCCGTCCGGGCGCCGGCAGGTGGTCCCCGATGACGGTGACCTCCGCCGCGGTCTCGGCCGCGATCGGCGCCACCGGCGGCAGCACCAGCGTCGGCAACGCCTGTGCCGCCAGCGGCTACGCGGCGGCGATCGCGGCGGACATGATCCGGGCGGGGGAGGCGGACGTGGTCCTCACCGGCGGCGCCGAGGGCCCGACCCGCGTGGGCATGGGCGTCTTCAACCGCATCGGCGCGGCCGACCCGGTCGCCTGCCGGCCCTTCGACACCGACCGCCGGGGCACCCTCTTCGGCGACGGCGCGGCGATGCTGGTGCTGGAGTCGGCCGAGCACGCCGAGGCCCGTGGGGCGACGCCGTACGCGGAACTGTCCGCCGCCGCGTTCAGCTGCGACGCCCACCACCCCACCGCCCCCGACCCCGGCGGCACCCAGGCCGTGCGCGGCATGCGCCGGGCCCTGGCCGACGCGGGTCTGCGGCCCGAGGACGTCGGGGGCGTGGTGCCGCACGGCACGGGCACCCCGCTCAACGACATCGTGGAGAGCGAGGCACTGCGCGAGGTGTTCGGCGAACTCTGCGACGAGCTACCCCTGTTCAGCCTCAAAGCCATGATCGGGCACACGGCGGGAGTCGCCGGCGCGTTCGGCGTGCTCACGGCGGCGCTGATGCTGCACCACGGACACGTCCCGGCCAACGCGCCCGTCACCGCGCAGGACCCGCGCTGCGCGGTCTGGTTGCCGCAGGACCGGCCGGTGCCGCTGAGCGCGTCCGCCGTCCTGGTCAACGCCTACGCTTTCGGCGGCAACAACGTCTCGCTCGTCCTGTCGGGCGTGCCGGGGGCCGGATCCGCACGCGAACGCCAGGGCACGGCGGGGCAGGCGGGCACCGCGCGTCACGATCCCGTCCACCAGGACCCGGGCACGCGGGGAGCCGCCGCATGAGCGCTCTCGCCGTCCTCGGGGTGGGCGTCTGCCTGCCCGGCACCGACAAGCCCACCGAGGCCCTGTCCCCGGCCGTCACCGGCACCCCCGGCCCCGGCTGGCTCGACGTGGCCGCCGCACTGCCGGGCCGCGGCTACAAGCGGCTGCCCTCGGCCTGCCAGTACCTGCTTGCCGCCACCGGGAACGCCCTGGCGGACGCGGACGGAGCACTGTCCGCCGTCCCCGCCGAACGCCGAGGCGTCGTCGTGGGCACGGACAACGCGGGCATGGCCCTGCTGGACGAGCAGGACCGCACGATCATCGCTCAGGGCGCGGACGCCATCGCCCCGCTGACCGCGCCGTACTTCGCGATGAGCCTGTTCGCGTCCCGGCTGGCCACGGAGCACCAGGTCAACGGCTTCACTCTCACCGTCAACTCGCCGCGCACCGCCGCCCTGGACGCGCTCGGCGCCGGTGCCAGGGCACTGGCCGCCGACCGGGCCGACGTGCTCGTCGTCGGCGCGACCGAGGAATCGCTGCCCGCCGGCGAACCGGGCGCCGACGGCAGTGACACCGGAGCCGTCGCGCTGGTCTGCGCCCGCGCGGGCGGTCCGCCCCCGGCGTCCTCGTACGGCACCGTGCGGGTGCGCGACGCCTTCCTCGCGCCGGGCAGCCGCTTTGGCCGCGCGCTGGAGTACGCCTGGCGCGCCCTGACCGATGACGGGGACCGGCCCTCGCAGGTCGACGCGATCGTCGACGACTCGCCCGTCGGTGAGGCCGTCACTGCCTGGCTCGGCAACCGGTGTGCCGACCTCACGGTCTCCCCGGCCGGCGCCGGAGCGCTCACCCCGCTGCGCCACCTCGCCGCCGCGCTCGCCGCCCGGGACGGCCACGGCCGGATCGTCGTGACGGCCGCGGCGGAGGGCCACGTGGCGTTCGCCCGGCTGGACGCCTGCGCACACGTCCCCCTCATCCACCCCCAGCAGAACAGGAGCCGATAATGATCACGGAAATCCAGGGGTCCTGGTCCCTCGTCCTGGGCGTCTCCAGCGGCTTCGGCCGGGCCGTCGCCAGGGCGCTCGCGGAACGCGGCGGCAACGTCATCGGAGTGCACTTCGACACCGCCGACGGTGCGGAGGCCGCCGCCAAGTTCGCCGACGAACTCCGGGACAGCGGAGTGTTCGCGCACTTCTTCAACCTCAACGCGGCCAGCGCGAGCACCCGCAGGGAGGTGGTCGGCCAGGCCGTCGAACTCGCCGGCGACAAGGGCGTCCGCATCCTGCTCCACTCGCTGGCGTTCGGCTCGCTGCTGCCGTTCGTGCCCTCGCAGGACGGGCCGCACGACCAGGAGACGGTCAACTCCCGGCAGTTGGCGATGACCCTCGACGTCATGGCCAACAGCCTCGTCTACTGGACCCAGGACCTGCTCGCCGCCGGCCTGCTGCGACGCGGCGCGAAGATCTACGGAATGACCAGCGCGGGCAGCACCCAGGTCCTGGACAGCTACGGTCCCGTCTCCGCCGCCAAGGCGGCCCTGGAGGCCCATCTGCGCCAGCTGGCGGCCGAACTGGCGCCACGTGGCATCGCGGCCAACGCCCTGCGTGCGGGCACCACGATCACGCCCGCCCTGGAGAAGATCCCGCACAGCGCCGCGTACGCCGAGGTGTGCCGGGCCCGCAACCCGCACAAGCGGCTCACCGAGCCCGAGGACGTCGCCGAGGCGATCGTCCTGCTGTCGATGTCCGACTCCTCGTGGCTCACCGGCAACGTCATCGGCATCGACGGTGGCGAGATCCTCACCGCCTGAACCCCCTTCACCATCGCACACCACCCGCAACGCCCAGCAGATCCGTTCGGAAGGAAATCACCACATGTCCGAGAACACCGCCGTCGCCGTCGACACCGAGGAACTGCGCTCGCTCGTCGCCGACGCACTGGAACTCCCCGTCGAAGAGGTCACCGACGAGGCGCACTTCGTCGACGACCTCCAGGTCGACTCGCTCATGGCCCTGGAGATCGTCGTCAACCTGGAGAAGAAGTACGGCATCAAGGTCGCCGAGTCCGACTTCAAGCAGGTCTCCACCCTGCTCCACGTGCGGGCGCTGGTCGACTCGAAGCTCAAGTAGCCGTCGTACGGCTCCTCGGGCAGGCGCCGTACGGGCCGGTGTTCGCGGGGCCCGCGCCCGTCGCAGGCCCCGCGCAGCCGGCCCGTACCACCTGCCGGCCCGGACAACCGTGCTCGACGCCGCTCCGGAGCAACGCCCCCCAAGCCCGACCCGCCAGCCCACCGAAAGGCAGCAACATGTCAGACGGCGTACGACCGGTCGCCCTCGTCACCGGCGGCTCCCGCGGCATAGGACGGGCCGTGGTCACCCGCCTCGCCCGCGACGGCTTCGACGTGGCGTTCTGCTACCGCTCCGACACCGGCGCGGCCGAGCAGGTCGCCAAGGAGGCCACCGCGCTCGGCGCACGGGTCCTCACCCAGTCGCTGGACGTCGCGGACCCGGCCGCGGCCCGCGCGTTCGTCAGCCGGACCGAGGAGGATCTCGGCCCGCTGGACGCCGTCGTCACCAGCGCCGGCATCGTGCGCGACAACCCGCTCGTCCTGATGGACGACGACCAGTGGCGCGACGTCATCTCCACGAACCTCGACGGCACCTACACCATCTGCCGTGCTTCGGTCTTCTCCTTCATGAAGCGGCGCACCGGCTCCATCGTGACCATGTCGTCCGTCGCGGGCGTGCACGGCAACGCCACCCAGAGCAACTACGCGGCGTCCAAGGCCGGCATCATCGGCTTCTCCCGCTCGCTCGCCAGAGAGGTCGGGAAGTACGGCATCCGCGTCAACTCCGTCGCGCCCGGCCTCATCGAGACCGACATGACGGCCGACATGTCCGACACCGTCAAGAAGCAGATCCTGGGCAAGGTCCCACTGGGACGCTTCGGGGCCGCCGACGAGGTCGCCGACCTGGTCTCCTTCCTGGTGTCGCCGCGGGCCGCCTACATCAGCGGCCAGGTGCTCGGCATCGACGGAGGTCTGGTGGTGTGAGCGGCATCAGCGGTACGAGCCGCCGCACGCGCCGCGCCGCCGCCGCGCTGCTCGCCGCGCCCCTCGACGCCCTGCGCACCGCGTACACCGCGTTCCATCCGCCCAGGCCCGAACGCCGCCGCCGACCCGAGCAGTTCGGGCTCACGGTGCAGGAGGTGACCATCCCCGCGGGCAGGAGCGGCCGGACTCTCGCCGGCTGGCTGTGCCGGGGCGAGCGTACGGACCGCGTGGTGCTGCTCGGCCACGGGCTCGGGCTGGACAAGTCCCGCAGCCTGCCCTACGCCCGTTGTCTGCACCGGGCCGGACACACGGTGCTGCTGTTCGACTACCGCAACCACGGTGACAGCTTCCAGGACCGCGGATTCGCCGGCTTCGGCCGGAAGTTCGGGCAGGACACCGTCACCGCTGCCCGGTACGTCACCTCCCTGCCGGAGTACGCCGGCGCACGGCTCGTGCTGTACGGCTTCTCGCTCTCCTCGTTCGCGATGCTGCGTGCGCTGCAGAAGCTGCACCCGGTCGTCGACGCGGTGGTCTGCGACAGCGGGCCCGCCTGCGACCCGCCGGCGATCTCACCCAACCTGCTGCGCGAGGGCCTGCTTCCACTGCCGGAACGGACCCGCGGCGGAAGGGCCGCCGCGGTCGCCGAGCGGTCCTTCGAGCTGTTCAACCACCTCACCATCGGCGGCGCCGACTGGCCGCCCGCCCCGGCCGCGCCCGGATACGCCACCACCCCGATGCTGTTCATCGGCGGCGGCGCCGACGCCGTCGTCCCCGCCGACGAGATCCTGCGGCTGGCCCGCCGCTACCCGCACGCCCAGACCCTCGTGCTCCCCGACGCCCGCCACCTGCGCGGCCTGTGGGCCGACAAGGAGCGATACCTCGCGACCGTCCTGGACTTCCTGGACCGTGCCTGCGCCCGGCCCGGGAACGACCCGGGGGCGGTCGCCGATCCGACCAGGACGGTGCACCGATGAGACTCGGACTGAACCTGCGCTACCTCGGCAACCTCGGCGCGGGCGCCGACCCGAGGACCTCCGCCAGATACGTACAGGAGGCGGAGCGGCTCGACTACGCGGTGGCCTGGACCGCCGAAGCCTTCAGTTCCGACGCGGTGTCCCTGCTCGGCTACCTCGCCGCGCAGACCAGCCGTATCGAACTCGGCACGGCCGCCATGCAGATCCCGGCCCGCAGCCCCGCCATGACCGCGATGACCGCCACCACCCTCGACATCCTCTCCGAGGGCCGCTTCCGGCTCGGCCTGGGCGTCTCGGGGCCGCAGGTCGCCGAGGGCTGGCACGGCGCGCGCTTCGACAAGCCGCTGGCGCGCACCCGCGAGTACGTGGACATCGTCCGCATGGCACTGCGCAGAGAGGACGTCGTCTACGACGGCACGCACTACCGGCTCCCGCTGCCCGACGGACCGGGCAAGCCGCTGCGCCTGGGCACCCGGCCGCGCCGCAAGGACGTGCCGGTCTACCTGGCGGCGGTTGGCCCGCGCAACGTGGAACTGGCCGGGGAGATCGCCGACGGCTGGCTGTCCGTGTTCTACCGGCCCGAGACCGTCGCCGAGCACCTGCCGCTGCTGCGCGCCGGGCGGGCCAGGACGGGCCGGGACCTGACGGGGTTCGACGTCGTCTCCTCGATGCCCGCGGTCGTCGGCGACGACGTCGCCGACTGTGCCGACCGCGTCCGCATGTACACCGCGCACTATCTCGGCGGCATGGGCTCCCGCAAGGAGAACTTCTACAACCGTCTCGCCGCCCGCATGGGCTACGCGGACGCCGCACGGCGCGTCCAGGAGCTCTACCTGGAGGGCCGCCCGCGGGAGGCGGCCGCGGCGATCCCCCGGCAGTTCCTGGAACGGACCTGTCTGCTGGGCCCCGTCGACCGCATCGCCGACACCCTGCGGGAGCACGCGGAGGCGGGAGTCACCACGCTCTCCGCGATGATCTTCCCCGTCGACGCGGAGGACGGCCTGCGGACCCTGCGCGCACTCGCCGACGCGCTGGGAAAGGCGGGCGTGGGTTGACGGTCCCTGCCCGCGGACGCCTGCCGGCGCCCGTACCCGCCCGGCCACCGCGCGCCGCGTCCTGCGACGCGGACCTCCGTCCCCGGACCCCCGACGCGGACCTCCGTCCCCGGACCTCCGATCCCAGGAAAGGCACGGTCGCCCCGTGTACGACGTCATAGTGGTGGGAGCGCGGGCCGCCGGTTCCCCGACAGCGATGCTCTTCGCCCGCGCCGGATACCGCGTGCTGCTGCTGGACCGCATCCGCCACCCCCGCGACACGCTCTCGACCCTCTACATCCATCAGCCCGGCGTCGCCCACCTGAAGCGCTGGGGCGTGCTCGACGCGGTCGCCGCCACCGGTTGCCCGCCGCTCGACCATGCCCGTCACCAGGTCAAGGACGTGGTGCTCGAAGGCTGTTCGTGGCCCGCCGACGGCGTCACCGCCGCGTACGCCCCGCGCCGCTATCTGCTGGACCGCATCCTCACCGACGAGGCGGTCGCGTCCGGCGCGGAGTTCCGCGAGCAGTCCACCGTCGACGAGCTGGTCTTCGACGACGGCCGCGTGGCAGGCGTCCGCTACCGCTCGGGCCGGCAGCAGTTCGAGGAGCGCGCCCGTCTGGTGGTGGGCGCGGACGGCATGCGCTCCAAGGTCGCCGAACTCGCCGGTGCCCGGATCGAGTTGGAGGATCCCATGCTGACCTGCGCGTACTACTCGTTCTGGTCGGGGATCGACACCGGATTCGAGGTGTACGAGAGCACCCGCAAGTGGGCCGGATTCGTCCCCACCAACGACGGCCTGACCCTGGTCGGCACCTACTTCCCGATGGCGGACTACGACCGGGTGCGCGCGGACGCCCGTACCGCCTATCTGGAGAACATCTCCGCCATCTCACCCGTCCTGGCCGACCGGATGGCAGGCGCGACGCAGGAGGACCGGCTCTTCGGCACCGGGGACCAGCGCAACTTCTTCCGCCAGGCGGCGGGCCCCGGCTGGGCGCTGGTGGGGGACGCGGGCCACCACAAGGACTCGCTCACCGGCAAGGGCATCACCGACGCCTTCCGGCAGGCGACCGCGCTCGTCGAGTCCGTCGGCGACGGGCTGCGCGACGGGCCCGCGCTGGACAAGTCGCTGCGCCGGTACGGCGAGCGGCGGGACGAGCTGGTCATGGACGGATACCGGGACACCCTGGCGGCGGCCGAGCTGCGGCCGGGCCGTCGGCTGCCGCTGATGCGCGCCATCGTGGACGACGCGCAGATGACCGCGCGGTTCTTCTCCACCATCTCCGGAGTGCTGCCCTCCGGCGAGCTGATGACACCGGAGCTGCGGGAACGCGTCGGGGCGTGACGCGCCGCGCCGGTCCCCCCACGAGAAGAAGTGGGGAGACCGGCGCCGTCCGGCGCGGCGGCGCGGTCAGATCCCGGCCACCGCCGGATCGGCCGCCACCGAGCGGAAGCACTCCCGGGGATCGGATACGAGCTTGCGAGCGTCCAGGTCGAGGATGCCGCCCACGTTGAAGACCTCCGCCACGAGCGTGCCGTCGGCCCTGGTCATGGTCTGCTCCACCCGGAAGCTCTTGCCCTCGCCGAAGACGAAGACGCAGTTGATGTCCACCTCGTCGCCGGCGACCACCTCACGGTGGTACCTGATGGTCGTCTCCAGGTTGACGGGACTGACGCCCTTCTTCAGCAGGTCCGCCTGGTTGATCCCGGCCGCGCGCAGCAGTTCCCAGCGCGCGTGCTCCGCGTGCTGGAGGTACACGTTCCCATTGAGGTGTCCCTGCGCGTCGGTCTCGTAGACGCGAACGGTGACCCGGACCGTGAACGGCTTGGCCATGTTCTTCCTTTCTGCGGTGCGCATCTCATGCGCTGTGGGTGATGTGGCGGGCGACTTCGACCCGTGAGCCGATGCCGAGCTTCCGGAAGATCGCCCTGAGGTGGTAGTTGACGGTGTGCGGAGACAGGCTGACCCGCCGTGCGACCTGGCGGTTGGTCAGCCCGTCGCTGACCAGGTGGGCGATGGACCGTTCGGTCTCCGTGAGCGCCTCCCAGCCCGCGGTGGCGGCCCTGCTCCGGCGGGGGGAGCTCGTGACGGGCGTCCCGCGCTCCTCCATGAAGGCCTGGATACGCTCGATGTCGCCCTGTGATCCGATCTGTACGAAGCGCCGCAGCGCGGACCGCAGCGCGGCGGCGCCGAGAGCGCCGTTCTTCTCCTCCTGCGCGCTCAGCAGTATCCCCAGGTCCTCCTCGGCGAGCGCGCCCGCGCACGGGCTGACGTGCTCGCGCGCGGCCTGCCGCAGTGCCTCGGAGTCCCGCTCCAGCAACCCCCTGGCGTGCAGGGCGGCGACGGCCAGGGTGGGGAGCCCGGGGTTGGCGGCCGCGAACCTTTCGGCGGCCGTCACCACGGTCGCCGCGAGCGGCATGTCGTCCGCCGCCAGAGCGAGCCTGACGAACCAGGCCGCAGCCGCCGCCTCCTCCACGAACAGCTGGGGTGAGGTGAGGAGATGGGCGTACGTGGTGGTCAGCAGTTCCGCCGTGCGCCGTGCGCCGAGCTGCGCGGTCGCCACCAGACACTCCCCCCAGTCGAAGTGGATCGAGGGGAAGACCGTGCTGTCGGCGCCGACGGCCGCCCGGCAGCGCCACGCGTAGTCGGCGGCCGACGCCAGGTCACCGCGGCGCAGCGCGACCAGGATCAGCACCGCCTGCCCGACCGGTACGACCCAGCCGCCGCCGGTCTTGGCCGCGACCTCCAGCCCGGTCTGGGCGCAGTCCTGGGCCTCCTGGAGCCGGCTGGACTGGAGCAGCAGCCTGGCCCTGGCGATCAACGGCGTCGCCGTGTGCGGGTGGCCGAGCGCCCCGGCCTCCGTCCGGGCCGTGCGGATCAGCTCCTCGGCCTCCTCGAACCGGCCGATGTCGGACAGCTTGGTGGCCAGCGCCAGCCTGACGTACGGGGACCACACCGGCGGGGTGGCCGGGCCCAGGCGCTGGACGGCGCGCTGCCCCCATCTGAGCCCTTCGGCGAGGTTGCCCACGGCCCATTCCAGGTTGGACATGACGACGGTGGCCGTCACCGCGTCGGCGTCGTCGTCGCGGCCCTGGTGGGTGGCGAGCATCGCCCGCGCCCGGGTGGTGGCGCGCTCCACACCGTCGGCGAAGAGGGAGACCGTGTTGCGGGTGATCCGGTCGGTCCGGTCGGCGAGCGGTGCGTCGGCGGTCCCGGTGAGTGCCGCGTCGGCGTAGTGGGCCTGCAGCACGGAGGTCAGGCCGGCTCGCAACTCCTCGGCGAGCCCCAACGGCAGGGGCTCGGTGCGGGTGCCGCGGGCCATCATCAGGGCGGGCAGCAGCCGGTGGACGATCCCGGGTCCCGTGGTCGCGCCCGACAGGGGCGCCGGCGCGGGCAGCGGGCCGGGCGTGTGCAGTGGACCGGGCGCGTCCGTGGACCCCGCCACCGGCGTGCCGGGCGGACGGCCGCCGGTGACCAGGAACTCCGGCGGTATCGGCACCTGGAGGCAGTGCTGCCTGCGCAGGGCGCTCACGTCCTGGCGCAGCGCCTGCCGGACCGCGGCGGGCAGCGCGTCGGCGATGGAGCGTCGCACCAGCTCGTGCTGGAACACCGTCTGTTCGCCCGGACAGATCAGCAAGCCCGAGGCGATGGTCTCGTTCAGCGCGGGAAGCATCGACGCGGTGGTCTCCCGCAGCATCGAGGCGACCTCGACGACCATGAAGGACCCGCCGACCGCCGCGGCCACCTGGACGAGTTGGCGGGCCTTGTCCGAGAGCGAGTCCAGCCAGTGCTGCGCGAGGTCGCGCACCCGTCGTGGGATGCGTTCGTCCAGCAGCCGGGCCCGCTCGTGGGAGATCTCCACGGAACCCTCCTCGCGCAACCCCTGGACGAGTTCCACGATCAGGAGGGGATTTCCTCCCGCGCCGGAGATCATGTCGGCGAGCTTCGGGTCGGGAGCGGCGCCCATGATGTCGGCGGCGAGTTCTCTCGAAGTGGCTTCGGAAAGCCTGCCGAGTTCTATTCGCTGGCACCCGGCAAATTCACTGGAAAGGCGGCGCATCGATGGGTTCTGTAATTCGGTGCGAAGCCCGATGATCCGGATGAGGGGAGCCGTCCGGGAATTCTTCGGCGGCTCGTAGTGAGCCAGTGATGCCACTGCCTCGGTCAATTCCTCGGGGACGTTGTGCAGGTTGTCCACCACGACCAGCCGGGGCGTGGAGCTCACTGCGGCGGAGTCGAGAACCGCCATGAGGGATGCGGCCTCATGGCGTCCTGCCGGTCCGCCCGCGGCGGGGTTCAAGAACGAGGAAACGGTGAAGCCGAGTCGCTCCGCGGCCCGTTGGGACTCCAGCAGCAGCCTGGTCTTGCCCGTTCCCGGCGGTCCCTGGACGGTGAGCGTGCCGCTGCGCCCCGCAGAACCGGCGGCGAGCAGTTGCGCTATTCGATCTGTTTCTGCTTTCCGGCCGAAAGTCTGAACTAATTCAGGACGTTCCGTCATGGTGTCTCAGACTTTCGGTTTAAGTGAAGGCCTGGACGTCAGGTCGGGTAACGGCGGGTGGCAGGTCATGGAATTCTCCCTCCGTGACAGCGGTCGAATGGCAGGTCAACGCCCTCCCAGACTGGCATGCGGACCGCCGGAAAACGGAGACGGCTTGTCCTGTTTGACGTGTGATCTTCGTCTCAGTTCAGGATTTCGTAAAATCTACGTGGTTCCGTTTCTGAATATTCTGTGGCGACCGGGTGCCGTGGGCGCACGAAGGGACGCGAATCGACGATGCGGGACGCCGGATGTACGGCGTCCCGCATCGGGGTCCCATCAGCGTGTGGCGTCCCGCAGCTGCGGCTGAGTGGCCGTGTTCTCGCCGGGGCCGCCCCGCCGCTCCCAGCGGTCGATGCTCTCGCTGATCTTCTCGGCGGCGGAACGCAGGCTGTCCAGCTCGGCGGGTTCGAGGACGTCGTATACGAGGGCGCGCACCCGGGCCACGTGTCCCGGGGCGGCTTCGACGAGATGGGCGAGCCCGGCGTCGGTGAGGATCGCGTGGGTGTAGCGGCCGTTGGTGGGGTCGGGTTCGCGGCGGACGAAACCGCGGCGTTCCAGCCTGCTCATCATGTGGGAGAGGCGGGACTGCTCGGAGTTGGCGAGGACGGCCAGTTCGCTCATCCGCATGCGATGTTCCGGCTGGTCGGACAGTCCGGCGAGGACGTAGTACTCGGCGTAGCGGAGGTCGGAGTCCTGCTGCAGCTGCGCTTCCAGGGCGGTGGGCAGTTTGTGCAGCATCAGGCTGAACCGCTGCCACGTCTCCAGCTCCGCCGGGGTCAGCCAGCGGGGCTCCTCGTGCGGGTGCGGCACCTGTTCGGGCATGCCGGGATTCTATCCGGCGTGAACGCCGCGACCGGCTCACACTTGAACGTTCATGAGTCACTGGTCTAGGGTCTGACATGAAGGTTCAAGTGAAGAGGTCGGCCTCGATCGGCGGCCATCAAGGAGAAGACCACATGAGTGACCTGAAGATCGCCGTCATCCTCGGCAGCACCCGCCCCGGCCGCAACGGCAAGGCCGTCGCCGACTGGGTGGTGGACCGGTCCGGCGCCCGCGCCGGCGTGGAGTACGAGCTGGTCGACCTCGCCGACTACCCGCTGCCCCACCTCGACGAGGCCATCCCGCCGTCCATGGGCCAGTACCAGGGGGAGCACACCAAGGCATGGGCGGCCAAGATCGCCGAGTTCGACGGGTACATCTTCGTGACCCCCGAGTACAACCACTCCACCTCCGGCGTACTCAAGAACGCGATCGACTACCTGTACGGCGAGTGGAACAACAAGGCCGCCGCCTTCGTCTCCTACGGTTCTCTCGGCGGCGCCCGGGCCATCGAGCACCTGCGGAGCGTGGCCAGTGAACTGCAGCTGGCCCACGTGCGTCAGCAGCTGTCCTTCTCGCTGTTCACCGACTTCGAGAACTTCTCCCTCTTCAAGCCGGCCGAGCAGCACGACGCCGCCGCGACCACCCTGTTCGACCAGCTGGAGTCCTGGGCCCGCGCCCTCAGGACGGTCCGGGGCTGACACCCCTGCCCGCCGGAAGGAGGGCTTCCCCGGAGGTTCCGGGACCGCGTCCGCGAGGGACGACGGGAAGACTGTCCCTCCTGAGACGAGTCCCGGAACGCTGCGGGTGAGTGCGGGGAAACCCTTCCCCGAGTGGTGGACGGGCCCTCAGTGGCGAGAAGCGGCCTCCTGCGGCGCGTGCGGCGGAAGGCCGGTGCGGGGGTCGGTGGGGCGGGGGACGAAGACCGGGACCTCCGACTGGTAGAAGATGTCGATGTCGGCCTCCTCACCGCTGACGATCAGGGTGTCCCACGCCCCGCTCTCCTGAAGCGTGCGCAGCGTCTGAGGCCCGAGCGTCGCCAGGTGGGCGCGCAGCACCTCGTCGGTCGGCATGCCCGGCAGGCGGGACGACAGCCGCTCACGGATGGCGGTCATACGGTCGAGCAGCAGGTCGAGGTCGGAGCGCCTCGCCGCGGAGCCGTCGTCCGGCTCCATGCTGCGGGCGACGATGTCCTTGATGGCGCGGGTGACCCCCTCGTCGTCGGTCGCCACCATCGCGTTCCAGGCCCGGGACTTGTGCCGGTACTGAAGCATCGACATCGCCGCCTCGTGCCGGATGAAGTCGGCGTCGCGAAGCGGCCGGCCCTGCCAGACCCGGCTGAGGGAGCGGGCGAGCGAAGTGGCCGATGCCAGACCGCTGTTGAGGCCGCGGCCGGGCCAGAAGTGGATGGCGTTGGCCGCATCGCCCAGCAGGAAGCCGAACGTTCCCGGGGTCTTGGCTGTGGGCCGGCTGAGTTGGGCCGTGAAGCGCGGACGCTGCACCATGTCCAGACGGAACGAGGTGACCGCCGACAGGTCCTCCTCGGGCACCCCGAACATCTTCAGCCCCTCCAGGATCCGCTTCCACAGCGGCGAACCCTGAAGCAGGGCCGGCAGGAACAGGGTTCCGTGCGTGGGACACACGAACTCGTGGTGCTCGCCACGGGTCATGACGCAGGGACGGGCGGCGATGCACTCCTCGAAGACCTTGCGGACCGGGTCGATGCCGATCACGTCCTCGGCCTCCTCGCGGGTCAGCCGCATGTTCAGAAAGCCCTCGCCGCGCAGCGAGTTGAGCAGGAAACGGTTCTGCGACACGGTGAGCAGGACGCTCATCGGGTCCGACAGCGTCGACTTGACCCGCAACCCGAGCACGACGTCCCGCAGGTGCTCGCCGTCGAGCGAGTAGATCGAGGCGTCGGCCGCCCCGAAGCGGTCGGCGAAGTGTTCGCGGGTGCGCGAACGCCCGCCTTCGGCGATGACGAGGACGTGGTCCTGGGCGAGCCGGTTCTGCTGCTCCTCCACGTCGAAACGCCGGGGCACCAGCCTGATGGCCTCGCGTCTGTCGGCCAGCTCCAGCAACTGGTCCTCGACGTGGGCGATGCGGATGTTGCGCGGCGGACGGCCGTCCACGGAGTCCGGTCCGACGGGCCACATCTCCGAGTAGCCGTCCGTGTCGTCGAACAGCGCCGAGCGGACCTCCTCGGACAGCGCCAGGTACTGCCGGCTCTGCACGGTCACGACCTGCTGACGCCGGACGTTGCCGTGTCGCTCGTCCTTCCAGACGACGGTGGAGCCTTCCTTGCGCCACCGGGCGTCGTACACGGTGATCTGCACACGCCCCGGGAGTTGCTCCTCGAGCGCCAGAGCGAAGGCGAGGCCGACCGGACCCCCACCGGTGACCGTGACGCGCAGGGTGCCGGAGACGGTGCTCGGGTCGACGCGCGGGGAGTTGAGCAGGGAGAGGTCCATGACCGTCTCCATCGCCTCCTGCGCCTCGTAGAGGAAGGTCTCGTCGCCGATCCGTATGCAGTCATTGGGGCGCAGCACGTGCCGCGTGACGCGTTCGTCGTTGACGTACGTGCCGTTGCGGCTGTCCCGGTCGTAGAGGACGAACCCGGCTTCCTCCGTGACGATCTCGGCGTGCAGGCGCGAGGCGTTGGCGCTCACGAGCACGATGCCGTTGTCACCCTTGCGACCGAGTGTCAGCGGTGCACCGTCCAGAACCACACTCTGACCAGTGAAGGGACCCGTACGTCCCACGATGATCGACGGCACCTGCGTACTCCTTGTGAGCGGCATTCGAGAACAACGACGGATACGAGGACGGACCGCATGGCGCGGTCGGCCCCGTGCAAGAGTGGAGCATCCCCGGACATACACGCAGTTGTGCCCGGCGGCGGTTCAACCGATCCCGGACAACTCGGCCGGAACGGCCGGTTTCCGGCCGCTCCGTCCGTGGTCTACTCGCACGTCACCGAGAAGGGGACCGTGTTCGAGGTCGTCCCCAGGGCGCCCTTGACCTCAACGCCGATCTCGCTGGTGAAGGTTCCGGCCTTGGAGTACGCCGTGAGCCGTACGACGTCCTGGCCCGTGCGGTCCCCGTCACCGGGGAAGGTGAGGGAGCGCCACTTGCGGTCGACCACCGAACCGTCCTTGGACACCCACCGGTAGGTGATCCTGGCCGGTACCTGGTCCACGGCGAACGTGGCCGTGAAGGTGGGTGCCCGGTCGGCCGGCGGCGAACACGCGCCCACATAGGTCGTGTTCACGCCCGTCACCGTCACACGAACCTGCTGCGAGGCGGAGGTGTCCTGCTCGGCCCGGCCCGGCGACGAACCGGCGCCGGGCGTCGCGCCCGTGTCCTGCGACGAACCGTTCGTGCCCGCGGCCTTGCCGTTGCCTCCCTCGTCGTGACCGTGATTGACCAGCGTGTAGCTCAGCCCGGCGATGAGCAGGGCACACGCCACCGCGCCGGCGATCACGACCGCGGTGCGTCGGTGACGGCGCGGGGCATCGGCAGGCGGCGGCTCGAAGGGGACGGGCGGGCCGAAGACGCCGGTCGGTGTGGTGGCGCCAGACGCCCCGGCGACCGCAGGTCCGTGCGGCAGGGTCGCGGAGGGTGTCGGTACGGGCTGATGGGGCTGAGAGGGCCGAGCCGGCTCGGCAGGCTGAACGGTCCGAGCAGGCTCAGGAGTCTGAACGGTCCGAGCAGGAGATGTCCCGGGCACGGTGTGCGCCGTCGCCGCGTGAGCCACCGTCGCCGCGTCACCTGTGGTCGGCGCGTCACCCACCCTCGCGGCGTCACCCACCGTTGCCGCATCGTCCACCGTCGCCGCGTCGCCGACTGTGCGGGTTTCTCCGGCCGTTGGGCCCTCCGAGGCGTCGGCCGTCGGGGCTTCCAGGTCGGCGCTCGTGGGCGCATCCGCGGCGGCCGTCGCAATCGCCGGGGATGCCGGAGCCGTCCGGGCCGCATCACCTGACGCGATCGACCGCAGGTCCCGCTCGGCCTGCTCGGCGGTCATGCGCTCGCTGGGCTCCTTGCGCAGAAGCCCTTCGATGACCGGGGTGAGAGGGCCGGCGAGGCGCGGTGCCCGGGCTTCCTCGTCGACGATCGCGCGCAGCGTGCTGAGCGGAGTGTCCTGACGGAAGGGGGAGAGGCCCTCCACGGCCGCGTAGAGCAGAACGCCGAGCGACCACAGGTCGGACTCGGGACCCGGCGTGCGGCCGAGGGCCCGCTCGGGCGGAAGGTACTCGGGGGAGCCCACGACCTCGCCGGTCATGGTCAGCGAGGAATCGCCCTCGACCATGGCGATGCCGAAGTCGGTGAGCACGACGCTGCCGTCGTCGCCGAGCAGCACGTTGGCGGGCTTCACGTCGCGGTGCAGCACCCCTTCGCCGTGCGCGGCACGCAGAGCCGACAGGACCTCGGCGCCGATCTGCGCCGCCCGCTTCGGGGCCAGCGGTCCCTCGGCGCGCAGCAGGTCTCCCAGCGAGCGTCCACGCACGAGTTCCATGACGATCCAGGGGCGGCCGTCGTCGGTGGCCACGTCGTACACGGTCACCACGTTGCGGTTGGGGATGCGGGCGGCGGCCCAGGCCTCGCGTTCCAGCCGGGTGTACATCCGCTCGATGTGCGCGGCGGACATCCCGGCGGGGGCACGCACCTCCTTGACGGCGACGTCGCGGTGCAGGGTCTCGTCGCGCGCACGCCACACCGTTCCCATCCCGCCCTCGCCGAGGCGCGACAGCAGCAGATAGCGGCCCGCGACCTTCCGCTCCTGGTCCGGTGGCACCTGTGCGGCCTCCTCGTTGTGCATCCGGACGGCTCTCCCTCTCCTCGTGCGGAGGCGACGCGGCTGTGTGCCGCCCGCCGCTTCCCGGACCTTCCAAGAGCCGCATTGTGCTACACGCGCAAGCCAGTTCGAACGGTTCGCCTCATCGCGGGAGACCTGTGGCACCTGCGGACCTGCTGCCCGAAGGCCTCGTTGCTCCGGTGTCAGGTTCCTCCGAACACGGCGGGTCACGTCCGCAGTCGCGCGCGAATGAGCGTGTCGAGGCGCTGCCATGCCGGGGACGAGGCATTGACCGTGCCCTGGATGAGGGCGGGGATCTCCGACGTGGCGTCCAGCTCGGGCGGGGCGCCGGGTCCGTAGCGTTCCCGGGTCGCCTCGACGATCCGGCGGGCGAGGTCGTCGAGGCGGGGATCGTCGGGTACGAGGTCGTGCGCGTGGTCGTAGTCGAGGAAGAGCTGCCGCAGAGCGGGGTCGGACAGGCTCTGGGCCTGGTCGTGGAACAGGGCGGTCGCATGGTCCGGGTGGGTGGCGAACACGAGGATCCACAGGTCGCGTTGGAGCTCCACCCAGCGAGGGGAGAATCCCCATTCGGTCAGGTGCTCCAGGTGGGCCCCGACCTCGGTGGGCAGCGCCGGCTGCCCGGCGGCGAGCCGGCGCAGGCGCTTCTGCACGGCCCGCAGGCTTCGGATGCGGGCGGTGAGTTCGTCGTCGATCTCACCCAGCGCCCGCTGGTAGTCCTCGTCGGTCGCCGATCTCAGCTCCCGGATGCGGGCCAGCGGGACGCCGGCTTCGGCGAGGGTGCGGATCTTGATCAGGTCGACGGCGTCGTCGGCGCCGTATCGCCGGTAACCGGACGCGTCGCGGTCGGGCTCGGGAAGCAGCCCCTTGTCGTGATAGACGCGGATGGTCTTGATCGAAACGCCGACGTACCTGGCCAGCTGCCCGATGGTGATCACCCTGCCATCGTCGCACTTGACCTTGCCCCTGGGGCAGGCTTGCAGGATGGAGTCATGGCGAACATGAATGCTGATCGGGAGACTCTGCGTGAGCTGGCCGATGAGGGTAACGAGGCGGCTCTGGACCGGCTGGCCGACCTCGTTGACGAAGCCGACGACGTCGAGGAACTGAGCGGGCTGCTGGACGAGGGGAGCATGCGCGCCGGATTCCTCCTGACGCGTCGCGCGATCGCGACCGGCGACCTGCGCGCGTTGCAGCGGATCGCCGACGCCGGGTACGACGAGGCGGGGGACGAGCTGAACCGGTTGCTGAAGGCACCGGCCGGCGCGGCCGACCACGCGCCCCGTACATGATCGGCGCCCAACGGCGCGCCCAACGGCGAGCTCAGTAGCGCCCGGTGGTCACCGCAGGGTGGTCAAGGTCGTGGTGCCACGTCCCGGGAGCGTGACCCCCGCTCCGGGGCGTTCTTCCGCCCGGCGGGAAGTCAGGCGGCGTGGCAGAGCGCCTCAGGGCCGGCCGGAGTCGAGGCGTGGGCCATGGTCGCGTGCACGGGGCGGACGGTGGCCGCTGCCCGCGAGCGGTTGCGGGCGAAGACGACGAGGCGCAGCACCGCGAACCTCGCGACACCGGCGAGTGCGGAGGCGGACAGGTAGACGACCTGCTCGAGCAGCACGCCGGGCGCCGCCACCAGCTGCCGCAGCACCAGCATCGCCACGCAGGTCACCGCGTACGCGGCCACCGCGGACCCGGCCGACTGCACATGCTGGCGCCAGGTCGCGCGCCCGCCCGCGCCGAAGGTGAAGCGGGCGTGCAGCTCGGTGGCGAGGGGCGTGGAGACCACGGTGACCAGGGCGTTGGCGAAGACCCAGGGAACCCAGGAGGCGAGGGCCGCCACGGCGAAGCCGGCGGCGAGCCCCACCCCGCCGCCGCAGAGCGCGAAGCGGGTGAAGGCGGTGAAGGCGCCGGGTGCCGCCACGAGCTGCTGACTCCGTGCCGTCTCCATGGTCCGACCCCTTTGACGGCTGACTCCGCGAAACGCGCACCCCTCGGCTGCGATGCCGAGGACTGCCCCCCTAGTGGTGCCATGATGGCACACAAGTGGCACCACTGGGGGTCGTCAGTGGTGACGCGCGTGCCGCCTGTGGCGCCACGGTGTGGATCGGGTCGCGCCTGCGTGGGTCGGCGATCGGTGCGCCGTCTCGGCATGGGCCCGGTCTGCTGCGTGCTCGTCCAGGCCGCGCCAGGGTGATGCGAGTGGTGCCATGCGGCGCCACTCGTGAGGTGTCCGGTGGGGTCCGGACTCCCGTGGCGCCGTACTGGCGCAACTCGATGTCGGTACGTTTTCGCAGGTCAGGGTCGTCCTGCTTACCTCGCGCCGCAATGGCCCTCCTGGTGGGCTTGCGCATGGCGCCATGGTGGTGTCACTATGGTGTCATGGACCTCACGCCGTATGTCGACAACCTCCGCCGCGAACTCGCGGTGGCCGCCGAAGCCGGCGGCGAAGAAGCCCGCGAGCTGGCCGAGCGGCTCACCGCTCCCCTGGAGTCGGCGACCCGACTGACGATGCTCAACGTGCTCTCCGCCGCGATGGACGAGATCACCCGTGACCTCGCCCCCGGGTCGGTCGACGTGCGACTGCGCGGCCTCGACCCCGACTTCGTGGTGACGCGTCCGGCGGGCGACGAGGCGTACGAGGACAGCAGCGGGCCCGCCGAGCCGCTCAGGGCACCGGCCCCGGCACCCGCCGACGGCGACGAAGGCGGCACCGCCCGCGTCAACCTGCGCCTGCCCGCCCACCTCAAGGCCCGCGCCGAGGAAGCCGCGAGCCGCGAGGGCCTGTCGGTCAACGCCTGGCTGGTACGGGCCGTGTCGGCCGCGGTCGACGGCGGCACCCAGCCACGCACGCCGGAGAAGAGCCGCACCACCCGCACCGTCGGACAGAGCTTCACGGGCTGGGTGCGCTAGCCCCGCCCGCCCCACTTCACCCACACCACGTCCCACCAGCAGGGACGCCGCGAAGACCCAAGAGGACGGGACAGCCATGCCTTCTTTCGACACTCCCCAGCCGATCTCGGTCACCGCCAACGTGGCCGCCGGTTCCATCCAGTTCTCCGCGAGCGACCGTCTCGACACCGTCGTCGAGGTGCGGCCCCGTGACCCGAAGAAGGACAAGGACGTGCGGGTCGCCGAGCAGACCGAGGTCACGTATGCGAGTGGCGTGCTGACCATCAGGACGCCCAAGGGGCGCTATCTCGTCGGGCCCACCGGCAGCGTCGACGTGACGGTCGAACTGCCCACCGGCTCGCGCGTCGACACGACCGGTTCCTGGACCCAGGTGCTCGGCGAGGGCCGGCTCGGAGAGGTCCGGGTGAAGACCTCGTCGGGCGACGTCCGCCTCGACAGCACCGGGCCGCTGCAACTGACCGCGTCGCACGGCTCGATCACCGTGGACCAGGTCGAGGGGCCGGCCGAGATCACCACCAGCTCCGGCAGCCTGCGCGTCGGTGTCGTGGACGGCCCGGCCGTCCTGAAGAACTCGCACGGCACCACGACCGTCGGTGCCGCGACCGGCGAGCTGCGGGTGAGCGGAGCCAACGGCGACATCGACATCCAGCGCGCCGAGAGCTCGGTCACCGCGACCACCGCCCACGGCACCCTGCGGGTGGGCGATGTGGCCCGTGGCACCGTCCAGTTGGAGACCTCCTACGGCGCCATCGATGTCGGCGTCCGCGAGGGCACGGCCGCCTGGCTCGACGTCAGCGCGAGCAAGGGGCAGGTGCGCAACGCGCTCACCTCCTCCGAGAGCCCGGACACGTCCGAGGACACGGTCGAGGTCAGGGCCCGTACCCGCTACGGCAACATCGACGTCCGCCGCGCCCGGGCCTGATCCGCCCGATCCCTCGTCAGCCCGCCCCACTTCACGACTCACCACGCCTTCACAAAGGAGGGCTCCATGCCTTCGTCTGTCATGTCCACATCCAGGCAGGGTGGCGGTCACCCGTCCCCGGCCGCCGTCTCCGCCGTCGGTCTGCGCAAGTCGTACGGCGACAAGACCGTCCTCGACGGCATCGACATCGTCGTCCCGGCCGGGACCGTGTTCGCGCTGCTCGGGCCGAACGGCGCCGGCAAGACCACCGCCGTCAAGATCCTCTCCACGCTCATCGCCGCCGACGGCGGGCAGGCCCAGGTCGCGGGCCACGACCTCGCCACCTCACCGGACGGGGTACGGGCCGCGATCGGTGTCACCGGGCAGTTCTCCGCCGTCGACGGCCTGATCACCGGCGAGGAGAACATGCTCCTGATGGCGGACCTGCACCACCTCTCCAAGCGTGAGGGGCGCCGGGTCGCCGCCGAGTTGCTGGAGCGGTTCGACCTGGTCGAGGCCGCGAAGAAGCCCGCCTCGACCTACTCCGGCGGTATGAAGCGCCGCCTCGACATCGCCATGACCCTGGTCGGCAACCCGCGGATCATCTTCCTCGACGAGCCGACCACCGGCCTCGACCCGCGCGCCCGCCACAACATGTGGCAGATCATCCGCGAGCTGGTCACCGGCGGCGTCACCGTCTTCCTCACCACCCAGTACCTGGAGGAGGCCGACGAACTCGCCGACCGCATCGCCGTGCTCAACGGCGGCAGGATCGCCGCCGAGGGGAGCGCCGAGGAGCTGAAGCGGCTGATCCCCGGCGGACACGTCCGGCTCCGCTTCACCGACCCGGCCGCGTACCGGTCCGCCGCCTCGGCGCTGCGCGAGGCCTCCCGGGACGACGAGGCGCTGGCGCTGCAGATCCCCAGCGACGGCAGCCAGCGCGAGCTGCGCTCCATCCTCGACCGGCTCGACACGGCCGGCATCGAGGCGGACGAACTGACCGTCCACACCCCGGATCTCGACGACGTCTTCTTCGCCCTCACCGACACCACCGACATTCCCCACCAGACCGAGGAGACCGTCCGATGAGCTCCCTTTCCCTTGCCGTGCGCGACTCCTCCACGATGCTGCGCCGCAACCTCCTGCACGCCCGCCGCTATCCGTCCCTCACCCTGAACCTGCTGCTCACTCCGATCGTCCTGCTGCTGCTCTTCGTCTACGTCTTCGGTGACGTGATGAGCGCGGGCATGGGGGGCGGCGACCGCTCCGATTACATCGCCTACGTCGTGCCGGGCATCCTGATGATGACCATCGGAGGCACCGTCGTCGGGACGGCGGTGTCCGTCTCCAACGACATGACCGAGGGCATCATCGCCCGCTTCCGCACGATGGCGATCCACCGCGGTTCCGTGCTCATCGGGCACGTCATCGGCAGCGTGCTGCAGTCGGTCATGAGTGTGGTCCTCGTCGGCGCCGTCGCCGTGGCCATCGGCTTCCGGTCCACGGACGCCACCGTCCTGGAGTGGGTGGCGGCGCTCGGACTGATGGCGCTCGTCGCCCTGGCCCTCACCTGGATCGCGGTCGGGATGGGCATGGTCAGCCCGAACGCCGAGGCGGCCAGCAACAACGCGCTGCCGCTGGTCGTCCTGCCGCTCATCTCGAGCGCCTTCGTGCCGGTCGACGCGATGCCGGGCTGGTTCCGGCCGATCGCGGAGTACCAGCCGTTCACCCCGGCCATCGAGACGCTGCGCGGCCTGCTGCTCGGCACCGAGATCGGCCACAACGGATGGCTCGCCGTGGCCTGGTGCCTGGGCCTCGCGGTGCTCGGCTACGTCTGGTCCAAGTCGGCATTCAACCGCGACCCGAAGTAGGGGGGCGCCGGCCTACGGGCGACCTCCCGCAACTCGTCCCACTCCAGGGCGGCGTACTCCGACACCCGTCGGCGTACGCCGCCCGCCGGCCTTTTCCGCCGTCGGCCCCGGGACATCGAAGAGGACATCGAAGAGGACCAGGAACAGGCTTTTGTGAGAATCCACTTCACCTCGGCGCAGTTCGGCCCGAGATGGAGCGGAGATAGCGCTTTTCCGATGGTTCCGGTTCTCCTTGTGCAGTTCCGTCCGGGATCCGATGGCAGGAAGGCCCCGATGGCCATGACGACGTAGCGGGCACCGTGTTCCCGCTCGTCCCGGACAAGGCCGGAGAGCGTGTCCTCGACATGGGCTGCCGCCTCCGCCTCGCGTTCCGTGTCCGTCTCCCCTTTGCCGTCGGCTGTTTCGGTTTGCCTGCGGGTGTGGATGGCGCGGTGCACGAGATTCGCGGCCCGTGACCCTTCTTGTCTTTCGCGACGACTCGCGCGAGGCACCGGTCGAGGATGCGGAGTGAGCGGTACAGGTCGAGAAGCGCCACGCAAGCCGCGTGATCTTTCTTCGCTTTCCAGGGGCTGATCTCTGCGCCGGGAATTCACGGCGCCACGCCCCACGCTCCACTGCGAGGCCGGCCAGGCGACCTCCTCGGCCGACGCCTTGGTGATGTGCCCGGCGAGAAGCCGCAGGTAGACGGGGTCCGGGCCCGCGCCGGCGTCGAAGTGGCCGTGCTTCGGCATGATCCGGAGGACTCCGGCATCAGAGGTGATGAGCGAGGGCAACTCCCCGTCGGTGGCGGCCTTCTCCGGCACGGCCGGTCGTGCGCGACGCGTTTCTTCGGCTTCTCCAGAAAATAACTTTGCTTTGCCAGAAGGGCTGAATCCGTCACGTGGCTGGCTGGATCCGAACTCGTGGTGGATTGTGACGCACAGCACACTCCTGACCGGATCGAGGGGGGCAAAGTGGGGCATGTCGTACGACAGTTGGGCGGAATGGATCATTCGAGTGGCGGGATATAGATGCCGGTGCATTGCCCCGCCATTACCGATGCTTGACCTTCATCTGCCGATTTTCATAGCCTCCGAATCGTGCTCGTGCCGCAGACCACGGTGCGCCAGTACCTCAAACCTAATTTGGCGGGGGATCGTATGTACGACGTCATTGTTGTGGGTGGACGCTGCGCCGGATCGCCGGTTGCGATGCTGCTGGCGCGACAGGGGTACCGGGTCCTCGTGGTGGATCGTTCCTCGTTCCCCAGCGACACGGTGTCGACCCACTACATCCACCAGGCCGGACTTCTGCGGCTCCAGGAGTGGGGTCTGCTCGACGAGATCATCGCGGCCAAGACCCCGGCGCTCCGGAAGATGAACTACTCCTACCAGGGCATCGAACTCAACGGATTCGCCGACCCGGTGGACGGCATCGACGCCGTCTACTGCCCGCGCCGCACCGTGCTGGACGAGATCCTCATCAACGCCTCCCGCCGTGCCGGCGCCGAGGTGATCGAAGGATTCACCGTCTCCGACCTGGTCTTCACCGACGGCCGCGTGACGGGCATCCGAGGGCGCGAAGGGGACGGGCCGGAGCGGGAGTTCCGTGCCACCGTCGTCATCGGTGCCGACGGCTTCCACTCCACGGTCGCCAAGAAGGTCGGCGCGGAGCTGTACAACGTGCGCCCCGCCGCGGGCTTCATCTACTACTCGTACTACAGCGGTCTCGACTGGGGCCTGCACCACAAGACCGGCTTCAACGAGAAGTGGTTCGGCACCTGGCCGACGAACGACGGCGTGAGCATGCTCGCCGTCATCTGCACCAAGCGCCAGCTCAAGGAGTTCCGCCAGGACGTCGAGGCCGGCTTCCAGGGCGTGTTCGACGACGTCTCGCCGGAGATGGGCGCGCAGCTGCGCGAGCAGGGCAGGCGTGAAGAGGCCTTCAAGCCCATGCGCTACCCGGACAACTACTACCGCCGCGCCTACGGCCCCGGCTGGGCGCTGGTCGGCGATGCCGGCTACCACAAGGACCCCTACACCGGGTGGGGCATCACCGACGCCTTCACGCACGGTGAACTCCTCGCCGAGCGCGTCCACCAGGGCCTCGCCGGCGAGCGGCCGATGGAAGAGGCGCTGGCGGAGTACAACAAGCTGCGCGACGAGGAGAGCGCGGGCGTGTACGACTTCACGACGACGCTCGGCGAGCTCACCGAACTCCCGCCGTTCTTCGAGGCGACGATGTCCGCGATGAGCGCGACCCAGGAGTGGACCAACAAGATGCTCGGCCTGATCGGCGGAGTCGTACCGGACTACGAGGTCTACGCGCCGGACGCCCTCGAGCGCCTCTACGACGACGCCGGCGTGCCGGAGGAGAAGCGGATCTACGACCCGGCCGGATGACGGCCGGTTCGCCGCACCAGCCCCGACCAGGGCACACCATGCCAAGCGCCGTGCGTTGAGCGTGCCGTCACCGGCCCTCACGCCGGTGCTTCGCGCACCCCTCACACAGAGAGCCGTGCGTGCTCTGGTGATCCTCTCCGAGTTCCCTTCGAAGGCGATCGGCCCGCCCGTCCGTATCCCTTCGGCAGCCGCCCGCCCGTCGGCCGGGCCCCCGCGCCTCAACCGGGCAGGCCCGGCACCACTTCTCAGCCACCACTCCTCATGCAGTCCGGCCATGCCCCGGGCTCGGTGCGGCCTTCTCGCAGGCCCCGACGCCTCGGCGTTCCCCGCACTGCATTCCATGCGCTCGACCCTCTGAGGGAGACCAGCAGATGACGCGTGCGTCCAGCATGTTCGATCTCATCAGTGACCAGGACGATGAAAGGCCCTACTTCGAGACGGGTGGCATCGGCAGGTCGCACGAGTTCTACACCGGCGAGGAGCAGCACCGCCGGGAGATGTCCCGTATCTATGGCCGACGCTGGCTCCCGGTGGACCACGTCTCACGGCTGAAGGACAAGGGCGCCTACACCACGCTGAACATCGGCACCGGATCCGTTCTGATCATCCACGGGGACGACGGGATCCAGGCGTACCACAACTACTGCCGGCACCGGGGCTACAAGCTCGTGGAGGAGGCTGCCGGCAAGCGGCAGAGCCTGGTCTGCCTCTACCACTGCTGGGTGTACGACCGAAACGGCAAGCTCAAGAGCCTCAACGGCACCTACCTGGACCACTTCTTCGAGAAGGAGAAGAACGGTCTGCTGCCGGTGAGGACCGAGGTCCGGTTCGGGGTCGTGTTCATCGCCCTGTCCGACGACGCCCCGGACCTCGACGCCTCACTGGGCGAGTTCGGCGAGTTCGCGCGCGTCTACGAGCTCGCCGACCTGGAGTGCGTCGAGGCGAAGGACTACCCGGTCGCCTCGAACTGGAAGCTCGTCGCGCACAACGTCAACGAGAGCCTGCACTTCCCCACGGCTCACAAGGACCTGCACCGCATCACCGACTTCGACGACGCGGGCACCTACGTCCTCAAGGGCGACATCGTCGGGGCCTGGCAGTCGATCCGCAACGGCTACAACTCCGTCTCCATGACGGGGCGCAGCGCCCGGACGCCGATGGATCTGGTGCCCGAAGCGGACCGGCAGAAGATCAACTGGATCACGATCCTGCCCAATCTGCTGTTCGGGTTCACGGCCGACTACGTGATGATGCAGTGGGTCTGGCCGGAGAGCCCCGGCACGTGCTTCGTACGGCACTTCTGGCTCTTCCACCCCTCCGAGACCGCCAAGAGCGACTTCTCCCACGAGGCCGTGTTCGCGCTGTGGGACAAGGCGAACTACGAGGACTGGGAGATGTGCGAGCGGACGCACCGCGGCCTGTCGAACCCGCTCTGGGCGCCCGGGCAGCTCTCGCTCGACGAGGAGGTCGTCTCGCAGATCGACTCCTGGGTCGCCGCCGAGACGGCCGAGCGCCCGGCCACCGCCGCCAACGCCGAGGACCGCGCGGTCACTTCGGCGAACGCCGCGAACGCCGAGGAAGCCGCCGACATCTCCGCCAGGACCGAGGACGCCGCCGCGAACGCCGAGGACGGCGCGGGCACCTCCGAGACCGGGAAGGCCATGGGTTGAGCATGGCAGCCAATTGCTACATCATCGGCGGCACCCGGGTCCTCACCCAGTGCGCCGCACAGCTCCTCGACGCGGGCGTGCGGATCGAGGGAATCTTCAGCGACGACCCGGCCGTGGAGGCCTGGGCGGGTGTGCACGCGATCCCCGTGCTCGACCCGTACGGCGATCTGTCGGCGACACTCTCGGCGCAGCCGTTCGACTACCTGTTCAGCATGGTCAACTTCCGGATCCTGCCCGCCGCGATCCTGGACCTGCCGACAACGGCCGCGATCAACTTCCACGACGGGCCGCTGCCCCGCTACTCCGGTAGCCACGTCCCCGCCTGGGCGCTGTACGAGGGCGCGTCCCGGCACGCGGCGACCTGGCACCGGATGACGGAGGCCGTGGACGCCGGCGGCGTGCTGTTGGAGCGCTGGTTCCCGGTCCGCGACCACTCCACCGCTCTGTCGCTGACGTACGAGACGGCCGAGGTGGGCATAGACCTCTTCGCCGATCTCGTGCCGCACGTGGTGGCCCGGACCCTGCCCGAGCCGGTCGATACGAGCGACCGCGAGCGGCGGTTCTACCGACGGTCCGCCCGGATGGCGTCCGGCGGCCTCATCCACGCCGGCACCTCCGCCGTCGAGGCCGTTCGGCTCTCCAAGGCCCTGGACTACGGCTCCTTCCCGAACCCGCTCGGGGTACCGACCCTCGTCACCGAGCAGGGCGCGGTCTTCACCCGGCAGGTCAGGCTGATCCCGCGCGAGGATCCCCGTACCGAGACCACCGTGCTGTCGGTGACGACGTCGGCCATCACCCTGGCCGCCCCGGACGCCGATCTCGTGCTGAGCGACTGCACCGCCGTCGACGGGAGCGCGCTGAGCGGCCAGGCCGCCGCGCAGCGGCTCGGCATCACCCCGGGCTCGCCGCTGCCCGCCGTCCCGGCCGAGCGGCTGGCGGACATCGCCGCCGCCCAGAAGGTGCTGCGGGTGCACGAACCGTGGTGGCGCGCACGGCTGGAGGGGCTGCGCCCCGCCCCGCTGCCCGCCGACGACTTCTCCGCCGCCGCGGCCCACTACGGCCGCTACGAACTGGCCCTCACCCCCGGCTCACGGGAGGAGGCCGTCGCGGTCGTCCGCGCCTTCCTCACCGTCGTGGCCGAGCGCACCGGCGAGCAGACCTTCGACTTCGCCTGGTCGCCGTCGGCCGCGCGGGTCCTCGCGGAGCGGACCCACGGCATCGCCGCCGCGCGATTCCCCATACGGTTCGACGGCGACACCTCCCGGTCCCTGCAGGACAAGCTGGACGAGGCGGTCGCCCGCCAGGGCTACGCCAGCGACCTCGAACTCCGGCTCGGCCTGGCCGGTCGCCCGCTCGGCTCCGACGAGCCGAGCTTCACCCGCGTCATGGTGCTGGACCGCGGCGTGGGGGAAGAAGCGTCCGCCGAACCACACACCGAGATCGCCCTGCTGTGCCTGCAGGACGGCCCGCCCACCGTTTTCGTGCGCGAGACCGCGATGGGGGAGGCCGAGGCGCTGGAGTTCACCGAGCAGGTCGAGGACCTGGTCCTGACGGCCCTGCTCCACGGCGAGGAACCGCACGCCGAATCCCAGCCCGAACCTCACCCCCAGCCCGGGCGCCACTCCGAGCCCCACCCGGCGACAGGGCCCGAGGCGCAGTCCGAGGCGCAGTCCGCGGAGCCGCTCACGGCGCAGCCGGACGGCTCGGCCACCCCCTCGGCCGCCGGGACGGTACTGGACCTGTTCGCGGCCACGGTGGCCGACCGGCCGGGATCCACCGCTGTCCGCAGCGGCGCCCGCACGCTGGACTACGCCGGCCTGGACGCCTGGGCCGACGCCATCGCCGCGCGCCTCCACGACCAGGGCATCGAGTCCGGTGCGGTGGTCGGCGTACTGATGGAGCGGGACCTCCCGCTGCTCCCGGCCATGCTAGGAATCCTGCGGGCCGGGGCGGCCTTCCTGCCCATGGACCCGGGATACCCCGTGGAGCGGCTGCAGCGGTACGTGGAGGTCTCGCAGTGCGACCTGATCGTCACCGACAGCCGTACGCATGCGCTCGGCGCGTCGCTGGGCCCCGCGTGGAGCGTGCCGGAGCCGGACGGCTCGGCGCAGGCGGTGCCGCCCGAGGTCACCGGCTCCGACCTGGCCTACCTCCTCTTCACCAGCGGATCGACCGGCAACCCGAAGGGCGTGGAGGTCGAGCACGGGGCGCTGGCCAACTTCCTCACCGGGATCGGTGAACGCCTCGGCGTCTCGCCCGACGACACCGTGCTCGCACACACCACCGTCGCCTTCGACATCTCCCTGCTGGAGCTGTTCCTCGGGCTGACGGTCGGCGCGACGGTCGTCCTGGCCTCCCGTGAGACCGCGGGCGACCCGTCCCGACTGGCCGAACTCACCGGTGATGTGACCGTGGCTCAGGCGACGCCGAGCCTGTGGCGCCTGCTGCTGGGCACCGGCTGGACTCCGCACGCGGAGCTCACCGTGCTCTCCGGTGGCGAGGCCCTGCCGCCGGCCACCGCCGAGCGTCTGCACGGACCGGCCCGTGCCCTGTGGAACCTGTACGGACCGACCGAGGCGACGATCTGGGCCTCGTGCCACGAGGTCACCTCCGTGGGCTCCTTCCTGCCGCTGGGCGAAGCCCTGCCGAACATGGAACTCCACGTGCTGAACGGGGAGTTGGAGCAGTGTGCGGCCGGAACGACCGGCGAGCTGTACCTCTCGGGCACCGGACTCGCCCGCGGCTACGCCGGCCGGCCCGATCTGACGAAGGACGTCTTCATCGTCCACCCGGTGACCGGTGTGCGGCTCTACCGGACCGGCGACGACGTACGTCTGCACGCGGACGGCGCGATCGAGTGGCTCGGGCGCAGCGACGCCCAGGTGAAGGTGCGCGGCAATCGCATCGAGCCCGCGGAGATCGAGCGGGTGCTGGAGAAGTTCGACGGCGTCACCGCCGCCGTGGTCGTCGCGGCGCGCTTCGAGGGCCGCGGCGAACCGAGGCTGACCGCCTATCTGGTGGGCGACCGTACGCCGACCAAGTCCCGGCTCGACGCGTTCGTCGGCAGCTCCCTGCCCGGCTACATGGTGCCCGACGCCTACGTCGACCTCGACGCCCTGCCGTTGACCGACAACGGCAAGGTGGCGCGCGCCAAGCTGCCCCTGCCGACGAGGGACACCATCATCCCCTCGGCCCCCGAGCCCGCCGCGACGCCGGCGGAACCCGTGGAGCTCTCGGAGCCGGCCCTGACCGGTGTGACGGTGGAGGCGCTGGCCGAGTCGATCGCGGGCGTGTTCGCGGCCACGCTGGACCATCCCGGCTTCGACGTGCACGCCAACTTCTTCGACCTGGGCGGCGATTCGGTCAACGTCACGTTCGCCGCCGTACAACTCGGCCGTGAGCTGGGTGCGACCGTCACCGCCCCGTCGATCTTCGCCTCGGGTACCCCGGTGAAGCTGGCCCGGCTGCTGGGCGCGGAGGGCGTGGTACAGCTGCTCGACGCGGAGACCGAAGACGCCATCACCGTACGGGCGACGGGCGATCCCGAACCCGTGGTGAACGTCTCCGCCGTATCGACCTCTGCCGTATCGACCGCCGCGGTATCGACCTCTGTGCGGTCCGCGCCGAGGGAGGCCGCGCCGACGGAGCCCGCGTTCGCGGAGTCCGCCCGCCAGGCGGACGACGGCGCCCTGGCCGTCATCGGCATGGCGTGCCGCTTCCCCGGCGCCGCCACACCCGACGAGTTCTGGCAGAACCTCGTCGGCGGGGTGTCCAGTGTCGGGCACGCCCCGGACGGCAAGCGGGGCTGGGCCCACCTGTGGTCCGCCGCCGACGATGTGCCGATGGCCTGGGTGGACGGTGTCGAGTACTTCGACGCCGCCCGCTTCGGACTGACCGACCGCGAGGCCCGCCGCATGGACCCCCTGCAGCGGACCCTGCTCAGCGTGACGGCCGAGGCTCTGGAGAGCTGCGGCCACGACCACACGTCCCTGGGGGCTGCCACCGGCGTCTTCGTCGGCGTCATCGCGAGCGACTTCCCGGAGATCGTGGCGCGGAGCATCGGCCACAGCGACCCGCACGTGGCGACCGGCACGGCCGCCTCGATGGTCGCCAACCGGCTGTCGCACGTCTTCGACTGGTCGGGGCCGAGCTTCGCCGTCGACACGGCCTGCTCGTCCTCCCTCGTCGCCCTGCACCAAGCGGCCATGCATCTGCGGGCGGGCGATGTGGACGCCGCCGTGGTCGGCGCCGCGAACCTGGTTCTCACCCCGACCAAGACACGCTCCTTCGCCCGCAACGGGATGCTGTCCCCGCAGGGCATGTGCCGCACCTTCGACGATGCCGCCGACGGCTACGTACGAGGAGAGGGCACCGGCGCCGTCATCCTCAAGCGGCTCACGGACGCCGAACGCGACGGCGACCCCGTCCTCGCCGTGATCCGGGGCACCGCCGTCAACCACACGGGCGGCAGTGCCGGCTTCCTCACGGCACCCAGCAGGCCGGCCCAGGAAGCGGTGCTGCGCAAGGCGCTGGCCGGCTCCGGGCGCACAGCGGCCGACATCGGCTACGTGGAGGCGCACGGCACCGGAACGCAGCTGGGCGATCTCATCGAACTCGAAGCCCTGCACGCGGTCCTGGGCGAGCCGGCCGGCCGGCGGCCGGTCGCGGTGGGCTCGGTGAAGACCAACATCGGTCATCTGGAGCCCGCCGCGGGCATCGCCGGACTGATCAAGACGGTCCTGGCGCTCCAAGCGGGACACATCCCGCCGTCGTTGAACTTCAGCACCCCGAACAAGTCCTTCGACTTCGACGGTTCGCCCCTGTTCGTGGCCGACCGGCTGCTGCCGTGGGGCAGCGGCCCGCGGGTCGCGGGAATCAGCAGCTTCGGCTTCGGTGGCGCGAACGCCCACGCGGTGGTGGAGGCGGGACCCGGCGGCCCGCCGGACGCCACGGAGCCCGGTCCGCGGCTGCTGATCCTCTCCGCGGGATCGGACGAGGCGCTGCGCACCCTGGCCCACCGGCTCGTGCTGATGCTGCGCTCCGCGTACTGCCCGTCCCTGGACGAGCTGAGTGAGGCGAGCCGACGACGGCCCGCCGCGGCACACAGGCTGGCCTGCGTGGCGGACAGCGTCGAGCAGCTGGAGGACAAGCTGCAGCTGTTCCTGGCCGGGGTCGCGGACATCCGCTCCCTCCATGTGGGGGTGGCGTCCGCGACCGGCGCGACGGAGCCGGTCGGCGCCGGAGCGAGCCGGGAGGCTCTCGCCGAGGCCGCCCGCGCGTTCGTCGCCGGCGCGGCCCTGCCCGCCGGGCGGCGGCGCCGGTCGGGCGTACGGTTCCCGACCGCTCCGCACGCGGAGAAGTACCTCTGGCTGGAGCCCGCCGAGCAGCCGAACGCCGGGCAGCCGAACGCGCCTGTGCGCGACGGCGCGTCGGGCCGCACGAAGAGCACGTGGACGGAACACCCGGAGGCCGCGGAACACCTGGTCCTCGGCAAGCCGACACTGCCCGGCGCCGGGTACCCCGGCAAGGTCGCCGAGCTCATCGGCCAGGACCGGTTCGGCCTGCGGGACCTCACCTTCCGGGCGGCCGTCGAGGCTCCCACGACCCTCACGGCCGAGCGCGACCACGCCACGGTCGCCTTCCGTGACAGCACCGGCGCCCTCGTCTGCAACGCCGAGGTGACAGCGCCCGAACAGGTGACACTCGTCCCTCCGGCCACCGCCGACAGCCTCACACCCGTCGCCCTCGACGCGATGTACGAAGCGTTCGAGCGCGTCGGACTCAGCTACGGCGCCGGCTTCCGGACCGTGTCCACGCTGTCCGTGGCGCCCGGGCAGGCGATGGGCGTGCTGCACGGCGACACGCGGACCGCCGGCGCGGTGGACGCCCGGCTCCTGGACGGCGCCTTCCAGATCGCGCTCGCCGCGTGCGGCGCGCGGGGACTGTATGTGCCGTTCACCATCGAGCGGCTCACCGTCCTCGGCCGGCTTCCCGACACCGCCCGGGTGTACGCCCGGCGGGACAGGGACACCGGGCCGGACTCCGGTCTCCTGACCGCGAGCCTGGTGATCCTCGACGGCGACGAACCCGTACTGGAAGCCCGCGGGATCTCCTGGAAGCGGCTCTCCCAGGCGCCGTCGCCGCAGGCCCCGGGAGACGACGCGCGAAACGGCCACCGTGGCGCGCCGACGTCGTCGCCGACCCCGGCGCACGTGTCCAACGGCCACCGTCCCGTGCCGGTCCCCGGCCGCCCGGCGGCCGGAGGTCTCGACACGGCCCTGGCCCAGTGGGTGGCAGCCGCCCTGGAGTTGGACGTCGACGAGCTGGAGACGGACCGACCGCTGCAGGAGCAGGGGCTCGATTCGATGCTCGCGGTCTCGCTGGCCCAGGACATCCGGGCCAAGCTGGACGTGGAGATACCTGTGACGCTGGTCCTGGAGGTCGGCACGGTCGATCGCCTGGCCGCCGAGCTGAGGGACGAGTACGGGGTCACCGCGGCGCCCGCCGACGCGGGCTCCCCGGACGCGGGCGGTGCCCCGCGGACCGCCGTGCCCGAGGAGCATCCCGAGCCGGCCGCGGCCCCGGACCCGGTTCGGGCCGTGGGCGCGGCCCGGGTCCCGGCCCAGGTGCAGGCGGTCGAACCGCCCGTCGCCCCGGTGCGCGGTGACGCGGATCTCCACGACATCGCCGTCATCGGCTTCGACGGAGTGTTCCCGAACGCCCGGAACACCGACGAACTGTGGCGCGTACTGCTGGAGGGCGTGGACTGCCTGAGCGAGGTGCCCGCCTCCCGCTGGGACATCGACTCGTACTACGGCACGGAGGGCAAGCCCGGCACCGTCTACCTCAGGCGCGCCGGCTTCGTCGAAGGGCTGACCGACTTCGACGCCGGATTCTTCCGGCTGTCGCCCGCCGAGGCGGAGTGGATCGACCCCCAGCAGCGTCATCTCGTCCAGTCCGCCTGGCGGGCCTTGGAGGACGCCGGCCTGGCGGGTGAAACCCAGCGGTCCACCGGTGTGTTCGTGGGCGCCAGCTACCAGCACTACCGGGACATGGTCGTCGGGGACGTCGTACAGACGGCGGCGGGCCTGGGCAACCACAACGCCATCCTCGCCAATCGGGTGAGCTTCTTCCTGGATCTGCACGGGCCGAGCATGACGATCGACACGTTGTGTTCGTCGTCGCTGGTCGCGTTGCACACGGCGGTGCGGAGCCTCCGCGACGGCGAGTGCGAGCAAGCCATCGTCGCCGGTGTGCACCTGGCGATGTCACCGCAGTACTTCCAACTCGGCGCACGACTCCGGTCGTTCTCTCCCTCCCATGCCCTTCGGCCGTTTGATGCGGGTGCGGATGGGTTTGTGCCGGGGGAGGGTGTGGTGACGGTGGTGGTGAAGCCGTTGCGTGCTGCGTTGCGTGATGGTGATCGGGTGCGGGGTGTGATCAGGGGGAGTGCGGTCAACCACGGTGGTCGTACGAGTGGGTTGACGGTGCCGAGCAGTGCGGCGCAGCAGGAGGTTGTGTCTGCGGCGTTGGGTGATGCGGGGGTGTCGGTGGAGTCGATCGGGTTGGTGGAGGCTCATGGGACGGGGACGTCTTTGGGTGATCCGATCGAGGT
>NZ_JBIVUF010000014.1:0-231334 GCF_044757085.1 Streptomyces sp. NPDC091376 | reverse complement strand
AATTGCGGCGGAGCCTGACCGGGCGCGAGCGGCACCGGCGCATCGGGCTGGTGCGGCTGCTTCCCCGTGTCGGCCGTCGAACCATCGCCTATGAGCTGGATGGGCTCGGTGGTGGGCCCGGTGGTGGGCCCGGGCGACGTGCCACCGCCCAAGCTCTCTCCCGCGCCACCGTCCGGCCGGCCCACATCACCCCTGCCGGAGTCGGAACCCGATCCCATGCCGCATCCGGCGACACCGATCGCCGCCGCGGCGCCCAGGCCCACTCCCAGCACGTCCCTTCGGCTGATCCCACGCCCGCTGCGGGACCCGGCCGCATTCGAGGCCGACGCGGGGATCTGCACCGTTGACGACGGCGGAGTCGTCCCGGGGTCTTCGACGTGCCGTGAATGTCCGACGCTCATGGTGGTGAACCCATCGCTCAGTGGTTGTCCTGCTCCCCATGACCGGGCGCCACGGTCATCTGTGACACCGGATCAGCCGGATCAGCGGGGCATTGCCGGATCGGCCCGCCCGCCGACCGCCGTCGGGCACCGCACCGAGGAAGCCGCACCAGCCGCAAGACAGTGTGACCGAACCGTGGCACATCAGTGGGCCGCTGCACCGTCGCCACATCTGCCTATATCAGGACATACATGGACGACCTGGCTGACATCGGCGATGGAGACGGCTCCGGCCTCACCGCTTCGACCTCCGCGCGCGGCCCGGCCGAGCACGTTCCCATGGCACTGCGAGTGCCACTGGCCGCAACACCGTGTCACACCATTACGATGCATCCAGCGTCGTCCCCGAGTCGGCGCCGCCTCATTGCCGTGCCCGCGTGAATGCCGGGTCGGCGGTGCACGACGGCTGCCCGGCCCTCTTCCCTCTTCGCGGGAGAGGGGCATCGGCGGCTCCATCGGAGCGGGCGACGCCCACCCGATCTCGTACCGAAGGACTCTGATGCGCATCAAGAACGTGAGCATCGTGCTCGCAGGCTCCGCCGTGACGGCCACCCTGGTGGCCTCCCCGGCCGGCGCAGCCACCTCTCCCCTGCCCAATCCCTCTGTCACCGCGGTCCTCAAGGTGCAGAAGCAGGCCATGGCCAACGGGGCGCCCGGCGCCCTCACCCGCATCGACTCGGGCACCTCGCACTACCGCATCTCCATGGGGCAGGCGAACACCGCCGCTCACACCGCGATGGACGCCGACCGCCGGTTCCGGGTCGGCAGTGTCAGCAAGAGCTTCACCACGGTGGTGCTCATGCAACTGGCAGCCGAAGGACGTCTCGACCTCGACGCCTCGGCGAACACCTACCTCCCGAAGCCGCTGCCCGACGACCGCATCACCGTGCGGCACCTGCTCAGCCACCGCAGTGGCCTGTGGGACTACACCAACGACATGTTCTACTACACCGTTCCGGGCTTCGAGTCGGTGCGGAACAAGGTGTTCACCTACCAGGAGCTGATCGACCTGTCGACGGCCCACAAGGTCAACAACGAACCGGGAGCCGCCTACAGCTACTCCAACACCAACTTCGTGGTACTGGGCCGGCTCATCGAGCACGTCACCGGTGTGCCGATGGCCACCCACTACCAGCAGCGCGTCTTCGAGCCGCTGAAGCTCAGGAACACCTCCTACGTGCACCCGCAGACCACCATCTCCGGTTCCCACGCACATGGCTACCTGCGCCAGGACGACACCACGCTGCCGCTGGTCGACTCCACCGAGCAGACCGTCTCCTGGGGGCAGTCGGCCGGAGCGGTCATCTCCAACGCGGCCGACCTCAACCGCTTCTTCTCCTCCCTCGTCTCCGGCAAGCTCCTCCCCCAGGCGCAGCTGCAGCAGATGATGAGCATGGTTCCGGTCAACTCGGACGGCACCCAGTCCTACGGACTCGGCCTGCGCGGCCGCAATCTCTCGTGCGGCGTGACGGTGTACGGCCACACGGGCACCGTCCAGGGCTACTACACCTACGCGTTCACCACGGCCGACGGCAAGCGCAGCATGACGTCCATGGCGAACACCTCCAACAACGGAACCGTGAACACCGTTCTCGGGGGCACGCTGGAGGCCGCCTTCTGCGGCACCACCGTCGCCAAGGCCGACAAGTTCGCGCCCTCCGACACGGAGGGGTTCACCGAGGACATCGCTCCCCAGGTGGTCCGCCACCGAGCGGCCCTGTCCTGACGAGTCGTCCGTGACCGGATGCCGGTCACGCCGAAGCGCCCCCGCTCACCGGCTCTGCGGCCGTGCGCGGGGGCGCGTTCGCCGTCGCACCGAAGCGGCTCCTGGGAACCGCCCCCGATCCGGCCGGCCAGAGGACGAACGGCTACTGAGGTTCCTTCCCGGAACGCTTCGTGCTCACGGACGAGACCTGCCCCTCCCGCATGATGCGCACCTTGTGCTCGCCGCAGTTCCGGCACGTCAGCTCGGACAAGGGCGACGTCACCCGCACCCCGTCCGTCTTGTGAATGATGAAGTCGTGTCCTGCGGCGTCCGTGTGGTGCTCGATCTCGTACGCCTGCTCCCAGCCGTATCCGCAGTGCATACAGGCAAAGGCATAGGCCGCGTGCTCGACGCGGATACCCGCGTTCTCGCTCATGTGAGCTCCTCTGGGGGTTGAGAGAGGTGTGCCGTGACCGGCTCGTCACACTCACTAGGACCCGACAACCACCGTGTTTGTGACAGCAGTGGCCTCTCCCCCCTGGGCTCCGCGGCCGACCGCCAGGGACGTCGGAGTGTCAGGCGTTGAGCTGGTAGTCCGGGAAGTTGCCGGGGAGCCGTTCGCCCGGATCACCTTCGGTGACCGCCTTCACCAGCAGCTCGCCGCCGACGAACGCGCCGCGCCAGGAGGCGCCGAAGCCGCCGAACAGTTCCTCGCGGTCGCCGCGTGAGCGGGGCTTTCCGCGGCCCACCTTGAAGGCGCGGATCTGCGGGGACAGCCGCTCGTGGGTGTCCGGGTCGTCGGTGGAGAGGGTGGCGACGAGGGCTCCGTTGGAGGCGTTCATCGCGGCGAGCAGTTCCGCCTCGGTGTCGACGAGGACGATGGTGTCGACGGGTCCGAAAGGTTCGGCGTGGTGGAGCGGGGAGGACGGCGGCGGGCCCAGGAGGGTGACCGGCGCGACGTAGGCACTGGTGTCCTGGCCTGGCAGGAAGTGGCCGTCCGTGAGTGAGCCGCGGTGGAGCGGGACGGCGCCGCGGTCGATGGCTTCGGCGACCTGGTCGGTCAGTTCCTTGGCCTTCGCGGCATTGATGAGGGGGCCGAAGTCCAGCTCGGGGAGGGGGTCGTCGGCGTGCTCGACGGCCAGGGGGTGGCCCAGGCGGATCGAGCGGACCGCGGGAAGGTAGGCGTCGAGGAAGTCGGCGAAGGCGCTGCGCTGCACGACGAAGCGCGGGTAGGCGGTGCAGCGCTGCTTGCCGTAGTCGAAGAGCTTGGGGATGACGGCGGTCAGGGCGTCCCAGTCGGAGTAGTTCCAGATCCCCCAGGTGTTGAGGCCCTCCTGTTCGAGGATGTGGCGCTTGCCGAGGTCGGCCACCGCGGTGGCGATACGGGCGCCGGTGTCGCGGCCGCCGACGAAGGAGACACAGCCGATCTCGGGGGCACGGACGAGGGCTTCGGACAGTTCGCCGCCGCTGCCGCTGACCAGGGTGACGGGGATTCCCTCGCGGGCGGCGAGCGCGCAGGCGAGGGTGAGGCAGGACAGTCCGCCGTCGGTGGGTGCTTTGGCGATGACCGCGTTTCCGGCCAGGGCCTGGACGAGCATCGCGTGGACGAGGACGGACATCGGGTAGTTCCAGCTCGCGATGTTGGAGACGGGGCCGGCGAGCGGGGTGCGGCCGGTGAGCATCGTCTCGATGCCGTCGACGTACCAGCGCGCCCCGTCGATGGCCCGGTCGACGTCGGCCTGCGCGAGTCGCCAGGGCTTGCCGATCTCGTGGACGAGGAGAAGGGAGAGCAGTTCGCGATGCTCGGTGAGAGCGTCAAGGGTGGCGGCGACGCGGGCGCGGCGTTCGGGCAGCGGGATGTGGCGCCAGGCGCGGTGCTGGTCGAGCGAGGCGCGGACGGCCTGGTGGGCGGTGGCCGCGTCGAGACGGGGCGGCCCGGCGATCGGGCCGCCGTCGACGGGGCTGGTGGCGGTGAGGGGGCGGCCGTCGGCCTGCCAGCGGCTGTCCCAGAGGTTGAGGACGCGGTCGTCACGGAACGCCTCGGGGGCGATGGTCAGACAGCGCTGCCAGGCTTCGGCCCAGGAGGTGCCGGGCTTGGGGACGAGGGTGCGGGGACTGTTGTGGGGTGATGCCATGGGTCTTCTCCGCTCTCGGTGCACAGTCGGGGCGGGAGGTCGAACGGCTCGTTCGGGGAGGAACGTGGTGAGCCCGGTACTACGAGCGTCACACAGCAGGAGTCAGGTGCGGGCGGTGTCACGCGGCGCTATCGGGCGAGATGGTCGCGTACCAGCTGTGCGGTCTCGCTGGGGGTGGAGCCGACGGTGACTCCGGCGGCTTCGAGTGCCGCCTTCTTGGCGTGCGCGGTGCCGGTGGAACCGGAGACGATGGCGCCGGCATGGCCCATGGTCCTGCCTTCCGGTGCCGTGAAGCCGGCGATGTATGCGATGACAGATTTTGAAATCTGTTCTCTGATAACTGTCGCCGCACGTTCCTCCGCGTCACCTCCGATCTCGCCGATCAGCACGATGAGCTCGGTGTCCGGATCGGCCTCGAAGGCGGCGAGGCAGTCGATGTGGCTCGTCCCGATGACGGGGTCGCCGCCGATGCCGACGGCCGAGGAGAAGCCGATGTCCCGCAGCTCGTGCATCAGTTGATACGTGAGCGTGCCGGACTTGGAGACGAGTCCGATCCTGCCCGGCGCCGGCGCGATGTCGGCGGGGATGATCCCGGCGTTGGACTGTCCGGGGCTGATCAGGCCGGGGCAGTTGGGCCCGATGACCCGTGTCCCGCGCGCTTTGGCGTACGCGGTGAAGGCGACGGCGTCGTGGACGGGCACGCCTTCGGTGATGACGACGGCGAGCCCGATGCCGGCGTCCACGGCCTCGGTGACGGCCGCCGCGGTGAACGCCGGCGGGACGAAGACGACGGTGGCGTCCGCTCCGGTGGCGTGGACTGCTTCGCGTACGGAGCCGAAGACGGGGACGGTGCGGTCGTCGAAGTCGACGGTGCGGCCGGCCTTGCGCGGGTTGACGCCGCCGACGATGTCGGTGCCGGCGGCGAGCATCCGGCGGGTGTGCTTCATGCCCTCGGCTCCGGTCATGCCCTGCACGAGGACCTTGCTGTCCTTGGTGAGATAGATGGCCATGTCCGGTCTCCTCACACTGCTGTGGCGTCGGTGGCGAGGACGGCGGCCCGGCGGGCGGCGGCGTCCATCGTGGTGGCCTGCTGGACGAGCGGGTGGGCGCGGGCGTCGAGGATGGCGCGGCCGCGTGCGGCGTTGTTGCCGTCGAGGCGTACGACGAGGGGTTTGGTCAGTCGTACGGTGTCGAGGGCGGTGACGATGCCGTCGGCGACGGCGTCGCAGGCCGTGATGCCGCCGAAGACGTTGACGAGGACGCTCCGGACTCCGGGGTCGTCGAGGACGGTGGCCAGGGCATCGGCCATGACCTGGGCGGATGCCCCTCCGCCGATGTCGAGGAAGTTCGCGGGCCGGGCGCCGCAGCCCGCGACGACGTCGAGGGTGGACATGACCAGTCCGGCGCCGTTGCCGATGATGCCGACTTCGCCGTCGAGGCGTACGTAGTTGAGGCCTCTGGCGGCCGCTGCGGCTTCCAGCGGGTCGTCGTGGGCGTCGGTGCGGTCGCCCCAGCGGGCCTGCCGGAAGCGGGCGTTGTCGTCGAGGGTGATCTTTCCGTCGAGGGCGAGGATGTCTCCCCCGGTGGTGCGGACGAGGGGGTTGACCTCGACGAGGAGTGCGTCCTCGTCGGTCAGGGCGCGCCAGAGGCGGTGGAGTACGGGTGCGGTGGCGGGTGGGAGGCCGGCGGCCGCTGCGATCTCGGCGGCCGTGGTTTCGCTGACGCCTTCGCGGGGGTCGACGGGGATGCGGGCGACGGCTCGGGGCCGGGTGGCGGCGACTTCCTCGATGTCCATGCCGCCTTCGGCGGAGGCGATGGCGAGGAAGTGGCCGGCGGCGCGGTCGAGGACGTAGGAGATGTAGTACTCGGCGTCGATGGCGGCGGGCCGGGCGAGCATGACCTTGTGCACGTGGTGGCCCTTGATGTCCATGCCGAGGATCTGGCGGGCGGTGAGTTCGGCGGCGGGTGGGTCGGCGGCGAGTTTGACGCCTCCTGCTTTGCCCCGGCCGCCGGTCTTGACCTGGGCCTTGACGATGACTCGGCCGCCGAGGCGTTCTGCGGCTGCGCGGGCTTCGCGGGCCGTGTCGGCGGTTTCGGCGTCGGGTACGGCGATGCCGTACTGCTGGAAGATCTCGCGTGCTTGGTACTCGTACAGATCCATGCCGGCTCCTGTCTAGGAAAGTGCCGCACGCCCCCTGGACACCACCCACCGGATGCGGGATAACAAGGTTCATACAGTATTCGTCGACTGTATGCAATCTGCTGGGAGGGCAGCCCTGAGCAGGTCGCACCGGCTCGGAGCACCCGACTCTCTCCCCTACGAAGGGACAGGACTTCGCCATGCCCGACGACAGCCAGGACCGTCAGCAGGACCTCATCTCCGGTGGGCATCTGGTCGCCAAGGCGCTCAAGGCCGAAGGCGTCGACGTCATCTACACCCTGTGCGGCGGCCACATCATCGACATCTACGACGGATGCGTGGACGAAGGCATCGAAGTCGTCGACGTACGCCATGAACAGGTCGCGGCGCATGCCGCCGACGGCTACGCCCGGATCACGGGCAAGCCGGGCTGCGCCGTGGTCACGGCGGGGCCGGGGACCACGGACGCCGTCACCGGGGTGGCCAACGCCTTCCGGGCCGAGTCCCCCATGCTGCTGATCGGCGGTCAGGGCGCGCACACCCAGCACAAGATGGGGTCGCTGCAGGACCTGCCGCATGTCGACATGATGACGCCGATCACCAAGTTCGCCGCGACCGTCCCGGACACCGCGCGGGCGGCGGACATGGTCTCGATGGCGTTCCGCGAGTGCTACCACGGCGCTCCCGGACCGTCGTTCCTGGAGATCCCCCGTGATGTCCTGGACGCGAAGGTGCCCGTGGACAAGGCGCGGGTGCCCGAGGCGGGGCGGTATCGGGCGTCGACGCGCTCGGCCGGCGATCCGGAAGCGGTGGAGAAGCTGGCGGATCTGCTGGTGCACGCGGAGAAGCCGGCGATCCTGCTGGGCAGTCAGGTGTGGACGACGCGGGCGACGGACGCGGCGGTCGAGTTCGTACGGGCGCTCAATGTGCCCGCGTACATGAACGGCGCGGGGCGGGGCACGTTGCCGCCCGGGGATCCGCACCACTTCCAGCTGTCGCGGCGGTACGCGTTCGCCAACGCCGATGTGATCGTGATCGTGGGGACGCCGTTCGACTTCCGGATGGGGTACGGGAAGCGGCTGTCGCCGGCGGCGACGGTGGTGCAGATCGACCTGGACTACCGGACGGTCGGAAAGAACCGTGACATCGATCTGGGGATCGTGGGTGACGCCGGGCGGGTCCTGAAGTCCGTGGTCGAATCGGTGTCCGGCCGTCTCGACGGAGGGTCGGTCAAGCGGAAGGCGTGGCTGGAGGAGCTCAGGACGGCGGAGCAGACGGCGCTGGAGAAGCGGCTGCCGCAGCTGAGGTCCGAGGCCTCGCCCATCCATCCGTACCGTCTCGTGAGCGAGATCAACGACTTCCTGACCGAGGATTCGATCTACATCGGCGACGGCGGCGACATCGTCACGTTCTCCGGGCAGGTCGTGCAGCCCAAGTCACCCGGGCACTGGATGGACCCGGGTCCGCTGGGCACGCTCGGTGTCGGCGTTCCGTTCGTGCTGGCGGCGAAGCAGGCCCGGCCGGACAAGGAGGTCGTGGCCCTCTTCGGTGACGGCGCGTTCAGTCTCACCGGGTGGGACTTCGAGACGCTGGTCCGCTACAACCTTCCCTTCGTCGGGATCGTCGGCAACAACTCGTCGATGAATCAGATCCGTTACGGCCAGGCGCAGAAGTACGGCCTGGAGCGTGAGCGGGTCGGCAACACACTCGGGGACGTCCACTACGACGAGTTCGCGCGGATGCTGGGCGGCTACGGCGAGGAGGTCCGCGACCCGGCCGACATCGGGCCGGCGTTGCGGCGTGCGCGTGAGTCGGGGCTGCCGTCGCTGATCAACGTCTGGGTGGACCCGGACGCGTACGCCCCCGGAACCATGAACCAGACCATGTACAAGTGAGGAGCGCCGGCCATGAGCAAGGCTCTTGAGGGCATCCGTGTCCTCGACATGACGCATGTCCAGTCCGGCCCTTCGGCGACGCAGCTTCTGGCGTGGCTGGGTGCGGACGTGGTGAAGCTGGAGGCGCCGGGCGGTGACATCACGCGCAGGCAGTTGCGTGATCTCCCCGACGTCGACTCGCTGTACTTCACGATGCTCAACTGCAACAAGCGGAGCATCACGCTCAACACCAAGTCCGAGCGCGGCAAGGAGCTGCTGACCGAGCTGATCCGGCGTTCCGATGTGCTGGTGGAGAACTTCGGGCCGGGTGCGGTGGACCGGATGGGGTTCACCTGGGAGCGCATCAGGGAGATCAATCCACGGATCGTCTATGCCTCCATCAAGGGGTTCGGTGAGGGCCCGTACACCAAGTTCAAGGCGTACGAGGTGGTGGCTCAGGCCATGGGCGGGTCGATGTCGACGACCGGGTTCGAGGACGGTCCGCCGCTGGCGACGGGTGCCCAGATCGGTGATTCGGGCACGGGGGTGCACGCGGTGGCGGGGATTCTCGCCGCGTTGTTCCAGCGGGAGCGCACCGGGCGCGGGCAGCGGGTCAATGTGGCCATGCAGCATGCCGTGCTCAACCTGTGCCGGGTGAAGTTGCGCGATCAGCAGCGGCTGGCCCATGGAGCCCTTGCCGAGTATCCCAACGAGGACTTCGGTGATGAGGTTCCCCGTTCGGGAAACGCGTCCGGTGGCGGTCAGCCGGGGTGGGCGGTGCGGTGTGCTCCGGGTGGTCCGAACGACTACGTGTACGTGATCGTGCAGCCGGTGGGGTGGGAGCCGCTGTCGCGGCTGATCGGCCGGCCGGAGCTCGCGGACGATCCCGAGTGGGCGACGCCGGAGGCGCGGCTTCCGAAGCTGGGGAAGATGTTCCAGCTGATCGAGGAGTGGTCGTCGACGCTTGCGAAGTGGGAGGTGCTGGAGCGGCTCAACGCCCACAACATCCCGTGCGGGCCGATCCTGTCGACGAAGGAGATCATCGAGGACGCGTCGCTGGTGGCGAACGAGATGGTCGTGGAGGTGGCGCATCCGGAGCGTGGTTCGTTCACGACGGTCGGCTCGCCGCTGAAGCTGTCGGACTCCGCGGTGGATGTGGTCCGTTCGCCGCTGCTGGGTGAGCACAACGCCGAGGTGTACGTGGGTGAGCTGGGGCTCGGGGACGAGGAGTTGCGGCTGCTGAGGACGGGTGGGGTGATCTAGTGACGTACGACGTCGACAAGGATGCGGTGCGGGCGCTGTTCGCGGCGGTGCGTGCGCAGGGCCGGACGGCGCTGACCGCGCCGGAGGGCAAGACGCTGGCCGATGCCTATGGGATCGCTGTTCCGGGCGAGGCGCTGGCGCGGGACGTGGAAGAGGCGGTGGTGTTCGCCGACCGGCTGGGCGGGAAGGTCGTTCTGAAGATCGTCTCACCGGATGTGCTGCACAAGACGGATGCGGGCGGTGTGGTCGTCGGGGTGGAGGGCGCCGCGGAGGTGCGTGCGGCGTTCCGGCGGATCGTGGAGAGTGTGCGGGCGTACGCGCCGGGCGCGCGGATCGACGGTGTGCAGGTGCAGCAGTTGCTGCCGCCGGGCCAGGAGGTCATCGTCGGCGCGGTCACGGATCCGACGTTCGGGAAGGTGGTGGCGTTCGGTCTCGGAGGTGTGCTGGTCGAGGTGCTGAAGGACGTCACGTTCCGGCTGGCGCCGGTGAGCGCGGACGAGGCGGCGTCGATGCTGGACTCGATCGGGGCGGCGGAGGTGCTGCGGGGGGTGCGTGGTGCGCCGCCGGTGGACCGGTGGGCGCTGGCGGAGCAGATCAGGCGGGTGTCGCGGCTGGTGGACGATTTCCCGGAGATCGCGGAGGTCGATCTCAATCCGGTGATCGCGACGCCGGACGGGGCGATGGCGGCGGACATCCGGGTGATCCTGTCGGAGGGGGCGCGCAAGGAGCGGCGCAGGTACGGCCGTGAGGAGATCCTGCGGTCGATGCGCCGGCTGATGGAGCCGCGGTCGGTGGCGGTGATCGGTGCGTCGAACGAGCAGGGCAAGATCGGGAATTCGGTGATGCGGAACCTGGTCGACGGTGGTTTCTCCGGGGAGATTCATCCGGTGAATCCCCGGGCCGATGACATTCTGGGCCGCAAGGCGTACAAGAGTGTCACCGACGTTCCCGGTGAGGTGGATGTGGCGGTCTTCGCGATTCCCGCCCGGTTCGTGGCCTCGGCGCTCGAGGAGGTGGGGCGCAAGGGGATTCCGAACGCGGTGCTGATCCCTTCGGGTTTCGCCGAGACGGGTGAGGTGGCGCTGCAGGACGAGATCGTGGCCATCGCGGAGCGGCACGAGGTGCGACTGCTGGGGCCGAACATCTATGGCTACTACTCGACGTGGCAGGAGCTGTGTGCCACGTTCTGCACGCCGTACGACGTGAAGGGCCCGGTGGCGTTGACGTCGCAGTCGGGCGGGATCGGTATGGCGATCCTGGGTTTCGCGCGGACGACGCGTACGGGTGTGTCGGCGATCGTCGGGCTCGGGAACAAGTCGGACATCGACGAGGACGATCTGCTGACGTGGTTCGGTGAGGATCCCCGTACCGAGTGCATCGCGATGCATCTGGAGGATCTGAAGGACGGTCGCGCCTTTGTGGAGGCGGCGCGTGCGACGGTGCCGAAGAAGCCGGTGGTGGTGCTGAAGGCGGGTCGTACGAGTGCGGGGGCGCGGGCGGCGGGTTCGCACACGGGCGCGCTGGCCGGTGATGACGCCGTGTACGACGACATTCTGCGGCAGGCCGGTGTAATCCGGGCGCCGGGTCTGGGCGAGATGCTGGAGTTCGCGCGGGCGCTGCCGGTGCTGCCGGCGCCCCGGGGCGACAATGTCGTGATCATCACGGGTGCGGGTGGTTCCGGTGTGCTGCTGTCGGACGCGATCGTCGACAACGGCCTTTCCCTGATGGAGATTCCGGAGGATCTGGACGCGGCGTTCCGGGCGTTCATCCCGCCTTTCGGGGCCGCGGGCAATCCGATCGACATCACGGGTGGTGAGCCGCCGTCGACGTACGAGGCGACGATCCGGCTGGGGATGGAGGATCCGCGGATTCACGCGCTGGTGCTGGGTTATTGGCACACGATCGTCACTCCCCCGATGGTGTTCGCGGAGCTGACGGCCCGGGTGGTGGAGGAGTTCCGGGCGCGGGGCGTCGAGAAGCCGGTGGTGGCGTCGCTGGCCGGCGATGTGGAGGTCGAGGAGGCGTGCGCGTATCTCTTCGAGCGGGGCGTGGTGGCGTATCCGTACACGACGGAGAAGCCGGTCGCTGTGCTGGGCGCGAAGTACGCGTGGGCGCGGGCGGCGGGGTTGCTGCCGGGCGGTGGTCGATGAGCTGAGTGACGGTACGGCCCACGGGGCCCGTGGCTTTCCGCTTGCCGCGGGCTCCGGCACGAAGAGTACGGACAGGGGGCGCTGGCCTGGCTTCTTCGACGCGAGGGGTTCGATCGACATGGCGACAACAGACATCTCCACGCCCGTCCCTTACAGGGAGGTGACGGACGCCAACGGCCGGGTGTACCGCATCGGTGAGTCCGATGTCGACATCATGGGCCGCAAACGCAAGTGGATGGTCATTCTGCCGTGGGTCGGCATGATGGGCATCAGTTCGGCGGAGTACGCGTTCGCGTCCGCCGAGGAGACTCTGCACACGGCGCACCAGTGGAGCAACCAGCACATTTTCTGGATGCTCGGGGTGTGGGTGTTCTTCCAGGCGGCGGTGGCTTTCCCGGCGGGCAAGCTGCGGGAGAGCGGGAAGCTGCCGGCGCGTTGGGCGATGATGCTGGGTGCTGTGGGCACCTTGCTGGGTTATCTGTCGCTCGCGTTCGCGCCGCACGTGGTGGTGGCGTACGTCGGGTTCGGCATGTTCAGCGGTATGGGTGCGGGCATGGTGTACGCGACGTGCGTGAACATGGTCGGCAAGTGGTATCCGGAGCGCAAGGGCGGCAAGACCGGTTTCGTCAACGGTGGTTTCGCCTATGGGTCGGTGCCGTTCGTGTTCATCTTCACCGGCTTCATGGACCTGACGAACTTCCGTTGGGTGCTGGTGTCGGTGGGTGTGTTCCTGGCGGGCGTGGTGGCCGTTTCCGGTCATTTCTTCCAGGACCCGCCGAAGAACTGGTGGCCGGCCGAGGTGGATCCGCTGCGGAAGCCGGACGATCCGCGGGCGCGGCGGGCGCTGGAGAAGAATCCGCCGGCGGTGAAGCAGTACACGCCGGCGGAGGCCTGGCGTACGGGCCGGGTGGCGTTGATGTGGTTCTGTCTGCTGTGCACCTCGGGTGTGAACATCTTCGGTATCGCGTTCCAGGTGCCGTTCGGTGACGAGGCGGGGTTCGCGGGCGGGATCGTGGCGACGGCGATGTCGCTGAAGGCCATCGTGAACGGCACGGGACGGGGTGTGATCGGCTGGCTGTCGGACCGGTACGGCCGTAAGCAGTGCCTGATCTTCGTGTGTGTGGTGCTGGGGTTGTCCCAGTACGGCATTCTGTGGTCGGGCAGCATCAGCAATCTGCCGCTGTTCCTGTTGTTCTCCAGCATTTCCGGATTCGGCGGCGGCGCGATCTTCCCGATGTTCGCGGCGATGACGGCGGACTATTTCGGTGAGAACAACAACGCGTCGAACTACGGGCTGGTGTACAGCTCGAAGCTGGTGTCCGGGCTGCTGGGGTCGGGCATGGGGGCCGTGGTGGTGGGCGCGTGGGGTTATGAGGGCGCGTTCGTCCTGGCGGGGTCGATCTCGTTGTTCGCCGGTGTGGTGGCGTTGTTCCTTCACGCCCCGGGGCGGCCGCGGGCCCGCCGTATTGAGGCGAACCCGCAGCCGATCAGCCGTGATGTGGTCTAGCAGTCCTTTTCCCGGAGCGAGTGGAGGTGTGCGCTCGACTTCCGGGCGAAGGTGAACGACTCGACGGGGTTGTCGTGCTCGGCCTGCCAGTGGTGGTCGAGGCGGCCCCCGCGGGTGCGGGTCACGGCCGAGATGAACCGCTTGTAGTCGATGTCTCCGTCCCCGACGTCCACCATTCGGTAGCCGTCGCGGGCGGAGTCGTCGTGTTCGCCGTCCTTGACGTGGAAGAGGGGGTAGCGGTCGGGCTGCTTGAGGACGTAGCGCAGCGGGTCGAAGGGGGCCGGGGTGCCGTCGACCCGCTTGGAGAAGCGGAACTGGCCGGCGTAGGCCCAGTAGATGTCCATCTCCAGGTACACGAGGTCGGGATCGGTCTCGGCGAGGAGTACGTCGTAGAGCCGTACGTCGGGCCTGTCGGTGGCGAAGGAGAATTCCTCGGCGTGGTTGTGCTGGTAGAACTTCATGCCGCGGGCCCTGGCGGCGGCGCCGTACTGGTTGAACTCCTCGGCGCAGCGCTTCCAGCCGTCGACGGTGGCGCCGTAGCGCCAGGGTCCCGATGCGGTGCCGATGTGCTTGAGGCCGAGGGCCTGGGCGTCGTCGAGGACCTTGTCGAGGTTCTGGGCGAAGGTGTACGCGTTCGGGTCGCCGTCGCTGTAGTAGCCGACGTGGCTGCCGATGGCGCGCAGTCCGTGGTCGCGGGTGAGGCGGCGCAGTTGCTCCAGGGTGATGGCTCCGGCGGAGCCCTGGGTGTAGCCGGCGTACTCGACCTCGTCGTAGCCGTACTTCTCGAGTTCGGCGAAGACGGCGGCGAAGCCGAGGGTGGAGACCTTGTCGCGGAGTGAGTAGAGCTGGATGCCGAGGCGGCCGGGGGGCAGGACGGGGCGGCCGTGGCCCTTGCCGTGGGCGGCGGCGGTGGGGGCGGTGGCGCCGAGGAGGGCTGCGGCGCTCGCTCCGGCGGCGACGCCGAGCATGCCGCGTCTGGTGAGCTTGCGGCTGAGCTCGGGATCGGTGTGCTTGCTCGTGCGGCTCATTGTGGATAACTCCTCGTTGTCGGTGGAGTGTGCTTCAGTGGAGTCCGGCGAGGTGAAGGAGCAGGGACTTCACATCGGTGGCCGCGACGCGGCCTGTTACGGCGCGGGGGGTGGAGCACAGAATGAGCGGACCTTCGTCATCGCTCGTGGGGAGGCGGCCATGGCTGCCGCGAATAGGTGAGGGGTCGAGCGGTACGACCGCCATGCGGTAGCGCATGCCGAGTTTCTTGCGGGCGAGGGCCGTTGCGGCCCTGACGCGGACGTAGGGGTCCTCGGGGTCCATGAACAGTTCGACGGGGTCGTAGCCGGGTTTGCGGTGGATCTCGACGAGCTGGGCGAAGTCGGGTGCCTTGGTGTCGTCGAGCCAGTAGTAGTACGTGAACCAGGCGTCGGGGTCGGCGACGGCGACGAGTTCGCCGGAGCGCGGATGGTCGAGGCCGTGGGCCTTCTTGCCTTCGTCGTCGAGGAGTTCGGCGATGCCGGCGAGTCCGCTGAGGGCTTCGCGGGTGGCGTCGAGGTCCTCGGGGCGGCGTACGTAGACATGCGCGAGCTGGTGGTCGGCGACGGCGAAGGCGCGCGATGCCATCGCGTCGAGGTATTCCATGCCGTCCTGGGTGTGGACTTCGAGGAGCCCTGCGCGCCGTAGTTCGCGGTTGATGTCGATGTGCCGGCTGACGCGGGTGATGCCGTACTCGGAGAGGGCGACGACGGTGCGGCCTTCGCCGGCGGCGTCGTCGAGGAGGGGGGCCATGGCCGTGTCGAGGTCGGCGGCCGCCCGGTGGGAGCGGGGGTCGTCGGGGCCGTAACGCTGGAGGTCGTAGTCGAGGTGCGGGAGGTAGCAGAGCGCGAGATCGGGGGTGCGGGTGCGCAGGATGTGGCGGGTGGCGTCGATGATCCAGCGGCTGGAGACGATGTCGGCTCCGGGTCCCCAGAAGTGGAAGAGGGGGAAGGTGCCGAATCTGTCGGTGAGTTCGTCGTGGAGGGCGGGCGGCCGGGTGTAGCAGTCGGGTTCCTTGCGGCCGTCGGCGTAGTAGACGGGGCGGGGGGTGACGGTGATGTCGGTGTCGGCGCCCATGGCGTACCACCAGCAGATGTTGGCGACGGTGTAGCCGGGGTGGGCGCGGCGGGCGGCGTCCCAGAGTTTGTCGCCGGCGACGAGTCCGTTGTGCTGCCGCCACAGCAGGACGTCGCCGAGTTCGCGGAAGTACCAGCCGTTGCCGACGATGCCGTGTTCGGAGGGGAGGGTGCCGGTGAGGAACGTCGACTGGGCCGCGCAGGTGACGGCGGGCAGCACGGTCCCGAGGGGGGCCTGTGAGCCGGCGGCGGCAAGGCGTTTCAGGTGGGGCATGTGGTTCAGCAGCTGGGGGGTGAGTCCGACGACGTCCAGGACGAGAAGGGGGGTGGGGCGTGCGGTGTCGGCGGGGGTGGTGTCGCTCATGGCAGTTCCTTGAGGCCGAGGTCGGTGAGCAGGTCACGGGCGAGGGTGAGTTCGGCGGCGATCCCGTCGGCGAGCTGGGCGCGGCTGCGGGGGCGCAGCTCCTCGGGGAGGGCCTGCCAGGTGTACGTCTCGACCTCGAGATGGCGGGTGAGCGGGGTGGGGCCGCCGACGAGGCGGGCCAGGGTGTCGCGGAGTACGGGGAGGGTGGAGGTGAGCGGCGGGGCGGGCGGCGCGTGCAGGGGGACGTGGAAGTGGGCGCGCCACGGGGTGGCGTCGGGGAGGGTGTCGGCGGCGAGGGCCTCGTGGAGGTCGTCGGTGCCACGCAGTCCGGCGGTGGAGGGTGGCTGTCCCGGGCGGCGCGCCCGGGGCCGGGTGCGGGTCTGGTGGAGGAAGCGGGGTTCGGCGAAGGCGGCGAGGGCGTCGCGTACGTCGGGGAGATGAGGGTGTTCTGCGTGCAGGGCGGCGGAGAGCTGCGCTTTGGGGATGGTGATGCCCGCGGTGGTGAGGGCGTGGATCGCGGGTCCGGGTTCTTCGAAGGAGGTGGCGAGGTGGCAGGTGTCGATGCAGATGCCGATGCGGGGGCTCGCTATGGCGGCGAGGGGGCGGATGGCGTCGGCGGTGGTCTCGACGACGCAGCCCGGTTCGGGTTCGAGGGCGATCCGGACGGATTTGCCGGTGAGTTCCTCGAGTGCGTCGAGGCGTTCGGCGAGGGTGGTCAGTGCGGTGTGGGCGGTGGTGGCGGCGTGTTCGTCGTAGCGGGTGCGCCAGGCCAGCGGGAGGGTGGAGACGGACCCTTCGGTGACGTCGTCGGGCAGCAGGGCGGCGAGGAGCCGGGCCAGGTCTCCGGTGTGGGCGAGGCGTTCCGGTTCGGCCCAGTCGGGGCGGTAGACGCGGTACTTGACCTCGTCGGCGCCGAAGCCCTCGTACGGGAAGCCGTTGAGTGTGACGACCTCCAGTCCGCGGCGGTCGAGTTCGGCGCGCAGGCCGCGCAGTGCCGCCGGGTCTGTGACCAGGGCGCGGGCGGCGTCTCTGGCGAGCCAGAGGCCGATGCCGAGCCGGTCACGGCCGAGGCGTTTGCGGACGGGTTCGCTGTGGTCGCGGAGCTGGGCGAGGACACCGTCGAGGGTTTCGGCGGGGTGGACGTTGGTGCAGTAGGACAGGTGGACCGTGGTGCCGTCGGGGTGGCGGAAGCGCATGGGTCTCGCCTCCTCATTCCCCGCCGCGGAGGATGGAGTTGCCCTCGTGCAGGGCCTCGGGAGCCGGGACGTCGAGTTGGAGGCGGCCGCTCTGCCCGTAGAAGGCGACGGGGTTGCGCCACAGCACCCGGTCGACGTCGTCGTCGGTGAATCCGGCGGCGAGCATGGCGTCGGCGGTCCTGCGGGTCTTCAGCGGGTCGCTCTTGCCCCAGTCGGCGGCCGAGTTGACCAGGACACGCTCCAGTCCGTGGGTCTTGAGGATGGCGACCATGCGGTCCTCGTCCATCTTGGTGTCGGGGTAGATGGAGAACCCGAGCCAGCAGCCGCTGTCGGCGGCGTCCTTCACCGTCGTCTCGTTGAGGTGGTCGAGCAGGACCCGTTCGGGGGCGAGTGATGACTCGCGGACGGCGTCGATGGTGCGGTGCAGGCCGGCGAGTTTGTCGCGGTGCGGGGTGTGGACGAGGGCGGGCAGTCCGTGGTCGGCGGCGAGCTGGAGCTGGGCGGCGAGGGCGGTGTCCTCGGCCGATGTCATGGAGTCGTAGCCGATCTCGCCGACGGCGACGACGTTGTCCTTGACGAGATAGCGGGGCAGTGCGTCCAGGACGGGGGTGCAGCGGGGGTCGTTGGCCTCCTTCGGGTTGAGGGCGATGGTGCAGTGGTGGGCGATGCCGTACTGGGCGGCACGGAAGGGTTCCCAGCCGAGGAGGGAGTCGAAGTAGTCGAAGAAGGAGGCGGGTGAGGTGCGGGGCTGGCCGAGCCAGAAGGAGGGTTCGACGAGGGCGCGGACACCCGCGGCGTACATCGCCTGGTAGTCGTCCGTGGTGCGGGAGGTCATGTGGATGTGGGGGTCGAAGATGCGCATCAGGACTCCTCCGTGGGGGACGTCAGGGCGAGGACGCGGTGGAGGTCGGCGGGGACGGGCCGGCCGGCGGCGGTGCGTTCCGCGGCGTAGTCGGCGAGCATCCGGGCGAGTTCGGTGTCGCCGTGGGCGCGGCGTTCGAGGCCGTCGGCGGTGTCGAGGGGCACCCCGGTGAACAGGCACTTCAGGACGGCGTGGCGCCAGGAGTGCGCGGGGAGGTGCTCGGCGGCGTAGGGGCCGACGGCGGCGGCGACGAGCCGGGTGTCGTTGGTGCGCAGGGCGTCCTCGACGAGGGGGAGGCCGGCGGCGGGGTCGGGTGCGAGCTGGGGCAGGGCGAGGAGGACGGCGCGGCGTTCGGCGGCGGTGCCCTGCTGATAGAGGCGGGTGAGGGTCGGGGCGTCCGCGTGGGCTTCCGTAAGGAGGTGGGTGCGTACGGAGTCGGCGTGGTCCTGGCCGCAGTGGCGGCCGGCGGTGGCGAAGCGCAGCTCCCAGACGGGGGTGGAGTGGGCGGCTTCGGCGAGGGCTTCGTGGAGCCAGGCCCGGGCGGCGCCGTCGAGCCGGGTGTCGAGTTCCTCGCGGGTCAGGATCGCCATGCGGGTGCTCCGTTCGTGGGCGTGTGGGAGCGGAGGAACTCGATGGAGGCGCGGGCGAGTTCGGGGCCCGCGTGGGAGTGGCGGGGCAGTTCGACGACGGTCAGCCCTCGGTAGCCGGTGGCGGCGAGGGCGTCGAGGACGGGCGGGAAGTCGATCTCGCCGTCGCCGAAGGGGAGGTGTTCGTGGACGCCGCGGCGCATGTCCTCGATCTGGACGTGGCGTAGCCAGGGCGCGGCCTGTTTGACGCATTCGGCGGGGGTTGCCGGTTCCAGACACTGGCAGTGGCCGATGTCGAGGGTGAGCCCGAGGGGTTCGGGGTCACCGAGGAGGGAGCGGAGGTGGTGGAAGTCGTCGAGGGTGGCGAGGAGATGGCCGGGTTCGGGTTCGACGGCGAGAGGGACACGGGCCGTGGCGGCGGCGTCGAGGACGGGGGTGAGGGCGGCTGCGAGGCGCTGCCAGGCGGTGTCGGGCGAGGTGGCGTCCGGGGTGATGCCGCTGAAGCAGTGCACGGCGTGGGCGCCGAGGTCGGCGGCGACCTGCACGGCACGCAGGAGGAGCGCGGTGCGGGCGGCGCGGCCCTCCGGGTCCGGATCGAGGAGGGACGGGCCGTGCTTGCGGCGCGGGTCGAGGACATAGCGGGCGCCGGTCTCGACGGTGACCTCGAGCCCCAGGTCGGCGAGGCGGCCCGCGAGACGGCGGGTGCGAGGGCCGAGGTCGGGGGCGAGGGGGTCGAGGTGCATGTGGTCGAGGGTGAGGCCGACGCCGTCGTAGCCGAGGTCGGCGAGGAGGACGAGGGCGTCGTCGAGACGGAGGTCGGTGAGGCCGTTGGTTCCGTAGCCGAGACGCAGGCTCATGTGGGGCTCACCTTCCGGGCGAGGCGGCGGGCGACGGGTATGAGGCCCAGGACCGCGAGCCCGGTGCCGGTCGCTCCGGCGCGGGCGGCGAGTGCGGCCTGCAGCGGGATCATGGCGCGGATGCCGGCGCCGACGGCGCGTTGGGTGAGGGGCGGGGAGGGGTTGAGGGCGGCGTGGAGGAGGGGGGTGAGGGTGGTGCGGACGTAGAGGGCGGTGGTGAGGGCGGCGACGACGGGCCCGGCGGGGTGCGCGGGGTGCGCTCCCCCGGTTGCGCGCGGCGCGGGATGCGTCGGAGGCAGGGACCGGGCCCTGACCGTGCCACGGGCGGCGGGCCGGGCTGCCCGCGCGGGGCGGCCGGTGGGCCCTGCGGGCCGGGTGTGCCGCCCGGGGCGTGCGGGTTTCGTCGCCGGGCCGGTCACGCGCCACGATGAGCGGTGGTTGGCGTCGCGGGCGGTGATCGCGGCGATGGCGAGGGTCGCCGCCAGCGCCGCGAGGGGGGCCTTGGTGGAGCCGCCCTGGGTTTCGTGGCGCGACACCGATGTCACGGCATAGGTGTGGGCGCCGAGCAGGGCCGCGTGGGGCAGCGCGCCGCGAAAGGCACGCGGCTGGGTGGCCGTTGCGCCGAGGAGGAGGTCCAGGGTGCGGGCCGAGGCCATGGCCGCGGGGCCGGCCGGGGTGTGCTTCAGGCGGACGTCGTACGCCCAGACGGCCCCCGCCAGAGCCGTGGCGACGGCCAGGGGGGCGCGGCCCGCGCGGGCGGCCAGGACGAGACCGGCAGCGCTGAGCGCGCCCGCCGCGCTCAGGGCCGCGGCGGGACTGATCCGCCCCGACGGGATGGGGCGGTGCGGGCGGTCGACGGCGTCCTCGTCGCGGTCGGCCCAGTCGTTGAGGGCCATGCCGGCTTCGTAGAGACACAGGGAGGAACCGATGGCGAGGAGAGTGCGGCGATCGGGGCGCACTCCCGCACAGGCCGCGCCCGCGAGGGCGTCGCCGGGAACGGTGAACAGGGCGGAGACGCGCAGGAGTTCGGCCCAAGCCCTGAGCCGCCCTCCCCCTGTGGGAGCCGTGCGGGACCTCGCACCCGCCGTCCGCGCGGGCGCGGGCGGGGGTGCGGGGAGAGGCCCCGTGGCCGTGGCCGTGGACGCGGGCTCGGACTCGGCCCCCGACGGCGTCTCGCCGGCGAGGACATGGCTCCCCGCCCCCCGTTCGGCCGGTGCCGTGGCACCCGAAGGTCCCACCGGAACCGCCCGGCTCGCCGTCCACGCGGACGCGGGCGCGAGCCCGGACGCGGGCGTGGTGTTCTCCGTGCTGGGCCCGGGCACGCCCCCCGGTGTCGTGCCCGGGCGGTCGTCGGCGGTCACGGTCGCCCGTGTGGGCTCCGTGGTCCGCGGTCGGGGGATTCCCCGGGCCGTCCGGGTCTCACCGCCGCCGCCGTCGGCGCCGTCCCCGCCTGTGGGCGCGGGGTCCGGCCGGCCGGCAGGCGACAGATGGGCCGCGGCGGAGCGCAGGAGACCCAGGACGGCCACGGCGCACAGCACGCCCGGGGTGGCCCGGCGCAGCACGCCCGGGGTGGCCCGGCGCAGGGCGGCCGGGGTCATCGGGGGTCCCGGAGGCGGTCCGCGAAGGCGAGCAGGGTCGCGTACTGGTCGGCGAGCGCCGACGGGGCTCCCGGATCGGGGTCCTTGAAGTAGAAGGCGAGTTCCGGAAGGGGACCGCCGATTCCGGCTTCATGGGCGCGGGCGGCGAGCCGGGCGAGGTCGAGGACGAGGGGGGCGGCGAGGGCGGAGTCGCAGCCCTGCCACGTGGTCTGCAGGACCATGCGGGCGCCGAGGAAGCCGTCGAAGGCGATGTGGTCCCAGGCGGTCTTCCAGTCGCCGAGGGCCGGGACGTCGTCGATGTGGACCTCGCCCTCGGGTGCGGTGCCGAGGGTGTCGGCGAGGACGCGTTCCTTGCCGGCGTTCTTCGCGGCGGCGGCCGCCGGGTCGGCAAGCGCCGCCCCGTCCCCGCCGCCCAGCAGGTTGGTGCCGGACCATGCCCGTACGGACAGGGCGCGTTGCACGAACATGGGGGCGAGTACGGAGCGGAGCAGCGTCTGGCCTGTCTTGCCGTCCCGGCCGGCGTGGGGAAGTCCGCGGGCCAGGGCGGCGTCGGTGAGGGCCGCGGTGCGCAGTCCGGTGGAGGGGGTGAAGTTGACGTAGGGGCAGCCGGCTTCGATCGCGGCGGCCGCGTAGAGGGAACTCGCGGGCAGCCGTTCGCAGTCCTGGCCGGGGGCGGGCTCGGTGGAGGCGACGTTGAGGACGACGGCCCGGGCCAGGTCGTGGCGGTGGACGAAGGCGGTGATGTCGGCGGCGAAGGCCGTGATCAGTTCTTCGTCCGTGCGGGTGTCGCCGGGGAGGGGGCCGCCGGTGCGGATCTCCTCGTCCGCCGCGGCGAGTTCGGTGCGTACGGCCGTCGGCAGGCCGTGCGGGAGGACGCCGCCCGCCGCGAGGTGTTCGGCTCGTTTGGGCAGGGGGCAGGCGGCGGTGTCGTGGCCGCCGAAGACCAGGGATGACAACGATGGCAGACCGGCCGCGGCGAACGGCTCGGTTTCCGTCACCATGCCCGTCGCCGGGTGCAGTCCGGCGGTGACCGCCACGCATCCGGCGACCGCGGTGGTGGCGACGGAGCCGCGGGCTCCGATCAGCCAGACCCCGGTGCGGCGTTCCTCGGTGTTCGTCACGGGCGTCTTGGGCGTCACGGGCGTCACGGGCTGCCTCCCTGGCTCGCTGTGGTGGGGCGGCGGGCGGGGGTACGGCGTCTCCCCGCCCGCCGCCGGCTTGTGGATCCGGCAGGGGCCGCCCTATGAGGACGAGGGCAGTTCCCTGAGCTGGATGTTGCGGAAGGACACCTGGTCGTCGGCGCCGTGGTTCTGGATGCCGACGTAGCCGTCCCTGAGGCTGCGGACCGGGTCGGTGTTGGTGAAGTCGTTGATCTTCACGCCGTTGAGGAAGACCTGGAGCCGCTCACCCTGGACCTTGATCTCGTAGCTGTTCCACTGGCCCGGGGGCCGCAGCACCCGGTCGCGGGCCTTGAGGTCGGCCGACTTGAAGCCATAGACGGCGCCGGTGGTGCGGTCGGCGGCGTCGGTGGCGTCGATCTGCACCTCGTAGCCCTTGTTCACGGCGGACCAGGGGTCGTCGGAGGCCGGGAAGCCGACGAAGATCCCGGAGTTGTCGTCGCCCGCCATCTTCCAGTCGAGCTTGAGCGAGTACGACTTCAGCTCCTTGGCCTGGTACCAGAGCATGCCCATGCCGCCCTCGGAGCGCAGTTCACCGTCGACGACATTGAACTTTCCGGGTCCGGCCTGCTTCCAGCCCTCCAGGGTCTGTCCGTTAAACAGGTCCCGGTAGCCGGTGGCCGGCTTGCAGTCGGCGTTGACCTGCCCGGAGGTGTAGCGCAGGCCGCCGAGCAGATGCTGCCGGAAGGCCGGTTCGGCGTAGGACTCCTTGGTGTGTCCGCCGCCGGTGTAGAAGGCGCGGCCGCCCTGGTAGGTCTGGCACCAGGCGATCGGGTGGTCGCCCTTCATGGTGCCGCCCTGATAGGTGGTCTCGTCGAGGGTGGCGAGGACACGGGCCTGGCCGCGGGGGTTGGTGCGGTAGTTGTACCACTCGTCGGTGCGCTCCCAGGCCGCGTCGAGGTGGGAGGTCGCCGGGTGGTCGTGGTCCTCGACCCGGACGGTGGCCTTCTGGATCTGCGGGTGGGAGTGGAAGTAGGCGCCGACGAGTCCGCCGTAGAAGGGCCAGTCGTACTCGGTGTCGGCGGCCGCGTGGACTCCCATGTAGCCGCCGCCGGTGGCGACGTAGTTCTCGAACGCCTTCTGCTGTTCGGCGTTCAGGACGTCACCGGTGGTCGACAGGAACACGACGGCGTCGTAGCGGGCGAGGTTGCTGGTGGTGAACTGGGCCGGTTCCTCGGTGGCGTCGACCGTGATGTTGCTGCCGGCACCGAGTTCCTTCAGGGCCGCCACACCGGCCGGGATGGAGTCGTGGCGGAAGCCTGCCGTCCTGGAGAAGACGAGGACCCGCTTGGCGCTGCGGTCGACGGGGGTGTCGGTGAGCTCGAAGTCGTCGACGTCGTAGAGCGCTCCGGCCCCGCCCTTGAAGACCAGGAACAGCTCGGTGGTCTTCTTCGGTACGGCGCGCAGCGGGACGTCGACGTCCTGGAAGGTCTCCCAGCCGCCGGTCACGGGTACGGGCGCCGAGCCGAGCAGGGTGCCGTTCGCCGAGCCGGTGCGGACCTCGAGGAAGCCGCCGGCGCCGCCGGAGGAGATGCGGGCGGTCAGCTTGGTGGAGCCGCTGAGGTTGTAGGGCTTGAAGGAGATCCAGTCTCCGTCGTCGATGTCGCCCACGGTCTTTCCTCCGTTGGCGGGCGCCTTGTCGTAGACCTTGACGCCGGACGAGCCGGTGTAGTGCTCGGCCTGCCGGTGGCGCGGCTGGAGCTGCGCCTGGTCGTGGCCGGTGAGGGGGGCCTGGCCGCCGCCTCCGCCGTCGGTGTACTCGGCGTCGAAGACCCCGAAGATGTTCGCGTTCGGGTCGTGGCCGCCGTCGGCGGACGTCTTGATGGTGCCGGTGCAGCCGTTCGCGGAGGTCACGGGGTGGCCGTGGCTGTCGTGGCCGAGGATGTAGGTGACCTTGACCTTGGCGCAGTCGACGGTGCCGTCCTCGGGGTCGGTGGCGGTGACCTTGAACGGGATCTCGTCACCGAAGTCGAACAGGGTTCCCTCGGCGGGGAGTTGCAGGGTCACCTTGGGCGCGGTGTTGCCGACGACGACCTGGACGCTGGCGGAGCCGGTGCGTCCGGTGGGGTCCTTCGCGGTGACGGTCGCGGTGTAGGTGCCGTTCTTGCGGTAGGTGTACGCCGGGTTCGCGGCCGTGGAGGTGCCGCCGTCGCCGAAGTCCCAGCTGTAGGTCAGGGCGTCGCCGTCGGCGTCGGTCGTGCCGGCCGAGGAGAAGGCGACCTTCAGCGGTGCCTTGCCGGAGGTCTTGTTCACGGTGGCCTCGGCGACCGGTGAGCGGCCTCCGGTGGCGTTCTCGATGCGGTACAGCGCGGAGTGCTCGTCGCCGCCGAACCAGGCGGTGCCGTAGTCGAGGACGTAGAGCGCGCCGTCCGGGCCGAAGCTCATGTCCATGATCTGCGTCCCGGTCCAGGGGACGTCGTTGATGGACTGGACGGCGCCGTCGGAGCCGTGCTCGATGCGCTTGATCCAGCGGCGGCCGAACTCGCCGGCGAAGAAGTCTCCGTCGTAGGCCTCGGGGAACTTCACCGGGGAGTCGAGGGCCGGGTCGTAGTGGTAGACGGGCCCGCCCATCGGGGACTCGGAGCCGGTGCCGAACTCGGGTACGGAGCCGCCGTCGTAGGGGATCCAGGCCGGCTCGGCGGGCGGCAGCTCGGTGAGGCCGGTGTTGTGCGGCGAGTCGTTCTTCGGGGCCGCACAGTCGAAGGTCTCCCCCGACACCTTCGTGGCGAAGTCGTAGTCGACGAAGGGGTCGTTGTCGCCGGTGCAGAACGGCCAGCCGAAGTTGCCGGGCTTGGTGACCCGGGCGAACTCGACCTGTCCGGCCGGTCCGCGCTTGGGGTCGGCCGCGCCCGCGTCGGGCCCGTAGTCGCCTACGTACAGCACTCCGGTCTTCTTGTCGACGCTGAAGCGGAACGGGTTGCGGAAGCCCATCGCGTAGATCTCGGGCCGGGTCTTGTCGGTGCCCGGGGCGAAGAGGTTGCCGTCGGGGACGGTGTAGGAGCCGTCGTCGGCGACCTTGATACGGAGGATCTTTCCGCGGAGGTCGTTGGTGTTGCCGGAGGTGCGGCGGGCGTCGTAGGCCGGGTTGCGGGTGGGCCGCTCGTCGATGGGGGTGTAGCCGTCGGAGGCGAACGGGTTGGAGTCGTCACCGGTCGACAGGTACAGGTTGCCCTGCGCGTCGAAGTCGATGTCTCCGCCGACGTGGCAGCAGATGCCGCGGGTGGCGGGGATGTCGATGACCTTCTTCTCGCTGGCGTTGTCGAGGGTGCCGTCGGCCTTGAGGACGAAGCGGGAGAGCCTGTTGACGCCGTCGTACTTGGCGAAGTCGGCGGCGGTGCCGTCGTTGGGGGCGTCGCCCGCGGGGGTGTCCAGCGGGGGCGCGTAGTAGAGGTAGATGGCCCGGTTCTCGCTGAAACCGGGGTCGATGCCGACGCCCTGGAGGCCTTCCTCGTCGTGCGCGTAGACGGGGATGGTGCCGACGACGCGGGTGTTGCCGGCCGCGTCGGTCGAGCGCAGTTCGCCGTCGCGCGAGGTGTGCAGCACGCTGCGGTCGGGCAGGACGGCGAGCGACATGGGTTCGCCGACCTCGGGCTCCCCCTTGGCGAGGGTGACCTGCTGGAACTCCTCGGCCGCCGCGGCCGGTTCCGCGTCGTGCGCGGGGGTCAGGGCGCCGACGGGGGCGGCGAGGGCGAGCGACGTCGCGGCGAGGAGGCCGCCGGTGAGGAGCGCGAGTCCCTTTCTGATGCGTACTCGCTGTGCTCCGGGCCGTTTTCTGTGCACGTGTGTCCTCCGGAAATAGCGGTCGTACGGGCGGGTGCTGCTGCCGTGCGGAAGGTCCCGGGACCGGCGTGCGCCGTCACGCTGGTCGGGTCACTGGTCGTGGTCGGGGAGTATGTTTCGGGGCTATGTCCTGTACACCTCAGGGACGGTAGCCGGGTTCGTCCTGGACCGAAAGCCCTTGCGCGGGAGGGAAGTTGAACTTTCTCCCGTGGCAGGACAAAGCTGTGTCCGATCCCGCAGGTCCGAGCCCGGTGGCGGCTGCCGCCACCGGGCTCGGACCTGCGGGATCGGGCTAGTCGCCGCCTCCGAAGGCCGCGTCGAACGACGCCGACGGCGGATCGAAGTCGTACCTCTTCAGCGTGGCAAGCGCTTCCGGCGCACCGGTCAGCCGGTCCATGCCGGCGTCCTCCCACTCCACCGACACGGGGCCGTCGTATCCGATCGAGCGGAGCATGCGGAACACGTCCTCCCACGGCACGTCACCGTGCCCGGCCGAGACGAAGTCCCAGCCCCGGCGCGGATCGCCCCACGGAAGGTGCGAGCCGAGCCGGCCGTTGCGGCCGTCGAGCCGCTTGCGCGCCTCCTTGCAGTCGACGTGGTAGATCCGGTCCCGGAAGTCGTAGAGGAAGCCGACCGGGTCGAGGTCCTGCCAGACGAAGTGGCTCGGGTCGAAGTTCAGCCCGAACACCGGCCGGTGGCCGACGGCCTCCAGCGCGCGGTGCGTGGTCCAGTAGTCGTAGGCGATCTCGCTGGGATGGACCTCGTGGGCGAAGCGCACACCCTCCGCGTCGAAGACGTCGAGGACCGGGTTCCACCGCTCGGCGAAGTCCTCGTAGCCCCGCTCGATCATCCGCTCCGGTACCGGGGGGAACATGGCGACGAGATGCCAGATCGAGGAGCCGGTGAAGCCGATGACGGTGCGTACGCCGAAGGCGGCCGCGGCCCGCGCGGTGTCCTGCAGCTCGCGCGCGGCCCGCTGCCGTACGCCCTCGGGCTCGCCGTCGCCCCAGATCCTCGCGGGCACGATGGCCTGGTGCCGCTCGTCGATCGGGTTGTCGCAGACGGCCTGGCCGACGAGGTGGTTGGAGATCGCCCAGCACTTCAGCCCGTACTTGTCGAGCAACGCCCGCCGCCCGTCCAGGTACGAGGGGTCGGCGAGGGCCTTGTCGACCTCGAAATGGTCACCCCAGCAGGCGAGTTCCAGCCCGTCGTAGCCGAAGTCACGGGCGAGCCGGCAGACCTCCTCCAGCGGCAGATCGGCCCACTGGCCGGTGAAGAGAGTGAAGGGACGTGGCACGTCGAGGACCTCCTCAGACGGGAACGGGTGTGTAGACGGCGTTCTTCTCTGCGCTCTCCTCCACCGCCGCGAGTACCCGCTGCACCTGCAGTCCGTCGGCGAACGACGGCGCGGGCGCGGTGGTGCCCGCGGCGATGGCCCGCACCAGGTCGCGGGCCTGGTGCACGAAGGTGTGCTCGTAGCCGAGGGCGTGACCGGGCGGCCACCACGCCTCCAGATAGGGATGGTCCGGCTCCGTGACGAGGATCCGCCGGAAGCCGGCCGACACCGCGGGCTCGGTGTGGTCGTGGAAGGACAGCTCGTTGAGCCGCTCCAGGTCGAAGGCGAGCGAGCCGCGCTCACCGTTGATCTCCAGCCGCAGGGCGTTCTTGCGACCCGCCGCCATCCTGGTCGCCTCGAAGGAGGCCAGTGCCCCGGAGGCGAGCCGCCCGGTGAACAGGGCCGCGTCGTCCACGGTGACCTCACCGCGCCCGCTCGCCCCGCTCGCCGAGAGCCCCGTGGAGGCTCCGGCGAGCAGCGGCCGCTCCCGTACGAAGGTCTCGGTGAGCGCGGAGACCCCGACCAGCTGCTCCCCCGTCAGGTACTGCGCGAGGTCCACGGCGTGCGCCCCCAGGTCGCCGAGCGCCCCCGATCCCGCGTGCTCGCGCTCCAGCCGCCAGGTCAGCGGGAAGTCCGGGTCGACGAGCCAGTCCTGCAGGTAGGTGATCCGTACGTGGCGCAGCGCACCGAGCCGGCCGTCGGCGATCAGCCGGCGGGCGTACGCGATCGCGGGCAGCCGCCGGTAGTTGAAGCCGACCATGGCGACCTGGCCGCGGGCGGCGGCCGCCTCGGCCGCGGCGACCATCGCCTCGGCCTCGGCGACCGAGTTGGCCAGCGGCTTCTCGCACAGGACGTGCTTGCCCGCCTCCAGCGCCGCGACGGCGATCTCCGCATGGCTGTCGCCCGGGGTGCAGATGTCGACCACCTGCACGTCGTCCCGGGCGATGAGGGCTCGCCAGTCGGTCTCCGCCGCCGCCCAGCCGTGCCGGTCGGCGGCGGCCCGGACGGCGGCCGCGTCACGGCCGCCGATCGCGGCGAGGACCGGGCGCAGCGGCAGGTCGAAGACCCGGCCCACGGTGCGCCAGCCCTGTGAGTGGGCGGCGCCCATGAACGCGTATCCGACCATGCCGACGCCGAGTGCCGGCTCCACGGGCGGCGGGGGCGGCCCGGCCTCGATGTCCCTCTGTTCCTTACCGGCCATACGGGTTCCTCCTCGTCGGTTGCGCGGTGGGGGCGGGCGGGCCGATCAGTTGAAGCCCGTGGGCAGATACTGGTCGACGTTGTCCTTGGTGACGACGGCCGAGTAGAGGGTGATGGAGGCGGGGATCTCCAGCTCCGCCATGCCGCTGACGCCCTTGGCCTGGCCGAGGGCGCGGGCCAGGTCGATGGCGGAGGCGGCCATCGTCGGCGGGTAGAGGACCGTTGCCTTCAGCACGCTGTTGTCGGCCTTGATGGCGTCCATCGCGGACTTGGCGCCTGCGCCGCCGACCATGAGGAAGTCGTCCCGGCCGGCCTGCTGGATGGCGCGCAGGGCACCCACGCCCTGGTCGTCGTCGTGGTTCCACAGCGCGTCGAACTGCTTCTGCGCCTGGAGCAGCTGGGCCATTTTGGCCTGGCCGGACTCGACGGTGAACTCGGCCGCCTGGCGGGCGACCTTCTTGATGTTGGGGTAGTTCTTCAGGGCGTCGTCGAAGCCCTGGGTGCGCTGCTTGGTGAGCTCCAGGTTGTCCATTCCGGCGAGCTCGATGACCTTGGCGTTCGGCTTGTCCTTGAGCTGCTCGCCGATGAAGCGGCCCGCGTTGAGGCCCATGCCGTAGTTGTCGCCGCCGATCCAGCAGCGGTACGCCTGCGGGGAGGCGAAGATCCGGTCCAGGTTGATCACCGGGATGCCGGCCTTCATGGCCTGGAGGCCGACCTGGGTGAGGGCCTTGCCGTCGGCCGGCAGGATCACCAGGACGTCGACCTTCTTGTTGATCAGCGTCTGGATCTGGCCGATCTGGGCGGCGGTGTCGTTCGAGCCCTCGGTGATCTCCAGGGTCACCTCGGAGTACTTCTTGGCGCGCTCCTTGGCGTTCTCGTTGATCGCGTTGAGCCAGCCGTGGTCGGCCTGCGGTCCGGCGAAGCCGATGGTGACGGCCTTTCCGGGCTTGTCGTCGGCGGCCGGGACGTTGTTGGTGGCCGTGTCGCTCTTCATCGGCTCGTTGCTCGTGCAGGCGGTGAGGAGGGCGCCGGCGGAGACGGCGGCGGTGCCGAAGAGCAGTCCTCTGCGGCTGGTGGCCGGGATTTCTGGCATGGCGATGGACCCCTTTCGGGCCAGGCGTGATCGGGCGTGCGGGGCGGGTTGAGAGGGGGAAGGGTGCGAGGTGTCACGTACGCGATGGCACGTACGCGACGGCACGAGCGCGGTGTCACGGGCGCAATGTCACACGCCCGGTGTCACATGTGCTGTGTCATGCCTCGCCGTTGCGCAAGGTGCTGCGCTGGACCAGGACGGCGGCCACGATGATCGCTCCCTTGGCGATCTGCTGGACGGCGCTCTCCAGATTGTTGAGGGCGAAGATGTTGGTGATGGTGGTGAAGACGAGGACACCGAGAACGGAGCCGACGATGGTGCCGCGGCCGCCGCTGAGCAGGGTGCCGCCGATGATCGCGGCGGCGATGGCGTCGAGTTCGTACAGGTTGCCGTTGGTGTTCTGGCCGGAGCCCGACAGGATGATCAGCAGGAAGGCAGCGATGCCGCAGCACAGCCCGGAGAGCAGATACAGGTAGAGCCGCTGGCGGCGTACGTCGATGCCAGCGAGCCGGGCCGCTTCCGCGTTGCCGCCGACGGCGACGGTGCGGCGCCCGAACGTGGTCCGGTTCAGTACCAGCCAGCCGACGGCGGTGACGGCGGCGAAGACCAGCACCAGCGGAGGGATGCCGAGCAGATAGGAGTCGGGGACGCCGAGGTCGAGCACCTGCTGCACGCTCACGATCTGCGTCTTGCCGTCGGTGATCTGCAGGGCGAGACCGCGTGCCGAGGCGAGCATGGCGAGGGTCGCGATGAACGGCACCATGCCGCCGTAGGCGATGAGCAGACCGTTGACCAGACCGCAGCCGACTCCGACGATCAGCGCGGTGAAGAGGATGCCCGCGAAGCCGTACTCCTGGGTGGCGAGGGTCGTCGCCCACACCGACGCCAGGGCCACGATCGCGCCGACGGACAGATCGATGCCGCCGCTGGTGATGACGAAGGTCATGCCGACGGTGACGACGCCGATGACGGACGCCTGGGTGAGCACCAGCTGGAGGTTGGAGGTGTCCAGGAAGGTGTCGGGCTTGGTGATGCCGCCGACCGCGACGAGCACGGCGAGGACGCCGAGCAGCGACAGGTTGCGGATGTCGGCGCGCAGTCCCAGGGCCGGCCGGCCGGCCTTGGCGGCCGGGGACGTGACCGGGGCCGGCGGGGGTGCCTGCGGGGCCTCGGAGGCGGGCTGCGTCATGAGCTCGGGCTCCCTTCCATGACGAGGTCGAGTACGCGGTGCTCGTCCAGCTCCCCGGCGGGCGCCGTGTGCACGACACGGCCTTCGCGGAGCACCAGCACCCGGTCGGCGAGGCCCAGCACTTCGGGGACCTCGCTGGAGACGAGGAGGACGGCGAGCCCTTCGTCGGCGAGCCGGCGGATCACCGCGTACAGCTCGGCGCGGGCGCCGACGTCGACGCCGCGGGTCGGCTCGTCCAGCAGCAGGACACGGCAGCCGCGCAGCAGCCAGCGGGCGAGGACCGCCTTCTGCTGGTTGCCGCCGGAGAGGGTGCGGATACGGGCGTCGGGATTGTCGGGGCGCAGCGACAGCTCCCGGGTGGCCCGCTGTGCGGCCCGGCGTTCGGCGCCGCGGTCGAGCCAGCCGCCGCGGGAGAAGCGGGACAGGGAGGACACCGACACGTTGCGGGTGACGGATTCCAGCATCAGCAGGCCCTGGGCCTTGCGTTCCTCGGGTGCGAGTCCGAGTCCGGCACGGACGGCGGAGCGTACGCTGCCGGGTTTGAGGGCGTGGCCGTCGACACTGACCCGGCCCGCGGTGGGCCTGCGGGCTCCGAAGATGGTCTCCAGGATCTCGGAGCGTCCCGAGCCGACGAGACCGGCGAGTCCGACGATCTCCCCCGGGCGCAGTTCCAGGTCGACGGGTGCGAACTCGCCGTCACGGGCCAGCCCTTGGACGCGCAGGACGGGGACGCCGCCGGGCGCGACGGTGGGCCGGCCGGGGAAGACGTACTCGACGTTGCGGCCGGTCATCATGGCAACGATGTCCCGCGTGGGGGTCTCCTTGGCGGGCAGCCCGCCGGCCACGGCCCGGCCGTCCTTGAGGACGGTGACGCGGTCGCCGATGCGGCGGATCTCCTCCAGCCGGTGGGAGATGTAGACGACGGCGACGCCGGCGGCGGTGAGGCCGGCGACGATACGGAAGAGGTTGTCGGTCTCGTCGGGGTCGAGGGCGGCGGACGGCTCGTCCATGACGATGAGGCGTACGTCGTGGGAGAGCGCGCGGGCCATGGAGACGATCTGCTGCTGGGCGGCGGAGAGTCGGCCGACCGGGCGGGCGGGATCGATCTCGGGGTGGCCGAGGCGGCGCAGGAGCGCGGTGGTGGCCTGACGGGCCTCCCGGCCGCGGACGACGAACCCGGCGGCGGTCGGCTCATGGCCGAGGAACACGTTCTCGGCGACCGACAGGCCCTCCACCAGGTCGAGTTCCTGGTAGATGGTGGCGATGCCGAGGCGCATGGCGGCGATGGGCGACTTCAGCGCGACGGGCTCGCCGCGCCAGGTGATCTGTCCGTCGTCGGGCTGGTGGGCTCCGGCGAGCACCTTGATGAGGGTGGACTTCCCGGCACCGTTCTGGCCGAGGAGGCAGTGGACCTCACCGGCCTGGACGTCCAGGTCCACCCCGTCGAGGGCGCGGACGCCGGGGAAGGACTTGGTGATGCCGGACATGGTGAGCAGGGGTGGTGCGGGGGGTGCGGGTGGTTCTGGTGCCATGGCGGATCCCCTCGGCGGATGCGGCCGGTGAGCGAGCAGGGCTGATGACCAGTGCGCGGTGCGGGTGGTGCCGTCAGGTGCGGGACGCCGGGTGGCTCGTGCCCGTCCGTTCCTTCCCCGGGCCTTCGTCCGGAGCCCCGTGCGGAACGGACGGCCATGGGCCGCCGGGGTTGATCAGGCGGGAGAGAACAGGTGGTCGCTGATGAGGCGGGCCGCGCCGATGACGCCGGCGGTGGGGCCCAGTTCGCCCAGCACGATGGGGAGATTGCCGGTGGCCAGCGGCAGTGACTGCCGGTAGACCTGGGTGCGGACGCTGGCGAGCAGGGTGTGGCCGAGTCCGGTGACCCCGCCGCCGATCACCACGAGGCCCGGGTTGAAGAAGCTGACGAGTCCGGCGATGACCTGGCCGACCCGGTTGCCGCCCTCGCGGATGAGGTCGAGTGAGGTCGAGTCGCCGGCCGCGGCCGCCGTGGCGACGTCGGCGGCGGTGAGCCTGCCCGCCGTGTCCAGCCGCGCGGCGAGCTCCGGCGACCGTCCGGTGCGGGCCGCGTCCTCGGCGTCGCGGGCGAGCGCGGCACCGCTGAAGTGGGCTTCCAGGCAGCCCTTGTTGCCGCAGGCGCAGGCACGTCCGTCGGCCTCGACCTGGATGTGGCCGATGTCGCCCGCGCTGCCGGTCGTACCCCGGTAGACCTCGCCGCCGACGACGATGCCGCAACCGATACCCGTACCGATCTTGATGCAGAGGAAGTCGCCGACGGAGCGTGCGACGCCCGCGTGCTGCTCCCCCATCGCCATCAGGTTCACGTCGTTGTCGACCATGACGGGGCAGCCGAGTTCCTGGCTGAGTGCCTCGCGGACCGGGAAGCCGTCCCAGCCGGGCATGATCGGTGGCGCGACGGGGACGCCTTCGGGGTAGCGGACGGGTCCCGGTACGCCGATGCCCGCGCCGTCGAAGCCCTCGGCGAGGCCGGAGGCCTTCAGCTTGGCGGCCATGGCGAGGACCTGCTCGAAGACGGCGACCGGGCCTTCCCGGACGTCCATCGGGTGGTTGAGGTGGCCGAGGACCTCCAGTTCGGCGTTGGTGACGGCGACATCGACGGAGGTGGCTCCGATGTCGACGCCGAGGAAGCGCAGGTTCGGGGCGAGCCGGATGTTGTGCGAACGGCGGCCGCCACGGGAGGCGGCGAGACCGTCCGCGACGACCAGCCCGGTCTCGAGCAGCCGGTCGACCTCGACGGCGAGCTTGGAACGGGAGAGGTCGACCTGATCGCCCAGCTGGGCGCGGGAGTTGGGACCGCCGTCACGCAACAGCCGCAGAAGTCGCGCCTGGTGCGCGTTGGCCGGTCGAGCCGTCATGCGTCTCACGCGCCCCTCCCTCCCCTGAACATCTGCATGGGGAACCCCAGTCAGCCGCTTCTGTCGGGCTTTCGAGGGGAACCTAGCAGCGCTTTCCCCGAGTGGGAAGAAGTTGAGCAGCAATCCACCACAACTTTCTCCACACCCAGGACAAAGCCGTGGGAGGGCAGCCGGTGACGGCCCGGCACCGGCTCAGGGGACGAGGTGGCTGAACCCCACTTCGTAGCGTTCGACGGAGACGATGCGCTGGCCTTCCCTGTGCGCGGTCTCCACCCGGATCTGGTCGGCGCGCTCCTCGCTCGCCCGCATGGTCTGCTCGTCCTCCCACAGGGTCAGCGACACGGCCTTGCCGGTCGCCCGCTCGACGAAGTAGTAGACGCCGAGGAAGCCGGGAAGTCCCCCTACCCGCTTGACGACCGCTTCCGCGTGCGCCGACTGATCGCCCTCGGCGGGGACGGGCGATCCCTGGTACCTGCTCAGTCTCGCGAACATCGCAGCTCCCCTTCCTCCACGGCCCTGCGCCGGGCGGCCGGCAGCCCCAGGACCAGCGTGCCCCGCGCGGCCGCTCCCCGCACGCCGCGCCGGGCACCCTGGGGCGGGCGCTGCGACGGCACCGGGTGGTGGGCGCTGCGACGCCACGGGGCACCGGGCGCTCCGATTGCACCGGGTGGCGGGCGCCACGGCCCGGCGCGAGACTGGGTTGGGAGTGCCCGGCCGCAGGTGGAGGGAACCCGCATGATTCTGGTGACCGGCGCCACGGGCCATGTCGGCTCGGAGCTGGTGAGCGCGCTGGCCCGGGCGGGAGCACCGGCGCGGGCGTTCAGCCGGTCCGCGGCCTCGGCGGATCTGCCCACGGGCGCTGAGGGAGTGTCAGGGGATCTGAACAGCGCCGCTTCGGTGGCGGCCGCGCTCGACGGCGTACGGGCCGTCTTCCTGATGCCCGGCCACCGGCAGGCGCACGAGTCGCTCACCGCCATGCGCGCGGCCGGGGTCGAACGGGTCGTGCTGCTGTCCGGCGCCTCGGTGCCCGACGGTGACATGTCGAACGCCGTGACCCGCTACATGGCCGAGGCGGAGGCGGCGGTCAGGGAGTCGGGGCTGCCGTGGACGTTTCTGCGCCCGTTCTCGTTCATGTCGAACACCCTGGAGTGGGCGGAGGCGCTGCGCGCGGGGAGCGACACCGTGCGCGCCCCGTTCGCCGGTGTACGCAGCGCCGTCGTCGACCCCCGCGACATCGCCGCCGTCACGGCGGTCGCGCTGACGGGGTCCGGTCACGAGGGCCGGGCCTACACGCTGTCCGGTCCCCAGGCGCTTCTGCCCGCCGACAGGGCGCGGATCCTCGGCGAGGTACTCGGCCGGACGCTGCGCTTCGAGGCGCTGTCGGACGAGGAGGCACGGGCCGTGATGGAGGCCCGGATGCCGGTCGAGTACGTCGACGCGTTCTTCGGCTTCTTCGCCGAGGGGACGCTGGACGAGTCGCCGGTGCTGCCTGCCGTCGGCGATCTGACGGGCCGCCCGCCACGGACGTTCGCCCAGTGGGCGCAGGCGCACGCCGACGCCTTCCGGGGTGCGGCCGCGTTCCGTATGTGAGACCGCGCCCCTGAGGGGGCCGTAGTTCCGGACGAGCGGCGTCGTACCTGCACCGGGCCGCAGTTCCCGAGGAGGGCCGTGCCGCCTGCACCGGGCCGCAGTTCCGGAATCGGGCCCGCAGTTCCGGACGAGCGCCGTCGTACCTGCGCCCCGGCCGTCGCTCCTGCATTCGGGCCTCCGGAACAGCGCCGTCGTTCCTGAGCCGGGCCGTCAGGATCCGCCCGGGTCTGCCAGGGTCCGGTCGGCCTCTCGCCCGGTCCAGCGGGCGGTGAGCAGCAGCGCGATGTCGTCGGGCCGGTCCGTGGCGTGCCGCGCCTCGCGGATGAGGCGGTCGGCGGTGTCGGCGATGGTGATCCCGCTGACCCTGGCGAGGGTGGAGCGCAGCCGCTCGATCCCGGCGTCGATGTCGGTGCCCGCCTCCTCGATGAGCCCGTCGGTGTAGAGGGCCAGCACCGCCCCCGGCTCCAGGGTGAATTCGGAGACGGGATACCCCTCCTCCGGGTCGACGCCGAGGACGATGCCGCCGGGAAGGTCCAGCACGTCGGTCCTTCCGTCGGGCCCGCGAAGCAGCGGCTGCGGGTGTCCGGCGCGCACGGCCTGGGCCGCCCCGGTCGCCGGGTCGAACCGTACGTAGCAGCAGGTGGCGAACTGAGCCGGGTCGAGGTCGATGAGCAGCCGGTTGGTTCCGCACATGACCTCCTCCGGCTCCCGGCCTGCCAGCGCGAACGCCCGAACGGCGCTGCGCAGTTGACCCATGATGGCGGCGGCGGACACTCCGTGGCCCTGGACGTCGCCGATGACGAGGGCGAGCCCGCGGTCGGTCTCGATGACGTCGTACCAGTCGCCGCCGACGTCCATGCCCTGGGTGCCGGGGAGGTAGCGGCCGGCGGTCTCCACGTTCCTGATGACGGGCAGCCGGTGCGGGAGGAGGGCGTCCTGGAGGCCGCGGGCCAGGGCGGATTCGCTGTCGTAGCGCTGTGCGCGTTCGAGGGCCTGGGCGATGAGTCCGGCGAGGGCGGTGAGGACGGTGCGTTCCTCGGGTGCGAAGCCGCGTGGGTGGTCGAAGCCGAGGATGCAGGAGCCGACGGGGCGGCCGGAGGCGATGAGCGGCAGGAAGGCCCGGGCTCCGACGGAGGCGTCGATGGCGAGCCCGGGGTAGGCGGCGGCCAGTTTGTCCATGGACTCGAAGAAGATCGGGCGGCCGGTGGTGAGGGTTTCGACGCCGGGAATGCGCGCGTCGAGGCCCACTCCGTCGAAGGGTTCGAGGAAGCCGGCCGGGAAGCCGGTCTCCCAGGCCAGATAGAGATGACGTTCGTGCAGGACGTAGATGGCCAGTTGCCGGCCGCCGAACGCGGGCAGCAGTTCCTCGGTGACGACCGCGGAGACCTGGCGGGCGGTGACGGCCTCGGTCAGGGCGATGGCCAGGGCCACCGGCCGGTACAGGGCGCTGGCCCGGTCGGCGGGTGAGGCGAAGGTGCCGATGCCCGCACCCGGGTGGCTGACGGAACCCGGGGTGTAGTCGGGGCGTTCGGCGGCGACGACCGTGCCGGTCACGCCCTGGTGGCCGGGGAAGAGGGTGAGCGTGAACCACTCGTCCTGCCCCCGGCCGGCCTGGAACTCGACGGCGGAGTGGGAGAGCAGCGCCGCCCGGTAGTAGTCCGCGTAGGCGGGCCGGTCGAGCCAGGGCACGGCTTCCCACAGCACCCGGCCGACGAGATCGTGGCGGTTGGTGCCGATCAGTTGCTCGGCGATGCGATTGACATAGGTGATGCGGCAGGCCCGGTCGAGGGCGAAGAGGCCGTCGGGAAGACGGTCCCCGGCCTCGCCCGCGATCATTCCGGCGCCGAGGTCGATGAGTGATCCGGTGATCCGGCACGCCGCCGTGCCGCAGGGGTGGTGCGCGGGTCGGCCCGCCAGTTCCACCAGGAGCGGCGGGCCCTCGATGTGGTGCAGCCGGATGCGGCGCACGACCGGCCGTCCGTGCCGGGCCGCTTCGCGGGCCATGGCCCACAACTGGTACGCGTCTTCGGGCACGACGCTCTCGGTGAGGGCGTCGATGGTGCCGGTGAAACCCGGGGAGTCGATGCCGAGGATGGCGCAGAGTTCCTCGTCCGCGGTGAGCGAGCCGCTGCCGAGGTCCCAGTCGAATCTGCCGATCCGTACGGGGCGGACGGCGGATCCGGGGGTCTGGGCGTCGGGGGCGTGGACGACGACCGGCTCCCACTCCCACAGCACGGGGGTGCCGGTGTCCTGGAGTTCGGTGAGGTCGGCGCCGAGCCGCAGGCCCGCCTCGGTGATGCGGCGACGGTCGGCTTCGCCGACCGGCTGCCCCGGGGTGGCGGGGCGCAGCGCCACGAGTACCCCGAACCGATCGTCGCCGCAGGTGACCGGGGCGTAGAGCGAGCCGAACGGGAAGGGCAGGCCGGCCATGAGTTGCGGGAAGCGCTGCATGGCCTCCTCGCCGTCGGCGAGGTGGATGGGCTGGGACCTGCGGTGGCACTCGGCCACCGGGAAGGGCCGGTTCACATGCATGCGCCACCACGGTCGCATCAGTTCGCCGGGCAGTCCGACGAGCACGGCGAGCCGCAGCAGGTTCGAGTTCTTCGAGCGCAGGTACACCCCACCGGCGTAGCCGCCCACGGCGCCGATCGCCTTGACCGCGGCCTCGGCGAGCACCAGGCCGAGCTCGTCCAGGTTGTGGACCGCGCCGCCGCTCGTCCCGCTCTGCGGCCCGCGCTCCGTGCGCGTGCCGGGCCTGGCCGCGCCGTACCAGGTCACACAGTAAGGATGCGCCCCGGCCGCCCGGGAGCGCACCTTCAGCCGGCCCGCCGAGGCACCGCCGCGGCCGTGGGGCGGGCGGGCCTCAGGCCTCGCGCTGGTGGTACGTCCTGCGGGTGTGTTCGGTGTGGGCCCGCATGACCTCGGTGGCGCGCCGCTCGTCGCGGGCCGAGATGGCGGCGATCAGCTCCCGGTGCTCGATCCAGGACTGCTTGCCGCGCTGGCGGGCGACGGGGGTGTAGTACCAGCGGACGCGCCGGTCGACCTGGCCGGCCAGTTCGGCGAGCACGACATTGCCGGCGAGTTCCATCACCTTGGCGTGGAAGGCGGCGTTGGTCGACACCGCCAGGTCCACGTCGTCGTCGGCGACGGCCCGCTCCCCCTTGGCGCAGAGCTCTTCGAGCGCCGCGATGCCGGCCGAGCCGGAGTTGGCGGCGGCGAGCCGGGCGGCCTCGGCCTCCAGGAGGGTACGGACCGACAGCAGCTGGTCGGCCTCCTCCTCCGTGGGCTCATGGACGAACGCGCCCTGGGCGGGGCGCAGATCGACCCATCCCTCGGTGTTGAGCCGCTGCAGTGCCTCTCGTACGGGCTGCCGGGACACACCGAGGTGACCTGCGAGTTCGCTCTCCACGAGATGCTGGCCGGGCTGCAGTGCGCGGGTGGTGATGAGCTCGAGCAGCGCCTCGTAGACGCGCTCGCGCAGCGGGCCGGGCCGCTCCAGCCTGGGCACGGATCCCTGCGGCAGTCCTGCGGACAACATCGGGTCCCCCTCTGTCCTGGGAGCTACGACACCAATTGGTTATCGTCTACAGTCTACCGAGCACAGTCCCTCAGGGGCAGCGGATCACCTGTCCCGCGTAGGACAGATTCCCGCCGAAGCCGAAGAGCAGTGCGGGCGCGCCGGGAGCGATATCGCCCCGTTCGACGAGCTTGGACAGGGCCATCGGGATCGAGGCGGCCGAGGTGTTGCCGGATTCCACGACGTCGCGGGCGACGACGGCGTTCACCGCGCCGATCCGGCGGGCGACGGGCTCGATGATCCGCAGATTGGCCTGGTGCAGGACGACGGCGGCGAGGTCCTCGGGGGTGATTCCCGCCCGCTCGCAGACCTGGCGGGCGATCGGCGGGAGCTGGGTGGTGGCCCAGCGGTAGACGGCCTGGCCCTCCTGGGCGAAGCGGGGCGGGGTGCCCTCGATCCGTACGGCGTTCCCCATCTCCGGGACGGAGCCCCACAGCACGGGCCCGATGCCCGCCTCGTGGTCGTCGCACGCCTCCACGACCGCGGCACCGGCCCCGTCGCCGACGAGGACGCAGGTGGTGCGGTCGGTCCAGTCGGTGACGTCGGTCATCTTGTCGGCGCCGATGACGAGCGCACGGGTGGCGGAGCCGGCGCGTACCGCGTGGTCGGCGGTGGCGAGGGCGTGGGTGAAGCCCGCGCAGACGACGTTGAGGTCCATGACCGCGGGGGATCCCATGCCGAGGCGGGCGGCGACCCGGGCCGCGGTGTTCGGGGAGCGGTCGATGGCGGTGGAGGTGGCGACGAGCACGAGGTCGATGTCGGCGGGCGTCAGCCCGGCGGCGGCGAGGGCCTTCGCGGCGGCATGGGCGGCCAGTTCGTCCACCGGTTCCGCGGGGCCCGCGACATGGCGGGTCCTGATGCCGACCCGGCTGGTGATCCATTCGTCGCTGGTGTCGACCCTCGCCGCCAGCTCGTCGTTGGTGAGCACCTTGGCGGGCTGGTAGTGCCCGAGCGCGGCGATACGAGTGCCGGTCATGCCCGGGCACCCCCCTTGCTGTCGAGATCAGGAACAGTCAGTCTCGTCAGCGACCGGTGGGTACGAGGGCGGCCGAACCGACAGGATTCGCCCTCTCGTCTTGGAGCTTCCGGTCAGCGCGTCGGTCTGGAGGGGCCGATCAGCCCTTCGGCCTGGAGGGGCCGATCAGCACGCCGCCGCCTCCGGCCCGGAAGGTCCGATCAGCGCGCCGGGGGCTGGTGCACCCCGAACGGCGAGCCCTGGTCGTCACGGCAGAAGCGGAAGCGGCCGAAGCGCGCGACGCTCTCCTCGCCCTCGGTGTCGGGGCCCTCGACCGTACCGCCCAGTTCGACGATCCGTTCCAGGGCTTCTTCAAGGTCGTCGACCTTGAAGAAGAGGTACGGCGTGGCCTCGGTGTCGGCGCCGTGGACCCCGCCGGGGACGGAGGGTGTGGTGATCGCGAAGCCGGTTCCGGTGGGCACCTCCTCGAAGGTCCAGCCGAAGAGATTCCCGTAGAAGGTACGGGCCTTCACGGGATCGTCCACACCGAGTTCGAAGAACGAGATCTCCCCGGCCATCGCTGGCTCCTGTCGTCCGACGGGCTGTCCTCTCCACGCTGCCACACGCCTTGTCGGCGGCAAATCCATACTGTAGACAATATATCGTCGACACGGTTCGACACCGTTCAGCCTGTCCCTGTCGCCCCGTTTCTCGGTTCCCTCGACCGAACGGAGAGCCTCACGTGAAAGTCGCAGTCGTCGGTGCCGGTGCGATCGGCGCCTACGTCGGAGCCGCGCTGACGCGCGCCGGAGCCGATGTCCATCTCATCGCCCGCGGCCCGCATCTGGCGGCCATGAAGCAGCACGGCGTCCGGGTGCTCAGCCCGCGCGGCGACCACACCGCGCGCGTCCACGCCACCGACCGGCCGGCCGACATCGGCCCGGTCGACCATGTGTTCCTGGGCCTGAAGGCCAACTCGTACGCGGCGTGCGGGCCGCTGATCGAGCCGCTGCTGAAGGACAGCACCACGATCGTCGCCGCCCAGAACGGCATCCCCTGGTGGTACTTCCACCGGCACGGCGGCCCCTACGACGGACAGCGCATCGAGAGCGTCGACCCGGGCGGGACGGTCAGCGCCGTGCTCGCCCCCGAACGGGCCGTCGGCTGCGTCGTGTACGCGGCGACCGAGCTGGCGGGCCCGGGGGTCGTCCGCCATCTCGAGGGCACCCGCTTCTCGGTCGGCGAGCCGGACCGCTCCCTGTCCGCGCGCTGTCGGGAGTTCAGCGAGGCGATGCGGGCCGGCGGCCTGAAGTGCCCGGTGGAACCGGACCTGCGCGACGACATCTGGATCAAACTGCTCGGCAACATCTCCTTCAACCCGATCAGCGCCCTCACCCGGGCGACGATGCGGGAGATGTGCCGGCACCGCACCACCCGCGAGGTCATCGAACAGATGATGACCGAGACGCTGCAGGTCGCCGCGGCCCTCGGCTGCCGGCCCGCCATCTCCGTCGAGCGGCGCCTCGCGGGCGCCGAGCGGGTGGGCGACCACCGCACCTCCACGCTCCAGGACCTGGAGAAGGGCAAACCCCTGGAGCTCGACGTACTGCTCGCCGCCGTGGTGGAACTCGCGGGGATCACCGCGGTGCCGGTGCCCACCCTGCGCACGGTGGCCGCCATCTCGGACCTGCTGGCGACGAGGAGCGCAGCGTGAAGAAGCGAGAGCGAACGAAACAGAACTACACCCGGCTCACCCACCCGCTCGTCCGCGACACGAAGAACGGCCCGCTGCGCAGGGCGAGTTGGGAGGAGGCGCTGGACCGGGCGGCGGACGGCTTCCGCCGGGCCCGCCGGGAGCACGGTCCCGACTCCTTCGCCATGCTCTCCTGCGCACGCGCCACCAACGAGATGAACTACGTGGCGCAGAAGTTCACCCGCGTGGTGATGGGCACCAACAACGTCGACTCCTGCAACCGGACCTGCCACGCCCCGAGCGTCGCCGGGCTCTCCGCCGCCTTCGGCTCCGGCGGCGGCACCTCCTCCTACGCGGAGGTGGAGCACACGGATGTCATCGTGATGTGGGGTTCCAACGCCCGCTTCGCGCACCCGATCTTCTTCCAGCACGTGCTGCGCGGGATACACAACGGGGCGCGGATGTACGCCGTCGATCCGCGCCGCACCTCCACCGCCGCCTGGGCCGAGAGCTGGCTGGGCCCCGACGTCGGCACGGACATCCCTCTCGCGCACGCCGTCGGCCGCGAGATCATCCACGCGGGGCTGGTCAACCGGGCCTTCGTGGAGCGTGCCACGACCGGGTTCGAGGAGTACGCGGCACTGGTCGAGCCCTGGACCCTGACCGCGGCGCAGAAGGTCACCGGGGTCCCCGCCGCGGCGATCCGGGAACTGGCCCACGCCTACGCCCGGGCCGAACGGGCCCAGCTGTGCTGGACCCTGGGCATCACCGAGCACCACAACGGCACAGACAACGTCCGCGCGCTCATCAATCTGGCCCTGCTCACCGGGCACGTGGGCCGCTACGGCTCGGGGGTGCAGCCGCTGCGCGGGCAGAACAACGTGCAGGGCGGCGGCGACATGGGCGCGATCCCCAACCGCCTGCCCGGCTTCCAGGACATCCTCGACCCGGCCCACCGGGCGAAGTTCGAGACCGCCTGGGACACGGCGATCCAGCCGCGGTACGGGATGACGCTCACCGACATGTTCGAGGCGATGGAGGAGGGCGGCCTGCGGGCGGTCTACTGCATCGGCGAGAACCCGGCCCAGTCCGAGGCCGACAGCGAACAGGCGATCCGCCGCCTCGCCGCGCTCGACCACCTCGTCGTCCAGGACATCTTCCTGACCAGGACGGCGGAGATGGCGGACGTGGTGCTGCCGGCGACCGCAGCCTGGGCGGAGACCGACGGGACGACCACCAACAGCGAACGGCGTGTCCAGCGGGTGCGGGCGGCGGTGACTCCGCCGGGCGAGGCACGCGAGGACATCGAGATCCTGTGTGACATGGCACATCGGCTCGGTCACGACTGGAAGTTCGCCGGCGCCGAGGCCGTGTGGAACGAACTGCGTGACCTGTCCCCCGACCACTTCGGCATGACCTACGAACGGCTGGAGGAGCACCAGGGCCTGCAGTGGCCCTGCCCCGACCTCGAACGGCTGCCGTCGAGCTTTCTGCACGGCCGGCTGTGGGAGGCGGACCCGGCCGCTCGGGGCCGGCTCGCGCCGTTCGGGCTCGTCGAGCACGATCCGCCGGTGGATCTGACCGACGAGCGCTATCCGATCCGGCTGACGACGGGACGCCGGCTCGACTCGTACAACACCGGGGTGCAGAGCGGGAGTTTCGCCTCACCGCTGCGGCGCGGCGAGTACGTGGAGCTGTGCCCGGAGGACGCGGAGCGCTACGGCGTCGTCGTCGGCGAGCGGGTCCGGGTGACCTCGCGGCGCGGTTCGGTGGTGGCACCGGTGTGGGTGGACACCGGGCTGCGGCCCGGGCTCGCGTTCATGACGATGCACTTTCCCGACGAGGTCGACACCAACCAGCTGACGATCGAGGCGAACTGCCCGATCGCGGGCACGGCCGAGTTCAAGGCCTCGGCGATACGGATCGAGAAGCTGCGGGTGGGGAGCTGAGGCACCATGGATCTGCACTTCGGCGACAGCAGGCCGACCGACGAGGAACGGGCCGCGGTGGACACGCTGCTCGGGCCGCCCGCCTCGGCGTGGGACGCGGCCCCCGGCAGCGACGGCTCCGGCCGGAGCGACGAGGACCTGCGATGGGCGCGCGGCGGCCACGCGGCGCGGGAGCGGCGCGATCTGCTGCTGCCGGGGCTGCACGCGGTGAACGACCGGGTGGGCTGGATCAGCGAGGGGGCGCTGGCGTATCTGTGCCGCCGGCTCATGGTGCCCCCGGCGGAGGCCTACGGGGTGGCGACGTTCTACTCGATGTTCTCCCTGCGGCCCCGTCCCACGACGGTCGTCCACGCGTGTACGGACCTGGCGTGCGCGGCGCGCGGCGCGGACCGGGTGTGCGCGGGACTGGAGGCGGCCGGGGTGTCGTTCGAGCGGAGCCCCTGCCTGGGGTTGTGCGAGCGGGCTCCGGCGGCGCTGGTGGTGCGCGCGGGCGAGTCCCCCGTGACCGCCGTCGTCGCCCCCGCGGACGCCGGGGCCGTCGCGGAGGCGGCGCGTGCTCCCGCGGACGCGGGCCCGGAGCCGGTTGCCGCGGACGCCGTTCCGCAGGCCGGGCAGGACGGGCTGGTGCTGCTGCGCCGGGTCGGGGCCGTGGACCCGTACAGCCTGGACGACTACCGGGCGCACGGCGGGTACACGGCGCTGCGCCGGGCGTTCGCGCTCGGGCCGGCCGGGGTGATCCGTGAGGTGACCGAGTCGGGCCTGGTCGGACGGGGCGGGGCGGCGTTCCCCACCGGGCGCAAGTGGCAGGCGACCGCCTCCCAGCCCGACGGCCCGCACTATCTCGTGTGCAACGCCGACGAGTCAGAGCCCGGCACGTTCAAGGACCGGGTGGTCATGGAGGGCGACCCGTACGCCGTCGTCGAGGCGATGACCGTCGCCGGCTACGCGGTGGGCGCGCACCGGGGCTACCTGTATCTGCGCGGCGAGTATCCGCGGGCCCTGCGCCTGCTGGAGAACGCCCTCACCGAGGCCCGCGCCCGGGGCCTGCTCGGCGACGACGTCCTCGGACAGGGCTACGCCTTCGACATCGAGATCCGGCGCGGCGCGGGCGCGTACATCTGCGGTGAGGAGACCGCGCTGTTCAACTCGATCGAGGGGTACCGGGGCGAGCCGCGCTCCAAGCCCCCGTTCCCGGTGGAGAAGGGCCTGTTCGGCAAGCCCACCGCGGCCAACAACGTCGAGACGCTCGTCAATGTCCTGCCGGTCCTCGCCCGGGGAGCGGAGGCCTTCACCGCCGCCGAGACGAAGCTGTTCTGTGTCTCGGGCAACGTGTCGCGGCCCGGCGTGTACGAGCTGCCGTTCGGTGCCACCCTCGGCGAACTCCTCGAACTCGCCGGGAAGCCGGAGCGGATGCGGGCCGTGCTGCTCGGCGGCGCGGCCGGCGGTTTCGTACGGCCCGACGAGATGGACATCCCCCTCACCTTCGAGGGGACCCGCGCGGCCGGCACGACCCTCGGCTCGGGTGTCGTCCTCGTCCTGGACGACCGGGTCGAGCTTGCCCGGATCCTGCTGCGCATCGCGGAGTTCTTCCGCGACGAGTCGTGCGGGCAGTGCGTGCCCTGCCGGGTGGGCACCGTCCGGCAGGAGGAGGCGCTGCGCCGGATCGCCGACCGCAGGGGCGCGGCGGCCGTCGACGACATCGCCCTGCTCCGGGAGGTGGGCCGTGCCATGCGGGACGCCTCGATCTGCGGTCTCGGGCAGACCGCGTGGAACGCCGTGGAGTCCGCCATCGACCGTCTGGGGGCGTACGCATGACCGCCGTACCGCTGGGACTGCCGCGCCGTCTCGTCGAGTTCACCCTGGACGGCGAGACCGTCAGGACCCCGGAGGGGTCCACGATCCTCGACGCCTGCCGGGCCGCCGGCAAGGACGTCCCGACGCTGTGCCAGGGCGACACGCTCACGCCGAAGAACGCCTGCCGGGTGTGTGTCGTCGAGGTCGAGGGCGCGCGGACGCTCGCCCCGGCCTGCTCCCGCCGTGCCGAGCCCGGCATGAGCGTGCACACGGACAGCGAGCGTGCCCGGCACAGCCGCAAGATCGTCCTGGAACTGCTCGCCTCCTCGGTCGACATGTCGACGACGCCCGGCGTCGCCGGATGGATCGAGGAGTACGGGGCCGAGCCCGGCCGGTTCGGCCCGGACGCGGCCCGGGTCGAGGAGGACCCGAAGGTCGACAACGAGCTGTACGTGCGCGACTACGGCAAGTGCATCCTCTGCTACAAGTGCGTCGACGCCTGTGGCGAGCAGTGGCAGAACACCTTCGCGATCGCCGTCGCGGGCCGCGGTTTCGACGCCCGGATCTCCACCGAGCACGCGGCCCCGCTCACCGACTCCGCGTGTGTGTACTGCGGCAACTGCATCGAGGTGTGCCCGACCGGCGCGCTGTCGTTCAAGTCCGAGTTCGACATGCGTGCGGCGGGTACATGGGACGAGTCGGCGCAGACGGAGACGACGACGGTGTGCGCCTACTGCGGTGTGGGGTGCAATGTGACCCTGCACGTGCAGGACAATGAGATCGTCAAGGTCACCTCGCCGCACGACAACCCGGTGACCCACGGCAACCTCTGCATCAAGGGCCGCTTCGGCTTCGCCCACGTACAGAATCGGGACTGATCACCATGGGACGGGTCACCGAGCGCCGCCGCACCATCCGGATCAGGAACGGGGCGGTGACGGACCGGCCGGACACACTCGTGGCCGAGGAGCCGCTGGAGATCCGGCTGAACGGCAGGCCGCTGGCGATCACCATGCGCACGCCGGGCGACGACTTCGCGCTCGCGGCCGGGTTCCTCGTCAGCGAGGGCGTGATCGGCTCGGCGGCCGAGGTGCGGTCGATCGTGTACTGCGCGGGCGCCAAGGACGACGGTACGAACACGTACAACGTGGTCGATGTGCAGCTCGTGCCGGGTGTTCCGGTGCCGGACATCACCCTGGAACGCCATGTGTACACGACGTCGTCGTGCGGCCTGTGCGGCAAGGCCAGCCTCGACGCGGTACGCACCACGACCCGCTTCCCCATCGCCGACACTCCGCCGGTCCGGGTCGAGCCCGCTCTGCTGGCCGGCCTCCCCGACCGGCTCCGGGCCGCGCAGCGGGTCTTCGACCGGACCGGCGGGCTGCACGCGGCGGCGCTGTTCTCGGAGGAAGGCGAACTGCTCGACGTCCGTGAGGACGTCGGCCGGCACAACGCCGTCGACAAGCTCGTCGGCCGGGCACTGCGCGAGGACCTGCTGCCGCTGTCCCGGGCGATCCTGCTGGTATCGGGCCGTGCGTCGTTCGAACTGGCGCAGAAGGCGGTGATGGCGGGGATCCCGGTGCTCGCGGCCGTCTCCGCGCCCTCGTCCCTGGCCGTCGACCTGGCGGCCGAGACCGGGCTGACGCTGGTCGGCTTTCTGCGCGGCCCGGACATGAACGTGTACGCGGGTGAGGAACGTCTCGCCCTTCGCTCGGGGGTGTGACGGACCCGGCCGGCGGGGAGCGCCCCCTGCGCCGGCCGGGTCCTTGCCCGCGTCGACGACGCCCCGGCGCCGACGAGCGCGGACAGGTGCCTCTAGGCGTTCATGAACGCGCCGGTGGGCAGGGCGCGCCCGGTGATGCGGACGTCGCCGATCCAGCCGCGGAAGAGCTGGTCGAGCCTGCCGCCGTACTCGTAGCCGCCGAGCAGCCAGGACAGTCCGAGGGTGGTCAGTCCCTGGGTGAAGGTGGCGGGATTGCGGGCGACCGGGCAGCCGTCGACGTACATCGTGGTGCGGCGGCCGTCGTTGACGACGGCGGCGTGCCACCAGGTGCCGAGCGGGAGTTCATGGCTCCAGTGGGTGACGAGTCCCTTCTGGTCGAGGGGCGCGGCGGCCCACTGGAGGGCGTGCCCGTCGGAGAGGGAGAGGGTGACCACGGGCTCCTCGGGGTCGCCGGTCTTCCCGGCCGCGCCGAGGGTGCCCTGGCGGCTGAGCAGCGCCGACCAGGCGTTGCGGGAGCTCGTCCAGTCGTCGGGCAGCATGAAGAACGCCTCGATGGTGTAACCGGAGCGGAATGTCTGGGTGTTGAGGGGCGCGCCCGGCACGGTCCGCAGACAGGCACCGCGCAGCGGGGGCTTCGAGCCGTCGAAGAAGAGGCTGCCGTGGCCGGGCTGGTCGGGGTGGTGCCGGCCGGACCAGCGCAGGGCGTCGGCGGGGCTGCCGGGGACGGCGCTGCGGATCAGGTCGTTGCCGTGGCCGGAGAGGTCGCGGACGCGGAGGTCCTCGTCCGCGGCGGAGCCGTCCGGCCGGCCGCTGTCGAAGCGCCAGTACGCGACGGTGCCGGGGAGCAGCATGCGCTCGGCGGGGCGGGGGCGGCGCGGGGTGAGGGGTGCGAAGCCGGCGAAGCGCTTCTCGAAGTCGACGGGGACGGAGAAGGAGTTGTCGGCGTCGGTGAGTTCGAGCTCGCGCCGCTCCAGGGCGTTGAGCCGGCCGGACTTCTCCTTGGCGAGGAGCCAGGGGGAGAACGTGGAGACGTCGATGGTGTTCCGGGACAGGTCGAAGCGGTAGAGGCGGATCATCGCGCTGCCGCCGAAGTAGCGGTCCTGGTAGTTGGTGACGTGCAGATGGACGTCGTTGCCTGCGGCGTTCGTGCGTACGGTGCGGGCGGCCGGCCAGAAGTGTCCGCCCAGGGCGAGGAAGATCTGGTCGTGGCTCTCGATGAGCTCGTCCCACAGGTGCTGCCCGAAGCCGGAGAGGCGCGCCTCCTCGCCGGCGGTGTCGGCGTACACGAGTTCATGGGTCGTGAGGACGACGGGTGTGCTCGGGTGCTGGGCGATGACGTTCTTCGCCCAGGCGATCCCGGCGGCGGACGGCCGCCAGTCCAGCGCCAGCACGAGCCAGGTGCGGCCCGCGGCACGGAAGCGGTGGTAGGTGTTGTAGCCGTCGGGCGAGGCGCCGCCGAAGGTGCGCAGCCCGCGCAGCCGCTGCGGTCCGAAGGCGTCGAGGTAGGGCGTCCGTCCGCGCTGATCGTCGGTCCGGGAGTCGATGTCGTGGTTCCCGGCGAGGACGCTGTAGCCGGCGCCGCGCCGGTCCAGGATCCGGAACGCCTCGCCGAGCGGGGCGAGTTCCTCCGCCCGGCCGTTCTCGGTGAGGTCGCCCAGGTGGGACAGGAACACGATGTTCTCGTCGCGGGCGTGGTCCACGACGTGGCGCAGCGCCGCCTCGACGGGCTCCTTGTGAATGCTCGCGCCGTCGAAGAGGTACTGGGTGTCGGGCATGACGGCGAGCGTGAACCGGGGGCTGTCGGTGTCGGTCCGCCATCCGGCAACGTTGTCGGACGTCGCCGCGGAAGCGGACGCGGACCCCGCGGCGGGCGCGGCGGCCGCGGACGTGCCGGTGAGCCCGCCGGCGGCGGTCGCCGCTCCCGCGACACCGGCCGCCCGCAGCACGGCCCTCCGGCTGGTCCCGCGTGTGCCGCCCGTCGCCGGAACGTCCCGGTCCGGCCCCTGGAGCTGACTGGACATGCTTCCCCACCCCTTGTTCCCGCCCTGGTCCCTCGTGACGACCGGGACGCTATGCGCGCGTCACATGTCACACCCCGCCACATCGGCAACGCCGGGAAGAAGACTGCGTGAACGGACCCGGGGGCAGAGGGCCGGGAGGAAGAGGGCCGGGGCAGCGGGAGCCGGGGAGGAGGGCTCCGAGGAAGGGAAGCGGGCGCAGCGAACTCAGCGGGCGGAGGCGCGCGCCGGTGTCCGTTCCGGCGCGGGCGCCGTCGGCTGAGGGTCGTTCGCCCGCCGTTTGGCGATGACGGCGCACACCATCAGCTGCATCTGGTGGAAGAGCATCAACGGCAGCACGGCGAGGCTCGCCTGCGCGCCGAAGAGGACGCTCGCCATCGGCAGCCCGGCCGCCAGACTCTTCTTGGAGCCGGCGAACTGGATCACGATGCGGTCGGCGCGTACGAAGCCGAGTCGCTTGGACCCGTACCAGGTCAGGCTCAGCATCACGGCCAGGAGCACCGCCTCCACGAGGAGCAGCGCACCCAGCCGTACGGGGGTGACCTGGTGCCAGATGCCGGCGATCATGCCTTCGCTGAAGGCGGTGTAGACGACGAGCAGGATCGAGCCGCGGTCGACGTAGCCGAGGAGCCTCCTGTGCCGGCCGAGGAAGCCTCCGATCCAGCGGCGCAGCAGCTGTCCCGACAGGAACGGCACCAGCAGCTGGAGCACGATCTTCAGCAGGGAGTCCGCCGTGAAGCCGCCCGCGCCGTGCCCGAGGAGCAGCGCGGCCAGCAGGGGGGTGAGGAGGATCCCGGCGAGGCTGGAGAAGGAGCCGGCGCAGATCGCCGCGGGCACGTTGCCGCGGGCCATCGAGGTGAACGCGATCGACGACTGGATGGTGGACGGCACGAGGCACAGGAAGAGGAGTCCGCCGTAGAGCGGCGGGGTGAGGACGGTGGGGACCAGTCCCCCGGCCGCCACTCCGAGGAGCGGGAAGAGGACGAACGTGGCGGCCAGCACGGTCAGATGCAGTCGCCAGTGCCGCAGTCCGTCCATCGCCTCGCGGGTCGACAGCCGCGCGCCGTAGAGGAAGAAGAGCAGCGCGACCGCGCCGGTGGCGGCTCCGTCGGTGACCGTGGCCGCCGCTCCGGACGCGGGGAGCAGCGCCGCGAGGAGCACGGTGGCGAGCAGCGCGAGGATGTAGGCGTCGACCGGCAGCCAGGACGGCGGTCGAAGGGGGGTGCGGCGGCTCATGTGCTCCACTAGCTCTCGGTTCAGGTCGTGCCCTCTCCATCGTCCACGCCCGCCGGGCGATCGGGAATCCCGTACACCGTTCTGACTGTCATCACGTTTCGTGATGGGCGCGGCTACCATGGGTTCCGTGTACGACCCGGCCCAGCTGCGCACCTTCCTCGCCGTGGCCCAGACGCTGAGCTTCACGCAGGCGGCCCGGCGGCTCGGCGTGCGTCAGTCGACGGTGAGCCAGCATGTGCGGCGGCTCGAGGAGGCGGCGGGCCGCCAGCTCTTCTCCCGGGACACGCACAGCGTGCAGCTCACCGAGGACGGCGAGGCGATGCTCGGCTTCGCGCGGACGATCCTGGAGGCGCACGAGCGGGCGGCGGCGTTCTTCACCGGGACGCGGCTGCGCGGCAGGCTGCGCTTCGGCGCGTCCGAGGACTTCGTGCTGACCCGGCTGCCGGAGATCCTCGAGTCGTTCCGCCGCGACCATCCCGAGGTCGATCTGGAGCTGACCGTCGAGCTCTCGGGCACGCTGCACGAGCAGCTGGAGGCGGGCCGGCTCGACCTCGTCCTCGCCAAGCGCCGCACGAGCGGCACGCGCGGCACACGCGGCACGCGCGGCAGCAGCACCAGCGGCGCTCAGGGCGCGCACGGCGAACTGGTCTGGCAGGACGCGCTGATCTGGATCGGCGCCCCGCAGCTGCGGCTGGACCCGGACCGCCCGGTCCCGCTGATCGTCTTCCCTCCGCCCGGCATCACCCGGGCCCGCGCGCTGGAGGTCCTCGAGGCGCAGGGGCGTGCCTGGCGCATCGCGTGCACGAGCACGAGCCTGAGCGCACTGGTCGCGGCGGCGCGGGCGGGCCTGGGGGTGATGGCCCATACGCGGGGGCTGATCCCGCCGGGTCTGGTACCGGTTCCGGCCCGCGCCGGGCTGCCGGAACTGGGCGACGTGGACTTCGTTCTGCTCCACGGCCACCGCGCGGGCGCCCCGCACGGCACCCAGGAGGCCGCGGACGCCCTGGCCGCCGCGATCCTGGCAGGTGGCGACCGGCTGCACCGGCCGGCGGGCGGCCCGCAGTGATGTCCGCCGGTTCCCGCTGAGCCGCCCGACACGCCTCGCCCTACTCGCACCGCCCGACACGCACCGCCCTACTCGCGCCGCCCGACACGCATCGCCCTAGTCGCACCGCCCTACTCGCACTGCCCGGCGGGCGGGCCGCGGTCCCCCGTGCCGGTCTCCGCCGCCCCCTCGCTCCGGGCGCCGGGTACAACCAGGGCGTGTTGGCCGCGTACAGATTCCGTGCAGATTCCATCTGTCGCGACTTACTCTTCGGTCAGAACATGGCCTGCCATCACCGTCGTTGGCCGGATTTGAGCGGCTGACCAGCGCCGATGCGAAATGTGCCGAGTTGTTGAAGGGTCTCCCGCATGACCGCCCGGTGGGGTACCGTCACCGGCGCTGTGCGGAGCGCCACAAGGAGCAGGTCATTGCGTGAGTTCACGGTTCCCCCCTTGGCGTCGGCCCCCCTTGTCGGCGGACTGGCGGATGCCGTGTTCGACCACGCCCAGACCGACCCCGAACGGGTCGCGCTCGGCCGCAAGGACGACGGCGGCCAGTGGCACGACATGACATCCGCCGACTTCCGCGACGAGGTGCTCGCCCTCGCGAAGGGACTGCTCGCCCAGGGCGTGCGGTTCGGCGACCGGGTCGCGATCATGTGCCGCACCCGCTACGAGTGGACGCTCTTCGACTTCGCGCTGTGGGCGGTCGGCGCACAGTCCGTTCCCGTCTACCCCACGTCCTCGGCCGAGCAGGTCCTGTGGATGCTGCACGACGCCGAGGTGTCGGCCTGCATGGTCGAGCACGAGGACCACGCGATGACGATCGGCTCGGTCATCGACCGGCTGCCGCACCTCAAGCGGCTGTGGCAGCTCGACAAGGGCGCGGTCGACGAACTCTTCGAGGCGGGCGCGCACATCGAGGACGACGTGGTGCACCGGCACCGGCGGGCGGTGACCCCGGAGTCCATCGCCACGGTGATCTACACCTCGGGGACGACCGGCCGGCCCAAGGGCTGTGTGATCACCCACGCCAACTTCATGTACGAGACCGACACGCTCATCGGGCGCTGGGAGCCGGTCTTCCACTCCAAGCCGGGCGACGAGGCCGCGACGCTGCTGTTCCTGCCGCTCGCGCACGTCTTCGGACGGATGGTGGAGGTCGCCGCGATCCTGGGCCGGGTCAAGATGGGACATCAGCCCGTGCTGCAGGCCAGTGCGCTGATCTCCGACCTCGCGTCCTTCCGGCCCACGTTCATCCTGGCCGTGCCGTACATCTTCGAGAAGGTCTTCAACGCCGCCCGGCGCAAGGCGGAGGCCGCGGGCAAGACGGGACCGTTCGACAAGGCCGTCGAGGTGGCGGTGCGGTACGCGGAGGCCATGGAGCACCGGGCCTTCGGGCTCGGGCCCGGTCCGTCCGCGAGCCTGCGCCTGCAGCACCAGTTCTTCGAGAAGGTCGTCTACCAGAAGGTCCGCGAGGCCATGGGCGGCCGGGTGCGGCACGCGATGTCCGGCGGTTCGGCCATGGACCGGCGCCTCGGCCTCTTCTTCGAGGGCGCGGGCGTCACCGTCTTCGAGGGATACGGGCTGACGGAGTCGACCGCGGCGGCGACCGCGAACCCGCCGGAGCGCACCAAGTACGGCACGGTCGGCCAGCCCATCCCGGGAACGACGGTCCACATCGCCGAGGACGGCGAGGTGTGGCTGCACGGCCCACAGCTCTTCTCCGGCTATCTGAACGACCCGAAGTCGACGGACGCCGTGCTCAACGAAGGCTGGTTGTCCACCGGCGACCTGGGGGCCCTGGACGAGGACGGCTATCTGACGATCACCGGGCGGAAGAAGGAGATCCTGGTGACGTCCGGCGGCAAGAGCGTGTCGCCGATCGGCCTCGAGGAGCGGGTGCGGGCCCATCCGCTGGTGGCGCAGTGCATCGTCGTCGGCAACGACCGTCCCTACATCGCGGCGCTGGTCACCGTGGACCACGAGGCCGTCGAGCACTGGCTGGCGATGCGCAACAGGGCGCCGATGAAACCGGCCGAGCTGGTGCGTGACCCGGATCTGGAGATGGAGGTCCGCCGGGCCGTGGTGGCCGCCAACACCCTGGTGTCCAAGGCCGAGTCCATCCGTACGTTCCGCATCCTGGCGCATCCGTTCAGCGAGGAGCACGGGCTGCTGACGCCGTCGCTGAAGCTGAAGCGGAAGGCGATCGAGACGGCGTACGCCAACGAGGTGGACGCGCTCTATCACTGAGGCGCCGCGTCTCGCCTCACAGCACCGCGCCTCGCCCCACCTCACCGCACAACGCCTCACCGCACAACGCCTCACCGCACAACGACTCGCCGAGCCCGGCACGCGCGCCACGACGGGCCGACGGCAGTCCAATTGACGACGCGTCAGTCATTGACGGCTTCTGCGGCGCCCGTCCGCCGTCCCGATCGCCGACGAGCCGTCGCGCGGACTCGCCCCGCGCGTCGCCGAGGAGGTCCTCCTGCTGCCGACCGATGCCGGCCGGACACCCCCGCAGCGCCTCCGGCCGGCGCCTGAGGCGGTCGGGTGCCGCCGACGTGGCGTCGTCCGCAGAAGGCAATCGGCGTGGTCACGGACCGTGTTCGCCAGACGCCTCCCCGTTCTCCTGGCCGCTTCGCACCCTTCTCCCCGACAGCCGCCCCATCGCCCCGGAGGCCGTCCGACGGGCGTCTCCGGGCGGGGCGCCGCCCACGTGCAGGGGTCGACAGGACCGGGGGCGCCGATACCCATAGGGTCGTGGTCGTACCGGCCGGTCTCCCCTGACGGGAATCCCCCGGCCGTTGTGATCGTTGACCATGGGAGCACTTCCCGACGACGTAAGGATCGACCGCTCGTGAGCAAGGTCCCCTCCATCACCCTCAACAACGGTGTCTCCATGCCGCAGCTCGGCTACGGCGTGTGGCAGGTGCCGGACGACGAGGCGGCGAAGGCCGTCGGTACGGCCCTGGAGGCCGGTTACCGCAGCATCGACACGGCAGCCATCTACGAGAACGAGAAGGGAACCGGCCAGGCCGTCGCCGCCTCCGGCATCCCCCGCGAGGAGCTTTTCCTCACCACCAAGCTCTGGAACAGCGAGCAGGGCTACGACTCGACGCTGCGCGCCTTCGACGCCTCGCTCACCCGGCTGGGCCTCGACTACGTCGATCTGTACCTGATCCACTGGCCGCTTCCGGCCAAGGACGCGTTCGTGGACACGTACAAGGCGTTCGAGACCATCCTCGCCGACGGCCGCGCCAAGGCGATCGGCGTGTCCAACTTCCTTCCCGCACACCTGGAGCGGCTGTTGGGCGAGACCTCGGTCGCGCCGGCCGTGAACCAGATCGAGCTCCACCCCCAGCTCCAGCAGGCCGAGTCGCGGGCGTTCCACGCCAAGCACGGCATCGCCACCGAGGCATGGTCCCCGCTCGGCCAGGGCCGCGGGCTGCTGGAGGTCCCGACGATCGTCGCGATCGCGCAGAAGCACGGGAAGACCCCGGCCCAGGCCGTGCTCCGCTGGCATCTGCAGCTGGGCAACGTCGTGATCCCCAAGTCCGTGACCCCGTCCCGGATCCAGGAGAACATCGACGTCTTCGACTTCGAGCTGGACGCCGACGATCTGGCGGCGTTCGGCGCCCTGGACGAGGGCCGGCGGCTCGGACCGGACCCGGCGACGTTCTCGCTGGGCGTCTGACACACCGGCGAGGTCAAGCGGGCGCGGGCGTGGCCCACGGCGTGACGGCCTGCCGCGCTCGCCGCGGCGGCCGAGGCCTGACCTGCCGCCGGCCATGGGGCCTCACGTAGGGTGAGGCCCCATGAGCAGGCCCCGCACCCCCGCAGCGCCCTTCCGGGAAGGCCGCTACCTCGTACGCAACGCCGGCAGCGGACTGCTGCTGGAGGTGTACAACGGCGCCAAGGGCAGCGGTGCCAATGTGCAGCAGGGCCGGGAGACCGGGGCGCCGGGGCAGCAGTGGGACGTCACGCACGCAGGCGGCGGCCTCTATCACCTCACCAACGTGAACAGCGGCAAGCGGCTCGACGTCGCCAACGCCTCCACCGAGAACGGCGCCAACGTCCAGCAGTGGAAGGCGAACAACTACGGCGCTCAGGAGTGGCTGATCGAGCAGCACCTCGACGCCCCCGGGACAGTGACGCTCATCAGCCACATCAGCGGGCTGCTGCTGGAGACCGAGGGCGGCTCCGGAGACGACGGTGCGAACGTGCGGCAGTGGGAGGACACCGACTCGCCGTTCCAGTGGTGGCGGCCGGAGCCTGTCGCCGGGTGATCCGCGCCGGATCAATCGGCCTGTTCTCACGGGGATTCACCTACTTTTGCCGTCCCAATTTCTGCTTATGCTTCTGCTGTGTTCGACTCCCGGTACATCAGGACTTTTCATGAGGTGGTCAGGACCGGCTCGTACTCGGCGGCCGCACGGTCGCTGGGCTACACCCAGCCGGCTGTCAGCCAGCAGATGAAGGCGCTGGAGCGGGACCTCGGCACCCCTCTGTTCACCAGGGTCGGCCGGGGCATCCGGCTCACCGAGGCCGGGGAGGCGCTGACCCGGCACACCGGCGTGATCCTCGACAGCCTGTCCGCGGCGCAGCAGCAGATCGACGCGATAGCGAGGCTCCGCGCGGGGCGGGTGCGGGTGTGCGCGTTCCCCAGCGCCGGGGCGACCCTCATCCCGGAGGCGATGGCCATGCTCGCCGCCGAACACCCCGGGATACGCGTCGAGTTGACCGAGAGCGAGCCGCCGGAGTCGCTGCGACTCGTGGCCGAAGGCGCGTGCGACATCTCCCTGGCCTTCAGTTATCCGGGCCAGTCGGCGGAGATTCCCGGCGAGCTGTCGGAGGTACGGCTGCTGGAGGACCCGCTGACGGTACTGCTCCCCACCGGGCATCCGCTGGCCCGCCGCCGCTCGGTGCGCCTGGCCGATCTGGCCCACGAACGGTGGATCGCGGGCTGTCTGCGCTGTCGTGCCAACTTCCTGCACGCCTGCGCCGAGGAGGGGTTCACCCCCGACATCGCGTGCACCACGGACGACAACCTGGTGATGCAGAGTCTGGTGGCGGCGGGGGTGGGGATCGCGATGGTGCCGCAGCTGGTGCTGTCGTTCCTCTGCCACCAGAAGGTCACGGGCCGGATCGTGGAGCCGCACACCCGCCGCCGGGTCCACGCCTACGCTCTGCGCGACCATCTCCGTATCCCCGCAACCGCCCTGGTGCTGGACCGGCTCGTGGCGGTGGCCGAGCGCAAGACCGGCTGCTGAGGAGCCGCCGCGCGCCGCCGCATCCATAAGCGGTGGTTGAGGACCCGGCAAGCAATCCCACGTGGACGCGCCGGAGTACGCGGGCGGACGCTGCGTTTCATGACGCCTTCGAACACAGCCACGAACTCCCCTCCGCGGACGACCGCCCGTCTGCGCTCGCTGGTGACGGAGATACGCGAGACCGTGAACCGCGGACTGTCCCCCGAGTCCACGGCACACCTCGTGGCGGAGCAGCTCCTGCCGCACCTCGGCAGGCCCGACCTGCTCACCGCCGAGCAGTGCGAGGGGGACCCGCGGCACTACCGGCAGCACGTCCTGCACGCCGAGCACGACGGCAGCTTCTCCGTCGTGGCCCTGGTCTGGCTGCCCGGGCAGCACACCCCCATCCACGATCATGTCTCCTGGTGCGTCACGGGTGTTCATGAGGGCGAGGAGCACGAACGCCGCTATCGCCTGGTCCCGCACGGCTCGACGGCCCGGCTGGTGGCCACCGAGGACGTGGTGAACCCGCGCGGCGCGGTCGCCGCGTTCGCTCCGCCCGGCGACATCCACCTCGTGCGCAACGCCGGGACCGGTGTGGCGCAGTCCCTCCATGTGTACGGCGCCGACATCGCCCGCCTCGGCACCAGCGTCCGGCGCGTCTACAGCCTGCCCGCCGACCGGTGATGGCCCTCGCGGGCTCCTGGGCGCACGGCATCACAGCGCGTGCAATGTCACGCGTCACTTCGCGCACTTCACACGGCACTTCACGTAGCGCTTCCGGTCCGGCCTCACGCGGGACCTCACGCGGCGCTTCACATGGGACGCCCGAGAAGGCGAACGGCCCCCGTCCCGGCCCCGGCGCCGGTCCGGGCCTGGTGCTCGCCGCCGGCGCAGTGGGTGCGGCGTGGCTGGTGCACCTCCTCGTGCCCGCCGTGCCGATGCTCACCGCCGCCGTCGTCCTCGGTATCGCCGCCGCGCACACCCCCTGGCTGCGCGCCCATGTCCGCGGCCGCTGCCGTACGGGTCTGACGCTGGCGTCGAAACGCTTGATGCGGGCCGGGATCGTGCTGCTCGGGCTCAAGCTGAGCATGGCGGACGTGCTGGGGCTGGGCTGGGCGACGGTCGCGATGGTGCTCGCCGTGGTGGCCGCCACGTTCTGCGGCACCTGGTGGCTGGGGCGCCGCCTCGGGCTGCCGGGCGACCAGCCGCTGCTCATCGCCACCGGCTACTCCATCTGCGGAGCGTCCGCGATCGGCGCGGTCGCCACGGTCCACGACAGCGACGACGAGGACGTCGCCACCTCGGTGGCGCTGGTGACGCTGTGCGGCACGCTCGCCATCGCCGTACTGCCGCTGCTGCACGGTCCCCTGGGGCTGACCGACGCCGAGTTCGGACGGTGGGTGGGGGCGGGCGTCCATGACGTGGGCCAGGTGGTGGCCACCGCCGGGACCGCGGGGGCGGACGCCCTGGGCGAGGCCGTCCTGGTCAAGCTGATGCGGGTGGCACTGCTGGCCCCGCTGGTCGCGGGCATCGTGGTCGGCGTGCGCCGCCGCGGCCGCGGCGCCCCCTCGGCCGGCCGGCCTCCCCTGGTCCCGCTGTTCGTCGTGGGATTCCTCGCCCTGGTGGCCCTGCGCACCACGGGCCTGCTCCCCGCCCCCGCCCTCGCGGCGGCCGGCACGGCTCAGGAACTCCTGCTCGCCGCCGCGCTGTTCGGCCTGGGCAGCGCGGTCCATCTGCCGTCCCTGACCCGCACCGGCCCGCGGGTCGCCGTGGCCGGGCTCACGGCCTGGGTGCTCATCGCCACGGTGTCGTACGCGGGCGTCCTGCTGACGGCGAGGCTCTAGGTGTACTGCCCAGGCACGTCGGTCAACCCGTCCAGGCCGTGTCCGAGACGGCTCAGCCCCGCCGGGCCGTGTGCACGGTGCGGGCCGCCAGCAGGAAGCAGTCAGGGCGGTGCATCAGTCCGTCCTTGTCGTCCGGGTCCAGCAGCCGTTCCAGTACGGCGGCGTCGTCGGCGTCCAGCCGGTCCCCCAGGGCCTTGCGCTGCCATGAGAAGGCGGAGACCAGATGCTCGCGCACGGGGGCGGTGACCGGGGCCGGGACGTCGAGGAGGAAGGAGCGGGTGACGGTGGGGGTCAGGCCGACCGCGGAGAGCAGAGCGCGCCAGTCCTCGATCTCCGTCCTGGCACCGGGCAGGGCGGCGCGCATCTCCTCGAACCACGCGGTGTTGGCGGCTTCGAGCCGGCCCTCCAGGCCGGGGCGGCCGATGCCGATGTCACGCGGCAGATGGCGCGGCGGCAGTCCGCCCTCGACGAGCGCGAGCAGCCCGCCGGGCCGCAGCAGCCGGGCGAAGCCGGCGAGGGCCGCGCGCTGATCGCCCAGGTGGTGCAGTGAGTTGCCCGCCCAGATGAGGTCCGCCTCGCCCAGATCCTCAATGCCGTCGGGGAGTTCGGCGTCATGGGTACGGACGCGGTCGCCGAGGCCGGTGCGCTCGGCGCGGGCGCGGGCCTGGTCGAGGAGGGCGGGTGTGCCGTCGACGGCGATGACCTCCGCGTACGGGAACGCCTCCGCGAGCAGACAGCTGATCACTCCCGGCCCGCTGCCGATGTCGAGGACGCGGCGTACGGCCGCGGCGGGAAGCTGCTCCCCGATCCAGGCCGCGGCCTGCGCGTACATCGGGCCCTGCAGTGCGGCTTGGCGTTCGAGGAGCGGGGCGAGTTCGTCCCAGTCCACGTCGGTCGTGGCGTGGGCGGGGTCGTGGCTGTCGCCCGCCCCGTGATGGTGGTGATGGCTCATGGCGCCAGGGTGCGCCCAGTGGGCCGGGATGGCGAGTTCTGTTGCCGTTCCGGCAAAACGGCGCGTGCTCGCATCCGCCCTGCGGTGAGCGGTGAGCGGTGAGCGGCGAGCGGCGAGCGGTGTGTGCGTGCACCGGCGTGAGCTGTGGAATCGAGCGAGGAAGGCGAAGGTAGCGGTGACGGTGACGGTCACGGTGAACGCATCAGCGAGGTGGTGGTGAGGACGCGGAGGAGCGGCGCAGTGCCAGGACCCGGTAGCGGGGCTCGGCGCGCGGTTCGTCCGGTTCGGGCAGGGCGGACAGTTCCGCCGCGAGCTTCTCGGCGACCGCGCCGCGGGCCGTGAGCCGTGACGCGTACTCGCCGCGGAGCAGGGCCTGCGCGGTGCGGCGCGGTGAGCGGCCCTGCCCATGGCCGGTGAAGTGGGTTTCTCCTGCCGGGCCGAGGCCGTGGGCCGCGGCGAACGCCTCGATGCGGGCCGCGCGGTCGTACGCCTGCGCGGTCCGGTACGGGGCGAGGACGGCGTCGATGTCGCTGCCGACGTCGTGCCCGGCGTCCTTGTCCACGGTGGTGACGAACACCCCGCCGGGGCGCAGCACACGCGCCGCCTCGGCCACCACGGTCCGGGCGTCCGGCACCAGGTGCAGCAGCCACACCGCGCTGACCGCGTCCACGGACGCGTCGGGCAGCGGCAGCCGGCGCACATCGGCGAGGACGACTCCCTCGACCCGGCCGGCGGCCATCCTGGCCATGCCGGGCGAGGAGTCGGCGCCGAGCACCCTAAGCCCCGGCCGGCCCAGCCGCTCGGTCACCAGCCCGGTGCCGCAGCCGATGTCGAGCAGCGCGCGGGCCGCGTCCGGGACGAGGGAGAGCACCGCCGCCGCGGCCGCGGCGGCACGGGGCGCGCCGCCGCGCGTGGCGTCGTAGACGGCGGCCTCGACGTCGTAGTCGAGGAAGGTGTTCCGGCCGGCGCTGACGCTCCCGGCCGTGTCGCAGGTCTCGTCGTCGTGCAGCACGGTCAGCTCGCGCCGTGGTTCGGGGCCACCGCTTCGACGCGGCGGGCGAGTTCGAAATCGCGTTCGGTGATCGCGCCGCCCGCGTCGTGCGAGTTCACGGTGAGGTTGACCGTGTTGTAGCCGAGGAGCAGGTCCGAGTGATGGTTCAGGTCCTCCTGGATCTGCGCGACATGGACGACCAGTGCGGTGGCGGCGAAGTGGGTGCCGAGCCGGTAGGTGCGGGCGATGCGGTCGCCCTCCTGTGACCAGCCGGGCAGTTCCCGCAGCCTGTCCTCGATCTCCTTCTGCGACAGCGGCTCTGTGGGCATGAGCGAGGCTCCCTCCGGATGTGTCTGTCGGCGACGTTACGGTGACCGTATGACAACTGTCGCGCCCGACACGGGAGTAGGGCCACTGCTGCGCGGCTGGCGAGAGCGGCGCGGACTGAGTCAGCTGGAGCTGGCCCTGCGCGCGGACTCCTCGGCGCGGCACATCAGTTTCGTCGAAACGGGCAGGTCCCGGCCGAGCGAGGAGATGACCCTGCGGCTCGCGGAGCAGCTGGAGGTGCCGGTGCGCGAGCGGAACGTGCTGCTGCTGGCGGCCGGTTACGCGCCGCGGTACGCGCAGACGCCGCTGGACGATCCCGCGATGGGTTCCCTGCGCGCGGGTATCGAGCAGCTGCTCCGGGGCTACGAGCCCTATCCGGCGCTGGTGGTCGACGGGACGTACACGGTGGTGTCGGCCAATCGGGGGATCGCGCTGCTCCTTCAGGGCCTGCCGGGCCATCTGCTCGCTCCCCCGCTGAACGCGATGCGGATCACGCTCCACCCGCAGGGCCTCGCACCGCGGATCCGGAATCTGCGGGAGTGGCGGGCTCATCTGCTGGCCCGGATGGAGCACCAGATGGCGCTGGTCCGCTCTCCGGAGCTGCGCGAGCTGTACGAGGAGGTCGCCGCGTATCCGTCCCCGGGCTCCGGGGGCGGCACGCCGGAGCACGGCGAGAACCGAGGTGACGGAGCGGGTGTGGAGGCCGGGGCGGACGGGACGGACGGGCCGGACGCGGCGTCGTATCCGCATGTCGCGCTGCCGCTGGTGATCGAGCACGAGGGCCGAGTGCTGTCCTTCGTCTCGTCGGTCTCGACGTTCAACACGCCGATGGACGTCACCGTCGCCGAGCTCGCCATCGAGACCTTGCTGCCGGCCGACCCGGCGACGGTGACGTACCTGCGGTCCCTCACCCCGTGACCGTGGCCCGCGAGGCCGACCACCGCAGCGCGGCGGAGCACGCGACGACGAGGGCCGCCCCGCACCGGGATGCAGCCCCGGTCCGGGATGCAGCCCTGGTCCGGGGTGCGGCCCTGCGCCCGCCGGAAGCCGGTCTGAGCCGCCGCCCTTGACCTCGGCGGCTCAGACCGGCGGCTGGGACCGGCGCGTCACACCGGCAGCTCGCACCGGGGGTGACACCGGCAGCTCGCACCGGCGGATCGCGCCGGAGGGTCGCACCGGCGGGCCTTTCAGACGGGCTGTGCCTCCGCTTTCGCGGCGTTGATGGCCCGGACCACCTGCAGGGGATGCCGGGTGGACACGTACAGGTAGCGGAACGGCACGGCCGGGTCGGCGACCTCGACCCGGACCGCCGTCGGGATGTACGCCCGCAGGGCGAAGCGCGCGTGCGGACCGGCCCGGAACGTGCGCCATTCCAGTGCCTCGTCCTCGTCCAGGATCTCGATCCAGCCGAGGCGTTCCACCCGCATCGCGAGCCCTTCGGTGATCAGTACGCCGTCCTGGACGCGCAGGCGTGCCGCGCCGTAGCCGACGAGCGCGGCCGCCAGGAGCACGGCGCTGACCGCCGCGGCGGTCAGCGCCGGTCCGATGCCGAGCGGAGCGACCGCGAGGGCGACTCCGCAGCTGGCCGCGGCGGCCAGCAACCACCAGCGCACCGGTACGACAAGGCGCTCCTGATAGGCAGTCATGAGACCGATGGTTTCACGCCGGGGGCCGCCCGGCGCGCCGGGGGCGTCCGGCGGCGTGGATCAGAGGCCGTCGCCGGACCGGGAGCCGGACCGGGACCCCGAGCGGGAGCCGAGGGCGTTTCCTTCGGAGGGCTCGGGGGGTTCGGGTTCTCGTTCGGCGGCACCGGGGACACCGTGCTCGTCCGGACCGGTGCGGACGACCTCGGCACGGATGATGGCGTTCACTGCGGCGTAGGGGTCGATGGGCATGGCTGTCTCCTTGCGCATGGTGAGGGTGTGAGGGGTGGTGCACGTCCGTCGGGACACGGCATGTCGTGGTGCCGGTCCCGTACGGGTCCTCAGCAGCGCAGGACCAGGAGCCTCGTGGCGGGGGGCGGGGGCGGCGCGGCCGCGGGCCGGGCCGCTCCACGGGGATACGGGCCGAGGGCGCCGGCGCCTTCGGTCGTGTCCCCGGGCGGCTCGCAGGCCCGCGCGGGGCGCCGCTCCGCCCGGACGGGCGGGGGCTGTTCCGTTTCGGAAGTGTCCTGCGGTGCCTCACCTGCCGGATCGGCGGGTGCGGAGGCCGGCGGGCGATCCGCACCGGGCGAGGTGACGGCCGTGGCGCCCGCCCGGGTCCCGAGTACGGCGACGAGCGCCATCAGGACGGCGAGCACGACACGGTCGGCACAGCGCACGGGACGGTTCACGGGCACAACCTCCTGGACATGCCACCTGTGCCCGGGAACCACCCGCGACGCGCCACCCTTGCCGGGAATTCGCCCTTTCGGACTACGTCCGGCTACGCCTGTCGGGCTGCCGTGTCCCCGTCGACCGCCGGCGTCGCCGTCCTCGCCGTCCTCGCCGTGGTCGCGGTCCGGTGGTTACGCGCCGACATCCACGCGTACACGAGGACACCGGCGAAGAGGAACAGCACGCCCTGGTAGACGGCCGCGTAACCGGACCCGGCGACCAGCCACACCGAGAAGCCGGCGGCGACGGCCGCGAGGACGCCGTCGCGCACCAGCCGTGCCCGGCTGACGCGGTGCGCCTGGCCCGAGGCCAGGTAGTAGATCTGCGCGGCCGTCGCCAGCAGATACGGCACGGTCGCCGTGAACGTCGTGACGAGGACGAGGATCTCGAACACGCCGCCGGAACCGGCCGTGTAGTTGTAGACCGTCAGCAGCGAGGCCAGGACGACGGTCACGAGCACTCCCACCGTCGGCACACCGCGCCGCTTGCGGGCGAAGGCGGCCGGGAAGAGGCCGTCGCGGGCAGCCGCGTACGGCGTCTGGGCGCTGAGCAGGGTCCACCCGTTCAGCGCGCCGACCATGGAGACGAGCGCCATGCACGCCACGGCAGAACCGCCCCAGGAGCCCCCGAACATGGCGTTGACGGCGTCCGAGAACGGGGCGGTGGAGCCGGTCAGTTCGTCGTGGGCGACGGTGCCGAACACCGCGAGCGTGCCGAGCAGATAGACCGCCGCGGCGCCGAGAGTGCCGAGGATGGTGGCGCGTCCGACATTGCGCCGCGGGTCGCGGACCTCGCCCGCGCTGACCGCCGCCGACTCCACGCCGAGGTAGCTGAAGAGCAGGATCGCGGCGGAGGCGGAGATCGCTCCGACCGTGCCGGAGCCGCTCGCCTCGAACGGCCCGAGGTTGTCCGCGTCGAAGAAGAACAGACCGCCCACGGCGACGAGCAGCAGCGGCACGAACTTCATGACGGTTGCGACGAGCTGGACGGCGCCGACGTACCGCGTGCCCGCCAGGTTGGCCACGGCCGGCAGCCACTGGAGCACCAGGGCAGCCGCCATGGTCGCCGGCTTGGAGTCGTGGAGCGGCAGGAGGACGTCGAGGTAGCCGACGGCGGCCACGGCGAGCGCGGCGTTCGACACCCAGGCCGTGATCCAGTACGACCAGGCGGCGAGGAATCCGGCGAAGTCACCGAAGGCCTCACGGGCGTAGACGTAGGGGCCGCCGGTGCGCGGATGGCGCTCGGCGAGCCGTCCGAAGACCAGGGCGAGCGCGATCGCCCCGACGGTCAGGACGGCGAAGGCGACCAGGCTGATCGTCCCGAAGGGGGCGACGGAGGCGGGCAGCAGGAAGATCCCGCCGCCGATGATGTTGCCCATGACCAGTGCGGTGGCGACGGGCAGCCCGAAACGCCTGGCGTGTTTGCTCCGGTCTTCGCCCGGCTCCCCGGCGGTGGCGATGGCGGTGGTCGGTTCGTTCCGGGGAACTGTGGTGGTCATGGGGGGTGGTGCGCCTTTCTCCGTACAACCCGACCATGGTCAGGGACGGTGAACACCGCACCAAATCACTCGGATTTGTCCTGCACGACCCGACCGGTGACCGGAAATGCTTCTTCCGGGCGGCCCGGTGACCGGGGATCCTCCACGGGGCCGAGGGGCACCTGCGGAGCGAACGGTTCGCCCCGGCATTCGTCCAGCCATCGCTGCAGCACCGTGTGCACCTGTTCGGCACCGACCAGCTCCGTGCCGTCGGCGACCGGCACGGACAGTTCGTACGGCGACAGGAGGAAGGGGTACGACTGCTCGCCGCCGAGCCCGCCGTGCGAGCCGATCTGTGCCTCGAAGGCGTGCACACGGCCGGTGACGGGGTCGTGCATGGAGTTGACCATGATGTCGGCGACGTGCGGGAACGAATCGGTGCGGCGGATCGCGTCGGCCGTTCCCGGCCCGAACACTGCCAGCGGCCCGGAGTCGTCGAGCGGGTCCACCGGCAGCTCCACCGTGCCCGACGCGTCCCGGCCGAGCACCACCGAGCCGTGCCGTTCGCTGCGCACCAGCAGGAAGCCGATGCCGGGATGTGAGGCGAGGGTGTGCAGCAGCGCGGGGTGGCGGCGGTCGATCTGTTCCCGGCTGGGGCGGCCCGGCAGCCCGGGGAAGGAGATCAGGCCCAGGTTCCCGGAAGCGAGGACGACCGGCTCGGACGGGCCGTCCGCCGGCTGCTCGGGGGCGCCGTCCTCCCCCATGGGCCGGTGCAGCGCGCCGAGCAGCGCGTGCCGGGCGGCGTCGCGGGCCTCGGCGCCGCTCTTCGTACGGCCGGCGCGGCGGGACACGGGCAGCCCGCAGCCGGCCCGGACGAGATCCTTCAGGGTGAGGCCGTAGGCGCCGTCGAAGGTCTCGCCGGGGCTCTGGCCGTGGTCGGACAGGAGCACGATCCGGTAGGTGCGGGGCGCGTGCTCGGCGACCTTGGCGATCAGGGCGAGGGAGCGGTCGATCCGTTCCAGGACCTTCGCCGCGTCCCGGCTGTGCGGTCCCGAGTGGTGGGCCACCTCGTCGTAGGCGACGAGGTCGGCGTAGACGGTGGTGCGTCCGGCGAGCATGTCCCCCATCACCGCGGCGACCACCACGTCCCGTTCGACGACGGTGGCGAAGGCCCGGATGAGGGGGTAGAGGCCGCCGCGCCCGGTGCGCGGCTCGTCGCCGCGCAGCCGGGAGCGGACCGACTGGCCGATCTCGCGGGCGACCTCCGCCACGAACGACACGGCGGTGCGTACGGCGTTGGCGGGGTCGGAGAAGTAGGCGAAGTAGCCGGCGCGGGAGCGGTTGGCCCGGCCGCGGCGGGCCGCGACGGAGAGCACCAGCGCGAGCTGGTCGGCGCCGCCGGTGAACAGGTTGCCGCGGCTTGCGCCGTCGAGGCTGAGCAGTCCGGCGTCCCGGGTCCGCCGCACGGCACGGCGCTGGAGCTCGACGGCGCTCGCGGGACGGTTGCTGACCATGATCCGGCCGGTGTCCTTCTCGTACCAGCGGAAACCGGGGACGTCGTGGTTCGAGCCGTGCAGGATGCCGAGCTGGCTGGCGCCGGTCTGGCTGGACCAGTCGGTACGCCAGCGGGTGAGCCGGTGCGAGGAGCCGAGCCAGCGCGCGACGGTGGGCATGAGCCCGTCCTCGACGGCCTGTACGAGCACGGCGTGCCCGACTCCGTCGAGCTGCAGGAACACGGTGCCGGGCGGGGCGCCGGCGCCGTTCGCTCCGCCGGGTCCGCCCCGTCTGCGGCGGCGGGTGGCGAGGCGGGAGAGGCGCCGCCGGTAGGCGTTGTCGTCACGGACGGCGAGTGCGGTGGAGGTGGCGGAGGCGACGGCGGACATGACGGCGGCGACGACGACGGCGGTCTCCGGGGCGGCCGCGCCGCCTCCGTCGGGGATCAGCCGGAGGGCGAGCAGCAGCAGCGAGCCGTTGAGGAAGAACACCAGCAGGCCCAGCACCAGCGCCGGCACCAGCAGGAAGGCGCGTACGACCAGGGGCCAGACCAGTGCGCTGAGCAGGCCGAACGCACCGGCGCCCCAGGCCGCGGTGATCGCGGTCCTGGTGATGCTCTCGCCGTCCTCCGACTGGAGCCGGAAGTCGGGCAGCGCCCCGGCGAGCGCGAGCAGCGTGAGGGTCGACACCGCCCACACCACGATGATCCGCCACAGCGCGCTGCCCGCGGTCCTCCATCGCCGTTCACCCACGCGCCGTCACAGCCTCTCGCCTCGCCTCCGTTCCAGCGTGTCACGCACGGAGAGCGGCCGGGCGCCCGTGCATCGGGTCAGCAGCCGTCGTAGCCCGCCGTCGGCATCGACATGCGCCGGTGCACGCTCGCCTTCATCGCCGCGTCGTACGCGGGCTCGGCGAGGCCCGCGGTGGCCAGGGGCACCCCGCGGCGTTCGCATTCGGCGGAGAACTCGGGCACGGAGGTCAGGGCGCGGGCGAGGACGCGCTCGTTGGGGGCGACGAAGAGGTCGACGAGGCCGGCGTCGACGTCGGCCCACAGACCGCGGTGGTCGGGACGGAGTCGGTAGAACAGCAGTTCGCGGGCGACGACGTATCCGTTGCCGGCGGCCCATCGGGCACACATGGCGTGCTGGCTGCGCGTGTCGACGAGGAACGGGTCGGCGTCGAGCTCCTCCAGCGGGGTCAGGCTGGCGATCGCCGCGACCCGCACGCCGTCGCGGACGTCGCCGCGCACGCCGTCGCCCCCTACGTCTGGCATGGACCGTTCCCCCTGCGTCGGCTGTCGTGGGCCGACCCTACTCCGGGTACGCCCGTAGGGGGGAGGCGCGCATCGGGGCGCGTGGAGGTCCGCCGGGTGTGCGAGCGCCTACGCTCGTACGCAGGCGACGACGTGGAGGCGGTGCGTGGCGGTGGAGGTCACCTGGTGGGGTCACGCCACCTGTACGGTCGAGGACTCCGGGGTGCGGGTGCTGACCGACCCGCTGTTCGCGGGCAGGCTGGCGCATCTGCGCCGGCGGCGCGGTGAACTGCCGCCGCCCGAGGCCGCGGACGCCGAGGTCGTGGTCGTCTCGCACTTGCACTGCGACCATCTGCATCTGCCGTCGCTGGCCCGGCTCGCCCCGGGCACCCGGCTGATCGTGCCACGCGGCGCGCAACGGGCGGTCCCGGGGCTGCGCAGGCTGGACGGGCTGCGGGTCATCGAGGTGGGCCCGGGCGACGAGGTCGCGGTGGAGGACCTGCGCGTACGGGCCGTGCCCGCGGCGCACGACGGACGGCGGCTGCCGGTGGGGCCGCACCGCTCTCCGGCGCTCGGCTATGTCATCCAGGGCACCGCGCGCACCTACTTCGCCGGGGACACCGGCCTGTTCGACGGTATGGCGGACGCGGTCGGCCCGGTGGACGTGGCGCTGCTGCCGGTCGGCGGCTGGGGCCCGTTCCTGGGGCACGGCCATCTGAACGCGGACCGCGCGGCGCGGGCCCTCGCGGCGCTGGCGCCCCGGTCGGCGGTGCCCGTGCACTACGGCACGTACTGGCCGATCGGGATGGACGCGATCCGGCCGCACGAGTTCCATTCGCCGGGCGATGAGTTCGTACGGAAGGCGGCGCGCCTCGCGCCGCGGGTGGCGGTGCACCGGCTGGGGCACGGCGAGAGCGTCCGGCCGGAGGTCGCGAGGTGACCCTCCAGGACGTGGTGGGGCAGTTGCCGCCGGAGTCCACACAGCAGGCCGTCGGCTATCCGTCGCTGTTCCTGCTGGTGGCGCTGGGTGCGCTGGTGCCCGTGGTGCCGACGGGGGCGGTGGTCAGCTCTGCGGCGGTGGTGGCGCTCCATCAGACCGCGCCGTTCTCCATGGTCTTCGTGTTCCTGGTCGCCGCGTCCGCGGCGTTCCTCGGGGACATCACGCTGTACTGGCTGGGCAGGCGCGGCGTCGGGTCGAAGAACGGTTCGAAGTGGCTGGAGGCGCTGAGGCAGCGTGCGGCGCCGGACCGGCTGGCGCAGGCTCAGCAGCGGCTCGACGAGCACGGCGTGACCGTGCTCGTCCTGTCCCGGCTGGTGCCGGCGGGACGGATTCCGGTGATGCTCGCCTGTCTGCTGGCGCGGATGCCGATGGCCCGGTTCGCGCGGGGCGATGCGCCCGCGTGCCTGACGTGGGCGGCCACGTACGGGCTGATCGGGATCCTCGGCGGCTCCCTGTTCGCCGAGCCGTGGCAGGGCGTGCTGGCGGCGGTGGGGCTGACGCTGCTGCTCAGCGGGGTGCCCGCGCTGTGGCACAGGCTCCGCGGACATCGCGGGCGTCGCGGGCGTCGCTCATCCGGCGGTCAGCACGCGTGATCCGCCGACCGGAAGGTCCCACAGCTCCTGGCGCGGCCTGCCGGTCTGCGCCCACGCGGTCAGCAGCCGCCGGATCGGCTCCATCACCGGCTCCGCGGAGAGCACGAACGTCGCCCAGTGCATCGGGGCCATGTTCCGCGCGCCGAGGTCCTCGAAGGCCTGCAGGGCCTCCTCCGGATCGGTGTGCACGGAGCTGAGCCACCAGCGCGGCGCGTACGCGCCGATCGGCAGCAGCGCCAGGTCGATCTCCGGGTGGCGGCGGCCGATCTCCTTGAACCAGTGGCCGTATCCGGTGTCGCCCGCGAAGTAGACCTGCCGGCCGCGCTGGTCGGTGAGGATCCAGCCGCCCCAGAGCGAGCGGCAGGTGTCGGTCAGCGTGCGTTTGGACCAGTGGTGGGCGGGGACGAACTCGAACCGGACCGAGCCCACCCCGCTCCCCGCGGGCAGTTCCGCCGTCTCCCACCAGTCGAGTTCGGTCACCCGGGTGAAGCGCCGGCGACGGAACCAGCCGCCGAGGCCCGCGGGCACGAACAGCGGGGTGCGCCTGGGCAGCCGCGCGATGGTGGGGGCGTCGAGGTGGTCGTAGTGGTTGTGGCTGATGACGACGGCGTCGACGGGGGGCAGGTCCTCCCAGCGGACGCCGACCGGGGTGAGCCGGGCGGGCGTACCGAGGATCCGGCGGGACCAGACGGGGTCGGTCAGCACCGTCAGCTCCCCGATCCCGATCACCCAGCTGGCGTGCCCGGCCCAGGTGACGGCGACCGTGCCCGGCTCAGCGTCGGGGAGCGGCCCGGGCGAGAAGGGCAGTCGGGGAATGTCCTTGAGCCCGGCGGCCGGGGGCCGCAGCGCCCCTTCCCTGGCCAGTCTGGCCATGGCCCGTACGCCGGGCAGCGGCGCGGTGAGCCGGTCGGCGAACGACCGCGGCCAGCGCCGGCTGAGCCCGAGCGGCCGCAACCCGGTCGGCGCCGCGGGCCTCCGTGCGGTCCCCGAAGACGCGGTGTGCGCCTGGCGTGCCTGGGGCGTCGTGGACGCCGCGGACGCCGCAGGCGTGTGGGCGGTGGAGGATGGCGGGTCGGTCGTATCGGTCGTGCCGGTTGTATCGGTCGTGCCGGCCGTGTGCGGGACGTGGCCCGGGGCGGTGCGGCCGAGGGCCCGCGCGGTGCCCGTGGTGCACGTGGTCGGCGCCGTCGGGGAAGGGCGCGGGGGCTGCTCCGTCTGTTCCGTCATCTGCGGCTCCGTTCAGCGCGGTGGGGGGCTCGCGGGGCGCGGTTTCCGGGTCGGGATCGGGATGGGGATGGGGGCCTGGAGGGGGACCGAGGTCATCGGAGGTCGTCGGACGTCATCGGAGTTCCTGGAACGCCGAGCGGAAGAAGGCCAACGCCCTGGCGACATGGGGCAGTTCCAGGGGCACCTCGGCCGCGAGGGCTTCGAGGCGCTCCTCGGGGCTCGCGCCGAGGAACGGGCCGGTGTCGAGGCGGACGCGCAGGGCGCCCAGTTCGTCGCCGAAGCGGTGGCCGCCGGGAACCGGGGTGCGCAGGCGGTCGCTGAGGTAGTCCTCCAGCTCCATCGAGTCGGTCACGCCGCGCCCGGCGAGCCGGGCACGCAGCGGACCGAGGTCGGCGTACAGATGGCGGCCGGCCTGAGGGGGCCGGGCCAGCGCGCCGGCGGTGAGGACCTCGTGGTGGACCGCGGTCGCGACCCGGGCATGGAGCGCGTTGGCGTGCGCGGACCTGGCGGTGACCGGGCCGGGTTCGCCGAGGGCGTGCGCGGCGGCGGCCGCGACCGGTCCGGCGACGAATCCGCCGAGCGCGGTGAGGATGTCGAGGACCCGGGCCCGCCGGTCGGTGGCGTGCGCGCTCGCCGGGAACCGGGCCACGGCGACCGGCCACGCGGCGGGTACGAGCGCTCCGGACAGGTCGCTGAGGACGGTCACGTCGTCGGGGCACATCTCGGCGGGGCTGAGCAGCACGTGTGCGTGCGGCTCGTGCACCGTGTCCCGCCAGGTCTCGTCGCTGATGATGTGCAGTCCTTCGTCGACCGCGGCCTCGCAGGCCTCGCGGACCAGTTCGGGCGGGGCGACGGTGGCGGTGGGGTCGTCGGCGACGGACAAGAGGACGACGTGCGGGGCGCCGCCCTCCGCCCGGATTCTGCGCACGGTCTCCAGCAGCGCGTACGGATCGGGTACGCCGCCGCTCTCGGCGGCGGTGGGCACGTGGTACGTGGGCCGGCCGAGGACCCTGGCCTGCGGTGTCCACCAGGCCGGGCAGGGCCGCGGCATGAGTACGTCGCCACCGTGTGCGGCGAGCAGGGCGAGCAGCAGCGGCTGGGCACCGGGGGCTGCCGCGATGTCCTCGGGGCGGCTGCGCAGCCCGCGCCGCCACCAGTAGCCGGCGGCGGCCTCGCGCAGCACCGGCCCGCCACCGGGCGGCTCGGGCGAGGTACGTCCGGCGGCGGCCGCGAGCACCTCGGCGAGTTCGGGCAGCACCGGCAGGCCGGGGTCCGGCGCGGGCGGGCCGTAACGGACCGGGCCGCGGCCTTCCGGATCCGTCCGCCGCATGCGCCCACCTCCCGTACTCACGGCCCGGGAATCCCTGCCCGGCCCACGTGCCCTTTATACGGAGGTTCGGGCCGCACCGCCGCTCCGGACGGGCCGTTCGGCCGTGGCCTTACCCGCCGCTCCGAGCGGCGACGGCGGTCGCGGCCACCGGCCCCGGGCCCCAACGCTCACTTCACGGGCGCCGGATGACGCACCGCCGGGGCGAACGGGTCAGGCGCACGGCGTCGGCGGAGGCGGTTCGCCGGTGGTGGGCCACCGGATCCTGCCCGTTGACGGCCACGGTGCGGTTCCTCGGCGCGCGCCGCCTACCGCGCGGGCCGCATTCCGGGGCGGACTCCGGGGGACGCGTCGCAGGGGCGCGTCCCAGGGGGCGATCGGCCGGCTTCAGGGGCGGCTTCAGGGGCGGCTTCAGGGGCGGCTTCAGGGGCGGCTTCAGGGGCGGATTCGAGGACGGCGTCAGGGACGGCGGCCCAGCAGACACAGCAGCTTCGTCTGCGCGTCCGCACCGGCCGGCGGCTGCACGGCGGGGCCGAACAGTCCGCTGCCGACGAGCTCCGTCGCGTACGGGGAGACCTCTCGTACGGTGAAGCCGACGAGTTCGTCGGGGAGCGTCTCGTCCGCGCCGATGCCCCTGGACAGATCCCAGGCGTGCACGGCCGTGTCCGCCACCATCTGGGAGCAGTAGGCGGCGACCGTGCTCTCGCCGTACGACAGCGTCACCGTGCGGTCGAGCGCGCCCGGTTCGCGGAAGGCCGCCTTGGCGGCGGAGGCGGCACGGTCCCAGGTGACGGCGGGATGCTCGCCGAGGACGTCGCCGTCGTAGGCGTCGCCGACGTCGGCGATGGTCCGGCCCTCGCCGACCAGGGGCGGCACCCAGAGCTGCTCGGAGACCACATGGTTGACGAGGTCCCGTACGGACCATTCGGCACAGGGTGTCGGCGCGTCCCACTGCTCCGGCCGGACGGCGTGCACCCGGTCGGTGAAGAGGGCGAGCGCCTCGGCGTGCCGGTCCAGCAGACGATTGTCCATACGCTCCACTGTGCTCCCGCGCATCGGCCCCGGCGAGCGCGCGACGGGAGGGTGCGCGGGGCCCGCCGTCCGCGGGTGGGAACTTCACGAGGGGCTGCTTGGGGTGCGGACGCCCGGGGTACCCGCGTTCCATGCCGGACCATCGCGAACACTCACCGCACCACCCCGCCCCCCATTTCGCCGCACCTCCCGTGCCTCGTCCGGGAGTGCGGCCCGAAGCCCGTTCGGCGCTCGCCCGGCGTATCGCCTCGATGCTCGCCGGATGGGACCGCCAGGCCTTCCATGTCGTGGCGACCCGCCATTGGCCGGGCGCCGATCCTCTGCTGCCGAAGCTCAGCCGGAGCGCGAACCACGGGGTCCTCTGGTTCGGCACGGCGGCCGGGATGGTCGCCCTCGGACGTGGCGCCCGGGCACGCAGGGCCGCGGTGCGGGGCGTGGCCTCGCTGACGCTGGCCTCCGCGACGATCAACACGGTGGCCAAGCGGTCGGTGCGCAGGGCGCGTCCCGTCCTCGATGCCGTGCCGCTGGTCAGGCAGCTGAAGCAGCAGCCGTTCACCACGTCCTTCCCCTCCGGGCACTCCGCCTCGGCGGCGGCGTTCGCCACGGGTGTGGCGATGGAGTCGAAGGCGTGGGGCGCGGTGGTCGCGCCCGTCGCGGCCGCGGTCGCGCTGTCCCGTGTGTACACCGGAGTGCACTATCCGAGCGATGTTCTCGTGGGCGCGGCACTCGGTGTGGGTGCGGCGTTCGCCGTGCGTGGTCTGGTGCCGACGCGCGACCAGCTCCCGCCGCCCGGCCGGCCGCACGCCCCGGCGCCGCTGCTGCCCGGTGGCAAGGACCTCGTGGTCGTCGCGAACCGCTCGTCCGGCGCGAACGGTTCCGGTGCGCTCGGGGGCCTTGCGGGCGCGGCTCTCACCGGCGGGGAGGACCCGACGGAGCTGGTACGGGACGCTCTGCCGCTGGCCCGCGTGGTCGAGTGCGCGCCGGAGGATCTCGACAACGCGCTGGAGGAAGCGGCGGCGAGCGGCTGCCGGGCGCTCGGCATCCTCGGCGGCGACGGCACGGTCAACCGGGCCGCGACCTTCGCCGCCCGGCACAATCTGCCGCTCGCCGTGTTCCCCGGCGGCACGCTCAACCACTTCGCGCACGACCTGGGCATCGAGACCGTCCACGACACCTGCCGGGCCCTGGCCTCGGGTGACGCGGTGCGGGTCGACCTGGGCCGGTTCACGCCCGGACCGGACGGCGCGCCCGAGGGCCACTTCATCAACACCTTCTCGCTGGGCGTGTATCCCGAGCTGGTGCGGGTGCGTGAGCGGTGGTCGCCCCGGATCGGCAGCTGGCCGGCCGGGGTGCTTGCCGCGCTGCGGACCCTGCGCGGACGGCATCCCCTGGAGGCCGAGTTCGACGGGCGCAGGCGACCCCTTTGGCTGCTGTTCGCCGGGAACGGCGTGTATCAGCGGGTCGGCCCGACGCCCGGCCGCCGCTACGACCTCGCGGACGGTCTGCTCGACGTACGGGTGGTGCACGGCGGGCGGGGCCCCGGGCTGCGGCTGCTGGCGGCGGCGCTCGCCGGTCCGCTGAGCCGCTCCCCCGTCCACGCGGCGGTGCGCCTGCGGCGGCTGCGGATCGCGGGTCTGCCGTCGGGCACTCCGCTCGCGTTCGACGGCGAAGTGGCCGAGGCGCCGACGGAGCTGACGGTGGAGAAGGTGCCCGAGGCGCTCATCGTGTACCGCCCGTCGGCCCCCGCGGCGACGTTCTGACCCGACCTGCCCATATACCGAGACGGCGGTCTCGACATTCGGGAGCCCGGCGTACCGTGGCCGTACCGCGTCGGGAGAGAGCAGGAGAGAGGGGCCACGGCCATGCCGAAGGAGACCGCTGTCTACACCCACGGGCACCACGAGTCGGTGCTGCGCTCGCACCGCTGGCGCACGGCGGCCAACTCGGCCGCGTATCTCGTTCCCGAACTGCGGCCCGGGGACGAGGTGCTGGACGTCGGCTGCGGTCCCGGCACGATCACGGCCGACCTGGCGGCCCTGGTCGCGCCCGGCACGGTGACCGCGGTCGACGCGGCCGCGGACGTGCTGGACCGGGCACGCGAGGTGGTGGCCGCACGGGCGCTCCTCAACGTCCGCTTCGCGGTCGCCGATGTCCACGCACTGGACTTTCCCGACGACTCCTTCGACGTCGTGCACGCCCACCAGGTCCTGCAGCACGTCGGCGACCCGGTGCTCGCGCTGCGCGAAATGCGCCGGGTGTGCCGGCCCGGCGGGATCGTCGCCGTCCGCGACAGCGACTACGGCGCCTTCGCCTGGTACCCCGGAGTCCCGGTCCTGGACGACTGGCTGGCGCTGTACCGCCGGGTGGCGCGGGCGAACGGCGGTGAACCGGACGCCGGCCGCAGGCTGTACTCCTGGGCCCGGCGCGCGGGGTTCACGGAGGTGACGGCGACCGCCTCCGCCTGGTGCTTCGTCACCCCGCGCGAACGTGAGTGGTGGAGCGGGCTGTGGGCGGACCGCACGACGGCGTCGGCCTATGCGGCGCTGGCCGTCGAGGGCGGGCACGCACAGCCGGGGCACCTGGCGGGCATCGCCGCGGGCTGGTACGAGTGGGGCCGCCAGGACGACGGCTGGTTCATGGTGCCGCACGGCGAACTGCTGTGCCGGGTGCGGTAGACCGGTACCTCCGCCGGATGGGGCACGCGGGCAGCTCCGCCGGGTCCCCGTGGGCCCGCGTCCCGTGGGCCCGCGTCCCGTGGGCCCGCATCCCGTGGGCCCGCATCCCGTGGGCCCGTGGGCGGGTGCGCCGCCGGGTGCGACGGTGCGGCCGGCGGGAGCGCGGTGGCGCGGGGCGGGAATCGATCTCGCGCCCTTCCGGCGCCAACTACCCTCGCCCGTATGGAGATCCTCGGAACCACGCTGCGTATCTGCGTCGACGACCTGGAGGCCGCGACCGGCTTCTACGAACGCCTCACCGGCACGCCCGCGCTCCGCTTCGATCGCGGCGGGGTGTCGGTCGCGGCGGTGGGATGCTTCCTCCTGATGAGCGGCCCCGAGTCGGAGCTGGACATCCTGCGCAAGGTGACGGCGACCATCGCGGTCGAGGACGTGGACGCGGCGCACTCGACGCTCACCGCGGTGGGCGCCACGGTGCTGGCGGGCCCGGTGCCGACCCCGGTGGGCCGCAATCTCATCGCGGTCCACCCGGACGGGGCGGTGTTCGAGTACGCCGACCGGAAGGCCGTGCCCGAGCAGTGAGGCGGTCCGCGCCGCGCGCTCGCCGTGCCCCGCCCCCGCGCCCCGGGCTCGGGCTCCCCGGGCGGCCGCTCACTCGGGCGTACGGAGCGGCCGCATCCTGAAGTCGTAGCGGGCGGGCAGCGGTTCGTCGGTCAGCTCCGCCCAGATGTCGCCGAGGATCTCGGCACCCTCCCTGAGGTCCGCCACCTCGAAGCCGTCGTCGAAGACGGCCCGTGCGGCGGCGCGGTCGCCCTCAGCAAGGAGCAGCCTGGCCTCCAGCAGCCGGAACCGGCCACGGTCGCGGAGTGCGGGCCACAGCCGGTCCTGGACCGCGCGGGCGGCCGCGGCACGGCCCGTGCCGAGGAGGCTCTCGAGCGTCTCGCGGGCCAGCGCCGCCGTCGCCGCGGTCCAGGCCTCCCCGTCGTCGCGGCGCTCCGCGCACAGGTCGTCGAAGGCCTCGGCGTACAACTCGGCCGCACGCTCCGGATGGCCGCCCGCACGGTCGGCGAGGGCGAGGCAGCGCAGCAGCGGCCAGCGCGAGGGGGCGAGCCGGAGACCGCGTTCCCAGCTCCGTACGGCCTGGGCGTGGTCGCCTGCGTGCCATTGGGCGACGCCGAGGTGGTACTCGGTGTGGGGTTCCGCGGGTGCGGTCTCCAGCATGTCGCGCCAGTGCGGGGCGACGAGGGTGGGGCCGGGCGGTGCGACACGGCGCGGCGCGGGCAGGACGCCGGTCCGCAGCAGCTCCAGCCACGGTGCCTGCTCCTCACCGAGGGTGGACGCGTCGAAGGGGGTTCCCGGCAGCTTGTGGCCGGCGCGGAGCACTTCGAGCGCGCCCCAGCCGGAGCCGGTGGCCAGCGTCTCGCCGGGTTCGGTGTCGGCGTACCGCTGCCATGCCTCGTGGGCGGCGTCGACGTCCGCGCGGGGCAGGGCCTCCTCAAGACGCGCGGCCGTCTCGGCGCGCGCCGCGGCCCAGTCGTCGCCGTGCACGGCCGCCGGGTCGGCGGCGAGCGGGCCGTACGCCTCCAGCCAGCTGAACTCCTGCCCGGCGTCGAGCCGTACGTGCTCCAGCTGGGTGCGGGCGAGCCCTGACTGGATCTCGGCGTAGCCGGGTGTGCCCGGCTCGGTCAGCCATCGCTGCCAGTTCCGTCCGCCGGACCCCGCGCCCCAGAGGAAGAGCTTGCGGCCGCGCAACCGGTCGGTCGAGGTCTGGACGAGCCCGCGGCCGTCCGCGTCGAGCGAGGCGATCCACTTACGGGCGTCGCCGGGAACGTCGTAGAAGTAGTCGGCGGGGTACTCACTGCGCAACGGGTACGTACGGTCCGTCCCGTCGTGCTCCGGCAGCGCCGTCTGCAGCAGGGTGCGTTCGTAGCCGAAGTGCCAGGCCGCCTCGGCCGGTGCGAGGACCCGGGTCCCCTGTCCCTCCGGTACGGCGGTGTTGGACCACCAGTAGACCGGCGCGGACCGCTCATGGGGATTGCGGATCCGCACGCCCACGTAGAGGAAGTCGGAGCCGTCGGGCAGCCAGAGGTCCACCTGGAACGGCAGGTCGCGCAGCCGCTCCCACTCCCAGAGCCTGACCATGTCGCCGCCGTCGGGAGCCGGGACCACGGCGGCGTGCAACGGCGCGCAGGAGAGGGTGGTGTGGCCGGTGGCGCCGGTGTTCCACTCGATGCCGCCGGAGAACCAGGCGCCGTTGAGGGCGAAGTCGGCGGGCTGGAGGACGGGGTTGCGGTAGACGAGCTCCCGGCCCGTGGGCTTGTGGTGCAGCGAGTGGACACGGCCGCCGAGCCCGGGCAGGACGGTGACCCGGAGCCGGTCGTTCTCGATCACGATCGTGTAGAGGTCCGCCGGTCCGCGGTCCCGCCCGTATCCGTCCCGCAGGCGGGTCGGCAGGACGGTGCGCAGCGGCTCGTACCCGATCTGCCGCGCCATGTCACGCGGCAGTCCCGCCCTGGTGCGGTCGTCGAGCGTGTGGACCTCGTCGAGGGGGTGCAGGGCGGGCAGCGGATTCTCCGGGCCCAACGGGGCCGCGGGCAGGGTCAGTACGGCACGTCGCACGGTCGTGGCCAAGGCAACCTCGCTTCGTTCGCGTCGCTCACACGGGGTCGCGCACCGGTCGGCAACTCCTGCGGCCGACGGCCCCGTTGACCATGGAACACGGTGAGCGCCGCACTGACCAGGGGTTCTCCGGGTCAGTCTTCGGCAAAGACCGCGACGTAAGGCCGCGACGAGCGGTTCGGCGAGGGGATCGGCGAGCGGCGCTCCCGCGCTGCTGCCGTCCGGACGAGGTCGGGGTCGGGGTCGGGAAGCGGCGGTGGACGGCGGTGGAAGGCCGGCCGGACCCCGATCCGGGATGCATCACCCAAATGGGTGATTTAGGGTGAAGTGGTCTGTGCTCGTCGGCGCTCGTGATCTTCCAGAGCAGCCCATCGCGGGTCCGGACGCCCCAGCCGCCCACGACGGAGGTACCGCATGTCATGGCCGAAACGCGCCCGCAAGGGCAAGCCCACCGACCGTAGCCGCATCCGTACGCATGCCGGGCGCGTCCTGGCCGCGGCGGCGGTCACCGCTCCGGTGGTCATGGCCACGCCTGCGGCAGCGGCACCGCCCCCGCCGCCCCCGCCGTGCCTGACGTCGGATCTGGCGCTGTCGTGGGCCCCCGGCGGCACGGCCGTGTCCGGCGGCAGGAATCCCGGTACCCAGCAGACGGCCGTCGTCACGCTGCGGAATCTCGAACGCTTCTCGTGCATGCTGGACGGCTTCCCGAAGGTGACACTCGCTCAGGGAGCGACGACCGAGACCCTCACCGACCAGAGGTCGGCCACGCACACGGCCGTGACGCTGGAACCCGGGAAGGCCGCCCGGTTCACCCTCACGTTCCTGGCCGCGCAGTCGGGCGACGACGGTGTCATCGAGCCGGTCACCGCGATCGTCACCCCACCCAACAACACGGCGTCGAAGAACCTGCGTTGGCGCTGGGGACCGGTCACCGAACAGGAGTCGGCCACGCGTCCCGGCAACTTCGTGGGCCCGGTCCACAACTGAGCCCGGCCGGTCCGCCGTGCCGGTCCCCGACGACCCCCGACGGTCGGCGACCGGTCACGGACGGCAACCGGTCAGTGATGGCGGTGGGTGGACACCCGGAAGGTGCTGAGCACAGCCTTGTGATCGGTGGGCCAGGTCCAGCTCGGCTCCCAGAACTTCTCCCGGCCGGTCTCTTCCACCCGCTCGTTGCGGACGATCGTCGTGGACGGACCGACGATCACACTGTCGAGCAGATCGATCCGCCGGTCCGGGTGGTAGAAGATGAAGTCGATCCGGTCCCGCTCGTCCGCCTTCGGAGCCCAGGTGAGCTGCCCCGGCTCGACACCGGGGTTGTCGCTCGGCCAGGTGAAGCCCGGCGAGCGAACGGGGTCGGGGTACACCTCACGGTAGCTGTCGCGGAAGCCGGCTTCCTCGATCGCCTTGGTCGTCGACCATTCGACCACCGTGCCGTTGTGGTCGAACAGGTTCCGGGTCCGGCGCGTCCAGTCCCGGTGCGACGGCTCGTTGAAGTCCCCGGCCAGCATGGTCAGCCGTCCCCGGCGGCGCTCCATCGCGGCGTCCGCCAGCACCGTCTTCGTCACCTCGGTACGCCCGGACGCCTCGTTGAGCCGGTTGATCAGGTCGACGTCGGTGATCGGGCCGGTCGGGATCTCGTCCCAGCCGTACTCGGACGTCTCCAAGGGGGCCGGGGTGCCGCCGCCGTAGCCGCGCGGGAGGTAGTTGGCGTAGTAGCGGTACTCGAGGTGCCCGGAGTAGGCCGCGACCTCGGTGCCGTCGACCGAGATGACCGCCTTCGACCAGTACGGGAAGGACTTGCTCTCGATGATCGGGTAGCGCGAGATCACGCCCGGATCGCTCGGGTTCGCGTTGTCGTAGAAGGTCAGGCCGCGCTCGGCGAGATCGGCCAGCGTGTTGGCCACCCGCTCCGGAGTCGACTCGCTGAGCATGACCACGTCCGGCCGGACCGCGGCGATGGTGTCGGCGATACCGGCCCGACCACCGGGGACCTGGCTGCCGCCCAGCCAGATGTTGAACTGCATGACCTTGAGCGTCCGGTGCGAGGGGCGGTGCCGGCCCTCCGCGACCTGGGTCCCGGCCTCGGCCGTGCCCACCCCCAGCACTGAGGCTCCGACCGTCGCGCCCACCATCCCGAGCAGCTCACGCCGCTTGACCATCGATGACCTCCGTCAATCACTGAAACATCTGTTGCCCGGGCACTTCTCGGCACCGGCCCGGACGAAGCATCGAGGCGCCCCGCGTACGACGGGTGAACCCGGGCGGAACATGGCGAGTTGCCTGCGTATCGGCACGGAGAGGGCGCAGAGCGGCCATTCCTCATCCAGCCGGGCAACCGTGCGAAGAGCATGCCCCACGGGGCGGCTCTTCAGGCGCTGATCTCCATCTCCGCCGTGATCGCCCACCGCTCGTGGTCGCGCCAGGCGCCGTCGATGAAGAGGAAGTCGGGCGAGAAGCCCTCCAGGCGGAAGCCCAGGCGGCGCACTAGGGCGATGGACGACGCGTTGCGGGGCTGGATGTTGGCTTCGAGGCGGTGCAGCCCGAGCGGGCCGAAGGCGTGGCGGACGACGAGGCCGAGCCCCTCGCTCATCAGTCCGCGGCCCGCGGCGTGCGCGAAGGCGCCGTAGCCGAGGGCCCCGCTGAGGAAGGCGCCCTCGACGATGTTGTTGATGTTGATGAATCCGGCGATGCGACCGTCCGCACGCTCGCACACCAGGAAGCCGGCCTTCGCCGGGTCCTCGATGAGCCTTCGGGCGTAGACGGTGTACGCGGCGGCCGTCTGGGGCGGGAACAGCCACGGCCGGTGCAGCCGGCCGCTCTCGCGGGCCAGCGCGGTGAACTCGGCCGCGTCGTCGAGGCGGAACGGGCGTATGACGGTCCGCGGGCCTTCGGCCACGAGTCCGCCGGAGGCGCCGTCGGGGCGGGGACGGGGACCGGGTCTGTCGGGCATGGCGCCAGGCTAGAGGGTGTCCGTCATCCGGTACGGCGGCGGAAGAGGTATCCGCCGCAGAGACCGCCGAGGACCCAGGTGGCCAGCAGGGCCAGATACAGCGGCATCGTGACCTCGGCGATCAGCAGCCTGATCCTCACCTGCCGGGTGTTCTCGAAGATGAAGACCAGGGTCAGGACCACGATCACCAGGCCGGCGATCCTGGCCGGGGTCAGTCGGCCGCGGAAGCCCTCCGGGCTCCGGACCGCGCGCTTCCCTCCGCCCTTCGTCCTGCTCCTCGCACCGGTCGACGTGTCCTTGCGGCTCATGGGACCAGGATGGACGGCCCCTGGTCCCATGAGGTGTGCGGAGGGGACCGTACGGGTGACTCGTACGGCGCCCCGTGCGGCGACGGACCGTGGGCGGCTGACCGTGCGGCGTCACCACCGGCCACCTGAGACGGCGGCCCGTGCGGCGGCGTCAGGCCCGGTCTCAGTGGTGGCTGAGCACCAGCCGCGGCTCGTCCTCGCCCTCCCCGGCCATCTCCGCCGGGTCCGGGCGCTGGATCAGCAGCGCGGTGACCACGCCGACCGCCAGCAGCGCGAGCGCGACGAACATGGCGTTCCGGTAGCCGGCCCCGGTGACGCCGTGCGCGTCGCTGCCCGCCGTGATCATCGCGGAGGCGAGGGCGATGCCGAGCGAGGCCCCGATGCCGAAGCAGGCACCGTTGAGCCCGGAGAGGGAGCCGGGCTTGTCCTTGGGCGCGGTGGTGACGGCCAGTCCGTTGAGGCCGGTGAGCATGAAGCCGCCGTACGTCACGCCGAGCGCGGCCAGCGTGGCGACCAGGATCCACTCGTTGTGCAGGAAGAGCGTGGCGAAGACGAAGATCACGAAGTTGGCGACGGCGCCGGTGACGACGATCGTGCGCCAGCCGAACTTCGGGCCGAGACGTCCGGTCAGCGGGGCCGAGACCACGCCGATGAGCTGGATGGGGGTCAGGAAGAGCACGGCGGCGGTCACGGCCGAGAGCCCGAGGCCGACCTCGCTGTCCTGGGCGAACAGCGGGATGGTCAGGGCGATCGCGCCGAAGGCTCCGCCGAGGGTGCAGATCGTGGTGATCAGCAGCGGCCAGGCACGGCGCGAGGCGAGGACCTCGATGTCGATGACCGGGTCGGTGGCGGACTTCTGCGAGACGACGAAGAAGGCGAGAGCGGCGACGCCGCCGAGCAGGAAGCCGAGGGTCAGCGGCGAGGCCCAGCCCCAGGCGGCGCCCTGGGCGAGACCGACGAGGACGCCGGTGAGGCCGAGGGAGAGCGCGGCTATGCCGCGCGAGTCGAACCGGCCCTCGGTGGTGGTGGGCGGTACGTCGGGGACGTACCTGCGGACGCCGATCAGGCCCGCGACGGCGATCAGCGCCGAGCAGACGAAGATGCCCCGGAAGCCGATGGTGTCGGCGATCTGGCCGCCCGCGATGGCGTCGACGCCCGCGAGGCCGCCGTTGACGGCGGTGATGATGCCCGCGGCCTTGCCGAAGCCGGCGGGGCTGAGCAGCTGGTTCAGGGTGAGGAAGGCCAGCGTGAACATGGCGGCGGAGACGCCCTGGAGGATCCGGCCCGCGATGAAGACCTCGATGTTCGGGGCAAGGACGCACAGCAGGTCTCCGGCGATCAGCACGATCGCGCAGAGGATCATCATGGGCTTGCGGCCGCGTCGGTCGCTGAGGCGAGCCAGGGTGACCTGGCCGATCGCCGCCATCAGGAAGAACAGCGTCTGGGAGAGACCCGCGGCGGCCGTCGTGGTGCCGAGGCGCTCGATGACGTCGGGCAGCGCCGGGCTCAGCATCGTGGCGTTGATCTGGTAGCCGAGTACGGCCAGCACCATGGCCGTCAGCATGCCGCCGCGGCCCGCCAGGTCGGAGTCGGCCCCGGAACGCGTCCGGCCGGGCGTGGATGACATGTCTTGGCCCCTTTGCCTTGGATGTCGGTCTCGAATCCACCGATGTGCGCATCGACAGGGCGGCAGCCCCTGGAGGCGCCTCGACCGCCTTGTCAGACAAGTACGCTCGAACAGCCTGAGATCTACGTGCGTAGAACGTCAAGGCCTTCCCGATGTGAATTACGGTGAGCGGGAAAATGAACCGTCAGGCGCGGCAGGCGGCCCGTCCACACGGCCGGTGACCGGGAAACAGGCAGCCTGACAAGTGAGCCGAGGAGGGGTCGTGGCAGTCGGCGGACAGCAGCGCAGGCCGGTCGTCGTCCTGTACGAGCGGATCGCGGACGCCATCCACGACGGCACCTATCCGCCCGGCTCCACCCTGCCGTCCGAGCCGCGGCTCGCCACCGAGCTGGGCGTCAGCCGGCCGGCCCTGCGGGAGGCCTTGCTGCTGCTCCAGGAGGACGGGCTGCTGACGGTCCGCCGCGGTGTCGGCAGGACGGTCAACGACCGCCCGCCGCGCCGCGGCTTCGAGCACATCCAGCCGCTGGAGGAACAGCTCTCCGCGGGGGCGCCGCTGCGGGTGCGGGCGCTGCTGCGGGCCGTCGAGGAGCCGACCGACTTCACCACCCAGCATCTGCTCGCCCCGGCCCGGGCGGAGCTTCGGTTCTGGGAGTCCCTGCTGTCGGGCGAGGGCGCCGCGGCCGCGCTCAGCCAGGAATGGGCGGCGCCCGACGACGTGCTGGACCGGGTCCATCCGGCCTTCGCGCAGGCCCTGCGCGGTACGGTCCGCGACGACCGGACGTCGATGCTGGCGGTGCTGGCCGGCGCGTCCCGGGGCGTGCCGTTGACCGCCCACTCGGGCGTGACGGCGACCGTGCTCGGCCGGCGGCGCGGGGCCCAGCTGAACCGCCCGGCCGACACCCCCGCCGTGCTGGTCACCCAGGTCGTACGGGCCGAGGGCGTTCCCGTCCTGGCCGCCAAGCACATGCTGCCGACGGGTGCTCCCGCCCTGCCCGTGCTCCAGTCGAACTAGGGGTATCGGCCTGGAGCCCGTGCCCGGCCGGCGGCGCCGTCGCCCGCAGGGCCGACGCGCACACGCTCGCGGCGCGGGATCCGGACGCGGGGCCGAGCTCCGGACGCGTCGGGCGGCACGGTGGCGTACACTCCCGCTGCATGCACTTGTCTGACAACTCTGCCACCGTCGCCGACTGGATCCGCCGCGCCCCCAAGGCCGTGCTCCACGACCATCTGGACGGCGGTCTGCGCCCCGCCACGATCGTCGAGCTGGCCCGGGAGTGCGGCTACGACGCCCTGCCCACCGAGGATCCCGCGGCGCTCGCCGTCTGGTTCCGCGACGCCGCGGACTCCGGATCGCTGGAGCGCTATTTGGAGACCTTCGCCCACACCTGCGCGGTGATGCAGACCCGCGAGTCCCTCTTCCGGATCGCCGCGGAGTGCGCCGAGGACCTGGCGGCCGACGGGGTCGTGTACGCCGAGGTGCGCTATGCGCCGGAGCAGCACCAGGAGCGCGGGCTCGGCCTCGACGAGGTCGTGGACGCCGTCAACGAGGGCTTCCGCGAGGGCGAGCGCCGGGCGGGTGGCCGTATCACCGTGCGCGCGCTGCTCACGGGCATGCGGCACACGCGGCGCTCGCTGGAGATAGCCGAGCTGACCGTGGCCCACCGGGACCGCGGGGTCGCCGGCTTCGACATCGCCGGCGGCGAGATCGGCAATCCGCCGGCCAACCACCTCCCCGCCTTCCAGCACCTCAAGCGGCACAACTGCCACTTCACGATCCACGCGGGCGAGGCCGTCGGTGCCGAGTCCATCCATGAGGCCGTCCAGATCTGCGGGGCCGAGCGGATCGGGCACGGTGTCCGTATCACCGACGACATCCGGGTCCACGACGACGGCACGGCCACGCTGGGCCACCTCGCCGCGTACGTCCGCGACAACCGGATCGCGCTGGAGGTCTGCCCGACGTCCAACCTCCAGACCGGTGCGGCGAAGGACTACGCGACGCACCCGATCGACCTGCTGCGCCGCCTGGGCTTCCGGGTCACGCTCAACACCGACAACCGTCTGGTCTCGGGCACGACCATGAGCCGCGAGTTCCAGCACATGGCGGACGCGTTCGGCTACGGGCCCGAGGTCTTCGAGCAGTTCACGGTCGCGGCCGTCGAGTCGGCGTTCCTGCCGCTGCCGGAGCGCCGCAGCCTCATCGACGAGGTGATCCGCCCGGGGTACGCGGCGATCGGCTGATCCCTCGGCACCGGACGGAGGCCAGGAACGCAGGCACCGGACGGAGCGAGGAACGCGGGCACCGGAGGCAGGCGCGGACTGAGGCATCGCACGCAGGCACCGGGCTGTTCCGCCGGACCGGGGCGGGATCCGGCCGGAACCCCGGCAGGCGCCCCGGTCCCGGCGGAACAGCACCGGGCACGACGCGGCCCGGCCGTGACCGGGCGTCAGGTCAGCGCCGGGGCGTCCAGCGTCAGCGTTCCCGTCTCGGCGTCCAGCACCGCCGGAACCCCGAGGGGCACGGTCAGCGTCGTGGGGCCGTGCCCGAAGCCGAGCTCCTCGGCGACCGGCACCCCGAGGCCTCCGAGCCGGTCCCGGAACAGCGTCCGGACGTTCTCGTACGGGCCGCAGTCCGCCCAGGAGCCGAGGGCCAGGCCGGCCACCCCGTCCAGCCATCCCGAACGCAGCAGCTGGGTGAGGATCCGGTCCAGTCGGTACGGCTCCTCCCCCACGTCCTCGATCAGCAGCAGTCCGCCGCGTGCCGAGGGCCGGGCGTGCGGGGTGCCGAGCTCGGCCGCGAGCAGGCTGACACAACCGCCCAGCGTGATGCCCCTCGCCCGGCCCGGCACCAGCGCGCGGGCGGTCTCCAGGCCGAGGGTCATGACCGACTCGGGCTCGAACAGCGTGGCGCGCAGCGACTCCTGCGTGGGGGCGTCCTTGAGGAACGTCTCCGCCGCGGTCATGGCGCCGTGCAGCGTCGACATCCCGGCGCGGACCGCGAACGCCTCGTGGAGCGCGGTCACATCGCTGTAGCCGATGAACGCCTTCGGGCCCGCCGCCCGTATCGCCGCCCAGTCGACGAGGTCCACCATGCGCTGGGCGCCGTAGCCGCCGCGGGCGCACATCACGGCGGAGACGGACGGATCGGTGTACGCCTGCTCGAGATCCCGGGCGCGGGCCTCGTCCGTTGCCGCGAGATACCCGAGCCGGGGATGCTCGTCCAGGACATGGCGCATGACGACCGGCTCCAGGTCCCAGCCGCGCAGAATGTCCAGCCCCGCCTCGAGCCGCTCGGCCGGTACGGGACCGCTCGGCGCGACGACGGCGATCCTGTCGCCCGGGACGAGACGCGGGGGCCGGGTCAGGGGCGTGAGGGTCACTGCGCGGGCTCCTGGTTCACTGCGTCCTTCATTTCTTCAGTTCGAGCTGGGGGACGTCGGCGCGTGCGATGCCGAAGGTCTGGCCGTACAGGGACAGTTCGGCCTCCAGGGCGCGGATCATGGTGTCCGCGCGGCGGAACCCATGGCTCTCCCCCTCGAACGCGATGTACGCGTGAGCGACGCCGCGTCCCGCCATCTGGGCGAGGAAACGCTCGCTCTGCACCGGTGGACAGATCGGGTCGTCCAGTCCCTGGAGCAGCAGGAAGGGCGCGGAGATCCGGTCGACGTGCTCGATGGGCGAGCGCTCCCGGTAGCGGCCGGGGACCTCGGCGAGCGGCCCGACCAGCGATTCGAGGTACCGGGACTCGAAGTCATGGGTCTCGTCGGTGGCCCAGCCCATCAGATCCAGGATGGGATAGATGATCGTGCCGCACGCGTACACGTCCGTGCCGGTGAGCGAGGCTGCGGTGGTCCAGCCTCCAGCGCTCCCGCCGCGGATCGCGAGCCGTTCGGGATCGGCGGTGCCTTCGGAGGCGAGGGCCTCCGCGACCGCGGCGCAGTCCTCGACGTCGACGACGCCCCACTGTTCGCGCAGCCGGTTGCGGTACTCCCGTCCGTAGCCCGTCGAACCGCCGTAGTTGACCTCGGCGACGCCGATGCCGCGCGAGGTGAAGTAGGCGATCTCCAGGTCCAGGACGAGCGGCGCGTGTCCGGTGGGCCCGCCGTGCGCCCACACCACGTAGGGCGGCAGTTCGTCGCCGGGGGCGATGCGGTCCGGGTTGTGCGGCGGATAGATGTGGGCGTGGATCTCCCGGTTGTCGGGCCCGGTGAAGGTGCGGATCTGGGGTTCGGGGTAGTAGGCGGGGTCGACGGAGTCGGTATGGGCCGAGCCGATGACGCGGGTCCTGCCGGTGCGGGTGTCGAGCTCCACCACCTCGTATCCGCTGCGCGGGCTCGCGGCGACGCCGACGACCCGGCTGCCGTGCGCGGCGAGCGTCGAGGCCCACTCGGTCCAGGGCCCGGCCGCGTCGACGAGCTCACCGGTCTCGGGGTCGAGTATCCCGAGGGCGGTGGAGCCCTTTCCGTGAATGACCGCGATCAGTCCGCTGTCCAGCGGCTGGAACCAGGTCAGGCCGATCTTCCACAGCGGGCCGCCGAACTCCTCGCCGCGGCCCTCGCAGAGACCGACGGCCGTCGGCTCGCCGCTGTCCAGGGCGTCCGGCCGGATACGGCGCAGCTCCCACCAGTTGCCGGGGTCCGAGACGAAGAGCAGGGATCCGTCCCGGGCCCAGCCGACCTGGGCCACCGACTCGTCGGGGCCGCCCGCGACGGGGTGCACGCCCGCGAACGGCCCGCCGTCCGTCACCTCGCCGATCATGGCTTCCGTGCCGTCCCAGGGCATGCGCGGATGGTCCCAGGCGATCCACGCGACACGGCGCCCGTCCGGGGACAGCCGGGGGCCGGTGACGAACCGGTGCCGGTCGTCGGTCAGTTCCCGCACGGCCGCGCGGTCCCCGGCGGCGGAACCGTCCAGCGGAACGGCCGCGATCACCCGCCGCAGATCGGTGGGACTCTCGCCGGTGAACTCCTCCAGCACGCACCAGACCTCGCCACGGTCCAGGTGGACGACCGGGTCGACCCAGCGCAGCCCGTCGCCCACCGTCGACACAGGGGTGAGCGGCCGCGGCTCACCGCCGCCGTCCGGTTCGTACGCGTACAGCCGCTGGTCGGGGTGGTGGACGAAGACGATGAGCGGGCCGCCCTCGGAGCGGGCGGCTCCGGCCCACGGCTGCCCGCCGTACTCGATGACCCGGCTGCGCACATTCCACGGGGCGGGCAGGACCGACTCCTCGGCTCCGCCGGCCCGGCGGCGGACCAGGGCCCGGCGCCCTCCCTCGGCGGGGCGCGGTGCGGTCCACCACACCTCGTCGCCGACGGTGCCGACGAACTCGGGACGGCCGTCGTGCGACGCCGCGAGCGCGGCGTCGATCGGCGACGGCCATGTGCCGTAGGCCCCCGTGGGTACCATTGCCAACTCCCCCTAAGCGGACTTCAGATAGTGGTCGAGAACGCGGACGCCGAAATGGAGTGCCTCGACGGGGACGCGCTCGTCGACGCCGTGGAACATCGCCGCGTAGTCGTACTCCTCGGGCAGCTTCAGCGGTGAGAAGCCGTACCCGGTGATACCGAGCCGGGAGAACTGCTTGGCGTCGGTACCGCCCGACATGCAGAACGGGACGACATGCCCGGCCGGGTCGAAGCGCTCGATCGCCGCGCGCAGCTTGGCGAACGTCGGGGAGTCGACGGGCGCCTCCAGGGCGACCTCCCGGTGGTGGAACTCCCAGTCGACGTCGGGTCCGGTGAGCCGGTCGAGCGTCTCCCTGAACTCCTCCTCGCCACCGGGCAGCATCCGCCCGTCCACGAAGGCGGTGGCATGCCCGGGGATCACATTGACCTTGTATCCGGCGTCGAGCATGGTCGGGTTGGCGCTGTTGCGCACGACGGGCTCGACGAGTGCGGCGGCCCGGCCCAGCTTGGCCATCAGGGCGTCCACGTCAAAGTCCGGTGCGTCGACGTCGACAACGATGCCGTGGAGCGCGGCGAGCTCGGACAGGGCGGCCCGCACGGTCCTCGTGAGGCGGACCGGCCACTCGTGGGCGCCGATCCTGCCGATGGCCGCGGCGAGTCTGGTGACCGCGTTGGCCCGGTTGACCTTGGAGCCGTGGCCCGCCCGGCCGTGGGCCGTGAGCTTCAGCCAGGCCGTACCGCGCTCGCCCGCTGCGATCGGGTAGAGCGACATCCCGGGTCCGGCGTGGAAGGTGAAGGCGCCGGACTCGCTGATGCCTTCCGTGCAGCCCTCGAAGAGCTCCGGGTGCTGATCGGCGAGGAAGCCCGAGCCGTCCTCCGCGCTCGCCTCCTCGTCCGCCGTGTAGGCGATGACGATGTCCCGCCGGGGCCGGATGCCGGCGCGCTTCCACGCCCGGACGACCGCGAGGACCATCGCGTCCATGTTCTTCATGTCGACCGCGCCGCGGCCCCAGACGACGCCGTCGCGCACCTCACCGGAGAAGGGGTGCACGGTCCAGTCGGCGGGCTCGGCCGGGACCACGTCGAGATGGCCGTGGACGAGCAGGGCGTCGGCGGACGGGTCGGTGCCCTCGATCCTGGCCACCACATTCGTACGGCCCGGGGTGCGCTCCAGCAGCACGGGCTCGAGTCCGGCTCCGGCGAGCCGCTCCGCGGCGTACTCGGCCGCGGGCCTCTCGCGGCAGTCGCCGCCGCCGCGGTTGGTGGTGTCGATACGGATGAGTTCGGAGGTGAAGGCCACGACCTCGTCGAGGGCGATGGCGTCGACCGGCGATCCGGTCTGCGTTTCGGGGCGGGTCACGTCAGCCATACTGCTCCTCCACAGCTGCGGAGACGATCGTCGTGACCGCCTTGAACGTGCGAATGGCCTCATACATCGTCTCGCTGGTGTAGACGGTGCGGCGCTCGCCGCTGCGGGCCGTGCCGGGCACCACCGTCGCGGCCGCGGCGAGATGCTCGGCGTCGAACTCCAGCTCCACCGTGAACGGACCACCCTGCACCGGCTCGTGGCGGACGGCGAGCGCGGTGGCCTCCTTGGCGGCCGAGCGGATGTCGGCCGCGGTTCGGGCGGGGGTACGGCACACCGCCGCGTACCGCGAGACATGGTCCTTGACCGCGACCTTGCGGGCCTCGGGCGCATACCCCAGGGCGTCGTCGCAGGTGAGGTCGTCGCCGGTCACCAGGATCACCGGAACGCCGTACTCCGCGACCACATGGGCGTTGAGCAGGCCCTCGCTCGCCCGGGTGCCGTTCAGCCAGACACCCGTGATCGAGTTCGCGAGGTAGGTGTGGGCCAGGACGCCCTCGGCGCCCGCGCCCGTGTGGTAGCCGACGAATGCGATGCCGTCCACATCCCCGTGCTGCACGCCTTCCACCATGGAGAGCGTCTTGTGGCGTCCTGTCAGCATTTCCGCACGCTCGTCCAGGCGCTCCAGCAGCAGATTGCGCATGGTCCAGTGCGCCTCATTGATGAGCACTTCGTCGGCACCGCCGTCGAAGAAGCCGAGCACCGCCGCGTTCACATCCGAGGTGAACAGGGACCGGCACCGCTCCCATTGCGGGGTGCCGGGCAGCACATCAGCCGGCCAGGTGACGCCGGTCGCGCCTTCCATGTCGGCGCTGATCAGGATCTTCATGCCAGGAACCGTACGCGCCGCCCGCCGAGCCGACCACCCCTGTGGATAACTCTTGGTGGTTCAGACCAATGATGTCCGTCACTCGGGCCCGCGACCAGCCATTTCAGGTGCCTGGAGCACGGGCTCGGAGCAGGTCACCCGTACCGGTCAGGAATTTCGAGCCACAGGATCCAGAATCGAGACATGGGCGTTCCCAAGCTGCTGGAAGCTGCCTCACTGCTGGTGCCCGAAGACGTCGCCGCCGAGAACGACATCACGGTGAACGACGTCTGGGAGTACCTCGCCCACGACGAGTGGGAAGTCGCTCTCGACCTGCTGGAGGAACTTGGTGATGTCCAGGCGTTTCCGCTCAGCTTCTGGCAGACCCTTGCCACCGCCGCAGAGCAGATGCGACTCGACAGAAGCGCGGCCTGGTGTCACTGGCGCTGCTACGAAACCCGAAACGGCATCATCCGAGCCGACCTCACCCTCAGGCCGGCTCACGAGGCACGCCGACAGACAGCCTTCTCTGGAGCCGGGATCCTCCGACCGATATGGAAAATCGGTCGAAGAACCCCGGCGGGCGAACCCGACCTCTGCACAGCCGGCCTTTGGGTGGAGTTCACGCCCTTCATGGAGCCCGGAGGGCAGGCCACGGTGCGCCTCGCCCCACTCTCCCCGTCGAAGTGGCAGCAGCTTCAACCCGGTCAAGTGATCACGATGCACGGGAAGCGGTACACCTGGCCAGGCCCTTCAGGAGGGCTGCCGCAGGGCCGCACAGGTGCACAAGGATCGCTGGGGCTCCAGACAAGCCCGCCGCCGGTCGACCTGGGGCGGGCCGGCCGCAAGCGGTTCGGGTGGTCTACCACATTTCCTCAAGCACTTCCTCGAGCATTCGGTTCCATTCGGACTCGGGGTCGTTCAGCGGAGTCGGATCGAATGCGTTGACTGCTTCACGGAACGCGTCGACCAGGTGGTCAACATCGGGGTCGGATTCCTTGTATGCGTCTTCGAGTTTCCGGAATTCGGTCAGGCAGTGCACGAGTGCGGCGATGTCTCGGTGCGCGAGCTGGTAGTCACGCGCGCTTTCCTGAAAGAGGTAAACCGCTCCCGAAGCGCGGGCAAGAGTCACGAGGGCTGCGGGCAGGTAGCCGAGGACCTGCCACCCCCGCGACTCCTCAGGGCAGTAGCGATTATCGAGAGCGAAGAGAGCGTGCAACTCGTAGGGGTCCTGCTCGTCTCCCGTCACCCCGGCGCGGGATGTGAAGAACCTGTCGTTCCGCAGGCCGACAGACCCAAGAAACTGAGTGGTCGCAGCATCGAGCGGACTGCCGTCTTGGATGGCGTGGAGCACCACTCCGTCCAGTCCATAAAGCCCAGCATGGCTCACTCCCGTTCCGTGAACATTTCCTTCAATCCGGATGCGTTGCGCGGGGAGCAGGGAAACACTGCGCTGGTTCGGTGCCAACGGAAGGCGGTTTTCACCACATCCCGTGCTCCAATTCCTCCAGTGACAGGTTCCATTGCGATTCTTCGTCGGCGAAGGGGGTGGGATCGAAGGCGCCGACGACCTGCTTGAAGCGTTCCGACAGGTATTCGGGATCCACATCGTTATCGTGGTCAATTTCAAGCTTGCGGAACTCGATGAGCGCGTACACCAGGGACTCGACATCCCGATGGAGTTCAACATAGCCGGATGACCCTTCCGGAAAGGCATACACCTTTGCGGACTTCGGATCCATGGCCACGAGGGAGGTGAACAGGTAGCCGAGCATCCACCAGGATCGGCTCTCCGCTGGACAGGACATGCCGTAGTGGGCGAAACGGGTCCCCAGGGTGATCGCGTCCAGATCTGCCGGGTAGGGGTCCGCAACGTCTTCCCGGGAGGCGAAGACCTCCGAATGCGGAAGCCCCACAGCGCTCAAAAAACTGGCCGAACGCGCATCGAAATCGGTGACCGCACTCTGCGGGAAGTACACGATGTTCTGCAGTCCGTAGGCCCGCATCAACTGGATGGGAGTCACAGAGAAGTTCACGCGATGATCCTACCTTAATGTGGCGCTACTTACCGTGAAGCGTCTTCAATTGGTTGACATATTTGGTGTGTTCGACGTTCGTTGTCTTGCCGTCATCCTTGTAGTAGTCCGCAACGTGGGTCACTTTCACGTCGTCCCCGAAATAGTAATCCAGCCAGCGCGCACACTCGGGATTCTTCCTGCAGGGTTCGCGCTCGGTGAAGACCTCCGTCAGCCCGTCCTGTTTGCCATTGTGCAGGAGCGGGCGACCGATCATGCGCTCCGAGTGCCCGTTCTTATTGCTGTAGCCGACAAGGATGGACTCTTCTCCGTCAGGGGCAACGTAGCGACCGGCAGCATAATTGGTCCCCTTGTAGTCGTCCCGCGCGATTCTGGCCGACTGTGTAGCCTGGACGAGGTTGTCCGTACTGTCGAAGCCGATCTTCTTCGAATCCGCCCTGCCCGGATGCTGCGAATCGGCGTAGAACTCGCTCTTCTCCTTCGGGGTGCTCGGGATCCACGCCTTCCCGTCGTTCAGCACAACACCGTTGAGTCGGCTCTTGTCTGAGTCGTCGAGCTTTTCCGTCCGTCCGTCTTCATACAGACGCTGCACCGATCCGTCAGCATTTAGAAGATAGGTGCGGACGTCGCCACCATCGACGTCCTCGCAGCTGTCGATGTCCTTCTTCTTCTGGCCGTCGGTGTTCTTGTGGTCCTTCTTGCTCTTGTCGATCTTGCCGCCGTGGTCTTCGAGGGTCTTGACCATCTCGTCGGCCTTCTTGTCGACCGCGTCCTCGGCTTTGTCCATGACGGTGGACAGCTTGTGGAAGCGGCTGTCCTTCTTCACCGACGTCTTGCGCCCGGCTCCGCCGGCCTTGAACTCGCCCTTCTTCTTGTCGAAGTTGGTGGCGGTCTCCTGGTAGCCGCCGACGGCCTGCTCGAACTCGTCGAACTCGATGACGAGGTCCTGGGCCATGTCCGCGCTGCCCGAGGCCATGACGTCATACGTGCTGCCGCCGCCGAGTTTGTCGGAGAACAGCTTGTCGATCTCCGAGAGGACCTTGGCTTCGATCTTGTCGGTGACGATCGAGGTGATCTGGTCTATGGCATAGTCGATGGCTTCCTGAATGATGAGCCGCGCGGCAGCGATGGCGGCCGCGGACAGCAGACCGCTGAGGCCGGCGGTGAAGAACATGCCGATGACACCGGCTGTGGCGGTGGCGGCCGTTGCGGTCAGCTTGCCGATGATTGCGACCTTGCAGGTGACGATAAGGCCGGCGCATTCGTCGAGGGCGCCGGCCAGGTCGTCGCAGCCCTTGGCGAAGGTCGCCAGATCCCTCGTGGTGAGCTTGCCCCAGCGGCGGTCGATGGCATTGACCGTCTCGCCCTTGCTCTTGCCGGCGACGATGTGCGAGCAGGCGTTGTTGCCTTCCTTGACCGCGTCACGTATGCCTTCGGCAAGATTCCGGTAGTCCTTGGCCGAGGCTTTGACTTCGTCCTCGTCGATCTGTGGCCAGTCGATGCCTATGAGGTCCATAACCTCTACCAGGTCATCGGGCAGTGTCATGCCCATGTCATCCCCCGTTCATACGCCAACCCCCCAACCCTTCACGCTGCCTGATCGGCCGTCAAGTTTGCACAGGTGAGGGCGCTGTGAATCAGTCAGCCACGCAGTCAGCTCGTCGAGGGACCGGTGCCCATGGGCGCCTGACGCGGGATGAGGCAAGTCATGGCCTCGTCCATCCCGATGAAGACCCGGCCGTCCCTGTCGAGGGCTACGGACCGGACGGGCGGTCCAGGACTGAGCGTTTGCTGCGCACCGGTCTCGCACTGGATCCACTGCACCGCGCCGTCGTTCCAAGCCACCACGAGGGAGGGTCCGCTGTCCGTGAGTGCGGCATCGAGGCAGTTCACGGGGCAGGGCCTTTGCACGAGTGGCCCGGGCATGGGGGCGTGGCCCGGGGCCCAGGCCCGAACGGTGCCGTCCGCACCACCGCTGTAGATGAGAGGCACTGTTGTTTCGCCGTCAACGGGGATGCTGAGTGCGGCCAGTGCATTCACTGGCCCGTTGTGCAACACAGCCGAGTCCGCGATATCTCCGATGGTTCGCACCGTGCCGGTGGTGTCGCCGAGCGCGACGGTCCCGAGGACGGGTCCCGCCGTGGAGGCGAGCGCCGTGCCAAGACATTCCTGCACGGCTGACAGCAGACGCTGCGTATCTGTGGGGCTGTCGTCGAGGAGCCTCGCGATACCTGACCCCACCGGCCGGACCGCCCAGCTGCTTTCGGCGTGGATGTGACCGGTCTCGTCGAGCAGCAGCACCGTGCCGTCAGCCATGACCATCATGTCCGCCGGTTCACGGCGACCGTGGGGCAAACGTCCGCGCGGGGAGGCGTCTGCCAGGTCCAGGGCCTTCACGATGCCGCCTGGGCCGGTCACCAGCAGACAGCCGGCCAGCGGCCCTTCGCCCAGGGCCAGCGAGGTGACGGCACCGGGCCAGGGAGGCGCCATGTCCCCGCGGACGCGGCTCCACTCCACAGTCCAGTCCGCCTCGGCCGCGAGCTCGGCAAGCGCGGGCGCAAGCCTCGGGTCAGCAGAGTCGCCCAGCACACAGAGAAGGCTCAGGGCGCGAGACGCGGGTGACTGTTCCCGGCACAGGGACTGCCCCGCTCTCCACCAGGCAGCGCGAAGCCCGTGGTCAGTCTCGCCGTCGCTCTCGTACGCGGCGGTGACCTGCCACGGATCGGCGGCACAGACCGCAACCGGATCGGAGAGGTCCACCACCGGGCCCTCAGGCCCTGGCACGGTACTGCCTTCGCTTTTGGGACGGGGACGCCTGCCACTGCTCGAAGCGACGCTGGTCCCGCCACTGCTCCAGGTCCAAGTCCAGCTCCGCGCACCCACTGCCGGCCAGGCGCTGATGTGCGGGGCTACCGGATCGGGATTCGACGATCAGCCGCAGATGCTCCAGGCGGGCCAGAGCGAGCACCAACTGGGCGCCTTCCCCTTCGTGAAGGTCGGGCAGGACGATCACTGTGCGCCGCTGATCACGCCCCAGCACGGCCACGAGTTCCCCCGGATCACGTGCCACGACGCCGAGCTGTTCGGCGAGCGACCAGACCGTGCCTCGCAGGCTCCGCCCCGCGCCGGGCGTGACGGCGTGGACCGCGCGCTCAGCCGGTGTCCCGCGCCGGCTGCCGTGGTGCACGAGCCAGGCGAGCAGCCCCGATTTCCCGGAGCTCTCCGATCCGGACACGAGACACAGGCGAGGAGCCTGTGGGTCGGCAAGCCATCCGAGCAGAGCTGCCGCCGCGGGTTCACGGCCGGCAGCAGGACGTTCCCACCGCATCAGTCACGCCTCGCCTGCTCGGCGGCGTGCGTGATCAGCTCCTTGAGTCCCTCTTCGCGGGACTCAGCGGTCGCCCCGTAGTCGAAGCTGTGGGTGAACTGCGCCTGCGGGAACGCCTCCTGCATCCAGACGGCACAGTAGTGGCCGGGCATCAGACATGGCTCGAGCTCACAGTAGACACGACGCACCTGGCCCGGCTGAACGCCCTCCCCTGAGAGGCGGCGCCAGATCAGCTCTTCCGGATGCGGCCGACCTGGCGCTGTGGCCTCGGTGACCACCTGCTTGGCCCCGGCGGCATCGACATACTCGAACGCCGCGGAGAACGGGAAGTTCAAGGTGTGCCGAATGTCGTCCAGAACGCGCGGCCACCAGGACTCCCTCTCCTCGAAGGCCGCCGCATCAATCCGCCGCAGCTCCGCGGACAGATCGCGGAAGACGGCCGCAGCCTCCTCCAGACCTGAGGCCGCCGCAATGAGCGGCTGCGCGCGGTCCAGCGCGAGCAGCGATGCACTCAGCGTCGAAACATCCGTGTTGACGAACATGTCATCCACGGCCTCCTGGAGCAGGACAGCCTGAACGGCCCCGTCGGGCCGCACGCACAGGTGCGCCAGACCGTCGAACCCGATCCGCGGCCAACTCTCCATCTCCGGATGCGGCCGCGGTGCAGACGAACGGGCAGCGACAGCGCCCAGAGCTACAGGCTCATCAACCAGCGGAGCGTGGAAATAGGGTGCAACTGCTACCGGTACGCCGCTGCCTTCGAGGAAGACCATCGCGGCTTCCGGCACGCGGGCACCCAACACGCCGGCCCGCCTGAATCGCCACAACCCCTCACGACCGAAGTGCTGAACCAGCTCATCGCGGCTCTCCGGAACGGGGGATGGCATGGGGACCTCGCAGTACAGGCAGGTGGCCGATGGTCACAGACGACCTTAACCGAGGGCAAGGACAGTGATGTCCCGCGACCTTGCTCTACCAGCGAGAGCAAGCCGGCATGGCCGCACACGGCACGATCCAACACGCAGAAGGGAAACCCACGCTGCTCAGGAAGCCCGCCATCTGGTCGGCTCTGCATGTGTCACTGCCGAATCGAGAGATGTCAGAGGGGCCCTCCACGGCAGGCCCCGGCATCCGCCGCAAAGAAACCGGGACCACCTGCACGCACGGAAGGCGGGCTGGCCGCAAGGGCGTGACTCCCCAGGGCGGGACCATCGCCGCGCGTGTTACACGTCTGAAGAGTTTCGCTGGGTGCCTGAGTTTCCGGCGGGCTTACTCCCATGCACCAGAGCCTGGGCCGCCGGCACTCGGCCCGGCCGCACGGACGTCGTCTTCGGCCTCGGCTTTCATGGCTACTTTCATGGCTGCGTACGGAGCCGCGCGGCCCCGGTAAGACCGGTGCGGAACGGGGTCTGCCCCAGGGCCCGAGGGGTGACGCGGTCCCGTGGGTCAGGAGTACTGGTCCTCGTGGCCCAGCTGGAGTTCGCGCTCCGTACGCCCCCCGGCCGCGACCTGCAGCACCGTCGCCACCGGCGGATAGCCCGCCGCGATGACCGTGTACTCGCCGGAGGACAGGTCGACGAAGCGGAAGGTCCCGTCGGGCCCGGTGGTGAGGGTGTCGACGACGTTGCCGGCTGCGTCCAGCAGCGTCACCCGCGCGTCCTCGACGGCCCGTCCGCCGCCGGCGCGCACCGTGCCGCGCAGCACCGCCCCGCCCGCGAGTTCGATGTCCTGCCGCGTCTCGCGCGCCGCCTGGACACTGACGGGCAGCGCGGCCGGGCGGAACGCGGGGGCGCTCGCGGCGAGGGTGTACTCCCCCGCCACCAGTTCACCGATCACATAGCCGCCCTCGCGTCCGCTCCGCGCGGAGGCGACCACGTCGCCGCGGACGTCGGTCAGCGTCACGGCGGCATCGCGCACCGGACTGCCGTCCGCGGTGACGACGTTCCCCGCGAGACGTCCCGCACCACCGAGCACGACGTCCAGTTCGACCGGCCGTTCGCCGACGGTCACCGACACCGCCTGTGGCTGATGCCCGCCGGCCGCCGCGATGAGCACGTAACTGCCGGATCCGGGCACGCTGAGCGCGTAGCGCCCGTCCTCACCGCTGGCGCCGCGCCCGATCTGCTGCCCCCGGACGTCGATGAGAGTGAGCGCGGCACGCGGGACGGTGCTGCCGTCGTGATGCTGCACGGTCCCGCAGACCGGCACCCCGGCACTGACCGGAGGGGCGGGCGAGTGAGCGGCCGGCGCCGTGCGGGCGTGCGGCACGGAGGTGGGGTCCGCCGAGGCGGGGGCGTGATGGGACACCAGCGGTTTCTCCTTGAGGAAGAAGGCGAGGAACAGCCCGAGGACGAGCACCGGTACGAGGTAGAGGAAGATCCGCGGCATCGCGTCGGCGTACGCCTGGATGTAGTGGTCGCGCAGCGCGGGCGGCATCGCGTGGACGAGCTGCGGGGTGAGGGACTCGGCGGCGGGAAGGCCGTCGGCGGCGTGGACGCGTCCGTCGAGCGCGTGGGTGAGCCGGTCGGCGAAGAGGGTGCCGAAGACTGCCGCGCCGACGCTGCCGCCGATCTGCCGGAAGTAGTTGTTGGCGCTGGTGGCGGTGCCGAGATCGGCGGGCGGTACGGAGTTCTGCACGGCCAGGATCAGTACCGGCATCACCATGCCCACGCCGATGCCGAGCACGGCTTGCCAGACCGAGTACTCGAGCCGGGTGGTGTCGGCCTCCAGCCGCGACAGCAGCCACATGCCGACGGCCGAGACGGCGGTGCCGGCCACCGGGTAGACCTTGTAGCGGCCGGTGCGGCTGATGAGCTGTCCCGAGACGATGGAGGCGGCGACGATGCCGCCCATCATGGGCAGCATCAGCAGCCCGGACTCGGTGGCGCTCGCACCGTCGACCATTTGCAGGAAGGTGGGCAGGTAGCTGGCCGCGCCGAAGAGGGCTACGCCGATCACGGCTCCGACGAGGCCGGTGATGTTGAACACCGAGTCGCGGAACAGCCGCAGGGGGATGACCGGTTCGGGCGCGTAGTGCTCGACGACGAGGAAGAGCAGGGTCGTTCCGGCGGCTCCCGCCGCGAGACCCAGGATGACGCGTGAGTCCCAGGCGTACTCCGTGCCGCCCCAGCTCGTCAGCAGGACCAGGCAGGTGGAGGCAGCCGCGAGGAAGAAGGCGCCGAGGACGTCGAAACGGGCCCGCGCGGGCGGCTTGGGCAGCTTCAGGACGACGGCCACGACCGCGAGCGTGACCAGGCCGAACGGCACGTTGATGTAGAAGCACCAGCGCCAGGAGAGATGGTCGGTGAAGAAGCCGCCCAGCAGTGGCCCGGCGACCGAGGCGAGCCCGAAGGCCGCGCCGATGAGGCCCATGAAGCGGCCGCGTTCCCTGGCCGGGACGATGTCGGCGATGATCGCCTGGACGCCGATCATCAGTCCGCCGGCGCCGATGCCCTGGATCGCGCGGAAGGCGATGAGCTCGTCCATCGTGCGGGACCAGCCGGCCAGGGCCGAGCCGATGACGAACACGACGATGGCGAACTGGAAGACGCCCTTGCGGCCGTAGAGGTCCCCGAGCTTTCCGTAGACCGGCAGTCCGATCGTCGCCGTGAGGAGATACGCGGTGATGGCCCAGGACATGCGGTCCAGGCCCTGGAGTTCACCGACGATCTTCGGCAGGGCGGTGGCGACGATCATCTGCTCCAGCGCGGCGAGCAGCAGAGCGAGCATCAGACTGAAGAAGACGAGGCGTACGCGGCGGGGGCTGCGGTCCTCCACGGCGTCGGCCGCTGCCGGGGCGGGGGGCGCGGGGGGCCCGGGACGACCGGCCGTCTCGGCGGTCTGCCCGTCCTTCACCAGAGTGGTCCCGCCCACGTACTGCTCCCCTCGTCGCGGCTGCGCGGCGTCATTCTTCGCATTACGCGCCAAGGAGGAGCAAGCGGGACGTTATCGGGAAACAGGGGCCGGAGAGGAGGGCGGACGGGCCGCCGGGGGCGCACAACGGGCGCTCATCAGGAGCTTTCCCGCGGCTCCCGGCACGCCGGGCGCACGAGTGAGCCACGGGGAAAACCACTCGAAACGGTGACCCTTGCCGCGCCCGTGAAGTGGGGCGTCACCCCGGGAAGACCGGGGCTCACACTCGCCGGACGGACCGCCGGACCACCGCCGGACAGGCCGCCCGACGAACCGTCGAACGGAAGGGCCACCGAACGGAAGGGCCACCGAACGAAAGTGCTACTTCTCCACCTCGGCGGCGAGCTTGGCGAGGACCTCGTCGTAGATACGGGCGAGCCCCTTGGGCGCGAAGGTCCGCTCGAAGAATCCGCCGATGCCGCCCGCGCCGTTCCAGACGGTGGTGACCACGGCCCGGGAGCGGCCCTCGCCGGCGGGCGTCACGGTCCAGGTGGTGACCATGGAGGAGTTGCGGTCCTTCTCGACCAGCTGTCCGTCGGTCGGCTCGGAGACCTCCAGCAGGCAGTCGCGGACGCGCTTGCTGGTGGCCTGGAGCTTCCAGTGGACGAGGGTGCCCTCGCCGTCGCCGCCCTCACGCACCTCGTACTCGCTGAAGTGCCCGGACAGGAGCTTCGCGCGGGTGTCCTTGTAGTCGGCCAGCGTGTCGAACACGGTCTCCGCGTCCGCCGCGATGACCCGCTCCGTCGTGGCCTCGACCTGCGCCATTGCTTCTCCTCCAGCACTCGGTTCCTGCGATGGACCAAGCCAACCACCTCACGCGGGGCCGCCCAAAATCGGGGTTGCGGCGATCAAGGGAACAAGTGTTCTATTCTGTGGTCAGTGCTACCGAGGAGGCGCCCATGCGCTGGGACAATCTCGCCGAGAACGGCCGGAACGCCACGGACCCCGAGAGCGCGACCCTGCCCGGGGACATCGCGCTCTTCGGCACGGACGCCGTGACCACACGCACCTTCGACACCCCCGAGTTCCGCGGGATCACCTTCCACGAGGTCCGCGCCCGTTCGATCCTGAACCGGGTGCCGGGCGCCTCACGAATGCCGTTCGAATGGACGGTGAATCCGTACCGGGGCTGCACGCATGCCTGTGTGTACTGCTTCGCCCGCAAGACCCACAGCTATCTGGACCTGGACACCGGACTCGGCTTCGACAGCCAGATCGTCGTCAAGGTCAACGCGCCGGAGTTGCTACGGCGCCAGCTGGCGTCGCGCCGCTGGCAGGGCGCGCACATCGCGATGGGCACGAACGTCGACTGCTACCAGCGGGCCGAGGGGCGCTACCGGCTGATGCCCGGCATCATCGGCGCCCTGCGCGACCACGCCAATCCGTTCTCGATCCTCACCAAGGGCACGCTGATCCTGCGTGATCTGGAGCTGCTGCGGCAGGCCGCGGAGGTGACCGACGTCGGGATCTCCGTCTCGGTCGGCTTCACGGACCCGGGGCTGTGGCGCTCGGTCGAGCCGGGTACGCCGTCGCCCGAGCGGCGCCTCGACGTGGTCCGGGCACTCACCGAGCACGGCATCGGCTGCGGAGTGCTGATGGCCCCGGTCGTCCCCTTCCTCGGCGATCACCCGGACCAGCTGCGCGCGACCGTACGGGCGATCGCGTCGGCCGGGGCGACGTCCGTGACGCCTCTCGTGCTGCATCTGCGGCCCGGAGCGCGCGAATGGTTCATGGCGTGGCTGGCCCGGGAACATCCGCACCTGGTGCGGCGGTACGAGCGGCTGTACGCGGAGGGCGCCTACGCGCCCAAGTGGTACCAGCGCCGGATCACCCGTCATGTGCACGAGCTGGCAACCGAGTTCGGGATAGGCCCGGCGCAACGCGGCACGCCCCGCCGGATCCCGCCGGCGACCGGCCCCGTTCCCGCCGAGCCCGCCGCGACCCAGCTCAGCCTCCTCTGACCGCCGCCCCGCCGTCCTCCCGCGAACGTCGTCCCGCGACCTCCGCCGTCCGCCGTCCCACCGCTGCTCCCTCATCAAACGGGTCACTTACGGCACGAACATGTCCCTGACGGTGGATATCGGGGAACGCTGCCCCGGGGCTCCGCGCCGCCCGGCCGCGCCCCCGTGATCCCGGGAGGACATGTGAACAGACGCGCAGGAGTGCTGGTCGCCATCGGCGCGACGGTGACCGCACTGGTCACCGGCACGCAGTCCGCCGCCACCGCGGAGCCGGCGGCGCCCCGCGCCGCGGCGCTGAAGTGGACCGCCTGCGCGACCGAGGAGCATCCGAAGCTCGAATGCTCGTCGGTGAAGGCGCCGCTGGACCACGCCGATCCGGGCGGCCGACAGATCACGCTGGCGCTCTCGCGGGTACGGCACACCGCCAGGACCTTCCAGGGACCGCTGCTGGTCAACCCGGGCGGGCCGGGCGCCTCCGGGCTGAAGACGGCCGCTTTCGTCGCGGCGTCGCTGCCCGCCAAGGTCGCGGCCCAGTACGACGTGATCGGGTTCGACCCGCGCGGAGTCGGCTCCTCACGGCCTGCGCTCAACTGCCGCCCCGGCCACTTCGCTCCCGTACGCCCCGACTCGCTCCCGCTCGACGTCCGGACCGAGCGGGCGAATCTGGCCAGGGCGCGATCCTTCGCCGTGGGCTGTGCGACCAGGCACGCCGATCTGCTGCCCCATATGAACACGGCCGCCATGGCGAAGGACCTCGACGTCGTACGGCGGGCCCTCGGCGCCGCGAAGATGAGCTACTTCGGGTACTCGTACGGCACCTATCTCGGCGCCGTGTACGCCAAGTACTTCCCGCAGCACGTCCGGCGCATGGTGCTCGACTCCGCGGTGAACCCCGACGGCGTCTGGTACCGCGCCAACCTCGGCCAGGACCTCGGCTTCGACGCCCGCCACAAGGCGTTCGCCGCCTGGGTGGCCAGGCACCACGCGACCTACCGGCTCGGCAGCGACCCGGCGAAGGTCGAGGCCGCCTGGTACGCGATGCGCACATCGCTGAGCAAGGCACCCGCGGCGAAGAGGATCGGCCCGGCCGAACTCGAGGACACCTTCCTGCCCGGCGGCTACTACAACGGCTTCTGGCCGTATCTCGCCGACGCGTTCGCCGCCTACGCGCGCACCGGAGCCACCACGTCGCTCGTGGAGGCGTACGAGTCCTTCGGCGCTGTCGACAAGCAGGGCGAGAACAGCTACTCCGTCTACACGGCGGTCCAGTGCCGGGACGCGGCGTGGCCCCGGAGCTGGGGCACCTGGCGCGACGACAACTGGGCGGTGCACGCGAAGGCCCCCTTCTCCACCTGGAACAACGCCTGGTACAACGCGCCGTGCGTGTTCTGGCCGCTGGAGCCCCTCGGCCCGACGGACGTCACCAACCACGCGGCGCCGCCGGTGCTGATCCTCCAGGCCACGGACGACGCGGCCACACCGTACGAGGGTGGTGTCACCCTCCACCGCAAACTGCAGGGCTCCCGGCTGGTCGTCGAGGACGGCGGCGGCAACCACGCGATCTCGCTGAGCGGGAACAAGTGCCTGGACCGCTATGTGACGGACTATCTGGCCACCGGAAAGCTGCCGCCGTCCGCCGCGGCCGGGCCCGCGGACGCGGTCTGCGCCGCGAAGCCCGAGCCGAAGCCGCTGAAGCCCGGGGTGCGGACGGGTGCCACGGACGGGGAGCGGGCCGGGGCCGCGCTGCACCGGCTGCTCGGCCACCGGAACTGACGGGTAGGACGGCCGGCGGAACCGACGGCTGGGAACCGACGGGCAGGAACCGACGGGCAACCGACGGGCGGGACCGGACGGAGCGTTGTCGGTGGCGTGCGCCAGGATGAGGGGCATGAGCCCGCACCCTCTCCATGTGCCCGCCCCTGACAGCGCCGTCCCCGGGGATCCGGCCGCGCGGCAGGTGCGCCTGCGGCGCATGACCGACGCCGACTGCGAGGCGGTCGCGGCCGTCCGGGTCGGGGGCTGGCGGCACGCCTACGCCGGGCTTATGCCTCAGGAGTACCTCGAGGCGATGGACGAGGCGGCGGACACGGCGCGGCGCCGGGCCCAGCTGGCCGCCGCGGACCGCGCCGGAGTGGTCCACCTGGTGGCCGAGACGGCGGCCGAGGTCGTCGGCTGGGGATGCTACGGGCCGTACCGCGAGGAGGACGCGACGACCGGCGACGGCGAGGTGTACGCGCTGTACGTACGGCCGGAGCGGATCGGGACCGGTGTGGGGCGGGCGCTGCTCACCGGGCTGATGTCCCTGGCGGCGGCGGACGGCCGGCCCGCGCTGCTGCTGTGGGTGCTCAAGGACAACGCGCGGGCGCGCCGCTTCTACGAGAAGGCCGGCTTCACGGCGGACGGAGCACAGGAGCCGTTCGAGGTGGGTGGCGCCGTGGTGCAGGAGGTGCGTTACGGGAGACGGCTCAGCGCGGCGGAGGCGGCGGCGGACAGCCGGGGGTGAGTGAGGGCCGACCGCAGGACCGGGCGGGCACGCTCGTCGGCGAGGGCGCCCAGTCCCTCGACACAGGCGAGTGCCACGCGCCAGTGCGGATCGCCGGGCGTCAGCCGCCGGTCGAGGGTGGTGATGAGCGCCGGGGCGGATTCGGGCGCGCGCAGAGCGGTGAGGAGGCGTACGGGGGTGAGGGCGTAGGCGACGCGCCGCTCGTTGGTGGCGAGCGCGGCGGCGGCCTGTGCGGTACGCGGGTCGCCGAGCCTGGTCAGGGCGTAGGAGGCGGAGACACAGCGGTCCGGGTCGCGGTGGTTGAGCAGCAGGACGAGGGGTTCGAAGGCACGGCGGTCTCCGGCACAGCCGAGCCGGAAGGCGGCGATCTCCCGCGCCCATAAGGGCCGTTGGGTCTCGGTCAGCACCGCGGCAAGGTCGTCCGGGTCGGCGACGTCGGTCAGCCGCCGGTGCAGTTCCTCCTCGTGCGGGCCGGACACTTCCCGCCGGGTGCGCCGTGCCAGGTCGTCCAGGTCCGCGTCCATACGGAGCAGCCTAGGTGTAGTGACCCGGCCCGGGCCCGGCACGATCCGGACGTCACCCGACGGTGGGCGCGGCGGGGCCGCGGAGCGCGGCGCAGATCACATCCGCACAGGGCTGGCGCGCTCGTTACTCGCCGGTTAACCTCAAGTGAGCGGGCAACACCCGCACTGCTCTCGGCGGCCTGGTGACGCAGCCGCCCGGGGGTGACTCCCAGGCCGCAGGGCCCGGGAGAGCTGGTCGGTTCGGCAGTTCGGCGTGACTCCGGGACAGGGTCCGTCGCCATCTTCATCGCGACATGCGCTCTGCGCGTGCCACGCGCCTCGCCCGGTCCGCGGCTGCGGACCGCGGGCGGCGCCCCGCGGCACGTACGCCCTCCCTCAGTCGTCACTCATTCCTGGAGTCCCGTGATGGACATCCCTCTCTCCACCATCGCCGTCGTCGGTCTCGGCACCATGGGCACCGGTATCGCCGAGGTCCTCGCCCGGGCCGGCCGTGAGGTCATCGGCATCGACGTCAGCGACGCCGCCGCCCGCCACGCCGTCACCGCCCTCGAAGCCTCCACCGCGCGCGCCGTCGAGCGTGAGCGCATCACCGAGGAGGAGCGCCGGAACATCCTCGCGCGCTTCCGCACCTTCTCCGACCTCCAGGCGGCCGCGGAAGCGGACCTCGTCATCGAGGTCGTGCCCGAGTCGTACGAGGCGAAGCAGCAGGTCATCCGGGCGCTCGACACCGTCGTGCGCCCGGAGACGATCATCGCCACCGGCACCAACGCGCTGTCGGTGACCCGGCTCGCCGCCGACTCCGCGCGCCCCGAGCGCGTCCTCGGCCTGCACTTCTTCAACCCGGCGCCGGCGATGAAGCTCGTCGAGGTGGTCTCCTCGGTGCTGACCGCCCCGCACGCGGTGGAGGCCGTCACCGTGCTCGCCCGTGACCTCGGCAAGGAGCCCGTCGCGGTCGGCGACCGGCCCGGTTTCGTCGCGGACGGGCTGCTCTTCGGCTACCTCAACCAGGCCGCCGCGATGTACGAGGCGAAGTACGCCTCCCGCGAGGACATCGACGCCGCGATGAAGCTCGGCTGCGGACTGCCGATGGGCCCGCTCGCGCTGCTGGACCTGATCGGCATCGACACGGCCCGCACCGTCCTGGACGCGATGTACGCCGAGTCCCACGACCGGCTGCACGCCCCCGCGCCGATCCTGAAGCAGCTCAGCGAGGCGGGACTGACCGGCCGCAAGTCGGGCCGCGGTTTCTACACCTACGAGGCACCGGACAGCGCCTCCGTCGTGCGCGACGCGCTGACGCCGCTGGAGGCCGCGCAGTCCGCCGGCGGACGCCCGGTGGCCTCGGTCGGCGTGGCCGGTTCGGGCACGATGGCGAGCGGCATCGCGGAGGTCTTCGCGAAGGCCGGCTACGACGTGGTCCTCGCCGCCCGCAGCCAGGAGAAGGCCGAGACTGCCAAGTCCCGTATCGCTAAATCCCTTTCGCGCTCTGTCGACAAGGGACGGATGACCTCCGAGGCCCGCGAACAGACGCTGGCACGGATCACCCCGGCCGGCTCGCTCGACGCGTTCGCCGAGGTCGACCTGGCTCTGGAGGCCGTCGCCGAGGACCTGGAGATCAAGCAGCAGCTGTTCGCCACCCTCGACAAGATCTGCAAGCCCGGCGCGGTGCTCGCCACCACGACGTCCTCGCTGCCCGTCGTCGCCTGCGCGCGCGCCACCTCGCGGCCCCAGGACGTCATCGGCATGCACTTCTTCAACCCGGCGCCGGCGATGAAGCTCGTCGAGATCGTCCGTACGGTCCTGACCTCCGACGAAGTCCACGCCACGGTCCGCGAGGTGACGACCAGGATCAGGAAGCACCCGGTGGACTGCGGCGACCGCGCCGGCTTCATCGTGAACGCGCTGCTGTTCCCGTACCTCAACAACGCGATCAAGATGGTGGAGGAGCACTACGCCTCGCTCGACGACATCGACGCGGCGATGAAGCTCGGCGGCGGCTATCCGATGGGGCCTTTCGAACTCCTCGACGTCGTCGGCCTCGATGTCTCGCTCGCGATCGAGAAGGTGCTCCACCGGGAGTTCCGGGACCCGGGCCTGGCCCCCGCGCCGCTGCTCGAGCACCTGGTGGCCGCGGGCTGCCTCGGCCGCAAGACCGGTCGCGGCTTCCGCGAATATGCCCGGCGCTGATTCCGGCCGCGCGAACGGATCGGGCTGGGGCGGGCTGCTGGACGGTGCGGGCGGCCCGCCCCTGCAGGCGCAGCCCGCCGCGCAGATGCAGTACGTTCAGGGCATGTCCCAGCCCGCTGACGCCCCCCGAAGGCCCTCCCGGACCTCCGCGCCCGCCTCGACCGACGCCCCGGAAAGCGCCGCGGGCAGCCGCGCCGCCGCTCAGCGGCTCAAGATGCGCCGGGAACTGGCCGCGGCGGCCATGGAACTGTTCGCCACCAAGGGATACGAGGCGACGACCGTCGACGAGATCGCCGCGACGGCGGGGGTCGCCCGCCGGACGTTCTTCCGGCACTTCCGCTCCAAGGAAGAGGCGATCTTCCCGGACCACGACGACACGCTCGTGCGGGCCGAGGCGGTGCTGAACGCCGCGCCGCCCCACGAGCACCCGCTGGACACCGTGTGCCGGGGCATCAAGGAAGTCATGAAGATGTACGCGGCCTCGCCCGCGGTCTCCGTCGAGCGCTACCGGCTGACCCGCGAGGTGCCGACGCTGCGCGAGCGGGAGATCGCCTCGGTGGCCCGCTACGAGCGGCTGTTCACCCGCTATCTGCTGGGCCACTTCGACGAGCGCGACCACCACGACGGCAACGACGACCCCCTGCTCGCCGAGGTGGCCGCGTCCGCCGTCGTCACCGCGCACAACCATGTGCTGCGGCGCTGGCTGCGGGCGGGCGGCCAGGGCGACGTGGAGGCGCAGCTCGACCACGCGTTCGCGATCGTCCGCGAGACGTTCGGATCCGGGATCGGCGCGGGGCGCTCGGGCCCGGGCCCGGAGCGGAGTCCCGCGGCTCAGGTCCAGTCGGGCGGGGAGGTCCTGGTCGCGGTGGCACGGACGGACGCCCCGCTGCCCGAGGTCATGCGCACGATCGAGCAGGCGCTGCGCGGCCGCTAGGAACGTTCCCCCGGGACACGCCCCGGGCTACGCGCCGGGCCCGAGACATGGGCCACATCACCCACCACTGTGTGGTCACAGACGGATACCGCATGCAACGGCCGCCCCCTCCGGGCGGCCGTTGTCGCAGGTCAGGCCCCTTATTCGATCGATCATCGCTCATCTGTGACCGGCAGATTGCATGTGAGTGAAATTGTTGGCACGCAGTGTCTTGCGGCCTGGCACGGGGTGCCATACGTTGATGTTGTCCGGGCGGCCGGCGTGCAGACAACTGTCGTACGTCGGCTGTCCCCGCAAGCCACCGGCTCGCGCGCCCGGACGCCTGCGTCACAGGCAACCTCCCGCGCCCACAAGCGCTGCTGGCACCACCCCGCCGAACCGACGGCACACCTCCACAGCAGACACTCCCCGACGCTCCCCTCAGCGTTCTCGTCTCGAACGCCATTCGCCGGAGGCAACACCGTGAAGGAAATCCTGGACGCGATCCAGTCGCCGGACAGCACGTCCGCCGACTTCGCCGCACTGCCGCTCCCCGAGTCGTACCGTGCGGTGACCGTGCACAAGGACGAGACCGAGATGTTCTCCGGTCTCACCACGCGCGAGAAGGACCCGCGCAAGTCGCTGCACCTCGACGACGTTCCCGTCCCGGAGCTCGGCCCCGGCGAGGCGCTCGTCGCGGTCATGGCCTCGTCGGTCAACTACAACTCCGTCTGGACCTCGATCTTCGAGCCGCTGTCGACCTTCGGCTTCCTGGAGCGCTACGGACGGCTCTCCGAGCTCACCAAGCGCCACGACCTGCCGTACCACATCATCGGCTCCGACCTGGCGGGCGTCGTCCTGCGCACCGGCCCGGGCGTGAACGCCTGGAACCCCGGTGACGAGGTCGTCGCGCACTGCCTCTCGGTCGAGCTGGAGTCCTCCGACGGCCACAACGACACGATGCTCGACCCCGAGCAGCGCATCTGGGGCTTCGAGACCAACTTCGGCGGCCTGGCGGAGATCGCCCTCGTCAAGTCGAACCAGCTGATGCCCAAGCCCAAGCACCTCAGCTGGGAGGAGGCCGCGGCCCCGGGCCTGGTGAACTCCACCGCATACCGCCAGCTGGTCTCGCGCAACGGCGCGGCGATGAAGCAGGGCGACAACGTGCTGATCTGGGGAGCGAGCGGCGGACTCGGCTCGTACGCCACGCAGTTCGCGCTCGCCGGCGGCGCCAACCCGATCTGCGTCGTCTCGAGCGACCAGAAGGCCGACATCTGCCGCTCCATGGGCGCCGAGGCGATCATCGACCGCAACGCCGAGGGCTACAAGTTCTGGAAGGACGAGCAGACCCAGGACCCGAAGGAGTGGAAGCGCTTCGGCAAGCGCATCCGTGAGTTCACCGGCGGCGAGGACATCGACATCGTCTTCGAGCACCCGGGACGCGAGACCTTCGGCGCGAGCGTCTTCGTCACCCGCAAGGGCGGCACCATCACCACCTGCGCCTCGACCTCGGGCTACATGCACGAGTACGACAACCGCTACCTGTGGATGTCGCTGAAGCGCATCATCGGCTCGCACTTCGCGAACTACCGCGAGGCGTGGGAGGCCAACCGCCTGATCGCCAAGGGCAAGATCCACCCCACCCTGTCGAAGGTGTACTCCCTGGAGGACACCGGCCAGGCCGCCTACGACGTCCACCGCAACCTCCACCAGGGCAAGGTCGGCGTCCTCGCGCTGGCGCCCGAGGAGGGCCTGGGCGTGCGCGACGAGGAACTGCGCGCCAAGCACCTCGACGCCATCAACCGCTTCCGGAACATCTGAGGCAGAGGTCCGTTCGATGACAGAGCGTCAGAAGGACCGGCCGTGGCTCATGCGCACGTACGCCGGTCACTCCACGGCCGAGGCGTCCAACGAGCTGTACCGGCGCAACCTCGCCAAGGGCCAGACCGGCCTGTCGGTCGCGTTCGACCTGCCCACGCAGACCGGCTACGACCCCGACCACATCCTCGCCCGCGGCGAGGTCGGCCGGGTCGGGGTCCCGGTCTCGCACCTCGGTGACATGCGGCGGCTGTTCCAGGACATCCCCCTGGAGCAGATGAACACCTCGATGACCATCAACGCCACGGCCATGTGGCTTCTGGCGCTCTATCAGGTGGTCGCGGAGGAGCAGGGCGCCGACATCACCAGACTCCAGGGGACGACGCAGAACGACATCGTCAAGGAGTACCTGTCGCGCGGGACGCACGTCTTCCCGCCCGGCCCGTCGCTGCGCCTGACCACCGACATGATCACCTACACGGTGGCGCACATCCCCAAGTGGAACCCGATCAACATCTGCAGCTACCACCTGCAGGAGGCGGGGGCCACGCCGGTCCAGGAGATCGCCTACGCGATGTCCACGGCGATCGCCGTCCTGGACGCCGTACGGGACTCGGGGCAGGTGCCGAAGGAGAAGTTCGGCGATGTCGTCGCCCGGATCTCCTTCTTCGTGAACGCGGGCGTCCGCTTCATCGAGGAGATGTGCAAGATGCGTGCCTTCGGGCGCATCTGGGACAAGGTCACGCGTGAGCGGTACGGCATCGAGAACGCCAAGCAGCGCCGTTTCCGCTACGGCGTCCAGGTCAACTCGCTCGGTCTGACCGAGGCCCAGCCGGAGAACAACGTCCAGCGCATCGTCCTCGAGATGCTGGCGGTGACCCTCTCCAAGGACGCCCGCGCCCGCGCCGTCCAGCTCCCGGCGTGGAACGAGGCCCTGGGCCTGCCGAGGCCCTGGGACCAGCAGTGGTCGCTGCGCATCCAGCAGGTGCTCGCCCATGAGAGCGATCTGCTGGAGTACGAGGACATCTTCGCGGGCTCGCACGTCATCGAGACCAAGGTCGACGCCCTCGTCACGGAGTCGCTCGCCGAGATCGACCGGATCCAGGAGATGGGCGGCGCGATGGCGGCCGTCGAGTCCGGGTACCTCAAGTCGCAGCTGGTGTCCTCGCACGCCGAGCGGCGCGCCCGGATCGAGGGCGGCCAGGAGAAGATCGTCGGCGTCAACATCTTCGAGACCACCGAGGAGAACCCGCTCACCGCGGATCTCGACACCGCGATCATGACGGTCGACCCGGCGAACGAGGCCCGGGTCGTCGCGAAGCTCCACGAGTGGCGCGACAACCGCGAGGAGGGCCGCGCCCAGGAGGCGCTGGCCGCTCTGAAGGCCACGGCCGCCGGCGACGGCAATCTGATGGCCGCCACCGTCGAGTGCGCCCGCGCGGGCGTCACCACCGGCGAGTGGGCGTGGGCGCTGCGGGACGTCTTCGGCGAGTTCCGCGCCCCGACGGGTGTGTCGTCCGCGCCGGTCGCGGTCACCGCCGAGGAGGGCACGCCGATGGCGCTCGTACGGGAGAAGGTCTCCCGTACCGCCGGCGAGCTGGGCTCGGGCCGGCTGCGGCTGCTGGTGGGCAAGCCCGGCCTGGACGGGCACTCCAACGGTGCCGAGCAGATCGCCGTACGCGCCCGCGACGCGGGCTTCGAGGTGGTCTACCAGGGCATCCGGCTCACGCCCGAACAGATCGTCAACGCGGCCCTCGCGGAGGACGTGCACTGCGTGGGCCTGTCGATCCTGTCCGGCTCGCACGCCGAGCTGGTGCCGGACGTACTGACCCGTCTGCGCGAGGCAGGCGCATCCGACATCCCGGTGATCGTGGGCGGGATCATCCCGAACAGCGACGCCGAGGACCTGAAGCGTGCGGGTGTGGCCGCCGTCTTCACCCCGAAGGACTTCGGTATCACGGGGATCATCGGCCGTATCGTCGACGAGATCCGGAAAGCGAACAAGCTCGACCCCCTGGAGGTCCCCGCATGACCAGCCCCGTGAACCGCCTGCGTCCGCGACGCTCCTGCCTCGCGGTGCCCGGTTCGAACCCGCGCTTCCTGGAGAAGGCCCAGGGACTGCCGGCCGACCAGGTCTTCCTGGACCTGGAGGACGCGTGCGCGCCGCTCGCCAAGCCCGAGGCGCGGCACACCATCGTCAAGTTCCTCAACGAGGGCGACTGGACGGGCAAGACGCGGGTCGTGCGGGTCAACGACTGGACGACGCACTGGACGTACCGGGACGTCGTCACGGTCGTCGAGGGCGCGGGCCAGAACCTCGACTGCATCATGCTGCCGAAGGTCCAGGACGCCGAGCAGATCGTGGCGCTCGATCTGCTGCTGACGCAGATCGAGAAGACCATGGGCTTCGAGGTCGGCAAGATCGGCATCGAGGCACAGATCGAGAACGCGCAGGGCCTCAACAACGTCAACGCGATCGCCCAGGCCTCCCCGCGCGTGGAGACGATCATCTTCGGCCCGGCCGACTTCATGGCGTCCATCAACATGAAGTCGCTGGTCGTCGGCGAGCAGCCGCCCGGCTACCCGGCGGACGCCTACCACTACATCCTGATGAAGATCCTCATGGCCGCCCGTGCCAACGACCTCCAGGCGATCGACGGCCCCTACCTGCAGATCCGCAACCAGGAGGGCTACCGCGCCGTGGCCCAGCGGGCCGCCGCCCTCGGCTTCGACGGCAAGTGGGTGCTGCACCCGGACCAGGTCGCCGCGGCCAACGAGATCTTCTCGCCCTCCCAGGAGGACTTCGACCACGCCGAGCTGATCCTGGACGCGTACGACTACTGCACGTCCGAGGCGGGCGGCAAGAAGGGCTCCGCGATGCTCGGCGACGAGATGATCGACGAGGCCAGCCGCAAGATGGCCCTCGTCATCTCCGGCAAGGGCCGCGCCGCCGGGATGACCCGTACCTCGAAGTTCGAAGCCCCGGAGGCCTGAGCATCATGCAGTTCGGACGCACATACGAGGAGTTCGAGGTCGGGGCCGTCTACAAGCACTGGCCCGGGAAGACGGTCACGGAGTACGACGACCACCTCTTCTGCCTGCTGACCATGAACCACCACCCGCTCCACATGGACACGAACTATGCGGAGAAGACGACCGACTTCGGTAAGAACGTCGTCGTGGGCAACTACATCTACTCGCTGCTGCTCGGCATGTCCGTGCCGGACGTCTCGGGCAAGGCGATCGCGAACCTGGAGATCGAGTCGCTGCGGCACGTCGCCCCGACGTTCCACGGCGACACGATCTACGGCGAGACGACCGTCCTCGACAAGACCCCGTCGAGGTCGAAGAGCGACCGCGGCATCGTCTACGTCGAGACGAAGGGCTACAAGCAGGACGGCACCCTGGTGTGCGTGTTCCGCCGCAAGGTGATGGTGCCCACCGAGACGTACATCAAGGAGCGCGGCGGCGAGCAGCCCGGCCGGCCCGAGCTGATCGAGCCCTCGAAGAAGGCGGAGAAGTAGTCATGGCCCGACTCGCCCAGACCGCTGGTCTGACCGACGTCCAGCAGGAGATCCTCTCGACCGTCCGGGACTTCGTCGACAAGGAGATCATCCCGGTCGCCACCGGGCTGGAGCACCGCGACGAGTACCCGCAGCAGATCGTCGACGGACTGAAGGAACTCGGGCTCTTCGGCCTGATGATTCCGGAGGAGTACGGGGGCCTGGGCGAGTCCCTCCTCACGTACGCGCTGTGCGTCGAGGAGATCGCCCGGGGCTGGATGTCCGTCTCGGGCATCATCAACACGCACTTCATCGTGGCGTACATGCTCAAGCAGCACGGCACCCAGGAGCAGAAGGACCACTTCCTGCCCCGGATGGCGGCCGGCGAGGTGCGCGGCGCGTTCTCGATGTCGGAGCCGGCGCTCGGTTCGGACGTGTCGGCGATCACGTCGAAGGCGGTGAAGGACGGTGACGAGTACGTCCTGAACGGCCAGAAGATGTGGCTGACGAACGGCGGCACGTCGACGCTCGTGGCTGTTCTCGTCCGAAGTGACGAAGGACACCCCGAGGGCACCGCCCCGCACAAGTCGATGACGACGTTCCTGGTCGAGAAGGAGCCGGGATTCGGAGAGGTGCGCCCGGGCCTCACCATTCCCGGGAAGATCGACAAGATGGGCTACAAGGGCGTCGACACGACCGAGCTCATCATGGACGGACTGCGCATTCCGGCCAATCGGGTCCTCGGCGGCACCACGGGCCGAGGGTTTTACCAAATGATGGACGGAGTGGAAGTCGGACGGGTGAACGTGGCGGCACGTGGCTGCGGCGTCGCTCAGCGTGCCTTCGAGCTGGGCGTCTCCTATGCCCAGCAGCGTCACACCTTCGGAAAGCCGATCGCACAGCACCAGGCCATTCAGTTCAAGCTCGCGGAGATGGCTACCAAGGTCGAGGCCGCCCATGCGATGATGGTCAACGCGGCACGCAAAAAGGACTCCGGGGAGCGAAACGACCTGGAGGCAGGGATGGCGAAGTACCTCGCCTCCGAATACTGCAAGGAAGTCGTCGAGGACGCCTTCCGGATCCACGGCGGTTACGGCTTCTCCAAGGAGTACGAGATCGAGCGTCTCTACCGCGAGGCCCCGATGCTGCTGATCGGCGAAGGTACCGCCGAGATCCAGAAAATGATCATTGGTCGCCGGCTCCTCGAGGAGTACCGGTTCCAGGGCTGAATGAGGCTTTTGAGTCGGTTCGGCCGGTTCGGGCGCGAACTAGATCACACTCCGGCAGCCTTTGGTGAAGGCTTCCGGCCGACCGACTCGGCTTCTGGCTTGCCCAGTTGCGGCCCGCAACCGATAGCATCGCCAAAAAGCCGCCGTCCCCTTTGTTGCCAGCGCGGCATCATCCGCTACGAAGGTCATCCATGCCCCACAGCCAAACCTCTGCACCTCGCGGCCGCGTCCGCCTCGCGCGCGGAGCATCGCCGTGGCTTCTGCCGACCGTCGCGACCGCGGCGCTCAGCCTGGCGCGTGCGCGCCGGTCGAAGCGTGCCGCGGCCATCGCCGTGCCCACCACCGCTCTCGCGGCGGGCATGCTGTGGTTCTTCCGCGACCCCGAGCGCGAGATCACCCAGGGCCGGGTCATCTCCCCGGCCGACGGTGTGGTGCAGAGCATCATGCCGTGGAAGGACGGGCGCACCCGCGTCGCGATCTTCATGAGCCCGCTGAATGTCCACGTCAACCGCGCCCCGCTCGCGGGCACGGTGACGTCCGTCGAGCACGTGCCCGGCGGGTTCGTCCCGGCGTTCAACAAGGAGAGCGAGAACAACGAGCGCGTTGTCTGGCACTTCGACACCGAACTCGGTGACATCGAGATGGTCCAGATCGCCGGCGCCGTGGCCCGCCGCATCGTTCCGTACATCCCGCAGGGGACCAAGGTGGAGCAGGGTGAGCGCATCGGCCTGATCCGCTTCGGCTCGCGCGTCGACATCTACCTCCCGGCGGGTGTCGAGGTCGCAGTCGAGGTCGGCCAGGCCACGACCGCGGGGGTGACTCGCATTGACCGTGATTGATCCCGAGACACAGGCGGGCTGGGTCGAAGGGACCGAGCCCGGGTCCGGGGCCGCGGACGAAGCGGAGGAGATGCCCCTCTCGCTGCGGCTGTCGATAGCGGACACCCTCACTCTCGGTAACGCGACGTGCGGATTCATGGCGGTGTACTTCACCACCACCGGAATCCTGATCCCGCACCTCACGGGCAGCGCCGAGACCGGCATGGCGCGCAACAGCGCCGCCACCGCCGTGATCCTGATGCTGGCCGCGGCGATCTTCGACCTGTTCGACGGCATCGTGGCCCGCAAGCTGCGCTCGTCCCCGATGGGCGCCGAGCTCGACAACCTCTCCGACCTGATCAGCTTCGGACTGGCCCCGGCCTACTTCGTACTCGTGTACGGCATGGTCACTCCCGGCGCGGACCTGCAGCAGAAGGTCTCGGCGGTGGCCGCGATCGTGGTGCTCCTCGCGGTGGTGCTCAGGCTTGCGCGCTTCTCGTGCGTGACGATGAAGGACGGCATGTTCCAGGGCATGCCGAGCCCCTTCGGCGCGCTGACGGTCGTCTCGATCGTGCTGCTCGAGCTGCCGTTCATCCCGACGCTGCTCGCGATCATCGGTACGGCCTGGCTCATGGTGAGCCGGGTCGAGTACCCGAAGCCGCGGGGTGTCCTCGCGGTGGCGATGCTGAGCTGGATCGTGGCCGCGATGGGCCTGCTGGCGGCCTGGGCCTTCGACGCCCCGGGCGGCCAGCTGCTGCTCCAGACCGGCTGCGCCCTGCAGATCGTGCTGGCGGCGACGATCCCGCTCTTCGCGACGGCACGGCGGGTGAACACCTTCCGCGACAACCGTCGCGAGGCACGGGCCTCGGCGCAGCTTCCGTAGCGGCTTCGCAGCGCGGTCAGAACCACCTCGAAGGGCCCGGGTGCATGGCACCCGGGCCCTTCGTCGTGCCGTGCTCGCGCGGGCGGGCGTTCGCGGGTCCGGGGTAGGCCGGGGTAGTCCGGGGACGGCGGCAGGTGAGCGGGCGGGCGCGCGGTGGCTGCGCCTCGGGAGGGCGGCGGTGTGGAGCGCCGCGCGCGGGAGCGCGGCGGGCGCGGACGTCGTGCGCGGGAGCGCGGCGGGCGCGGACGTCGTGCGCGGGAGCGCGGCGGGCGGGAGCGCGGCACGCGGGGAACCTGGTACGCCGGAGCGCGGAGACGCCGCGGGCGGGAGCGCGGCAGGCGCGGAACGTCGTGCGCGGGAGCGCGGCACGCGGGGAACCTGGTGCAGGGGTGTCGCGCCGGTGCGTACGCGACGGGGGCGGCTCCTGTCGGTGCCGGCGGTGCGCGGCACGCGGCCTGGCTCAGTCCTGGCCCGGGACCGCCAGGCTCGCCCACACCGTCTTGCCGCGTGGCTCCGTCGGCGACCAGGACCAGCTCTCGCTCAGCGCGTCGATCAGGTCCAGGCCGCGGCCGTCCGGAGCGGAGGCTTCGGCGGTGCGTGGACGCGGCGGCTCGGGGCTCGGGTCGGCGACCGAGCAGACGAGGTGTCCGGGTTCGCGGACGAGGCCCAGCCAGAGGGGGTACTCCGTGGCGGCCCCCTGCGGATCAGGGGCGAGCGCGTGCCGGACGGCGTTGGTGACGAGTTCGCTGACGATCAGCGACATGTCCGGGATGAGCGGCTCCAGCTCCCAGCCGTTCAGCGTGAGGGCGACGAACCGCCGCGCCTGGCGGGCGTTGAGAAGGGTGCCGTCCAGTCCGCACGCGGCGAACCCGCCGAGGGCGGGCAACCCGTCCAGGGCGTTGTCCTGCCATGTCGCACCAGAACCACCGGGCGACGGTTTCGGGCCGAACTGCGCTGACGCGCGCCGACTACCGTGCCCGGCCTTCGTGGTCGAGATGGTTGACATGTGAGTTGTCACTGTTCATGTCCCCCTGCAGGCCTGGGTGTTCGACGCTGCGGCAGCCGGTGGTGAACGAGTATTGTCGAGTCGGCCTCGGAAATGCAATTGCATCTGGGATTGCATTGACCAGATCCGGAGCGAACGAACGTGCGAACACAGAGAGGTTGGTGGGCATGGAGTTCTCCAACGGCATGCGGGCGGACGCGTTGAACTCGGCGAATTGGATCAAGAGCAGTCACAGCAACGCCACGGGTAACTGCGTGGAACTGGCGGCACTCCCGGACGGACAGGTGGCCGTGCGCAACTCCCGCGATCCGCAGGGACCTGCCCTCGTCTACACACGCGACGAGGTGGAGGCCTTCGTCGCGGGTGCCCGCGATGGCGATTTCGACGGCGTGATTGGCTGAAAACTGCTCCCGCGTCGACCATTTCCCCATGGCTCACCTATAGATGTACGGGATAGTGTCGTCGTCTTCTCAATAGTCCGCAGGAGCGCGCGATGGCTGCAGTAGAACCGGGCCCGTCGTTGTTCGCCGGGCCCTTGGGGGCGGTCGAGAGCAACCCGACCGCCCTGAAGGTGATCCTGGGCGGCAAGCTGCGCGAACTCCGCGCCGCCGCCGGGCTCGACCCCTCGGCCGTCGACGTCCGGCTCGGCTTCTCACGGTCCAAGACCAGCCGGATCGAGCTGGGCCGGCACGGCTGCAAGCCCGCCGACGCCCTCGCCCTGCTGGGTCTCTACGGCGTGGACGGGGAGGAACGCGTCGCGGAGTTCCTGCGGCTGGTGGAGCAGTCCCGCCGCAGCGACTGGTGGCGCACCTTCAGCGACGTCCTGTCCGACTTCTTCGCGCCGCTGGTCGCGCTGGAGGGGGCGGCGGCGACCATCCGTACGTACGAACCGTTCTACGTGCCGGGCCTGTTGCAGACCTCCGCGTACGCCCGCGCGGTGATCCAGTCCGGGCCCGCCCGCCTGTACACCCACGACGTGCAGCGTCGCGTCGATCTCCGGCAGGAACGGCAGCGTCAGCTGGACCAGCCCGACGGTCCGCGCCTGTGGGCCGTGATCGACGAGTCCGTGCTCATGCGTACGGTCGGCGGTCCGCAGGTGATGCGCGGTCAGCTGGAGCATCTCGCCGCGATGATGCAACTGCCCCGGATCACCCTGCAGATCGCCCCGCTGGACCTGACGGCATCGGTCGGCGTCGGTACGGGGGTGACGTATCTGCGCTTCGCGCTGAGCGACCTGAAGGACGCCGTCTACATCGAGCATCTGACCGACAGCACCTTCAGCCAGAAGCCACAGGTCGTCGAGCAGTACCGCGACATGATGGACCGGCTCGGTGCCTGCGCCCTCACGCCGAGGCAGTCACTGGACCTCATACAGGAGCGCCTGTCCCGCCTCTGAGCCTCTCGGAGACGTCATTCCGGCTCCGGCCTCTCCGGAGACTCGTGTCCCCGCTCCGAGCCTCTCCGAGGCCCCTGGGAGCCGCCGGCCGGTCCGTCCCCCGGGATTGTTCCGCAGCAACGCCGCGGCCCCCGGGCGGGAGAGACGTCCGGGGGCCGCGGTGCGTACGGTGGCGAGCAGAGCGCTCAGACGACGCGGCCCACGCCGCCCCACTCGATCCATTCGTCGGTCTGCTGGACGGGGGCGAGGTCGGTGTCGGGCCGCCAGGTGGACACCTCCACCAGACCCGGCTCCAGCACCTCCAGGCCCGCGCCCCGGAAGAACTCCGTCACGTCGTGCTCCTCGCGGACCCGGCCCCAGTGGCCCCCGGTGGCCTCCGCCATGAAGTCCGTGACGAACTTGCGGATCTCGGGCCGGTCACTGACCAGCTGACAGACCACCATGAAGCTGCCGGGAGCAAGACGTTCGGCGACCTGGCGGACGAGCCCGGCCGGATCGTCCTCGTCCGGAATGCAGTGCAGCACCGACACGAAGAGCGCGGCGACCGGCCGGCTGAAGTCGATCAGCCGTGTCGTCTCCTCGTGGCCGAAGATGCCCTCGGTGTCCCGCATGTCGGCCTGGATGACCGCGGTGCGGTCGTTCTCCTCCAGCAGCGCGCGGCCGTGTGCGAGCACGATGGGGTCGCTGTCCACGTAGACGACCCGCGACGCCGGGTCGACGGCCTGGGCGACCTGGTGGACGTTGTCCTGGGTCGGCAGCCCTGAGCCGTGGTCGACGAACTGGCGTATTCCGTAGTCGGCGGCCAGCGTTCGGACGACGCGCTGCAGGAAGCGACGGTTGTTGACCGCCAGCACCTTGGTGCTGGGAACCTGCTGCAACAACTGGGCGCAGGCGTCGCGGTCGGACTGGTAGTTGTCGTCGCCCCCCAGGAAGTAGTCGTACATTCGCGCCACGCTCGGCACCTTGGTGTCGATGGCGTCCGGGCTCCACGACTCGCGCTGCATCCAGTCCTCATTCACGTCAACGGGAAATCTGGTCGGGTAGGACGCACATGCTAAGGAGCACCGGGGAGGCGGTACAGGGCGTTGGAACAGCCCGGTTGCGGCAGGGCCTTCTTTCGGCCATTCGGGGGAATCCACTCCGCCGCGTGCGCGGACCGGGCCAGGGGCGGCCCGTCGGCCGGCTCAGGCCGATCCGCGGAGCAGGCCGGGGACGTGCCCCGGGCCCACCTGTGGTCCGCGGCCCGGATCCGAGCGGACCCGGGCCGGGCCGCCGGGCGTGATCAGGAGAGGAAGTCCCGGGCGATCGACTCCGCCGCGCGCTCGAGCAGAGGGCCCGCCTGGGCCATGCAGGTGGCCGGGTCGGGCTCCAGGTCGAGGAGCGCGTAGGCACGGCGGATGCCGGCGGCGGCGAGTGCCGTCGGCGGGAGCGCGAGGCGGCCGCACACCGCGACGACCTCGATGCCCTGCGCGCGGGCCGCCGCGGCGACGCCCGCCGGTGCCTTGCCGTGCAGCGTCTGCTCGTCGAGCGAGCCCTCGCCGGTGATGACGAGGGTGGCCCGGGACAGCGCCGGGGCGAAGCCGAGGATGTCGAGCATCACCTCGATGCCGGGCCGGAAGCTCGCGCCGAGCGCGACCAGCGCTCCGTAACCGATACCGCCCGCGGCTCCGGCGCCGGGCTGCCCGGCCTGCTCGGGGCCGAGGACCGACGCGTAGTGGGCGAGCGCCGCGTCGAGCGTGGCGACGTCCTCGGGCGAGGCGCCCTTCTGCGGCCCGAAGACGGCAGGCGCGCCCTTCGGGCCGGTCAGCGGATTGTCGACGTCGCTGGCGAGAACCAGTTCGACGTCCTTGAAACGGGCGTCCAGGCCGGACAGGTCGGCAGTCGCCAGGTCTGCCAGCGCACCGCCGCCGGGGCCGACGGGCCGCCCGTCCGCATCCAGGAAGCGCGCGCCCAGCGCGGCCAGCATCCCGGCCCCGCCGTCCGTCGTCGCGCTTCCGCCGACGCCGAAGACGATCGTCCGTGCTCCCGCGTCGAGAGCGGCGCGCAGCAGCTCGCCGGAGCCGTACGTCGTCGCCGTGAGTGGCGCGAACACGCCGTCGGGAAGGTGCTGCAGTCCGGACGCCTCGGCCATCTCCACCACGGCGGTGGTACCCCGCAGCGCGTACGCCGCCGTCACGGACTCACCGAGCGGCCCGGTCACCGGCACCTCACGCCGCTCGAACCCGGCCGCCACGGCCGCCGCGACCGTGCCGTCGCCGCCGTCGGCGACCGGCAGGGTCTCCACGGCAAGCTCCGGGACGACCCGCCGCAGCCCGGCCGTCACCCGCTCCGCGACCTGTACAGCCGTGAGCGAGCCCTTGAACTTGTCCGCCGCCACGAGCACGTGCGCGGCGGTAACTGCTCCGTCCGTCACCTTCTGTTTCCCTTGCTTTCGAACAGGCAGTCGCGCCGCGACGACCCTATCCGCACCAGCACCGATTGGAAAGCGGACGGGATCTGTCCTATATCAGCCGCTGCTGTCCGGGCGCGATCGATGAGCGGGTACGGGGTACACCCGAGTCATGACGCCTCCAGGCACCCTCCAGGGCCCCCGCACCGCCGAGCGGATCCTCGGCGGCTGGCTGGGCAGGATCGCCGGCAACATGCTCGGGAAGCCCGTCGAGCGCGGTGACTACTGGACCCGTGACCGCATCGACCGCTATCTGCGGCTCACCGGCGCGCTCCCGCTCACCGACTATCTCCCCGAGCCGCCCCCGGGTGCGGCGGCGGACTTCGAGCTGCGCCCGGAGTGGCGCAGTTGCGTCCGCGGCCGGATCCACGGCAGCTGCCGCGACGACGACGTCGACTACGCGATCCTCGGCCTCCATCTGCTGGAGACCCACGGCTTCTCCTTCACGACCGAGCAGGTCGGCGAGCTGTGGCTGCTGAGGCTGCCGTACCTGCAGACCTTCACGGCCGAGCGGGCGGCGTACCGCAACCTCACGGCCGGGCTGAAGCCGCCGCTCACCGCCACGTACGACAATCCCCACCAGGAGTGGATCGGCGCGCTGATCCGTGCGGACATCTTCGGCTGGACCTGCCCGGGCGATCCGGCCCGCGCGGCCTCCCTCGCCCGCCGGGACGCGGTGCTGTCCCACACCGGCAACGGGGTGTACGGGGCGATGTGGGCGGCGGCGATGATCGCCGCGGCCTTCACGGCGGCGACGGCCCGCGAGGCCGTCGAGACCGCCCTCGCCCGCGTGCCGGCGAGCTGCAGGCTCGCCCGTACCGTCCGCCGTGCGACGGCCCTGTACGACGCGGGCCTCCCCTGGTCCGACACGCTCACCGAGCTGGAGCGGGAGACCGGCCGCCTCGGCTGGATCCACGCCGTTCCGAACGCCGGTGTCATCACGGCCGGACTGCTGTACGGGGCGGGGGACTTCACGTCCACGATCACGCTGACCGTGCGCGGCGGCCTGGACACCGACTCCAACGGGGCGACGGCCGGTTCGGTCGCCGGGGTGCTGTGCGGCGCCTCCCGCATTCCGCCGCAGTGGACCCGGCCGCTGGAGGACCGGGTGCGCAGCGCGGTGTTCGGCTTCGACGGCGCACGGATCGGCGAACTGGCCAACCGGACCGCACGTTTGGCCGCCGCGGCACCGGCCGGCGCGGGTGCATGGACGGAAGACCCCTCCCGCCACCCCTCCCGCCACCGCTCCTGACCGGGACGACGGCCGGGTGCCCGATGTGCCCGGCCCACTACGCTGCGGGCGTGACCACCAACGAATACTCCGCGTACATCGCGTCGCTCCCCCGGGTACTCGCCGGGGCCGCCACCCTCTTCCGGGACGGCGAGGGCCGGGTGCTGCTCGTCGAGCCCAACTACCGTGCGGGATGGGCGCTTCCGGGCGGCACGGTCGAGTCCGACGCCGGAGAGACGCCCCGCGAGGCCGCCCGGCGGGAGACGCTGGAGGAGATCGGGCTGGACGTCGAACCGGGGCGGCTGCTCGCGATGGACTGGGTACGGGGGCAGGACCGGCCGCCGATCGTCGCGTACGTCTACGACGGCGGCGTGCTGAGCGGGGAGCGGTTCTCGGCGATCCGGCTCCAGGAGGAGGAGCTGATCTCCTGGAAGCTGGTGTCGCCCGAGGAGATCACGACCTATCTGCTCGGCACACTGGGCAATCGCGTCCTCGCCGCGCTGGACGCGCTCGATTCCGGCACGGGCCCGGTCGAGCTGGTCGACGGACGCCCGGGGCGGTGAAGGAAGGTCGGGCCGGATCCCGACCTCCCTGGGGGCAGGGGTCGCAGGGGGCGAGGGGCAGCTGCGAACCGTGGCCGTCATGCGCACAGGTGCGGGATTATCCGCTCGCCGCGCCGTGGCGTCGCTGCGTACGCTCGCGGCATGACTCTCGTCGCGATCCTCAGCGGCGCCGGTATCTCCACCGACTCCGGCATTCCCGACTACCGCGGGCCCAACGGCCTGTGGCGGCGTGACCCGGAGGCCGAGAAGCTGGTCACCTACGACTACTACATGGCCGACCCCGACATCCGCCGCCGCGCCTGGCGGATGCGGCGGGACGCGCCGACGCTGCGTGCGGAGCCCAACGCGGCACACCGGGCGGTCGCCGAACTGGAGCGCGGGCGGAACGGTGTGGCGGTGCGGGTGATCACGCAGAACGTCGACGGGCTGCACCAGCTCGCCGGGATGCCCGACCGCAAGGTCCTCGAACTCCACGGCACCGCACGCCGGGTGGAGTGCACGCGCTGCCACGCCCGCTCCGCCATGGAGGAAGCGCTCGTGCGCGTCGCCGACGGTGAGGAGGACCCGCCGTGCCAGGTCTGCGGCGGGATCCTCAAGTCGGCGACGGTGATGTTCGGACAGCGGCTCGACCCGGTCGTGCTGAGTGAGGCCATGGGCATCGCCAAGGCCTGCGAGGTCTTCATCGCGGTCGGTTCCAGCCTGCAGGTGCAGCCCGCCGCCTCGCTCGCCGGGAGCGCATCGGACAACGGCGCCCGGCTGATCGTCGTGAATGCCGAGCCGACGCCGTACGACGAACTCGCGGCCGAGATCATCCGCGAGCCGATCGGCACGGCACTGCCGGCGCTGCTGGAGCGCATCGCGGACGGCACCCAGGATACGTAGGACGTACGGGAGCCCTGGACGAGCGCGAGCCCTGGACGTACGGGCCTAGAACGCCGGGAACAGCGCGTCCTCCGGGGCGCCCTTCTCGAAGGCCAGCAGCCGCTGCTTGCGGTCGAGGCCGCCGCCGTAGCCGGTCAGGCTGCCGCTGGAGCCGATGACCCGGTGGCAGGGGACGATGATGCCGATCGGGTTCTTGCCGTTGGCCAGGCCGACCGCACGCGAGGCGCCGGGGTTGCCGAGGGCGTCGGCGAGTTCGCCGTACGTACGGGTCTCGCCGTACGGGATCAGGCACAGCTGCTCCCAGACGCTGCGCTGGAACGGGGTGCCCGCGAGGTGCAGCGGCAGGTCGAAGTCCTTCAGCTCACCCGCGAAGTAGGCGTCGAGCTGGTGGATCGTCGCGCCGAAGGGTCGCGGGTCGGGGTCGCCGAAGAGCTCCTCGGCGGGGCGGTGGCGCTGCCCGGTCATGTAGAGGCCGCTCAGGACGGAGTCCGTGGCGACGAGGGTGAGCGGACCGTACGGACTGTCGACGACGGTGTGGGTGCGGCTCATGGTGCTTCCTCAGACGGGGAGTCGGTTGATGGGGTGGTCGCCGGTGGCCCAGAGGTACTGGACCGCGTAGGCACGCCAGGGCCGCCAGGCCGCGGCGCGGGCGGTGAGCGCCGCCGGGGTCGACGGCAGGCCGAGGTCGGCCGCGGCGCGCCGGATGCCGAGGTCGGTGGGCAGGAAGGCGTCGGGGTCCCCCAGGCCGCGCATCGCGATGGCCTCGACGGTCCAGGGACCGAATCCGGGCAGTGCGGAGAGCTGCGCGCGGGCCTCGTTCCAGTCGCTGTCGGGACCGAGCCGCAGGGTGCCGTCGGCGAGGGCCCCGAACAGGGTGGTGAGGGTGGTGCGCCGGCTGCGCGGGAAGGCGAGTGTCTCCGGGTCGAGGCCTGCGAGCGCCTCGGGGGTCGGGAAGAGATGGGTGAGGCCGCCCTCGGCGTCATGGACGGGAGTGCCGTGGGCGGTGACCAGCCGGGCGGCGTGCGTGCGGGCCGCTGCGGTCGACACCTGCTGGCCGAGGACGGCCCGTACGGCGAACTCGGCGGCGTCGACGGTACGCGGCACCCGCCTGCCCGGCCCCTTGTCGACGAGCGGCGCGAGCAGCGGATCGGCGCGGAGCTGGTCGTCGACGGCGACGGGGTCGGCGTCCAGGTCGAGCATGCGGCGGCAGACGCTGATGGCGAAGGTCAGATCGCGGTGGTCGGTGAGGGACAGCCGGCAGGCGATGTGGTCCGGGCGCGGGGCCAGGGAGACGATGCCGTGGCCGTGCGGAAGCGTCAGGGTGCGGCGGTAGGCGCCGTCGCGCCACTCCTCCACGCCGGGGACCGCGGTCGCCGCCAAGTGCCCGAAGAGGTTGTCGGGGTTGAGGGGCGCGCGGAACGGCAGGCGCAGAGCGAGGACGCCGGGCGTGCCGGGGACCGGTTCCGTGGCGTGCTCGTGTCCTTGCCCATGGATTCGTGCATGTCCAGGGCTTCGTGCGTGTCCAGGGCCTCGTCCGTGCCCGGAGCCTCGTCCGTGCCCGTGTCCGCGGGCCGGGCGGGCGGCGGCACGGGTGCGCAGCTCGCTCGGGGCGAGCGCGAACACCTCGCGGACGGTGTCGTTGAAGGTCCGGATCGAGGAGAAGCCGGCGGCGAAGGCGACGTCGGCCATCGGCAGGGCGGTGGTCTCGATGAGCAGCCGCGCGGTCTGGGCGCGCTGCGCGCGGGCGAGGGCGAGCGGGCCCGCACCGACCTCGGCGAGCAGCTGGCGCTCGATCTGCCGGGTGGAGTAGCCGAGCCGGGCGGCGAGCCCGGGCACGCCTTCACGGTCGACGACCCCGTCCTGGATCAGCCGCATGGCACGGGCGACGGCGTCGGCGCGGACGTTCCACTCCGGCGAGCCGGGGCTGGTGTCGGGGCGGCACCGCTTGCACGCCCGGAAACCGGCCTGCTGGCACGCCGCCGCGCTGGGGTAGAAGGTCATGTTCTCGACCTTGGGCGGCACGGCGGGACAGCTGGGCCGGCAGTAGATCCGGGTCGTCAGCACCGCGGTGAAGAACCAGCCGTCGAACCGGGCGTCCTTGGACTGGACGGCCCTCACGCAACGCTCGGTGTCGGTGTCGGTGTGCATGGCTCAAGCATCGGCCACCGCAGGGGGCTGCGCTGGCGAGAAAACGACATCGACCCGGCGTGGCCGGGGCGGGCGCAAGCCCCGGGCGCGATCAGCTCAGGTGCGCGATCACCTCAACTGCGCGGCGAACGCCTGGTAGGCCGTGTCGTCGAAGAGCACGAAACGGACCTCCTCCACCGATGTCTCCGTGGTCCGTACGGTCTCGATCGCGATGCGGGCGCCGTCGTCCATCGGCCAGCCGTAGATGCCGGTGGAGACGGCGGGGAAGGCGACCGTGGCGGCGCCCAGTTCGTCGGCGACGCCCAGCGAGGCGCGGTAGCAGGAGGCGAGGAGGCCGGAGCGGTCCTCGGACTCCGAGTGGACCGGGCCGACGGTGTGGATGACCCATCGGGCCGGGAGTCTCCCCGCGGTCGTGGCGACCGCCCGGCCGGTCGGGAGGCCCTTGCCGTAGTGCGAGGCGCGCAGCTTGCGGCATGCGGCGAGGATCTCCGGGCCGCCGCGTCGGTGGATCGCCCCGTCGACGCCTCCGCCACCGAGCAGCGACGAGTTCGCGGCGTTGACGACGGCGTCGACGTGCTGCTCGGTGATGTCTCCGCGGACGAGGGTGATGGCGGGGTGCGTGCTCATACGGCCATCATGCCGCGCGGGCGCGTGGGCCAGGGGCGCCACTGGGCGCGCACAGACGTTACGAGCGCCTCGACGTCACCGGGCGCACGTGCGGCGCTGGGCGCCTCGACGTCACCGGGCGCACACAGGTCACGAGCGCCTCGATGCCACGGGGCGCACATGCGTCACCGGGCGCGCAGGTGCCGCCACACGGCCTTCGCCGCGTTGTGCCCGGACATGCCGTGCACTCCCGGGCCCGGCGGGGTCGCGGAGGAGCACAGGAAGACCGCCGGGTGGGGGGTCGCGTACGGGAAGAGGGACAGCTTGGGGCGCAGCAGCAGCTGGAGGCCTCTGGCCGCGCCACAGGCGATGTCGCCGCCCACGTAGTTGGCGTTGCGCGCGGCCAGTTCGGGCGGGCCCGCGGTGGCGCGGGCCAGGACACGGTCGCGGAAGTCCGGGGCGAAGCGCTCGATCTGCCGCTCGATCGCCTCGGTGAGGTCGCCCTCCCAGGCGTGCGGAACGTGGCCGTACACCCAGAAGACATGCTTGCCCTCGGGTGCCCGGGACGGGTCGACGAGGCTGGGCTGGGCGGTGATCAGGAAGGGGGTGCCGGGGACGCGGCCCCCGGATGCCTGCCGGAGCGCGGTGGCGATCTCACGGCTGCTGGGCCCGATCTGGACGGTGCCGGCGCGACGGGCCTCCTCGGCGGTCCACGGCACGGGCCCGTCCAGAGCGTAGTCGATCTTGAAGACGGCGGCTCCGTAGCGATAGCCGTCGTAGGCCCGGCCGAGGCCCGCGATCCGGGCGAGGGCGGTGGGCGAGGTGTCGAAGACATAGGCCCGGGCGGGCGGCAGGTCGTCGAGACGCTTGATCTCGGTGCCGGTGTGGATCGTGCCGCCGCAGTCCCGTACGTAGGCGGCGAGGGCGTCGGAGATCGACTGCGAACCGCCGCGCGGCAGCGGCCAGCCGCCCGCGTGTGCGGCGAGCGCGAAGACGAGTGCGACGGCACCGGTGCCGAAACCGCTCAGCGGGGCGATGACATGGGCGACGAGACCGGCGAACAGCGCGCGGGCGCGGTCGTCGCCGAACCGGCGCAGCAGCCAGGTGGACGGCGGCAGTCCGGTGAGGCCGAAGCGGGCGAGGGTGACGGGGTCGCGCGGCAGGGCGGTGCTCGGCAGGGACATGAAGTCCCGGGCGAGGGTGTCCCATCTGCCGAGGTACGGGGCGACGAGGCGGCGGTAGGCCCCCGCGTCGCGGGGCCCGAAGGAGGCGGCGGTCTCCGCGACGGAGCGGGAGAGAACGGCGGCGGTCCCGTCGTCGAAGGGGTGGGCCATGGGGAGCGGCGGGTGCAGCCACTCCAGCCCGTACCGCCCGAGCGGCATGGCCTTGAACGCGGGCGAGCCCACGCCCAGCGGGTGGACCGCGGAGCAGGGGTCGTGCCGGAAACCGGGGAGGGTGAGCTCCTCGGTCCTGGCGCCACCGCCGACGGTGTCCAGGGCCTCGAACACGGCGACCGAGAATCCGCGGCGCGCCAACTCCGCGGCGGCGGTCAGTCCGTTGGGCCCCGCCCCCACGACGACGGCATCGAGCATCGACGGCACCTTGGGACTCCTTCGTCTGCCGATGGCCAAGGAACCCAGGATATTCGGCGGCGCGGACAACGCCGTCGGCGGTAGCCTCCGCGGCGATGAACGACCAGGTGAGCGGCCCGACGGACGACCGGGCGGATGACCGGGCGACGGGCCCCGCGGACAACGGGATTCGCCGGCTCGTCGAAGCGATGGCGACCGCGCCGGCCCTGCCTCCGGCCGGGCCACCACCGGGCGAGTACGCGCGTACCGGCACCGGGGGTACGCCACGGCCCCGTACTCCCGTTCCGGGCGGGCCACGGCCGGGCCCCGGCGGCACACCTGGGGCGAACGGAGCAGGGACGCCCCGTGAAGCCGCTGCCCATCGTGCGGCGGTCCCCGGCTACGCTGACGCCCGGCGCCAAGGTGACGCGGACGCGGACGGTGGCACGCCGCCCCGGGACAGCGCCGGAACGCCTCGCCGCCCGACCGACAGCGTCAGAGTGGGAATCACCGTGTCGACAGAACAGCACCACGCCATCATCCGGTCCCCGAGCGGGGAAGATCTTGAGGATCTCCAGGCTCTCGCGCGTCGCACGATCGACGCTTGTTACCGCTCCTTCCTCGGCGACGAGGGAGTTGACTGGTTCATCGGCAGCGGCGCTTCGGACGCCCACGTGAAGAATCACCTGGAGCGGGGTGGAGTGCACTGCCTCGTCGGTCAGGAAGGCCGGATCATCGGCTTCACCATCCTCGAAGGCCCCACGATCGACCTGATGATGATCGACCCGGATCATCAGCGTCGAGGGCTGGGCCGCCTCCTGCTGCGGCATGCGGAAGCGGCGCTCCTCGCCCGATACTCGACGATCCGGCTCGAGAGCTTCGCGGACAATGCCGCGGCCAACTCGTTCTACGAGGCGTGCGGTTGGCTGCACGGGGACCGGCTGTCGGGCGAGGGACCGGCCAAGGTCGAGTACATCAAGAGCGGCAAGAACGACTGAGGGCTGCTCGTACCGGGTTGGCAGTGCCGGCGTGCCGGCGTCGCCAGGGCCGGCAGGTCACCACGTCACTTCTGGGGCCGAGTCGTCTCGTCCGCCGCCACGATGCGCTCCACCGCGGCCGTCACCAGCTGTTCACGCTCTGCCTCCGTGAAGACGTCCGGCAGGGTGAGCTGCTCAACGATCAGCCAGTTCAGCGTCAGCATGAGCAGCTTGACGGCCATGGCGTCGCCAGGGAGGCCGGAAGCCTCGTGATAGGCGACGTTGGCGTCGACGTCGGCTCGGACTCGCTCAGTGAGGACCTTGCGCAGTTCGGGGCGGCGGGTGGCCTCGAGGCGGAGCTCCAGCAGAGCGAGGTAACCGGTGCGAAAGGACGCGATGCGGCCGACGAGCTCGCGCATCAGTTCCGCGTAGGTCTCCCGGTCGCGGTCGGCCGCCTGCTGGCGGGCGATCGTGGCCTCGTCGGGCTGGAGCCGCTCGTAAACCCGGGCGCCGGCCTGAGTCAACAGGTCGTCTCGGCTGGCGAAGTAATTGGACGCCGTGCCGGCGGGAACGGTGGCCTCGGCATCCACGGCCCGGAAAGTCAGGCCTCGCGCGCCTTCCCGGGCCAGCACCTCGATCGCCGCGTCGACGAGGGCAGCCCGCCGCTGGTCGTTACGCCTCACCATCGACACCACTCCAGACGCAGCACTGTGTTCACACCACTTCAAGCAGAGTACTACGCGTGGTTCGACTTCTTGCTAGGGCGGTGACGGGTCAGGACCTCGGCGCGGGCAGCCTGCGGGGCTCGATGCGCTCCTCGGCGGCCCTGTCGCCGTCGCGTACGACGACGTAGGCGCTCTTGCCCGGAGCTTCCGTGACAGCCTCGACGAGTTGTGTGCCGCGGTAGACGAGACCCACGCCGTCGTCGGTGCAGTGTGTGTCCGGAAGGGTGCCGTCCGCGACCAGCCGGTGCACCAGGGGACGGCGGCCCGCGTCGGAGTCGTAGTGGACCCCGTTGCCGTAGGGCAGGAAGCCGAGGGCGTTGGTCAGCGGGCGCAGTTCGGGTCCGAAGGAGTCGGTGGTGCCGCCCCGGAACCAGCAGATCGATCCCGCGCTGACCCCGCTGAGCACGACTCCCGCCTGCCAGGCGCGGCGCAGGACGGCGTCGAGTCCGTGGACGCGCCATACCGCCAGCAGGTTGGCCACGGAGCCACCCATGACCCAGACGACGTCCTGGTCGAGGACGGCGCCCTCGATGTCCTCGAGGTTCGGCATGGGGAAGAGGTGGAGGGGTGTGAGGTCGAAGCCCGCCACGCGGGCAGCCTCGGTCATCCGCGAGCTGAAGTGTTCGGCGTCCCCGATGGCCGTGCCCACGTACATGACGCGGGGCCGGCGGCCGTGGACCCCGGAGAGCTCGACGGCGTGGTGCACCAGCGAATCGAAGGTCACCCTTGTGCGGTCTCCGGCGCGGTGCCCTCCGGACGTGGCGAGGATGGTGGGTTCCGGAGTGGTCATGGCACCTGACCCTACCGAGGCGCCGCTGCTCACTTCCCGACGGCCCACGCCCCACCGGAGCCGATCCGCCGAAGGCGTCCCACCGGAGCCGTCACCCTGGAGCCGTCCCACCGGAGCCATCGCGCCGAAGCCGACCTACCGCTCTGCGCTCCTGTCCGCTACCGCGCGCCCGCGGCGAGGAGGTCGTGGATCCGCCGTGTCGTGGCCGCGTCCCTGCCCGCCGTGAACGGCAGGGCGTTGCCGCCCGTGATGCGGAAGCGGTCGCCGGTCAGGGTCAGGTCCGTGCCGCCTGCTTCGGCGACGAGGAGGAGGCCCGCCGCGTGGTCCCACGCGTTCTCCCAGGAGAAGGCGACGGCATCGAGTTCACCGCGTGCCACCGCGAGGTACTCCAGGCCGGCGGAGCCGCACGGGCGGGCGTGGACGCCGTCGGTGCGCAGCGCGAGGAGGGCCTGCTTCTCCTCGGGAGTCGTGAAGTCCGGGTGGGACATGGCCACTTCGAGGACCGCGCCCGGCTCCGGCGAACCCGACCGTATCTCCGTGCCGTCCACCCGGGCGCCGTGGCCGCGCACCGCCGTCGCCATCTCGTCCAGCGCGGGGGCGTACGTCCACGACGCGAGCACCTCGCCGCGCCGGGCCAGCGCGACGAGCGTGCAGAAGCCGGGGTCGCCGTGCACGAACTGACGCGTGCCGTCCACGGGGTCGACGATCCACACGGGCGCGTCCTCGTGCAGCGCCCCGTACACCGCCGGGTCCGCGTGGACCGCTTCCTCACCCACCACGACCGAGCCGGGCAGCAGCGCCGTGAGGGACGCCGTCAGATGCTCCTCGGCGTTGCGGTCGGCCACCGTCACGAGGTCGTACGGACCGCTCTTCTCGACGATCTCGTGCGCGGCGAGCCGGCGGAATCGCGGCATGATCTCGGAGGCGGCCGCCTTGCGGACCGCCTCCTCGACCAGCGCGAGGATTCGGGACTCCCAGGGGTTTCCGGTCGTCCCGGACAAAAGCTCTTCGGTCATGCGTCCAGCAAAGCACGCCCCACTGACATCCCAGCTGCCGCCCGGTGACCACCGGATGGACACCCGGCCGATCTCAGGTCAAGACAAGGCGAACGCAAGGTGTCCGGTCAGCGGCCCACCGCATAACCCTGCATGCCACGCGGGTTCGCCGCGGCCGACAGCACACCGGTTTCCGGGTGCCGCGCGACCGCGCACAGCCGGCCCTCCGACCAGGACTCCCCGACCGTGACGTCATGGCCGCGCCGCCGCAGCTCCGCCACGACCTCGGGGTCCGTCCGGGACTCCACGGTGAGGGATCCGGGACGCATCCCGCGCGGGTGGAAGGAGCCGGGGAAGCTGTCGTTGTGCCAGTTCGGCGCGTCGATCGCGCCCTGCAGGTCCAGTCCGCCGCGGACCTCGCCGCGCAGCGCGACGGCCAGGAAGAAGTGCAGCTGCCACTGGTCCTGCTGGTCGCCGCCCGGTGTGCCGAAGGCCATCACCGGCTTCCCGTCGCGCAGCGCCAGGGACGGGGTGAGGGTGGTGCGGGGGCGGCGCCCCGGGGTGAGCGAGTTCGGCAGCCCCGGGTCGAGCCAGGCCATCTGCAGTCGCGTGCCGAGCGGAAAGCCCAGCTCCGGCACGACCGGGTTGGACTGGAGCCAGCCGCCGCTGGGCGTGGCCGCGACCATGTTGCCCCACCGGTCGACCACGTCGAGATGGCAGGTGTCGCCGCGCGTCGCGCCGTCGTTGGCGACGGTCGGCTCGCCGGCCCCCGCCGCCGGTCCGCCGGTGATGCCCATCGCGTCCAAGCCCGTCCCGCCCGCCGCGACGCCGAGGGCGTGCGCGCTGAGCACGGGGGCGCGTCCGCCGGGGCTTCCCGGCCGCAGCTCGTACGAGGCCTTCGCCCCGATCAGGCCCCGCCGCTCGGCGTTGTACGGCTCCGACAGCAGCGCCTCCAGCGGGACCTCCGCGGCGTCGCCGTACCAGGCCTCGCGGTCCGCCATGGCGAGCTTGCAGCCCTCGACGAGGAGGTGCACGTAGTCGGCGGAACCGTACTCCGGCAGTTCGGGCGGCAGCAGCGCCAACTGCTGCAGGAACGCCGGGCCCTGGCTCCAGCCGCCGGCCTTGCACAGCGTCCAGCCGCGCCAGTCGTACGTCGCCGGCGCCTCGTACGAGGCGGACCAGCCCGCGAGATCGGCCGCGGTGAGCGTGCCGGTGTGCCGGGTGCCGCTCGTGTCCATGGTGGGCACGGCGGACCGGCGGACCAGTGCCTCGGCGATGAAGCCCTCGCGCCAGACGGCCCGCGCCCGCTCGATCTGCTCGGTCCTGCTGCCGTCGCCGGCCTCCGCGATCAGCCGCCGCCAGGTCGCGGCCAGGGCCGGGTTGCGGAACAGTTCGCCGGGCCGCGGGGCCCGGCCGCCCGGCAGATACACCTCGGCGGAGGTCGTCCACTCCGTCTCGAACAGCGCGCGTACCGTCTCCACTGTCTCGCCGACCCGCTCGACCGGCGGGTGCCCGTCCTCCGCGTACCCGATGGCGTACTTCAGCACCTCGGCGGGCGTCCTGGTGCCGTGGTCGCGCAGCAGCACCATCCAGGCGTCGAAGGCGCCGGGGACGGCGGCGGCGAGCGGCCCGGTGCCGGGGACGAGACCGAGTCCGAGCCGCCGGTAGTGGTCGATGGTGGCGCCGGCGGGCGCGGGGCCCTGGCCGCACAGCACCCGCACCTCGCCGCCCGCGGGGGCGAGGATGATCGGGACCTCTCCGGCGGGGCCGTTGAGGTGCGGCTCGACGACGTGCAGGACGAAGCCCGCGGCTACGGCGGCGTCGAAGGCGTTCCCGCCGTCCTCCAGTACCGCCATCGCACACTGCGAGGCCAGCCAGTGGGTGGAGGACACCATGCCGAAGGTGCCCTGGAGGGTCGGTCGGGTCGTGAACACAGGGCCTCTCACCTCGCTGTTTACGTGCATCGGCCCGGATGATGGCCGCTCAGGACGGGTCCTGGGGAGGATCTGGCCAGTTCGCGCCAGGCATCTCCTCCTCAGCTCTCCAGCAGGCTATCGATCGCCCTGTGCCCCTTCTCCCCCGCCTCCGGCACGAAGTGGACGTGGTGGTCGAGGGTGATGGCCCCGGCGTCGAGTGGCCCGGTCAATGGGCGAGGGTTGCGACCGACCCTCCGCGCCTTGCCAGGTCCGGGCCGGCCGCCCGCGGCAACTCGACCTCGTTGCCGGGGTAGCTCCTCACCCGTCAGAACCATGCCTGACCAGCGAGAATCACCGGACCCTCCGCGGCTGAGAGGCGGCTTGCGAAGCCCCGCTCCCGCCTTGCGGGCCACCCCGAGGGAGTCGATCCTGAAGGAGAGGCATGCCAACAGATCGTGTGGAGCGAGCACAAGGGCTGCGGGGCCTGCGCCGCCGGTGATTCTTGCGTGCGGCCCTCGCCCGCTGTCCGACTCGCCGGGCGACCAGCTAGTCGTCACGCAAGGGACGCTCACCGAGGGGCGGTTCGTCGCGGTGTACGGGCGAGCAGCAGATAGCGGCCGGGGCACTCTTCCCGCCACGGGCGAGCAGCGGACAGCGGCCGGGGCCCTCTTCCCGCCCGAGCAGGGCGGCGTCGACGGCCGGACCGGGGCGGCGAGTCGAGTTCGTTCCGTCGCGTGCCTGATCACCGGCCCTGAGCCGTCCGGAGCCCCTCAGGAGACACCATGACGACCGACAGCATCTCCGCGCAGATCACCGACTACGCCAATCGAGCCGATCCGTACCCGCTCTACGCGGAGTTGCGCAAGACGCCGGTCCTGCGGGAGGACGACGGCACCTATCTGGTCAGCACCTACTACGAAGTGCGCAACCTGGCCAACGACCCGCGGCTGAGCAACGACACACGCCATCGTCCGCCGGGCCACGCCCGTCCCGGACAGCCGGCGGAGGAGACCGGCCTGCCGCCCAGCTTCATCTTCACCGACCCACCCGTGCACGACCGCCTGCGCGAGACCATCAACCGGCCGTTCGGTCCCCCGCACAGCCCCAGATTCCTCGACGACATGCGCGGAGACCTGGCCAAGGTCGTCACCGAACTCCTCGACGCCTTCGAAGGCAAGGACCAGGTCGACATCGTCGACGACTTCGCCTACCCCCTTCCCGTCACCGCCATCTGCAAGGTCCTCGGCGTGCCACGCGAGGACGAACCGCTCTTCCACGGCTGGGCCGACGCACTGGCATCGTCGGTCGATCCCCAGTCCGGCGGCAACGGCAAGGAAAAAGCACAGCGGGCACGCCAGGACATAGGCGCCTACCTGTCCGACCTGATCGAGACCAAACGCCGCCACCCCGGCCCCGGGATGCTCAGCGCGCTCGCCCCCGAGATGACACCGTCAGACCTGGAGGCGACCGCGGTGCTGCTCCTGGTCGCCGGCCACGAGACCACCGTCAACGCGATCACCAACACGACCCTCACCCTGCTGCGCCACCCCGGCGTCCTCGATCGCTTCCACAAGGAGCCGGACCTGGCCGTCCCTCTCATCGAGGAAGTGCTGCGGTACGAGCCCCCGGTCCAGTTCGTCCCGTGGACCACCACCCTGGCCGACGTCGACGTCGCCGGCACCACGATCCCCAAGGGCTCCCCGGTCTGGCTCATGATCGCTGCGGCCAACCGCGACCCCCGGCGCTTCGAGAACCCCGACCGGTTCGATCCCGACCGCGAGGACAACGAACACCTGGGCTTCTACACCGGCATCCACTACTGCTTCGGCGCCCCGCTCGCTCGCATGGAACTCCACCTGGCTGTGCCCGAACTCTTCCGCCGGGTCACCTTCTCCCGGCTGCTCGAGGACCCGCCGCCCTACCGCGCCAACGCGGTGCTGCGCGGACCGCGCCACCTTCCCGTGGCGATCGAGGACCTCGCACCCTGAGCGCCGCAGAAGCTCTGACCCCGGGCCTCGAAGATCAGGACGGCAGGCTCTGCTTCACCACGATCATCCCTGATCGTGCAGAAGCCCTGCCCGGTCTGGACGGGAACCAACGATGAAGATCGCGATTCTGGACGATTATCAGAATGTTGCCCTGAGTCTGGCTGACTGGGATTCACTGGACAGTCAAGTAGACGTCTTCAACGAGCCGTTCGGCGACGAGGACGCCGCCGTAGCGGCATTGGTCGACTACGACGCAGTGGTGGCGATGCGCGAGCGCACGCCGTTTTCCTCATCCACGCTGGGCCGACTGCCTCGGCTGAGACTGCTCGTCACCACCGCTCCCGTCAACGCGGCGATCGATGTCGACGCGGCCCGGGAGTTGGACATCACCGTCTGCGGCACGGGGTACTTGGCACACCCGACGGTTGAACTGACGTGGGGGCTCATACTCTCCGCGGCACGTTTGATTCCGCAGCAGGTGGCGTCCGTACGTGCCGGCGGCTGGCAAGTGGGCCTGGGCACGAGTCTGAACGGCGCCACCCTGGGAATCCTGGGCTTGGGACGACTGGGTGCCCGGGTCGCGGAAATCGGTGCGGCCTTCGGCATGAACACGATCGCCTGGAGCCAGAATCTCCAACCGGAGGAAGCCCTGGCGAAGGGCGCGACATGGGTCGCGCGCGAAGAGCTGTTCTCTCGCTCGGACATCCTGAGCATTCACCTCGTGCTCAGCGAGCGGACGCGCGGCCTGGTCGGCGAGCGTGAACTGCGCCTGATGAAGTCCACAGCGATCCTGGTCAACACGTCACGAGGGCCTTTGGTGGACGAGACCGCCCTCTTGCGGGCTCTCGACGAGAAATGGATCGCAGGGGCAGCACTGGACGTCTTCGACCGCGAACCGTTGCCCGCCGGCCATCCTCTGCGCTCCGTACCCAACGCCGTGGTGACCCCGCACATCGGGTACGTGAGCCGGGACCTGTACGAGGTCTTCTATCGGGATGCGGTCGAAGACATCGCAGCTTGGGCCGCAGGCTCGCCACTTCGCCTGCTGGCGTAGACCTCGTTCGGAGCTCGAAAGGCACGCCCGAACGGGAGACGAACTCATCTCGCGCGGCTCCGTCAACGGGTGCGACGCACGAATTCCAGCGGGACAATGGGACCACGTGGTACGTAGGTCAGGGGTTTTGATCAGCATGGAATCAGGGACCTGATACGTCTCGCGCAGATCCCTCCAACCGTGCCGAGGAGGTAGCCGAGCCAGGGATGGCCAGGGCGCACGAGGCGCAGGTGACCGAGAGGAGAAGGCAGCCATGGCACCGCAATCACAGCCGGCGACCGGATCTGAAGACGACGGGACCGTCGAGCAGAAGGCCCAGCAGATTCGGGAGGCGTTCGCCGACGCGCCGGAGCTGGCGAAGACGGCGCTGGAGAACGTCATTCAGGAGCTGAAGTCGGACGTCTCGCAGGCACCATCTGAGATGGTGAGCGCCGGCCGGGTCGGCAGCCGTCAGGGCACGGTCTCGGAGCTGACCCTGATCGCTCCGTTCGCGCCCGGCGGAGCCGAGCGGCTACGCGCGGTACTGAGGTTGGCGAAGGGCAACTTCGTCGGAGCGGAGAAGGTCGGCACCGTCCACGACATGCGCTTCGTCTTTCTGGACAATGATACGAAGATGCTCTTCGCCACCGCGTACGACGGTGAATGGGACACCTACATCGACGACTTCGTGGCGAAGGTTCCCAACTACCTGGACATGCTCTTCACCGCTTGGGAAGGCTGGCCGGGGCTTCACGACCCGTCGGCGAAAGACTGGATCGCCGAGCACCAGATCACGGCAGAGGGCTGGTACGTCGCCAATCCGCATCTGACGGTCGTGGAGACGCGACGGCTCGAGCGCGTCGGCAAGGCGCTGGACGAGTTCCTGGACAAGATCGGCGACTGAAGCCGTCATCGGGCCCCTGAACTGCGGAGATCGCGGCACTTGAACTGCGGAGATCGCGGCACTCTGGAGCTTCCCTCCGGGAAAGCTGACTGTCCGAGGCTTACAGATCGAGGTCAGTCGAGGTCAGGGCAGCACCTCGTCCGCGCTCTTCGGCTCGACCTGGGGCTGGTGGTTGTACGCGCGACGCACCCTGGCCGACGCGCTGTAGATCTGCCGCACCTGCATGATCTCGCCCAGCGGCCTGTGCTCGGCGGTGACGCGCCACTGGTTGAAGGCCAGGGCGTCGCTCCTCTCGAAGTTCTCCGGCCCCGAGATGTCCTGGCTCGGGATTCGCACCCGGGCGACGGTGACGAAGGGGGACCGGTCCTCCGGCCACTCGACGGTCAGGTCGTTGACCGGCATCGCGTCGAGGTCCGTACACAGCTGGACCTGCAGATCGAAGTCGAAGGAGCCTGCCTGGAGTTCGTCCACCAGCGTGGGCTGGAAGACGTCCGGCCGGCTTTCGACGTCGAGTTCGTGGTGGATCACATGGGAGGCGTTGTGCGGGGCCGGCGCGATGCGCACCTTGGCGATGTAGTCACCGTGGAGTACGGCGCCCATGGTCGTGTATGTGGTCAGCAGGGGGTTTCGCACAGGAGTCTGCGTTGCCGTCCGGACGAACGCGAACATTTCATCCCAGGCCCAGTCGGACCGCTCCAGTTTCCCTTTACCCGTGAGGAAGTCCGCGAGCAGATCGTTGAATCCTGTCTTGCCTCGCGCCACGTACTCAGGCAGGTCGTTGACCACCTCCTCGATCAACAGGTAGTGCCTCGCGGTATTGGCGATGAACGTCGTGTTGTTCTTGAGTACGAGATCGAAGGTCGTCGAGTCCGGCTCGTCCTCGACCAGTTTGACCCCCGGCACATCGAAGATCTTGATCGCACACCCCAGGCCGGTCCCGAGTCGCGCGTCCGCGCCCAGATGCGAGGCGGCGCTGGAGAAGCGCAGCAGGGCGCCGTGCCGGCCCGGCTCGGCGTAGATGCCCTGCGCATACGCCGGGGGAACGTTGTGCAGAATGTAAACCTCCGCTCTGGCGAGGCCGAACGATTTCGGATGGGCGCCTCGGACCGCCCTCCCCGTGCCCTCGACCTTCGGCGATTCCCGGCCCTTTTTCTCCCAGAATTCGATGATCGGCGCCAGTAGATCGTCGATGTCCGGGTCGATCGTCTCGACCTCGGGCGTATAGCGTATGAATTCGGATGGCGCCATCCCGCTCTCCTCCAAGTTCACACAAATTGCCGGACGAGGCATGCGAGCCCTCTCCACCACTTCCTGTTCCGACTTCCTCGGCCACTTCGGAATTCGGAATTCGGAGTCGAATGAAGGGAGAGTCGCGACTGCGGCAACCCGTCCGCGCTCGATGCGCCTACTGATCCAGTCTCATCCGCGGCATTGGGCCCCGCCACTCGGTTCTCCCGGCAACGTCTTCATCGCGGACGGTGATCGCGGAATCGCACGCTGAACAGGCGAATCCGTCACACGGCCCCCGCCTGCGAACCCGACTCTCTCGGCGCGGCCACGAAACGGAGTCCGGAAATCAGAGCAGACACGCGAGGGCGCAGCGCCAGATCACCGAGAACGATGCCGCCGAAGGCAGGGTGGCCGTGGCGATCGGGCACCTGCGTCGGCCCACGCCGGGACGCGAACACCCAGGACTACGAGGTGACTTCCGCGACGACGATGTACAGCGTGACCGCGGCGAAGAACGGGCCCGTGGCGAGGTGGTCGAGCCACTCCTGCGACGCCGGGGCGGACAGGTGGCCCGCGGCCACGGCGCGCTCGGTGTTGCGCTGAAGGCCGAGCACCTGATCCGCGGCCCGGACATCACGGAAGACCGATGTGACAGGGACGACGGCCGGCACGGCGAACCCCGCGTCCTGCGCCAGCCTGGCCAGTTGACGGCCGATGACCCCGTTGCGTACGACCTCGTCCGTGACGTGGTGGGCGTAGGCACGCGCCACGTCGATGTCGGGACAGTCGATGACCAGCGAATCCCAGTCGGGTTCCCCCATGACGAGTCGGCCGCCCGGACGCAGCACCCGCCGGGCCTCCGCGAGCACCTCGGCCGGGTCCGCCACGTGCTGGAGCACGCGGTCGGTCCGGGCACGGTCGATACTGCCGTCGCCGAAGGGAAGCCCGTGGACATCGGCCAGCCGCACCTCGACGGTGGTGAGACCCTCCGTGCGCCCGCGCGCCCGCTCGACCATCTCCTGGCTGGAATCGACGCCGATCACCCTCCCGGACGGCGTGACCGCCCCGGCGAGGGCGGCGAGATCCGTGCCCGGTCCGCAGCCCAGATCGAGTGCGGTGTCGCCAGGCCGGACATCCAGCGCGTCCAGCATGGCGCTCTTGTACGAACGACCCACGTCCGTCGCGGCCACTCGGTCGAGGTAACCGATCTCATCCGGAACGGCGCTCTCGAACACCCGCCCGGACATACGGGCCATGGAGTGCGCCTCCCGCTCGAGAAGTTCCCGCCCGGCGCGCGTCAGACGCACCGTGCGCCGTCGGTCCTCTCCCTCCAGGGGCTCCACCAGCCGCTTCGCCTCCAGGCGGGCCAACGCTCCATAGAGGCTCCCGGGACCGAGGCGGCGGCCGGAGACCCGCTCGATGGCCGCGTTGATGGCGTATCCGTGCAGCGGTCCGTCGGTCAGGACACACAGGACAAGCATCTGGGCGTCGTTGGTGCGCATGGCTGCTCCGGCTGTGGACGGGTTTCCGGGGTGCTTCCCGTGATGCTACGCGGCGTGTACTACGCGCAGCGTACTACGCGCCGGACGGTGAAACCGGCCTCCTACTGGGCAAGTTGGCGGCCCTGCCGCGGGCGCGGTGCGGCAGCCGCCCGCCGGGCAGCCCGTCCGCCCCGCGGCCGGGGTGGTCGCGGGGCGGAGGGGCGGGACGGCTGTCAGGGGGTGTAGAGCTGGGACCTGGGGACGACGGACTGTTCCATGCTGGGGCTGGACCAGAGCAGCTTCATGTGGGCCTCACCGCCCTGCTCCGTGTGCTCGACCTTGATCGCGTACTTCTGTCCCGCCTGGAGGCCGGTGACCGTGGCCTTGTTCACCTGAGGTGAGTGGGGAGTGGTGTTGTCGATGACGAGTTGTCCGTCGACCCAGAGGCGGACGGTGTCGTCGGAGACGGTGGTGAAGGTGAGCGGTTCGCCGTAGCGGGGCTGGATGGAGCCCGTCCAGCGGGTGGCGAAGTTGTCGGCCGGGATGGCCGCGGCCGGGGAGCCGTCGAAGCGGTACGCCTTGTTGACCGTGGGGTCGGTGACGGTGACGGCCGGAGTGCCGGAGAACGTGGTGTTGGCGAACGATTCCGCCTTCAGACCGGTGCCGGTGCCCGGCGAGGTGGGCGAGGGCGGGGTGATGGACAGTTCGATGACGGAGGCGGCGCCGTCGGTGGCCCCGCCGGAGGGCCTGATGTCGAAGCCGTCACCCGCCTTGGTGACCGTGACGGTCTGCGAACTGTTCAGCACACGGGCGCTGTTGACCGTGAACGGTGTCCTGGCGGTGAGGTGCACGGCCTGCCCGGCGGCAGGCCAGGAGGGCGTGAACACCGACGCGTACAGCTTGTCGTGGCCCTTGCGGGCGACCGCCCCCCATGCCGGGTCGGCGACGAGTCCGGTGGCGCCGCCCGTGCCGTACACGGCGGAGCCCTGGCCCGCGGTGTTCAGCCACCGGCCGACGTCACCGAGGCGGTTGAGGGACGGCGCGGGGATCCGGCCGAGCTTGTCGGGGCCTACGTTGAGCAGGTAGTTGCCGCTGCGGCTGGAGATGTCGAGCAGGTGCTGCACCACGGTGGTGGCGGTCTTCCAGTTGTTGTCGTGCTTCGCGTACCCCCAGCTGTTGTTGAGGGTCATGCAGCTCTCCCACAGCTGGCCGTCGACCGGCGCGCCGGGGATCTCCTGCTCGGGGGTGCCGTAGTCGCCGTCGACGACGCGCCGCTTGCCGACCCGGTTGTTGATGATCAGCTGGGGGTCGAGGCCGCGCAGGTACGTCTCCAGCGCGGCGCCGTCCTGCGGCGACCAGCGGTTGACGGGGTTGTCGGTGTCCCATTCGCCGTCGAACCAGAGCAGCGCCGGGTCGTAGCCGTCGATCAGCTCCTTGAGCTGCGCGTACATCCGGGTGCGGTACTTCGGGAAGGTGGCGGCGTCGGGGAAGTCCGGGTCGTGCCAGTCCCAGATCGAGTAGTAGAAGCCGAGCTTGATGCCCTGCGCGTCCGCGGCCGTCTTCAGCTCGGCGAGGAGGTCGCGGCCCGGGTCGAAGGACGAGTGGTCGCGCAGATTCCACGCGTTCTGCTTCGTCGGCCACATCGCGTATCCGTCGTGGTGCTTGGACGTGATCACGATGTACTTCTGTCCCGCGTTCTTCGCCGCCGTGACGATCGCGTTCGCGTCGAAGGCGGACGGGTTGAACTGCCGTGCGGCGGCCTCGTACTCGGCCATGGGGATGCCACAGGAACGCTTGATCCACTCGGCGTTCCGGCAGACGGTCCCGTCGGCGCGGGTGTACTCGCCCTCGTACTGCGAGTAGGCGCCGAAGTGGATGAACATCCCGAACTTGTCGTTGCGGAACCAGCTGGTGCGGGAGGACGTGAACGGATCGTCCGCCGCGTGGTTCGTCCCCGGCCCGGCGGCCGCGGCCGGCCCGGCACTCACGCCGGCTCCGGTGACGGCCAGCAGGAAGGCGCCCAGCAGGAGGGACAGCCCTCTGAGGGATCGGAGGACCGACCGGGGAACGGCACTGACGGCACGCATGGCAGGCATGGCGGCTCCAGAGACGGTGGTGGGGGGAGCGTGCGCGACAGGGCGTCCTACCTGTCGCACGCTGAAGAATGAGACTCGATACATCGGATGTCAATGGGTTCAACTCCCGTAAAGCAACCGGAAGTTCGGCAATCATGGAGCACATTCATCCGATGACGAGCCGACATGGTTGGACTTTCTGTCTAGTTTGGACGTACAGTCCACGCATGAGTGAGGTGGAGGACGGCGCGGATCCTCGTGTGCGGCAGTGGGCGCCGGTGTGCCAGGCCGTGGCGCTGCTGCTGGGCCCGTATGCCGAGGTGGTGCTGCACGATCCCGGCACCGACCGGATCCTGGGGATCTGGAATCCGCTGACCTCCCGGGGCCCCGGGGACCCGTCGCTCCTCGGCGAGCTGGACGCGCTCGATCCGTCCGCCCGCGACGTGTTCGGGCCGTACGAGAAGCTGCTCGCGGACGGGCGGCGGCTGTCGTCGGTCAGCGCGGTCCTGCGCGACCCCGCCGGGCAGCCGTCCGCGGTGCTGTGCGTCAACCTCGACCGCACGCCGCTGGAACAGGCCGCGGCGGTGCTGTCCGCCTTCGGCGCACCGAGCGTGGCCCGCCCGGAGCCGTTGTTCGAGCAGGACTGGACCGAACGCGTCCAGCACGTCGTCGGCGCGTACGTACGCGAGTGCGGCCGCCCCGTGGAGCGGCTCACCCGCCAGGACCGTCTCGCGCTCCTCGGCCGGCTGGACGAGGACGGCGTCTTCGCGGTGCGCCGTGCGACGCCGGTCGTCGCGGGCGCCCTGCGGATCTCCCGGTCCACCCTCTACGGTCTGCTGGCCGAGCTCAGAGCACCACGCGAGCTCAGAGCACCACGTACGAAGGACTAGATCCATGACCCGGCTGCCCGACTTCCGCCTGGAAACCTACTTCTCCCGTTGGGAGTTCACCGCGCGCCACCACCTGACCGCCTCCGACGTCCAGACCATGACGCTGGGCGAACTGCTCGCGCTGGGCGACGACGAGGACCGGGCCGCGTTCGAGCGGTTGCCGCTCGGCTACACCGAGACCTTCGGCGATCCCGCCCTGCGCGAGGTGATCGCCGGTACGTACGAGCGGGCGGACGCCGCCGACGTGCTCTGCTTCGCCGGCGCCGAAGAGGCCCTGTACCTGGCGATGAACGTGCTGCTCGGTCCCGGCGACCACGCGGTCGTGGTGACCCCGAACTACCAGGCGGCCGAGACCGTGCCGCTCGCCCTGTGCGACGTCACCGGCGTCGCGCTCGACGCCGACCGCGACTGGGCCCTGGATCTCGACCGGGTGAAGGCGGCGCTGCGGCCCAGCACCCGGGTCGTGTCGGTCAACTTCCCCAACAACCCCACCGGCAAGGTCATCGGCTCCGACGACTTCGCCGCACTCGCCGCGCTGTGCGACGAGCGCGGCATCCACCTGTTCAGCGACGAGGTCTACCGAGGGCTGGAACGCGACCCCGCCCGTACGCTGCCGCAGGCCGCCGACCTGTCCGAGCGCGCCCTGTCGCTGAACGTGACCTCGAAGTCCCTGGGCCTGCCGGGCCTGCGGATCGGCTGGATCACCTGCCGCGACCGGGCCCTCCTCGGCCGGCTGGAGCGGGCCAAGCACTACACCACCATCTGCAACGCGGCCCCCAGCGAGGTCCTGGCCCGGATCGCGCTCAAGGCCCGGGACGCGATCCTGGACCGCAACCGGGCACTGATCGCCCGGAACCTGCCCGCCTTCGACGCCTTCTTCGCGGCGTTCCCGGACGACTTCGACTGGCGGGCACCGGACGGCGGCTGCGTGGCGTACCCGCGCTACCTCGGGCCGGACGGTGTGGAGGAGTTCTGCACCAGGCTGGTGGAGGAGGCCGGGGTCCTGCTCCTGCCCGCGAGCATCTACCGCTCGGACCTCACCCCCGCCCCCACCGACCGGTTCCGCATCGGCATCGGCCGCCGCGACCCGGAAGAGGGCCTTGCCGCCTTCACCCGGTGGCTGCGGGAGCGCCGATGAGTGTTCCCGCCGTCGACGCCGCGCCCGACTGCGCCGTCCCGCACGGGCTCAGCGCCTGAACCACCGCCCGGCGCACCCCGGTTCCACGAGCCTCGGGCCGTGCATCGCGGCCGGATGCGAGATGTGCTCGGCCTGTCCTCGGCCACACCCCCACCCTCACCAGGTTCCACGTCGACCGGGGCAGGACCGGCGCGTACGAGGACCCGAGGAGGTCCGTCGAGGCGGCCGACTGCCGATGGTCAGAGCGACTGCGGGTGCCGGAAGAGGCGCCCGGGATCGTAGGCCGCCCGCACCCGCGCGAGGCGGTCGGCGTTCACGCCGTAGTACGCCCGGCGCCAGTCGCGGAGTTTGGGGTCCGTGTAGTTCTGGTACGCCTCGCCGCTCGCCCAGGGCCGCATCGCCCCGTGCGTACCGTCGAGCCAGGCCTGGTGCCGGGCCACGGTGGTCGCGGAGGCGGAGTCGGGCCAGGAGACGATGTACTGGGCCAGGAACAGCGCGTCGCGGTGGACGAAGGCCGTGTCCGTCGGCCGGACGCGGCCCACCGCGCCGCCGAGGGCGTCCAGGGCCACACTGCCCGCGCCGCCTCCGGTGAGGGCCGCGAGCTTCTCCACCCGGGCGAGCAGGGCCCGCACCCCGTCGGCCGGGATGCGCCGGGTGTAGAAGTCCGAGCGTGCCGCGTACGATTCGCGCGCCACCCGGCCCTGCGGGGTGCGGCCGGGCAGGCTGCCCTTCTGGTGGGACTGGGCGATGGTGAGGCCCGATACGCCGCCCATCACCTTCATCGCGTCCATGTAGGGCCGCGTGCGCACGGACACGGAGCGGGCGGGCGCGCCGACGGCGTCGGCGAGGCGATCGAGACGGTTCTCGATGTCCCCGCGGGTCCCGAGCGTCAGACCGCCGACCCGGACCGAGCCCGGCCGTCCTCCGACGGGTGCGGACAGATGCAGGTTGGCCCAGATCTCGTCGGGGGCGGTGGGGGCCCAGCGCTGCCATTCGCGGACGACGGCCGCGGCACTGGACCAGGGCCAGCTCAGGAAGAAGGTCGTGCACTGCGGTGCCGCGTGGGTGCGCAGCCGCAGTTCGGTGACGACGCCGAACTGGGCGTTCCCGCCGCCGCGCAGCGCCCAGAACAGATCCGGTTCCCGGCGGGCGTCCACGTCACGGATCCGGCCGTCGGCGGTGACGATGCGGGCGCCGGTGATGCTGTCGCTCGTCAGGCCGTAGGCGCGGCTGACGACACCGACGCCGCCGCCGAGTGCCAGTCCCGATATCCCCACCGTCGGGCAGGACCCGCCGGGCACGGTCCGTCCCCGCGCCGTCAGCCGGTCGTAGACGTCGATGAGTTTGGCTCCGGCACCGATCGTCGCGCCGGTCCCGGAGAGCGAGACGGCCGCCATCTTCTGTACGTCGACGATCAGTCCTGGCCCGGACGACCAGCCCGCGTACGAGTGCCCGCCGCTGCGTACCGCGACGGGGACCTGGTGCCGGCGGGCGAACTCCAGGCAGCTGCGGACGTCCTCGGGCCGTGCGCAGTACGCGATCCCGGCCGGCCGTACGCCATCGAAGCGGGGGTTGAAGAGGGTGCGCGCGGTGTCGTAGTCGCGGCTGCCGGGCCGTACGAGCGTGCCGTCGAGGCCGCGTGCGAGGGCCGTCCAGTCGCCGGCGCGGGGTGCGGCGGGAGCCCGGCCCGCGGTGGCGGCGGGTGCCCTGGAGGCGAAGACTCCGGCGGCGGTCGCGGCCGCGCCGGCGGCCATCCCGGCGCCGAGCAGTCCGCGCCGGGTGAGTCCGCCGCCGCTGCCGGCTCCCCTCTTCCCCTCCGTGGCCGTCGCGTTCGCCCGCCGTGCCGTCCCGCCCATCGTCCCGCCCCTCGCCCTTGGTCGACATCCGACCTGGAGGATGCGGGCAAGCGCCGGCCGGTTCCGTGCCCGCGCCACGTGATGGGCCCGATGACGGGCGATCAGCCGGCGCCGCGCACCAGCAGCAGCAGTGCGTCCGTGAGGTCCTGCGCCGGGGAGCCGGTGGCCAGGCGGCGCAGCTGGAGCCCGGTGACCAGCGCGACGGTGGAGGCGGCGAGCCGGTCGGCGTCGGGAACGCCGAGGGCGGTGAGGATCTGCGCGGCGAGCCGGTCGTAGGCGCTGAAGCACTCGGCGGCGGCCTCGCGGAGCCGCTCGTCGCGTCCCGCCTGGATGTACAGCTCGAAGGGTGCGATGTGTTCGCTGTCGAAGACGGTGCCGTCCGCGACCTGTCCGGCGAGCAGGGCCGCGCCGTCGATGTCGACGCCCTCGGCCTGGCCGGCGTCCGCGAGGTCGGTGAAGCGCCTGGTCTCCTCGCGGACGAAGTGCAACAACGCCTCACGCAGCAGCTCGTGCTGGCTGGCGAAGTGGTAGGTGACCGAACCGAGCGAGACCCCGGCCTCCTTGGCTATCCGCCGGTTGGTGACGGCGGCGATGCCGTCCTGGCCGATGATGCGCAGGACGGCGCCGATGATCCGCTGGCGGGTCGGGGGTATGGAGGGTGCGGCGGACGCCGCGGACGCGCTGGTCTGGCTGGACATGCGCGTCATTGTTCCACCGGGGCACCCCAGGTGATCAGGGGGTCGGGGTGGTGCTCGTGCCAGCGGAGGTCGTCCTCCAGCTGGGCGGCCAGCGAGATGAGCCGCTCCTCCCCGCCCGCGGGGCCGAGCAGCTGCGCACCGACGGGCAGCCCGTCGCCGGTGAAGCCCGCGGGGACGTTCACTCCGGGCCAGCCGAGGACGTTCCAGGGCCAGGCGTACGGGCACACCGCCGCCATGGCCTTGTTGGTCCGCCAGGCGCTGAGCCCGTCGAAGGTGCCGATGCGCGGCGGGGGCGCGGCGGTGGTCGGGGTGAGCAGCACGTCGTACGAGTCGAACAGCGCGCCGATACGGCTGTGCTGGCGGGCCTCACGGGCACGGGCGGCCCGTACGACCCGGCCGCCGAGCAGCCTGCCGTTGCGCAGGGCGGTGCGGGTGCGCGGGTCGAGCAGGTCCGGTTCGGGGTGCAGGGCGGCGATCTCGGCGATGCCCGTGGTGCCGCGCGGGACGAAGCCGAGGCCGATCAGCCCGTAGCGGGGCCGGGCCTCCTCGACATGGTGGCCGAGGCGGTCGAGGGCCTCGGCGAGCCGGGTCACGGCGCGGCGGACGTCGGGGTGGGGCCTGGCGCCGGTGAGCGTGAGCGGTGGCCGCCAGGCGAGGGCGATGCGCAGCCGGCCCGGTTCGCGGCGGGCCGCGGCCGAGGCGTCGATGGCGTCCGGCCGGTGCAGGTCCTCCGGGTGGGAGCCCTGGACGACGTCGAGCAGCAGGGCGGCGTCGGCGACGGTGCGGGCGAGCGGGCCGTTGACGGTGAGGCCCTGGAAGGCGTCGGTGTGCGGATGGACCGAGACGCGGCCGCGCTGCGGTTTGATGCCGACGAGATGGGTCCAGGCGGCGGGGATGCGGATGGAGCCGGCGCCGTCGGAGCCGAGGGCGGCGGGCACGAGGCCCGCGGCGACCGCGGCGGCCGAGCCGCCGGAGGAGCCGCCCGGGGTGTGGTCCGTGGACCAGGGGTTGCGGGTGGCGCCGAAGGCGGGGCCCTCGGTGAACGCCCATTGGCCCAGCTCGCAGGAGTTGGTCTTGCCGACGATGACGGCGCCGGCCGCGCGCAGCCGGCGTACCACCTCACCGTCGGCACGGGCGGGCGCGAGCTCCCCCTGGCAGCCGAACAGCGTGGGCAGCCCCGCCACATCGGTGTCGTCCTTGACGGCCATGGGCACGCCGAGCAGCGGCAGCCGCTCCCCCGCCGCCAGCCGGCGGTCGGCGTCCTGCGCCTCCGCGAGCGCGGCCTCGGCCCGTACGTGCCGGAAGGCGTTGAGGGTGGGCCGGCTCGCCTCGATGCGCTCGATCGACGCCTGGACGAGTTCCACCGAGGTGGCCTGGCCGTCCCTCAGTTTTCTTGCGTGCTCGACGAGTCCCGAGAAATCTGTTGTGGACATGGCCACCCTGCGCTCCTTATCGTTCGTTCGAACGAACAGAACTGGAGGGTAACCAGATGCGCATCACCGGATCAACCGTTCTGCTCACCGGTGTCACCGGCGGTATCGGCGCCGCGCTTGCGGCCGAACTCGCCCGCCGAGGCGCCCGGTTGATCCTCACGGGACGCCGCCCCGACGCGCTCGACCCCCTGGTGAAGGCGTACGACGCACGAGGAATCGTCGCCGATCTGGCCGACCCGGACGATGTCACGCGCCTCGCCCGCGAGGCGGCCGGCACCGAGATCCTCATCGCCAACGCCGCGCTGCCCTCCAGCGGCGAACTCCTCGACTACACCCCGGACCAGATCGACCGTGCCCTCGCGGTCAACCTCCGTGCCCCGGCCATGCTGGCCCGGCTGCTCGCCCCCGCCATGGTCGAGGCGGGCCGGGGCCATCTGGCGTTCGTCGGCTCCATCTCGGGCAAGACGGCGACGAAGCACTCGGCCCTCTACAACGCCACCAAGTTCGGGCTGCGCGGCTTCGGGCTCGCGCTGCGCCAGGACCTGCACGAGCACGGTGTCGGCGTGTCGGTGGTGCAGCCCGGATTCGTCCGGGACGCGGGCATGTTCGCGGCGACGGGTGCCGGGACGCCGGCGGGGCTGCGCACCGTCTCACCGCGGCAGGTCGTCGCGGGCGTGGTACGGGCCGTGGAGCGGGACCGCGCCGAAGTGAACGTGGCCCCGCCCGAGATGAGGGTCCTCAGTGCGATCGGCGGCCAGTTCCCCGGCTTCGCCGAGCGCGTCCAGCGCCGCTCCGGCGGCGCGGAGCGGACGGTCCGCCGGATCGTGGCGGCCCAGCGCGACAGCCGCTGACGCCGGCCCGGGTCCCGGGTCCCGGGTCCCGGGCCTCGGGCTCGGCCCCCGGCCCCGGCTAGTCCGGGATGCGCGGCTGCCAGGGACACGGGGCAGCCCGGGATGCGCGGCCACCAGGGACACGAGGCAGCCCGGGATGCGCGGCCACCAGGGACACGCCGCAGCCCGGAACACAGGGCGACCCGGGGACACGCCGCGGCCGGGAACACAGGGCGACCCGGGACATGCCGCGGCCGGCGCCTGCGTACCCCGCTCCGGCGGTCCGGGGCCGCGGCTCCTTCCGCTCCCGGGGGTCCGGACCGCTGGGGAGCGGTCCGGGCCCCCGGGTCCGCCGGGACCCGGCGGGTGTCCCCCGCCCCGTGTCCGGTGTTCAGTGCCGCCGGACCCGCTGCGGAAGCATCAGCAGCGTGTACAGCAGCAGCGCGGCCGCGAGCCCCACCGCCCAGCCGTAGTTCGCGAGCGGCTTCAGGAACGGGATCAGCCCCTCCTCGGGGAACGGTCCCTTCCCCGGCGCGGAGTGCGAGCCGCCCACCGCCAGCACGCCGCCCACCACGAAGGCGAGGACGGCGCGCCAGTTCCAGCCGGACGTGTACCAGTAGCGCCCTTCGGGCCGGTAGAGGTCCGCCAGGTCCAGATGGGCGCGGCGGATGATCCAGTAGTCGGCGATGAGGATGCCGGCGACGGTGCCGAGCAGTCCGCCGACGAGACCGAGCCAGGTGAAGATGTACAGCTCGGGGGTCTCGGTCAGCTTCCACGGCATGATGAGGACGCCGACGACGCCCGTGATCAGCGCGCCGGTACGGAAGTTGACGAAGCGCGGCGCGAGGTTCGCCAGGTCGTACGCGGGTGACACCACGTTCGCCGCGATGTTCACGGAGATCGTCGCGATCAGCACCGTCACCAGGGCGAACAGCAGCCCGAAGACGTTGTCCGTCTTGGCGGCGAGCTGGACCGGGTCCCAGATCGGCGCACCGTACACGGCCTGGGAGCCGGAGGTCACGAACACCGACAGCAGCGCGAAGAGCGTCATGGTCGTGGGCAGGCCCAGCGTCTGGCCCCAGACCTGGGCGCGCTGACCGGCGCCGAAGCGGGTGAAGTCCGGGATGTTGAGGGACAGGGTGGACCAGAAGGCGATCATCCCCATGAGAGCGGGGAAGAACACCGGCCAGAAGTCCTCGCCCCAGCCGAGCTTCGAGGGCTGGTCGAGCAGCGGGCCGAAGCCGCCCGCCTTCACGGCGATCCACACCAGCAGCACCAGCGCGCCGACGATGACGAACGGCGCCGCCCAGTTCTCGAATCTGCGCAGGGTCTCCATGCCCCGGTAGATGATGGCGAGTTCGAGCACCCAGAAGACGAGGAAGCACAGCCACAGCGTCCACGGCTGACCGCCGATCTCGGCCACCTCCGCCCAGCCGCCGAAGATGGTGCCGAGCAGCACGAAGATGCCCTGGCCGCCGATCCAGGTCTGGATGCCGAACCAGGCGCAGGCCACCGCGGCCCGGATCAGCGCCGGGAGGTTGGCGCCGCGCAGCCCGAAGGAGGCGCGCGCGAGCACCGGGAAGGGGATGCCGTACTTGGGCCCGGCGTGCCCGGTGAGCAGCATCGGGAACAGCACGATCACGTTGGCCAGCGCGATCGTGAAGACGGCCTGTTTCCAGTCCATGCCGAGCGCGACGAGCCCGGAGGCGAGCAGCCACGACGGGATGTTGTGGGCCATGCCGACCCACAGGGCGGCGAAGTTGTACGTGGTCCAGTGGCGCCGGGCGAACGGGACGGGCAGCAGATCGCCGTTGACGAAGCGGCCTTCGTCGGGGAGGGCGCCGGGGACGAGCTCCACCCGGCCCTGGGCATCGGTTATCTGGCCGGAGCCGGACGGGGAGGGGGACGGGGCCGGGGGGACGGTCGCGGTCATGGACGGGACCCTTCAGCGGTGGCCGGCGGGGAGGGCGGCCTTCAGCGGTTGAGTGCGGGGATGATCTCGGCCCCGTAGGCGTCGATCGTCGCTTCCTTCGCGTCGTGCATGTTGTAGACCGCGAACTGGTCCACGCCCAGGTCGCGCAGCGCCTTCAGCTTCTCGATGTGCGCGGACGCCGGGCCGAGCAGGCAGAAGCGGTCGACGATCTCGTCGGGCACGAAGTCCGTGGAGGGGTTTCCGGCCTTGCCGTGGTGGCTGTAGTCGTAGCCGTGCCGTTCCTTGATGTACGCGGTCAGCGCCTCCGGCACCATGTCCGAGTGCTCTCCGTAGCGGGAGACCAGATCGGCGACGTGGTTGCCGACCATCCCGCCGAACCACCGGCACTGGTCGCGGGCGTGCGCCAGATCGTCACCGACGTACGCGGGCGCGGCGACGCAGATGGTGATCGTCTCCGGGTCGCGTCCGGCCTCGACGGCCGCTGTGCGCACGGCCTTCACCATCCACTCGGTGAGGTAGGGGTCGGCGAGCTGGAGGATGAAGCCGTCGGCCCGCTGCCCGGCGAGGGCCAGCGCCTTGGGCCCGTACGCGGCCATCCACACCGGCAGTTTCCCCTCGCGGACCCAGGGGATCCGCAGCGGCTGTCCGTCGACGACCGTCTCGCGCCCCTCGGCGAGGTCGCGGATGACTCCGATCGCCTCGCCGAGCCGCGCCAGGGTGTTGGGCCGGCGGCCGGCGACGCGCATCGCGGAGTCGCCTCGGCCGATACCGCAGACGGTGCGGTTGCCGTACATGTCGTTGAGGGTGGCGAACGTGGAGGCGGTGACCTCCCACGTCCTGGTCCCGGGGTTGGTGACCATGGGGCCCACGTGCATCTTCTGCGTGTGTTCCAGGATCTGGCTGTAGATGACGAACGGCTCCTGCCACAGGACCGCCGAGTCGAACGTCCAGCCGTAGCGGAAGCCGTTGCGTTCCGCGCGCCGCATCAGGCCCACGACCGCCGAGGCGGGCGGATCGGTCTGCAGGACGAGTCCGAAGTCCACCGGGACCTCCTAGTTAAGGTACTGACAGGTGGAGCGGGGGGTGTACACGCCGTGGCCGGCCCGGCCCGTGAACTCCCGCTGGTCGATGACGACTTCGCCGCGCGACAGGACGGTCTCGACCTGTCCGGTGATCCGCTTGCCCTCGTAGGCCGAGTAGTCGACGTTCATGTGGTGGGTCTGCGCCGACAGGGTCTGCGACGCGCCCGGGTCGTACACGACGATGTCGGCGTCGGCGCCGGGGGCGATGGTGCCCTTCTTGGGGTAGAGGCCGAACATCCGGGCGGGCGAGGCGCAGGCGATCTCGATCCAGCGGCGGCGGGAGATGTGCCCGTCGAGGACCGCCTGGTGCAGCAGGTCCATCCGGTTCTCCACGCCCGGGAGCCCGTTGGGGATCTTGGAGAAGTCACCGCGGCCGAGGTCCTTCTGGCCCGTGAAGCAGAACGGGCAGTGGTCGGTGGAGACGACCTGGAGATCGTTGGTCCGCAGTCCCCGCCACAGCGCGGCCTGGTGCTCCTTGGGCCTGAGCGGGGTGCTGCACACGTACTTCGCGCCCTCGAAGTCCGGCTCGGCGAGATTGTCGGTGGACAGGAACAGATACTGCGGGCAGGTCTCGCCGAAGACCGGAAGTCCCTTGTCGCGGGCGGTGGCGAGCTCCGCGACGGCCTCCTCTGCCGAGACGTGGACGACGTACAGCGGAGCGCCGGCGACCCGGGCGAGCTGGATGGCGCGGTGCGTGGCCTCGGCCTCCAGCAGCACCTTGCGGACCTCGCCGTGGTAGCGGGGATCGGTCTCGCCACGCGCCAGGGCCTGTTCGACGAGGACGTCGATGGCGATGCCGTTCTCGGCGTGCATCATGATCAGCCCGCCGTTGGAGGTGCCTCGCTGCATGGCGCGCAGGATCTGGCCGTCGTCGCTGTAGAAGACGCCGGGATAGGCCATGAAGAGCTTGAAGGAGGTGACGCCCTCCTCGACGAGCAGGTCCATCTCCTTGAGCGAGGACTCGTTGACGTCGGAGAGGATCATGTGGAAGCCGTAGTCGATCGCGCAGTTGCCGTCGGCTTTCGCGTACCAGGCGTCGAGCCCTTCGCGCAGTCCCTGGCCCTGTGTCTGGACGGCGAAGTCCACGATGGTGGTGGTGCCGCCCCAGGCGGCGGCCCGCGTTCCGGTCTCGAACGTGTCGGAGGCGAAGGTGCCGCCGAACGGCAGCTCCATGTGGGTGTGCGCGTCCACACCGCCCGGGACGACGTACTTCCCGGTGGCGTCGATGGTGCGGTCGGCGCTCCAGCTCTCGGCGGCGGTGGAGCCGTGGGCGGCCAGCGCGGCGATGCGGCCGTCCTCGATCAGTACATCGGCATGGGTCTCGTCGGCCGCGGTGATGACGAGTCCGCCGCGGATCAGGGTGCGGTTGCTCATGGTCTTCCCCTCGCGTGGACTAGAGGCTGCGCAGCGTTCGTTCGAGGATCGAGGCGCCCTCTTCCGCCTCGGCGACGGTGAGGGACAGCGGCGGCGCGATCCGCAGCACGCTGGTGTTGTGGGCGCCGCCCTTGCCGATGAGCAGCCCGCCCTCGCGTGCCGCTTCGAGTACGGCCGTGGCGGCTTCCGGAAACGCCTCGTCCGTGCCGGGCCTGACCAGTTCGACACCGATCATCAGTCCGCGTCCACGCACCTCGCGCACGGCGGGGGCCCCTGCGGCGATGGCGCGGAGCCGCTCGATGAGCAGTCCGCCGACGCGGCGGGAGTTGCCCTGGAGGTCGTGTTCCAGGAGGTACGAGAGGTTCGCGAGCCCGGCGGCCGCGGTGACGGGTGAACCGCCGAAGGTGGAGATGGAGTTGGCGTCGATGCAGTTCATCACGTCGGCGCGGGCCACGACCCCGCCCAGCGACATGCCGTTGCCGATGCCCTTGGCGAAGGTGAGGATGTCCGGCGGGCCGCTCGCCGCGTGGGCCTGCCAGCCCCAGAAGTGGTCGCCGGTCCTGCCCCAGCCGGTCTGCACCTCGTCGGAGATCCACAGGATGCCGTGCCGGTCGAGGACTTCGCGGAACGCGGCGTAGAGGCCGTCCGGCGGCGAGGTGAATCCGCCGACGCCCTGGACCGGTTCGGCGATCAGCGCGGCCACGTCGTGGGTGTGGCCGAGCAGGTCCTCCAGATCGGCCACGCATGCCTCGGTGAACTGCGCGTCCGACAGCGCCGCGTACGGGCCGCGGGTGCGGACGCCCCCGTGCACGTACAGCGTCTGCAGCGGGGAGAGGCCGGTCGGGGACCAGGCGCGGTTGCCGGTGATGGACACGGCCGAGAAGGAGCGGCCGTGGTAGCTGTTGCGCATGGCCAGGATCTGGTTGGACCTGCGGTACGCGGTGGCCAGCAGCAGGGCGGTGTCGTTGGCCTCGGTACCGGAGGTGGTGAAGAAGACCCGGGCGTCGGGGATGCCGGAGAGGGCGGCGACGCGCTCGGCCAGTTCGACCATGGGGCGGTTCAGGTAGAGCGTGGAGGAATGGACGATCCGCCCGGCCTGCTCGCTCACGGCCTTGGTGACCTCGGGCAGGGCGTGGGCGGTCATCGTGGTGAGGATGCCGCCGAAGAAGTCGAGGTAGCGGTTGCCGGCCGCGTCCCAGACGTACCGTCCCTCGCCGTGGGTGATCTCGACGGGGTCCTTGTAGTAGAGGGCGACCCAGTCGGGGATGACGGCGCGGTGCCGCTCGTAGAGGTCGCTCACGGCTGCACCAGCCCCTCGTACGCGTCGGGCCTGCGGTCCCGGTAGAACGCCCACTGCTGGCGCACCTCGTCGATCAGGTCGAAGTCGAGGTCCCTGACGACCAGTTCCTCCGCCTTGTCGCTGGCGACGTCCCCGACGAACTGCCCGCGCGGGTTGACGAAGTAGCTCGTGCCGTAGAAGTCGTTGTCGCCGTACTCCTCCTGGCCGACCCTGTTGATGGCGGCGATGAAGTACTCGTTGGCGACGGCGGCGGCGGGCTGCTCCAGCTGCCAGAGGTAGGCGGACAGGCCCCGGGAGGTCGCCGACGGGTTGTAGACCAACTGGGCTCCTCCGAGTCCGAGTTGGCGCCATCCCTCCGGGAAGTGGCGGTCGTAGCAGATGTAGACGCCGACCTTGCCGACAGCGGTGTCGAAGACGGGCCAGCCGGCGTTGCCCGGCCTGAAGTAGTACTTCTCCCAGAATCCCTTGACCTGCGGGATGTGGTGCTTGCGGTACTTGCCGAGGTAGGTGCCGTCGGCGTCGATCACCGCGGCGGTGTTGTAGTAGAAGCCCGAGTCCTCGACCTCGAAGACGGGGACGACGATCACCATGCCGGTCTCCCGGGCGAGGTCCCGCATGCGCAGAACGGTGGGGCCGTCGGGTACGGGCTCCGCCCAGCGGTAGTGCTCGGCCTCCTGCACCTGGCAGAAGTACGGGGCGTTGAAGACCTCCTGGAACCCGATGACCTTGGCGCCCTGGCGGGCCGCCTCGCGAGCGTGCTCCTCATGTTTGGCGATCATGGATTCGGTGTCGCCGGTCCAGGTCGCCTGGACGAGTGCGGCGCGTACGACGTTGGTCATGAGCTGCTCCTTCGACAAGACGTCAGAGCCTCTACGCACGTAGATGCGATACGTAGGAGGAGAACGTAAGCCCCGTCACACACTGGGGCAAGACCATCGTCGACAACCCGCAGTGTCGATCATGTTTCGCACCCGAGCGGTCGACATACAGCGTATACCGTACGTTTTCCGGCGCACTTCAGCCGCTGATGAGCCCTGCGACGCGCAGCGCGTGCACGAGGTCGCGCTCCCGGTCGGCCGACACCGCACGGGCGGCGGAGAGCAGTTGCGGGACGAGGCGGCGGGGAGCCGTGGCGGCGATCCCGGCACTCTCCTCCGGGGTACGGACCCGCAGGAAGGCTTCCAGCAGGGCGTCCGCCTCGCGCCGGGCACCGGCGTCGGCGAGCGCGAGCACGGCGTCGGCGATCTCGCCCGCGGGGCGGGCGACGCCCTGGCGCAGCAGTTGGCCGCAGTCGTCGTCCCGGCCCGCCGCGGCGAGCGCGCCCGCGGCGGCGGCGAGCCGGCCGGGCGGCAGCGAGGCCACCTCCCAGAGCAGGGTGGCCCAGTCGGCGCCGAGCCCGGCGCGGTGCAACTCGGCCGCCAGCACCGGCAACCGGCCGACGGGACCGGCGGCGGCCTCGCACAGCAGCGCGTGCGCCTCTCCGCTGCGCCCCTCGGCCCGTAACCGCCAGAGGACGGCGACGGCCGCGAGGGCGGCACGCTCCTCCTCCGCGTCGCCCGGCGCCGCGTCGGGTTCCACGGCCGCGGCGGCCGGCTCGCCGGCTCCGCTCCCGCCGAACCGCGCGCCGCGCGGGCGCGTCCCGCCCATGGGCAGGTCGGGCACGTCGGTCACGGGTACGGCGACGGCCTCCTCGCCGTCCTCGCCGCCCTCGGCGTCGTCCAGCCAGGCGTATCTCGCCCCGCGCGGCCGCCGCTTCCCGCGCCGCCTGCCACCGCGCGCCGACACGTCCGGCCCGGCGGCCTGCTGACCCTGCGCCACCTCGTCCCCGGCCGCCCGCGTGGACGGCCGGGGCACCGCCGTCGGGTCCCGGTCCTCGCGGAACGACGGGCCCCTCACCTCCAGGCCGGACCATGCGTCGGGCTGCCCGGCGGCGCCGGACTCCTCCATGGCCCCGGGCTCCTCCATGGCCCCGGGCTCCTCCGCGGCGGGGCGGAACCACGCACCCGGTGCCGCGTCGCGTCGCGAGGCGTCCGCGGCGGACGGGCCGGCCAGGGTGAACGGGCCGGCCGGGGGCGGGCCCGGGGGCGGTGCGAGTGCGGCGAGGCGGGACGTGAGTTCCGAGCAGCGGGCCGTGGCGCGAGTGTGGTCGTCGTTGGTCCAGGACAGTTCATGGGCGAGGCGCTGGTGTTCGGGGCCGCCCTCGGGGAGGACGGCCAGCCGGCCCAGGAGTTCCTGCCCGCGTGCCGCCGCGTGGGCCTGTTCGCGGCGCATGAGTTCCAGCCGCTCCAGGAGGGCTTCGCCGCCGCCCGCCCGGCGGTCGTGGGCGGCCGCCGCGGCCGCGTGCAGCGCCCCTGCCCTCGCCGCCTCCGCCTCGTCGGCGACGAGGTCGTCCAGGAGCGAGCCCACCACGTCCCACGGCGGGACCTCCGCACCCCGCAGGCACGCCGACAGTCCGGCGAGGTCGCGCTGCCGGAAGACCGCGTACCAGCCGCTCTGCGGGTCGAGGCGTTCCGTCAGCTCCCTCAGGTACCGCGCGAACGCCCCCACCTGTACGGGGAGTTGATGCACCGCCATTGCCTGCCCGCCCTCCGCATCGGGTTCGCAGGCATTCGACCTCAGCCGTGTTACGCCACGGCTACGGGGAGTTTTCGTGGGCGGTGCGGATCGCTCAACGTGTCCGGAGCGTCACTGCGATGCCGGTGTGCGGGCGCTTGCCGAGGCGTACGACGGCGGCGGGCACGTCGACGAGCCAGAACTGCCAGGTGTACTTGCGGGCCAGGAGGCCCCGGACCTTCTTCAGCTCCGCGCCGTCCAGCAGCCGCGCCGTCCCCTCCACGACGTCGGCGCCCTCCTCGACGCGGCCGCGCACATCGCACGCGGTCACGGTGACCCGGCCGTCCCTGCGCAGCCGCTTGACCTTCCAGGAGTCGGAGCGGGTCCAGACGTAGACCTCACCGCCCTCGACGGCGAACCACACGGGCGTCGCGACGCCCGTCCCGTCCTTCCGGAACGTGGTGAGGCTGACGTACTTCGCGCGGTCGAGCTCCTGGAGGTCCACGCGCGCGAGCCTACGCGCCCCCTCAGGCCGGCACGAGCGCGCAGCGGGTCACGATCTCGTCCATGGACAGACCCAGCGCGCCCGCGAGCGCCGCCACCGTGAAGAACGCGGGCGTCGGCGCGCGGCCCGTCTCGATCTTGCGGAGCGTCTCGGCGGAGAGACGGGCGGCCGCGGCCACCTCCACCATGCTCCGCGAGCCGCGCGCCTCGCGGAGCATCCGGCCGAGCCGCTCTCCGCGTTCACGCTCTTCGGGTGTCAGGGGGGTACGCACCATGCCGTCATACTAATACCGCTTCAAGCGGCACGGTAATGGGCACGGTCGGGATCACGATGGCCGCCGTCGCGGCCTTGCCCGCTCAGGGCCTGATCTCGTCGCAGGCGATCGGCAGATGACGGGGACCGCGCAGGACGGCGTTCTGGCGGTACTCGGGCGGATCCTCCAGCAGCCGGGGATTGACGAGCCTGCGGGCAAGTTCGCTCAGCGCGAGCTGCGCCTCCAGCCTCGCGAGCGGCGCGCCGAAGCAGCTGTGGATGCCGCTGCCGAAGCCCAGGTGCTCGATGTCCTCGCGGTCCGGGTCGAAGCGCTCGGGCTCCTTGAACCGCTGCGGGTCGCGGTTGCCCGCGGCCACGACGAGCCACAGCGACGCGCCCTTGGGGATGGTGACGCCGCCGATCTCGATGTCCGCGAGCGTGGTGCGGTTCGGCACCAGTTGCACCGGAGGCTCGAAACGCAGCAGTTCCTCCACGATGGGGACCGCCAGCTTCGGGTCGTCGCGCAGCCGCTGGAGCACGTCCGGGTTGCGCAGCAGCGTCAGCATCCCGTTGGTGATCAGGTTGACCGTGGTCTCATGGCCGGCGATCAGCAACAGGGCGGAGGTGCTGAGCAGTTCCATCGTCGTCATCGACCCGTCCGGGCCCTTGAGATTCGCCAGTTCGGACAGCATGTCGTCCTGGGGGTTCTTGCGGCGCTCCTCGATCAGCCCGGCCAGATACATGCCCAGTTCCGTACGGGCCTTCTGCGCGACCTTGTTCCGTTCGGTCGGGTCCTCCCCCGGCATCGGGTCCAGGCTGGCGGCCAGGGTGTCCGCCCAGGTGTGGAAGCGCGACTCGTCCTCGCGCGGAACACCGAGCAGCCGGCAGATCACGGTCACCGGGAAGGGGTAGGAGAACTGCTCGACCAGATCGATCCGGTCCGTGCTCCCGATGCCGTCGATGAGGCCGGTGACGATCTCGTCCAGTTCGCCCCGCATCTCGTGGATCCGGCGCGCCTTGTGGGGCGGTCCGAACGAGGTGTTCGTCATCCGGCGCAGCCGGTCGTGCTCCGGGGGGTCGAGCCGGATGAAGCTGGGCGGCAGGGTCGACTCGTCGTTCGCGTCGAACCCGGGGCCTCCGGGCACGGCCAGATTGTGGGGATCGGAGCTGACGCGGGGATCGTGCAGCAGGCTCAGGATCTCCCAGTAGGTGCTCACGACGTACGCGCCGTCCCCCTCGTTGAGCACCGGCGTCTTGCGGAGCTCCGCGTACAAGGGATACGGGTTCGGACGGTTGCCGTACTCGAGGATCTGGCGCAGGAGATTGCCTTGGGTCATGACGAGTTCCTTGAGGTCGCGCGCGGATCAGTGCCGGCCGGGGGTGAAGGTGATCCGCCGGTCCGCCGGCGAATAGCCACTGAGGGTGACGGTCGGGCCGTGCGTGGGCACCGACGGGTCGGGGAAGTCGGCGGACACCGGCCGCGCTCCCTCGGGACGGCGGTCCACGGTCGGGAACTGCGGCGGGAACGGCGCGGTCGACTCGATCAGCTGCTGGTAGAAGGGCAGCCATCGCGCGTCGTCGAAGGTGACGGCGCCGATGACACGGTCCTGGAACCCGTAGACGGCGGCGAATCTGTGCTCGGCGAGCGAGCCCTGCGTGACGATGATCTCCGTACCCATGGACGGCACGCCGACCGACTTGATGTTGACGCCGAACTGGGAGGACCAGAAGGCGGGGATCCACATGTGGGGGCGGCGGTCCACGCTTTCGCAGAGCATGTTGTGCGCCGCGGTCTCGGCCTGGGTGACGGCGTTGCCCCAGTGCTCCAGGGACAGGAACTGGTAGTTGAACAGCGGGTGCGGGGAGCGTGCCACGTCACCGGCCACGAAGATGTCGTCGGTGACGATGCCGCGGATGTCGAAGGCCCGGCAGCCGGCGTCGCAGGCGATGCCGCGGGGGCCCGCGCCCAGGCCCGAGCCGGCGAGCCATTCGGTGTTGCGCGTCGCGCCGAGCGACACGACGACGACATCGGTCTCGACGCTGGAGCCGTCGGAGAGATGGGCGGCACGCACCCGGCCCGCCGAGTCGCCTTCGAGACCGGTCACCATGACGCCGGTGCGCAGGTCCACGCCGTTCTCGCGCTGCATCTGGGCGGCGACCTCACCGACGACGCCGCCGAGGGCGCCCACCAGGGGGGCGGCGCCGCGTTCCGCGACGGTGACCTCGATGTCCCGCTCGCGGCACGCGGAGGCGATCTCCGAGCCGGTGAACCCGGCTCCGATCACGAAGACCCGGCGGGGGCCGTCCGCCAGCCGCTTCTGCAGCGCGGTGGCGTCGTCGCGGGTGCGCAGGACGAAGACCCCGTCGAGTTCGGCCTCGCGCTCGTGCGGCCACGGCCGTGCGCGTACGCCGGTGGCGATCAGCAGCCGGTCGTACTCCACCTCGTCGCCGTCGGCCAGCCGCACCCGCTTGGCGGCCATGTCGAGCCCGGAGGCGGGGACCCCGAGCCGCCACTCGGCGTCGAGGGCGCGGCGCCGGGGCAGGGCCGTGTGGTCGGCGGTGGCCTTGCCCAGCAGGACGCCCTTGGACAGCGGGGGCCGGTCGTACGGCTCGTAGGGCTCGTCGCCGATCATCGTGAGCGTCCCGGCGAAGCCGCCGTCCCTCAGGGTCTCCGCGGCTCTGAGGCCGGCCAGGGAGGCGCCCACGACGACGATGCGGCCGTCGCGCTTGAGTCGGTCGAGGTATCCGTCAACGGACATCGAGAGGCTCCCTCGGGGTCACGGTCTCGTCGGACCGGTCCATGAGGATGGCCTGCACCGGACAGGCCGCCACGGCCTGGCTCACCTCGTCCCGGCGTGCCTCGTCGACCCGCGGGTTGTAGAGCAGCGACTCCTCGCCGTGCATTTCGAAGACGTCCGGTGCGAGGAACGCGCACTGCGCGTAGCCCTGACAGCGGTTGAGATCGACGACAACTCTCATCACGGTTCAGCCCTTCCCGTGCCCGGTCGGTCACCGGTGTCAGGATGCGCTCGCGTCCCCGTTGCCGCATGTCAAGGCGGGCCGCGGGAGTGAACCCTCGGGCGTCAGAGCACGTCGGCGGGCTCGGGCCGGGAGTGCAGCCGGAGCCTGATCAGATGGATGCCGATGATCACGGACCAGGCGGGGAAGACCATCTCGGACCACGGGAAGCCGGATCCCGCGACCAGGAGCACCAGGCCCGCCACGTATCCCAGGACGGCGAGGGGCCGCGGGAACACCCCGAGCCGGTGGCCGATGGTCGAGGTGGCGAAGATGAAGACGGCCGCCATCCGCATCGAATAGGTCGTCAGCAGGGTGTACGCGAAGTTGCGGCCGAACGCCGACGGCGACTGGTCGTCCACGATGCTGCCCGCGGCCGCGGCGGCGCCGAACATGCTGGCCACGAAGATCATCCCGCTGCCGAGGAACACCGTGGCGACGAACTTGTCCTCCGCCTCACCCACCTGCGCGCGCAGCGCGCCCATGAACCACAGGAAGAAGATCCCCGCGAACGGCACGAGCTCCAGCGCCAGGCGCACCGCTCTTCGCCGGTCGGGACTCAGCGTGTCGTCCGCCGCCCCGGCGGCCCCCTCGGGAATCGCCAGCCGCATCAGCACGATGGCGGCCGCCAGCAGCACCGCGAACACCACCCCGGCCAGCCCCGCGGCCCGCGGGGTCCGCAGCCGCTCTCTGTTCGGCTCCATGGACCACTCGCTTTCTCTCCCGTCCAGCAAGCAGCCCACCCGGTCCCTGCGCCACCGGAAGCAACCCAGGCGGGTTAGCTCGAGCCGGGGGCCGGGCGCGGGGCCTACGGGGTGGCCGGTTGGACCACCATCGCCGAGCCGCCGCCCCGGCGGGTCCTTTCCGCGGCTGCCAGCCAGCGGCCGTCCGGGAGGCGCTGGACGCCCGTGGCCGCTCCGATCTCCGGGTTCTGGCGGAAGGCGTGGCCGAGGGATTCCAGTTCGGCCCGCAGCGGGCTGTTCCATAGGGCAGGTTCGAGTTCGGTGGTGGGCTGGTTGCGCTGGCTGGCGCGGGGGGCGGCGATGGCGTCCACGAGGGGCAGGCGGCGGTCGATGACGCCGGTCAGTGTCTGCAGCGCCGTGGTGATGATGGTCGCGCCGCCCGGGGAGCCGAGCGCCAGTACGGGCCGGTCACGGTGGTCGAGGACGATCGTCGGCGACATGGAGGAGCGGGGGCGCTTGCCCGGGCCCGGCAGGTTCGGGTCGTGGACCGCGGGGTCGGCAGGGGCGAAGGAGAAGTCGGTCAGCTCGTTGTTCAGCAGGAAGCCGCGCCCGGGGACGGTGATGCCGCTGCCGCCGGTCGACTCGATGGTCAGGGTGTAGGCGACGACGTTGCCCCACTTGTCGGCGACCGTGAGATGCGTCGTGTTCTCGCCCTCGTACGTCGTCGGAGCAGCCTTCCCCGCGTGCGCGCAGGCCGCCGGCTTCCGCGGGTCGCCCGGCGCGAGCGGGCTGGTCAGGACCGCGTCGTCGCGGATCAGGCACGCCCGTGAGTCCGCGTACCGCTGCGAGAGCAGCTCCCGTACGGGGACGTCCTCGAACGCCGGGTCGCCGACCCAGCGTCCCCGGTCCGCGAACGCGATGCGGCTCGCCTCGATGAAGCGGTGCAGGTACTTCGCCTCGGACAGCCCCGAGAGGTCCGTCCCCTCCAGGATGTTGAGCGCCTCCCCGACGCTCGTGCCGCCGGACGACGACGGCGCCATGCCGTAGACGTCGAGCCCTCGGTACGTCATCCTCGTCGGCAGCCGCCGCAGCGTCCGGTAGTCGGCCAGGTCGCGCGCGGTCAGATCGCCGGGGCGCACGACGCGTGTCGCGCCCTCCCGTACGCCCGGCTCGCGCACGGTGTTCACGATGTCCCGGGCGATCGCGCCCCGGTACAGCGTGCCAGTGCCCTTGCTCGCGATCTCCCCGTACGTGCGCGCGAGCTCCGGGTTCCTGAACACCGATCCGACGACGGGCAGCTGCCCGCCCGGCAGGAACAGCTCCGCGGTGGCCGGGAAGTCCCGGAACCGCGCCTCGTTCGCCTGGGTCTGGGCGCGGAACGTCGCGTCCACGGTGAAGCCGTCCTTCGCCAGCCGCTCGGCCGGCTTCAGCAGCTGACGCAGCGGCCGGCTGCCCCACGCGCCGAGCGCCGCGTCCCAGGTCGCGGGCGTGCCGGGGGTGCCGACGCCGAGGCCGCTGGTCACGCCCTCCTCGAAGGGGACGGGCTTGCCGTTCTCCAGGAAGAGCGAGGTGTCGGCCGAGCGTGGCGCGGTCTCGCGGCCGTCGATCGTGTGGACGGTGCGGGTGCGGGCGTCGTAGTACACGAAGTAGCCGCCACCGCCGATGCCGGCCGAGTACGGCTCGGTGACACCGAGTGCCGCGGCCGTCGCGACCGCCGCGTCCACCGCGTTCCCGCCTCCGCGCAGCACCTCGATGCCCACGGCCGAGGCGTCCGCGTCGACACTCGCGACGGCTCCCCCGTGGCCGGCGGCCACGGGCTGCTTGACCGGCTCCGGTACCGCGGAGCCGGTCGGCGGCGCGGCACCACCGGCGGCCAGTACGGCCAGCACGACGGCGGGAACCGGAAGATGACGGACGGCTTTGCGACGCATGCGTACCTCCAGCCGGCGGACGTCCGCGCAGCGTAACGTCAGCGCACTCGGTGCGTCAGGACCACATCGAACATTGTTCCGCTCGGCCCGCTAGCATGCGCGCCCATGAATGAAGACCTGCGCAACATCGTGCTCGGCGTGGTGGCCGCCGGTATCAGTGCCTCGCTCGGCTGGATCGCCCGCACCTATCTGTGGCGTCGCAAGCTCCGTCGCAAGCAGGCCTTCTTCGGTCTCCCGGGCAATTCCGAGTGCCTGCTCGTGGTCAACCGCGAGGCCGGCAGCGAGGGCGCGGTCCACCGCTTCGACGTGTTCGCGCTGATGGAGCTGTCGGCGCTCGTGAAGGACTGCGGTGCGAATGCGCAGATCGTCCAGCACGACGTCGCCCAGCAGGGCTTCGGCGACCGCACCGAGTTCTGCGTCGGAGGCCCCTACTCCAATCGCCGGATGGCCGCGCACCTCAGCAGTCTCCTGCCCGGAGTGGCGATCAACACGGATGTGGAGCCGGGGCCCGACCGCGGCGCGTTCCAGATCGGCTCCGAGCGCTACCGCCTGGAGGCGGGCACCACCGAGTACGTGCTGCTGGCCCGGCTGACCGCGGGTGAGGGCGGCCGGCCGGTGTTCCTCTTCTGCGGGCAGCGGGCGATAACGAACCAGGCGGCCACCCGCTATCTGGCCCGCCACCACGAGAAGCTGGCGCGCAAGCACGGCGGCAACTCCTTCGTGCTGCTGCTGAAGGTCGTCAACACCCAGGCGTACGGCCCGGACGTCGTCGAACTCGTCGCCGATGTGACCCGGGCGGCGCAGTCCCCCGCCCCGGCGGTCCGCACATCCCACCGGGCCACGAGCAAGTCGGACTGAACGGGGCCTGACCGAGCGGGCCGCGCCGGGCCCGGCCGCACCGTCGGGTGTCCGCGAGCGGCGTCACGGCCCGTCCAGGCCCAGCGGCAGGGACTTGAGGCCGTTGATGAAGTTCGACACCAGCCGCCTCGGCGGCGCGGCCACCGACACCGCGGGAAGCAGCGCCCTCGCCTCCTCGTGCAGCACCCGCAGCTGGAGGCGGGCGAAGTGCGCGCCGAGGCAGACGTGCGGCCCGTCGCCGAAGGACACATGGGGGTTCGGGGAGCGGGCGAGGTCGAGGCGGTGGGGGTCGTCGAAGGCGCGTTCGTCGTAGTTGGCCGAGGCGTGGAAGACGACGACCTTGTCGCCCTCGCGTACGTCCTGGCCGCCGAGCGTCGTGTCGTGGGCCGCGGTGCGGCGGAAGGAGAGCACGGGCGGATGCCAGCGCAGCAGCTCGTCCACGGCGGTGTCCACCGCCACCTCCCGGGCCCGCAGCCTCCGCTGCTCGTCCGGATGCCGGGCGAGGACCAGGAAGCCGCCGGGTGCGGCGCTGCGGACGGTGTCGTTCCCGGCGACGGTGAGCAGGAAGAAGAACATCTCCAGTTCGGCGTCGGCGAGTTCGCCGCAGGCGAGCGAGGTCATGACGTCGTCGCCCGGGTTGCGGCGCTTGTACGCGGCGAGTTCCTGGGCGTAGTCGAACATCTCCCGCAGCATCGCGGGCGAACGCGGATCGACCGGCTCGCCGTCAGCTCCTCGTACGGGCGGCTCGTCCGGGTCCTGGTACGCGATGACGCGTTCGGTCCACTTCAGCAGCAGCCCCCGGTCGCTCTCCGGTACGCCGAGCAGGTCGGCGAGGTTGAGGAGCGCGTACTCGTCGGTGACGGCGGCGACGAGGTCGACGACGCCGCCGGCCTCCCGGGCCGCGCCGAGCAGCCGACGGGCCCGGTCGCGGGCGACGGCGGCGAAGCGGTCGACGCGGCCGGGGGTGAAGGCGCGGCTGACCAGCCGCCGCAGCCGGCCGTGGTCGGCCGGGCTCTGCCCCGCGCCGCGGGGCGAGGGGTCCTGGTTGAGCATCATGCGGCGGATGAACGGCAGATCGGCCGGGTCGGGGTCGCGGATCTGGGTCGCCCCGGCCCATGACGAGTACGTCCGCGCGTCCTTGAGGACGCGCACCACGTCGGCGTGCCGGGTGACGGCCCAGAAGCCGGGCCCCGCCGGCCAGCCCAGCACCTCGTACTCCTCCTGCCAGGCCACCGGGTGACGGTCGCGCAGTTCACGGAAGGAGTCGTGCGGCAGCCCGGCCGCGTAGCGCCGCGGGTCGAACACGTCGGGGACGGCGGTCGTGCTCATGCCGCCTCGGCCCGCAGGAAGTCCTCGACGGTACGGATCAGCTGCAGCGGTGTCTCGTCCATGGCGTAGTGCCCCGCGTGCGCCAGTTCGGCGACTTCGCCGCGTACGTAGGAACGCAGCCAGGTCTCCTGCATCAGGGCGGCGTTGACCGCCGGGTCGAGTGCGCCGGTCACGGCGAGCGCCGGAACGGTCGAGCCGTCGACGTCGGTGTGGAAGTCCTCCACGGCCCAGGAGTCGAGCCAGGCCCGGAACGCCTTGGCGTCGCTGCGCTCCACCGACCGCCGCACCATCCGGTCCAGCCAGGCGCCGGGCCGTACCGAACCGGTGGTGAGGTCGATGATGAGGCGCCGGTTCGCCGGGCGGTCGGCGGCGTCGGCGAACAGCCCCCACTGCTCGGGCGGCATCGGCATCCCGTGGGCCGGAACGGGCGAGACGCCGACGAGGCGCCGTACCCGGCCGGGTGCGAGGGCGAGCACCCGCTGGGCGACGGCGGCGCCCATTGAGTGCCCGACGAGCGAGAAGCGCTCCCAGCCGAGCCGCCCGGCGAGGCACAGCACATCGGCGGCGCCCTCGCTCGTGGTGTACGCGCCGGGCGTGCCCATCGCCTCACCGTAGCCGCGCAGATCGACGAAGGCGTACGTGAAGGACTCCAGGTCGAGGTCGGGGCGCACGGCGGCGAAGCCGTCGCGGTCGGCGAGCCAGCCGTGGACGGCGACGACCCGGTGCGGGCCGTCACCGAGCAGCGTGTGCGGGAGCACGAAGGGGGTCACGTCTTCTCCGTTCGCGGGGCAGCGGAGCGAGGGGACTGCGGGCGTACGCCACCACGGTGTACCGCCGTCCGCGGAACCGCCAGGGTGCAGAACCGGCGCACTGTCGGACACATCACACCCAACAGCGGTGGAAATTCCCGGCATATACGCAACCGTGCCTCTCGCTCGTTGCTCTCTTAAGGGGAGAGAGACAACTTCACGGAGGTCCGAGTTGAGCCGCAGCCGCGTCCGCGTCCGCACCCACCCGCGCACCCTGCGCGTCCGCCCGGCCGGCGTCGCCGCGACCGCCGGTGCCGTGGCCCTGACGGTCGCGCTGGCGGGGTGTTCCGGCGCCTCCGCCTCGGAGGACGGCCGGTCCGACGACAAGGGCAAACCACGGACGAGCATCACGGTGAACCTGCGGGGCACGCAGGCCAGGGCGGGCGAGCCCGTGCGGGTGACGCTCGCCGCGGGGAAGCTGCGGCAGGTCACGGTCACCGATTCCGAGGGCGGAAAGCTCGACGGCAAGGTCGCCGCCGACGGGCGCAGCTGGACCTCGTCCCGCAAGGCGGCGCCGGGCACGTCCTATGCGGTCGAGGCGCGGGACGACGAGGGCGGAACGGCGACGGCGCAGTTCACCACGGCCGCGCCGGAGAAGGTCAACAAGCTGGCCCTGGTGCCGGGCAAGAACGCGACGGTGGGCATCGCCCAGCCGCTGTCGATCGTCTTCGACCACGAGGTGAGGAACAAGGCGGAGGTCGAGCGCCACCTCAAGGTCGTCACCTCGGACGACACCCAGGGCTCCTGGGGCTGGATGGAGGACTGGTCGGGCAGGTCCCGGGTGGACTGGCGGCCGAAGGACTACTTCAAGCCCGGCACCAGGGTGACGCTCGACGCGGAGCTGAACGGTGTCGATTCGGGCGGTGACGGCGGCTGGTTCGTCCGTGACTACACGACCGGTTTCACGGTCGGCCGGCAGCAGGTGGTGAAGGTCGACCTCGACAACCACCGGCTGAAGCTGTTCCGCGACGGGACCCAGGTCAAGGACGTGCCGATGTCGGCCGGCACCCCGGGCGGCGAGAAGGGCTCCTGGCGCGGCACGGCGGTCCTGATGTCCAAGGAGGGCACGATCAACATGCGCTCCGAGACGGTCGGACTCGGCGACGCCTACGACAAGATGGTCGACTCCTCGATGCGGCTTACCTGGTCCGGGATGTACGCGCACGCCGCGCCGTGGAACGCCGCCTACTTCGGCAACGCCAACCGGAGTTCGGGCTGCGTCGGCATGAGCGACGCGGACGCCGCGGCGGTCTACGACGAGGTCCAGGTCGGCGACCCGTTCGAGATCACCGGTGCTGACGCCAAGGGCACGATCGCCCTCAACAACGGTTACGGGGCGTGGAATCTGGACTGGGCGGAGTGGCAGAAGAAGAGCGCCCTTCGCTGACACCATGTCCAACAATTGTTACGCTCGCGTAACTTACCGGCCGGTTACCTCAGGTAAGCCGTAGCGGTTACCGTCGGCTCACTTTCGGACTCGCCCAAGTCAGGAGTGAGCGATGGTCCACCCCCACAAGCCCCTGCGCACCTCGACGACCGGGGCCGTCTCGGCGGCCCTGCTGGCCGGGGCCGCCTTCGGGCTGGCCCCGGCCGCCCCGGCGGCGGCCACCGGGGCCGAGGCCGCGCCCGGTGTCCGGTTCGTCGACATCCGCGGCGACGGCGGCACCGTGCTGAAGGCCAATGTCGTCACCCCGGCGGACGCCGGCGGCTCGCGCACCTACCCCGTGATCGTGCTGCCGACCAGCTGGGCCACACCGCAGGTCGAGTACCTCGCGCAGGCCACGAAGCTCGCCGGTTCCGGCTATGTGGTGGTCAGTTACAACGCCCGCGGCTTCTGGCAGTCCGGCGGCCGGATCGAGGTGGCCGGGCCGCCGGACGTCGCCGACGCCTCCCGGGTCATCGACTGGGCGCTCGCCCACACCCCCGCCGACCCCTCCAGGGTGGGCATGGCGGGAGTGTCGTACGGCGCCGGGATCAGCCTGCTCGCCGCCGCGCACGACAAGCGCGTCAGGGCCGTCACGGCGCTCAGCGGCTGGGGCGATCTCATCGACTCCATCTACAGCGGCCGCACCCAGCACCTCCAGGCCGCCGCGATGCTCGGCGGCGCCGGGTATCTCACCGGCCGGCCCAGTGCCGAACTCGAGCAGATCCTCAAGGACTTCCTCGGCTCGAACCTGGCCAAGGAGGACGAGATGATCGCCTGGGGCAAGAAGCGATCCCCCGTCACATATCTCGACCGCATCAACGCCAACGGCACCGCCGTGATGCTCGGCAACGCCTGGGGCGACACCATCTTCCCGCCCAACCAGTACGCCGAGTTCTACGAACGGCTCACGGTGCCCAAGCGCCTGGAGTTCCGCCCGGGCGACCACGCGACCGCGGAGGCGACCGGTCTGCTGGGTCTGCCCAACGACACCTGGACCAGCGCCCACCGCTGGTTCGACCACCATCTCAAAGGCGCGGACAACGGCGTGGACCGCGAGCAGCCGGTCCGCCTCAAGTCCCGCTCCGGCGGCGGCTACGAGACCTACCCCGACTGGAAGTCGGTGGGCGCGGACGCCCGGAAGCTCGCCCTGGGCGGTACGAAGAGGATCCACGCGAACATCGATTCGGGCGCCAACGGCGGCATCCTGATGTTGTCGAACGCCCTGGACCAGTTCGTCAGGCTGCCCCCGACCGCTTCGATCCCGCTGCTGCCACGGTCGTTGGCCGCCGTGTGGCAGTCCGAGCGGTACGGCTCGGGCCGGCAGATCCGGGGGACGGCGAAGCTGCACACCACGCTCACCAGCACCAAGGAGAGCGGCACCCTCGTCGCCTATCTCTACGACGTGGGGCCGCTCGGCCTCGGCAAGCTGGTCAGCAATGCGCCGTACACGTTCCACGGCCGGACCGCGGGCAAGCCGTTCACCGTGGACCTGGAGTTGTTCTCCACCGCCTACGACGTCCCGGCCGGCCACCGTCTGGCCGTGGTCGTCGACACTGTCGACCCGCTCTACATCGAGCACAACCCGTCCGGCGCACAGCTGACCTTCTCCTCACCCGCGGCCGACCCCTCGTACCTGTCGGTCCCGCTGCGCGAGCAGTGATCACCGGCCGCTGCCGGGCCGGGCACGGCTCTACGAGCTACTGCCCGGCCCTGGAGAACGTGCGCCCCCCGCGTGGTTGTCGTTGACGTCCCTCAGCTCGATCAACAGATCGACGGCCATACGCTGCCCTGCCCCAATCTCAGCGGTGTCAAGACCACGCAAACTATCCAGCCGGACAAGGGACTTCACGCCTGACACGCACAAATGGGGCATAAGCGGTAATTGGCATCTAAATGCAATGGCGGGGTGTCAGGCCTCCGCCGCCTCCGCATAGACCTGGGACAGCTCGGGCGAACCGTGCACGGCCCAGCCCAGTCCCGCCTCCACCACATTGACCTCACGCCCCGAGGCGAGCCGCACCACGGGGTGGCCGCCGGGCCACACATGCCAGGCGGCACCCCGCACGGTCCGGACGATCACGGTGCCCAGATAGAGTCCCGCGTCGTTGCCCAGCCAGGGCAGTTCCTCCGGATCGTCCCGCCAGCGGGGCGGCAGCTGGTCGAGCGCCTCCAACGAGGCCGGGGTGTCGTCCAGTTCAAGCCCCTGCTGCCCCGCCCGGACCCGCAGCAGTTCGCACTCGGAGAGCAGCTCCGCCACACCCTCCGCGTCGCCGCCGACGGCGGAGGCAAGCGTCCGGCTCCCGTCACCGCCGTGCCGTTTGCGCCAGTTGTCCAAGAAAGGGATGTTCATACGGATCAGCCTCGCATTCCCATGGACGGGCGCACCACACGGCGCGCAGGAGGCGCCCCGGAGGTCTCAGAGGTCGAGGTCGACCACGACCGGGGCATGGTCCGAGGCGCCCTTGCCCTTGCGCTCCTCGCGGTCGACATAGCTGTCCTTGACCGCCTTGGCGAACGGCTCGTTGCCGTACACCAGGTCGATGCGCATGCCCCGGTTCTTGGGGAAGCACAGCTGGCGGTAGTCCCAGTACGTGAACGGCTGGTCGTACTTGAGCGGGCGCGGCACCACGTCGGCGAGGCCCACCTCGCGCAGACCGGCCAGCGCCGCACGCTCCGGCTCGGTCACATGGGTCATTCCCTCGAAGAACGAGCGATCCCACACATCGTCGTCGGTCGGTGCGATGTTGTAATCACCGAGCACCGCGAACGGCCGCTCCCCCGCGGCGTCCTCGGCGACCGCAGCCTTCAGCGCCTCCAGCCAGGCCAGCTTGTACGCATAGTGGTCATGGGCCACCTCCCGGCCGTTCGGCACATACACCGACCAGATCCGGACGCCGCCGCAGGTGGCGCTGAGCGCACGCGGCTCCTGCACACCGCCGTAGGCCGGGCCGCCGGCCAGGCCCTTCACGACGTCGTCGAGGCCCACCCGGGACAGGAGCGCCACTCCGTTCCACCTGCCGTCGGCGTTGACCGCAGACTCGTAGCCGAGCTCCTTCAGGGCATCGGCGGGGAACTGCTCGGCGGTGCACTTGGTCTCCTGGATGCACAGCACGTCGGTGCCGCTGCTCTCCAGCCAGGCGAGCAGCCGCGGCAGCCGGGCGGTGATCGAATTGACGTTGAACGTGGCGATGCGCATGCGGCAAGCCTAACCGCGGGGTCCGACAGTCAGATGTCGGCGGATTCCCCGGGGGCCAGCCTGCTGTGCTCGGCACCGCCCAGATTGCCGATGTGCGTGTCGTAGAGGGGGCGGGCGAGCTCGGTCAGCAGCGCGTCGTGGATGTCGATCGCGCGGCGCGGTCCGACCTCGCGTACGTAGTCGATGACCTCCGAGACCTTGTTCCAGGGAGCCATCACGGGGAGCATCAGCGTGTCCACCGGCCGGCCGGGGACGGTCAGGGCGTCGCCGGGGTGGAAGGCCGAACCGTCGACGAGGAAGCCGACATTGGTGATCCGCGGCAGTTCCGGGTGGATCACGGCGTGCAGCTCGCCGTGGACCTGGACGTCGAAGCCGGCCGCGGTGAAGGTGTCGCCGTCGCCGACGGTGTGGACGCGGCCGGGGAAGGCGGCGGAGAGCTGCTCGGCGACGCTGCGCAGGGTCCAGATCTCGGTGCCCGGACTCGCGTCGAGCGCGACGCGCAGGCGCTCCTCGCTGAAGTGGTCGGGATGCTCGTGCGTGACCAGCACGGCATCGGCACCGGCGGCGGAGTCCGGCTCGCTGAAGACGCCGGGGTCGATGACGAGGGTCCGCCCGTCCTTCTCCAGACGGACGCAGGCGTGCGACTTCTTCGTGAGCTTCACCGGGGTGACCTCCCTCTCGCGTACGGCGGGCCCCGAACGGATCTTTCCCCGCCCCGCCGCGGGCGTACCCCCGGGGCCGGAGACACCCCCGGGGTCCGGGGACACGCCCGGGGCTACTCGTGGGGAGTGGTCTCCTCCCGGATCACCGTCTGGGCGACCCGGAACGCGGAGTTCGCGGCCGGTACGCCGCAGTACACCGCCGCGTGGATCAGGATCTCGCGGATCTCCGCCGGGGTCAGCCCGTTCCGCAGCGCGGCCCGGGTGTGGAAGGACAGCTCGTCCAGGTGGCCGCCCGCGACCAGCGCGGTGAGCGTCACGACGCTGCGGGTACGGCGGTCCAGGCCGTCGCGGGTCCAGACCTCCCCCCAGGCGTAGCGGGTGATCAGCTCCTGGAAGTCACCGGTGAAGTCGTCGGCGCCCGCCATCGCCCGGTCCACGTGCGCGTCGCCCAGCACCGCCCGCCGGACCCTCATCCCGGCCTCGTACGGATCGGGCCGCACCGCGCCCACCGCCTGCGGCTGCTCGGCGGGCGGGGCGATCTCGGCGACCGGGGCGACGGGGGCGGAGACCGACGGGCCGATCGGTGGCACCGGAATCGCGTGGAGCGTGTCCTGCCAGGCCAGGGAGAAGTGGCGTACGAGCAGATCGGAGACCGCGCCCGGCTGCTCCACGGGCGCGAGGTGCGAGGCGCCGGGGACCAGCGCGAGCCGTGCGTCGGGTATCCCGGCGACCAGGGTGCGGGCCTCGGCGGGCCCGGTGAGCTGGTCCTCGGAGCCGACCAGGACCAGGGTGGGCACGCCGACCCGTCCCAGATCGGCGCGTACGTCGAACGCGGCGAGCGCCTCGCAGGCGGCGATGTAGCAGCCGGGGTCGGTGGTGCGCACCATCTGCACGGCCCACTCGACGATCGCGGGCTGCGCGCCCGCGAAGCCCGACGTGAACCAGCTCTCGGGCGCCGCGCGCGCCATCGGGTCGAGACCGTTCGTGCGGACGATCACACCGCGCCGGCGGAACTCGTCGGCGGTGCCGAACCTCGGCGAGGCGGCGACGAGCGCGAGCGACGCGACCCGGTGCGGCAGCCGCAGCGCCAGATCGATGCCGATCGCGCCGCCGATCGAGCAGCCCGCGTAGCCGAAGCGCTGGATGCCGAGCTCGTCGAGGGTGGCGACCAGGCGGTCGGCCAGTTCGGTCATCGAGCCCGCCGGGTGCGCGGGGGCGCCGCCGTGCCCCGGCAGGTCGAACCGCAGAACCCGCCACTGCCGGGACAGCTCCGGCACCTGCCGGTCCCACATGTGCCAGGTGGTGCCGAGCGAGGGCCCGAGGATCAGGACGGGCGCGTCGTCGGGACCGTCGATCCGGTACTGCAGGGTCTTCGGGGGCGTCTGCGTCTGCTCACTCACCCGCTCCACAGTACTGAGCGGAGGGTCCCGCTCCGGATCAGGGGGTCGCGGTCGAGACCACGAAAACCATGGGGGCGGACGGATCGGTCAGATCGACGGTGATGTCCTGGCTGGGGCGCGGATCGCGCTGCTTGTGCGTGGTGGCGGCCCAGGCGGCCTCCGGCCGGAAGGTCCAGCCGACGGTCCCGGCGTCGCGCTCGTGGACGGTGACGTCGCCGGTGTTCAGCCGGGAGCGACTGGTGCCCACCTTCGTGAGGTAGGAGTCCAGGCCCGCCGCGGTGGTGCGGAACTTGACGTAGAGCCGGCTGGACTTCCAGTTGCTGGTCTCGTAGTACGCGACCTCGGTGGACTTCTGCGGGATCGGCACCTCGAAGACCCGGCGCTTCATCTTGGAGGGCCAGCTGTCGCGCAGCCCGGTCGCCGAGGACTCGGCCTCCTTGTCCCGCCCGCTGTCGCGGCTCTGCTCGGCCGAGATCAGCAGATAGCCGGCCGGGACTCCGATCAGCAGCACGATGACGATCGCGGTCAGCCAGCGGCGGCGGATCATGTGGCGCCGGTCCTCGGGCGGACGCACGGGCTCCTCCACGGGCACGGTCTGTCGGGGCAGGGTCTTCACACGGGGTCCTGAGGGGTGGTGCGGGCACGGTCGTCGGTGTCGCCGTCGCCACCGGGGTTGCGCAGGGCCTGGGCGTACCGCTCGTATCTCTCGTACCGCTCGACGCGGCGCCGCTTGGCACGCCGGAAGCGGCGGGCGACCAGCCGGGCGAGATCGGCCGCACCGACCATACCCGCCTCCGGCCCGAGCTGGGCCTTCGCGATACGGGCCTCCGGCCGGTAGCCGCGGCCGGTGAGATGGCGGCGGAAGGCGTCCCTGGCGGGACAGATCAGCAGGTCGTCGGCCGCGCTGACACCGCCGCCGATGACGAAGCAGGACGGGTCGAGGGCGGCGGCGAGATTGGCGATGCCGACGCCGAGCCACTGGCCGATCTCCTGGAGCAGCTCGACGCACATGGCGTCGCCCTCCCGGGCCAGCTCGGTGATCAGCGGTCCGGTGATGTCCGGGATGCTGCCCTTGACCCGCTCGATGATGTTGTACGCGACCGGGGAGTCGGCCGCGGCCAGCTCGCGGGCCTCGCGGACCAGGGCGTTTCCGGAGCTGTACTGCTCCCAGCAGCCGCGGTTGCCGCAGGGGCAGCGGTGTCCGCCGGGCACGACCTGCATATGGCCGAACTCGCCGGCGACGCCGTACTTGCCGCGCTTGACCTGGCCGTCCTCCAGGATGGCGCCGCCGATGCCGGTGCCGAGCGTGATCATGACGAGGTGGTCCTCGCCGCGGCCCGCGCCGAAGCGCCATTCGGCCCAGGCGGCGGTGTTGGCGTCGTTGTCGACCATGACCGGGACGGCGAGCCGGTTCTGCAGCGAGTCGCGCAGTGGTTCGTTGCGCCAGGCGAGATGCGGGGCGAAGAGCACCGTGGAACGGTCGGCGTCGACCCAGCCGGCCGCGCCGATGCCGACGGCGTGCACGTCGTGCCGGTCGGAGAGGTCGAGGACCAGGTCGACGATGGTGTCCTCGACGACCCTGGGGCTCTTGGACTTGTCGGGGGTCTCGGTGCGGAGCTTCTCCAGGATGATGCCGTCGGCGTCGACGACCCCGGCCATCACCTTCGTACCGCCGATGTCGATGCCCACGGTCGGGACGCGGGGCGCGGTGAGGTGCGAGCGCCGTTCACGGGTGCCGACGGTCCGCAGGACGGTGGCGCGGGCGGCGCCTCGGTGGGCGAAGTCGCGGTACGTGCTCAAGGCGTCCCTGCGGGGGTGTGGGGGCGGTCCGGGTCGGCGGAGGCGGGCGGCACCCGCCGTGCCCGATTGTGCCATCCGGGCGGTGCGAGGGCCTTGAGCGGCCGCGGGCGGGACGGCGCCCGCGGGCGCTGTGGCCGGGGATCGGCCGGGCGCAGCGCCCCGCGAACGGCGCTCACGCCGGGGCCTCGCCGGGGCCGCCGCCGATGCCCTGCCGGTCGGCGATCAGCGCGGTCGCCCGCCGGGCGGGGTCGGTGAAGGCCCGGTCGACCGCCTCGTCGAGCAACGTGAGCTGTGCGCGCACGGGAGGCAGGTGTCCCTCGGGCAGGGCGCCGAGCAGGCCCTGGAGCAGGGCCCTGAGGCGCCTGCAGACCTGGGTGGAGGTCGCGCCGTACTCGCGGATCTCGGTCAGGGCCAGCTGGAGGAAGTCCTCCCAGGACCGGCCGGGGACCACCAGCCGGGGGCGGCCGCGGCGGTCACGGAGGGTGTAGACGCGGTGCAGCTCCACCCGCCCGATGGTGTGCAGCAGGGCCTCGATGTGGTTGAGGACCTGGACGGCGGTCGTGGGGTCGTTGACGGCCGGTGAGAGCGCCCTGATCGCGACGTCGACGAGGATGCGCAGGGCGAAGGCGGGATCCTGCTCGATGGTCCGCTCGACGCCGAGCGCGACGTACCCGGTGAGCTCGCGGTGGTCGATCGCCCGGTCGCCGTCGGGTGGCGCTCCGTACACCTCGATCAGTGCGGCGCCGGGCGGCACGAAGTCGCCCACCGGATGCCTGAGCACGAGGAGGCAGTCGTGGCGCTCCGCGGCGGTCGTCAGCCGGGCCACGTGGATGCCCTGGACGGCCCCGCCGCGCTCGGTGCGGACCAGGGTGACCGGGCCGTCCGGCAGCGGCCGCTCCGGCTCCCCGGCGCTGAGCCTCCCCTCCGCCTGGAGTGCGAGCCCCCGGTCGAGCAGCCGGCGGCCCGCCCCCGACACGAGGGCGGCGATGGCCACCGGCCGCAGGTTGTGGATGAAGCGGTTGAGATAGATCAGCAGGAGCATCAGGCTGACCGCGACGCCCGCGCCGGCGAGGGTGACGCCGAGGTTGGGCACGAAGTCCGTCTCGATCTGGCGCAGCAGCGAGAAGGCGAAGGCGAACGTCCCGGTGAACGTCGCGAGCACGGCTTTCTGCAGCCTGTCCCGGTACCACAGGCGCATGTAGCGCGGCGACAGCGAGCCCGTGGCCTGCTGGACGACGAGGATGCCGATGGTGACGACGAACCCGAGCAGGGCGACCATCGCACCGACGATGGAGCTGAGGACGCTGCTCGCGGTGGACGGGGAATACCGCCAGTGCTCCGGCACCTGGACCATGCCGTCCAGCCACACCGCGGCGTCCGCGAGAAGCACACCGAGGACGAGCCCGATCAGCGGGATGATCCACAGGCTGGCCTTGGCGTACTGCCGCAGCCGGAAAGCCGTCGCCCAGGACATCATCGTGTGCGCCCCCGGGTCTCACCTGGTGTGCGTTCTCGGGTTCGTCCTCGTGACCACGGTAGTGCCGTTCCCCACACCCCACGAATTTTCCTGAAAAGCCCGAATTGCGATGAGTGTCTAAGCTAATGGAGCGGCATCTGCCCGCGGACCCAGGGCGAAAGGGGCTCGGGATGGGCGACTACCCCCTCATCGAGGACCACGGACTGATCGGCGACCTGCAGACCGCGGCACTGGTCACCACCCACGGAACCATCGACTGGTACTGCTCACCACGCTTCGACTCCCCGAGCATCTTCGGGTCCCTGCTGGACAGCGAGAAGGGCGGCCACTTCAAGGTCGCGCCGGTGGACAAGACGTACGCGACGAAGCAGTTGTACATGCCGGACACCGCGGTCCTCGTCACCCGCTTCATGACCGAGGCGGGCGCCGGCGAGGTCGTCGACTTCATGCCGGTCACGGGGTCCACCGCGACCAGGCACCACCGCCTGGTCCGTCTGCTGCGGTGCGTGCGGGGCACCCTCACCTTCCAGGTCGACATCGCTCCGCGCTTCAACTACGGCCGCACGCCGCACAAACTGAACTACACCGAGCGGGGCGCCGTGTTCGTCACGGACGATCTGGAGCTGACCGTTCACGCGGTGCGCGAGCCCGGGGACGCACGGCTCGTTCCCCAGGACCTGGGCGACAACGACATGCACTTCACCCTGACCCTGGAAGCCGGCCAGGAGCGGGGCGTGGTGATGGAGACCTTCGCCGACGGACCGCCGCGCCACATCCACCACGCCGAGTACATGCAGCTCTTCGACGACACGGTGCAGTTCTGGCGCAACTGGCTGAGCCAGTCGCGCTATTCCGGCCGCTGGCGGGAGGCCGTCGAGCGCTCGGCGGTGACCCTGAAACTGATGACGTACGCGCCGAGCGGCGCGCTGGTGGCGGCACCGACCGCCGGACTGCCCGAGCAGCTGGGCGGCGAGCGGAACTGGGACTACCGGTTCACCTGGATCCGTGACGCCTCCTTCTCCATCTACGCCCTGCTGGGACTCGGCTTCACCGAGGAAGCGGTGGCGTTCATCGGCTGGCTGCGCGACCGGGTCCACGAGAAGGCGGGCTGCGACGGCGACTCCGGGCCGCTCAACATCATGTACCGGGTCGACGGCTCCTCCGACCTGGTCGAGGAGACCCTCGACCACTGGGAGGGCTACGCCGGGTCCCGCCCCGTGCGCATCGGCAACGGAGCCGCCGACCAGCTTCAGCTCGACATCTACGGCGAGGCGCTGGACAGCATCTTCTTCGCCCACCAGCGCGGCATCCAGCTCGACCACCGCGGCTGGACGTCCCTGCGCACCCTGCTCGACTGGCTCAGCGACCACTGGGACCAGGCCGAGGAGGGCCTGTGGGAGACCCGGGGCGGACGCCAGCACTTCACCTACGGACGGGTCATGTCCTGGGTGGCCTTCGACCGGGCCCTGCGGCTGGCCGCCGCGAGCGGCCGCCCGGCCTCGATGGCCCGCTGGAACATCGAACGCGACAAGATCTACGAGCAGGTCCTGGCCCGCGGCTGGGACCCCGAGCGCAAGGCGTTCGTGCAGCACTACGGCAGCCAGGTCCTCGACTCGTCGCTGCTGCGGATGGGCACCGTCGGCTTCATCACCCCGGACGACCCCATGTGGACCTCCACCCTGGCCGCCATGGACCGGGAGCTGGTCAACGACAGCCTGGTCTACCGCTACAACCCCGAGGCCTCGCCCGACGGCCTGAGCGGCTCCGAAGGCACCTTCTCCCTGTGCACGTTCATCTACGTCGACGCCCTCGCCCGGGCGGGCAGGCTGAGCGACGCGCGGCTCGTCCTGGAGAAGATGCTCACGTACGCCAACCATCTGGGCCTGTACTCCGAGGAGATCGACCTGACGGGACGTCAGCTCGGCAACTTCCCGCAGGCATTCACACATCTCGCGTTCATCGACACGGCGCTCACACTGGACGCCGAGCTCAACCTGGCGCGCAGCAGCGCCACTTCGCACCGGGCACGGGCTCCCGAGTCAGGCTTCTGAGCCGTCGGCGTCCACCGTTCCTGCCGCGGCCGCACCCGCCGTGGCCGCAGCCCCGCCACGCCCGCACCGCCGCGGCCGTGGCACGGGTCAGGGCCCGTCCGTGGGGTCCGCGGTGGCCTTCCCGGGACCCCCGGGACCGCCGGGAGCCGGGGTGAGCAGGACGACCGAGTCGCCGGCTTCCGGCCGGACGGTGCGGGCCTCGGTCACCGGGTCGAGCCGGCCGTCCGCCCGTACCACGAACAGGACGTCGTGCCCGGCGGGCAGGGCCTCCCCCGGCCCGCTCAGCACGAACCGCGCGCCCTGCTCGTACCGGGCCGCGAGAGCATGCCGGGCCAGGTCCCGGCCGAAGAGGACGTCCCGCCCGGTGCTGGTGGCGACGGCGCCGGAGCTGTCCGCCGGAGGACCGATCCGGTGGACCGGGCCGTCGACGCTGTCCCGTACGACGACCGAGACCAGTGCGTTGAAGTCGTCGTCGTCGGTCAGCAGCAGGACGGAGGTGATCCCTTCGAGCCGGGCCTGCGGATCCATCGCCGTGGCCAGGAGCTCACCCGGGGCCGACTCGATCCCGGCCCGTCCGATGCGCTCCCGCTGCTCCTCGGGCCCTGCCCACATCAGGACGTCCAGACCCGCCGACCTCAGACACCGCCCCAGAGCGACGGCCCAGGGCTCGCCGCCCACCAGGAGCGGCCGGGCGCCCACCGGGCGGGTGACTCCCAGCCGGCGCGCGACCGGCGCGGCGGTCAGCCCGTACACGGCGACCGTGCCCACGATGACCAGGAACGTGACGGGCAGGATCGTGGCGGCCCCGGCCAGCCCCTGCGCGGCCAGGGTGCCGGAGAACGCGGAAGCCGTGGACGCGGCGACGATGCCGCGCGGCGCCATCCAGCCGAGGAACGCCCGCTCCCCGCGCGGCAGTCCGGTCCGGTGCGTCGACAGCCAGGCGACGAGCGGCCGCACCACCAGGACGAGCACGGCGATCAGGACGAGGGCCGGCAGGAGTACGGGACGGACGGACGACGGGGCGACCCCGGCCGAGATCGACACGAACAGCAGGCCGATGATGAGCTGGACGAGGGTCTCGAAGAACGGGCGCCGGGCGGGCATGTCGAGCCCGGGGAGATTCGCCACGGCGAGCCCGGTGACGATCGCGGCGATCAGCCCCGTGTCCTCGCGCACGATGTCGCACGCCGCCGACACCGTGATGACGGTGGCCAGTTGGGCGAGGGTCCCGAGCGTCTCACCGAGCCGGAGCGTACGGAGGCAGAACCACAGCAGGGCCGCCCCCACCACGCCGCCCGCCAGCCCGACGAGCGCGCTGAGGAGGAACTCACCGAACCGGAACCCCCGGCTGATCTGGAAGTCACCGGCCAGGAGCGAGTGGAAGACGAGCGCCCCGAGGATGGCCCCGACCGGATCGATCAGGCTCCCTTCCCAGATCAGGATGCGCCGCAACCGCTCCGAGGGCCGTACGTGCTCCAGCAGCGGCCCCACCACCGTCGGTCCCGAGACGACGAGGATCACGCCCAGCATCACGGCCACGGCGAGCGGGACACCGAACAGCACGGGGCCGAGCAGCATGACGGCCGCGGAGGTGAGCACCACGCCGAGGACCAGGAGCCTCATCACCACCGAGCGGGTGGCCGCCCGCAGATGGCGCAGTTCGAGGCCGAGGCCGGCGTCGTAGAGGATCACGGCCACGCACAGCGAGACGATGGACACGAAGTTCGCCGGCGCCAGCTTGTCCGGATGGACGACATCGGTGAGGGCGCCCGCGGTGAAGCCGGCCGGGAGCAGCAGGATCAGCGCGGGCAGACGCAGCCGGTTGGCCAGGATCTGGGAGCCGACGGCGAGGACGACGGTCAGCCCGATGCCGAGGAGAAACTGGTCGGGGCTCAGCACGCTCGTCCCGTCCGCCTGGTCACTCGCCCTCGGCCGGGTTCCCTGGGGCGCCCCGCCGCAGATCGGCGTCGGTGAGGGACTCCAGCTCCCCGTGGGTGTCCAGCCAGTACAGCAGGACGAGGGCGGGACCGACCAGGATCAGCGCGACGAGCGTGACGAAGGCCAGCCAGGTCAGCGTCGTGGGATCACCCGCCGCTTCCCGCACGGTCAGGCTGGGCGGGATGAGGTACGGCCGCTGGGCGAAGCCCCAGGCCAGTACGGCCGCGGCGACCGTACCGGTGGCGGTGGTACGGGTCCAGGCACCCCGGGACCGCAGCAGCAGCCATGCCGTGGCGAGGGCGCAGACCACGGCCACGACGACGAGGACCAGCCCCAGGCCGTGGGTGAGGCCGTGCCAGAGATGCGGGGCGTCGCCGCGGACGACGAGGAAGGCGGCGAGACCGAGCAGGACCACGACGGCCAGACTGCCCAGCGCCCGGCGCCGGAAGTAGCCGACGAGATCGGGCGCGTCGAAGCGCTCCGCGTCCCGGGAGAGGAAGACCGCCCCCAGGAAGGCCGTGGCGGTGATGGTGAGCAGCCCGAAGAAGACGGACGTCGGGTTGGCCCAGACCTCGGCGGACGGCAGGGTTCCGGGCGCGGCCCGGCCGGAGGCGATCCCGCCGACGGCCGCGCCGAGGAAGAACGGGGTGAGGAGCGAGGCGATGGCGAACACCGCCCCGTACAGCCGCCGTCCGGCCACCCGCCGCATCGGCTTGCGCAGCGCGAAACCGGCACCGCGCAGCACCATGCCGACGGCGGCGAGCGCCAGCGGCAGCCACATCGCGGCGAACAGCGTCTGGAACAGCACAGGGAACCCGGTCCACATGATCACCAGGATGAAGATCAGCCAGACGTTGTTGACCTCCCACACGGGAGCCATCGCATGGTCGATCAGCCACCGCGGGCGCTTCCCGCGCTCCGCGCCGCCGGCGAACAGGTCCCAGAATCCGGCGCCGTAGTCCGTGCCGCCGGCGCAGGCGTAGGCGGCCACCGCGATCAGCAGCACCAGGGCGATCAGTCCGGCGAGCGTCATGAGGGACCGCCCTTGCGCGTGGCGGATTCCGGCGGGGCGGCGTCCTGCGGCCCGTGGCGGGGGCCGTAGGGGAGGTCGGTCTCCGGTTCACCGGCGAGGTGCCCGACACCCCCGGCCGCGTCCTCGAGCCGCCAGCGGGTCCGCATCTTCAGCAGCAGGGCGAGGAAGGAGCCGAAGATGAACACGTAGACGACGATGACCAGTCCGAACATGATCCACAGGGTGGTCGACCGGGTCGCGGTCACCGCCTCGGCGACCCGCATGTTCCCGTACACGATCCAGGGCTGGCGGCCCACCTCGGTCGTGATCCAGCCGCATTCGACGGCGACGACCGAGGCGACGCCGGCGCAGGCGGCGCTGCGCCAGAACCACCGTGACTGGGGCAGCCTGTTGGGCTCGGGCTCCTTGCGCCGCCGGAAGCGGATCCAGGCGTACCAGAGGACGAGCAGCACCAGCAGCGAGCCGATGACGACCATGATGTCGAACGCCCAGTGGGCGATGGTGGCCTGGGTGGCGTTCGGCCGGTCGGCCGCCGGGACCGAGGTGAGCCCGGTCACCTTCGTACTCGGCTTGAACCCGGCCAGCATCGAGTCCAGTTGGGGGATCTTGATGCCCCCGGAGACGGTTCCGTCGGGGTGGAGACGGCCGAAGATGTACTCCGGTACGTGGGTGTCGGTCTTCCAGACGATCTCCATCGCGGCGAACTTCACGGGCTGTTTGTGGAACACCGAGCGGGCGATGGAGTCGCCGAGCACGAACTGCACCGGGGTGAACACGGCGGCGACCGTGAACGGGACGGTGAAGCCGAGCCGGTGGTAGCGGTCCCTGCGGCCGCGCAGCCACCCCACGGCGTACACACCCGCGACGACGTACCCGGCGGTGACGAACATCGCCACCACGAAGTGCCAGTACTGCGGCCCGAACATCGGGGTGAAGATCGCCTTCCAGATGTCGACGTCGACCGGGTTGCCGGCGGAGTCGAGGGTGAAGCCCTGGGGCGTGTTCATCCACGAGTTGGCCGCGATGATGCCGAACGCGCCGAGCAGCGCGGTCGCGGGCAGCGGAAGGCCGAGCAGGAAGTGGGTGCGTGGTTTCAGCCGGCGCCAGCCGTAGAGGTAGATGGCGATGAGGATGGCTTCGAGGAAGAACGCCCAGGCCTCGACGCCGAATCCGATGCCGAAGACATCGCCCCACCGGCCCATGAGACCCGGCCAGAGGAGCCCGAACTCGAAGGAGAGGACCGTGCCCGTCACGACGCCGACGGCGAACTGGACCGCCATGACCGCCGACCAGCGCCGGGCGAGGAGCAGGGCGACGGCGTCGTTCCCGCGCAGTCCGCGGTAGTGCATGATCAGGGTGATCAGCGGCAGCGCCACCCCCATCGGCACCAGGATGATGTGCGAGGCGAGGGTGAACGCCATGAGCTCCCTGGCCGGGAGCAGCTGGGCGGGTGCGTCCGCCAGCAACAGCGCCTGGGCCGGCAGCTGGACCGAACTGTGCATGGGTGCCTTCGGTGGTCGGGGGCCCTACGGACGGGACACGCGTTCAGCCGCCGGTCGCGAATCCGGGGAACAGGGTCATCCCGCCGTCGACGTAGAGCGTGACGCCGACCACGTAGTCCATGAGGTCCGAGGCGAGCGCGACGGCGGCGCGGGCGATGTCCTCGGGGTCGCCGACACGGCCGTAGGGGATGAGCGTCAGCAGGTCCTTCTCGGCCTGGGGGGTGGACCATGCGCTGGTGTTGATCGGGGTCTTGATGGCGCCGGGCCCGATCGCGTTCACCCGGATCTTCCGGGGCGCCAGTTCCTGGGCGAGGGTCTGCATCATCATGTGCACACCGCCCTTGGAGGAGGCGTAGTTCACATGGCCGGCCCAGGGGATGAGCTGGTGCACCGAACTCATGCAGATGATCTTGCCGGCGGAGCGGGACACCTCGGGCACGACACCGCGCCGCATGAACTCCTTGGCGGCCTCCCTGGCGCAGAGGAACTGGCCGGTGAGGTTGACGTCGATGACCTTCTGCCACTGGGCGAGCGTCATCTCGGTGACGGGCGCGTCCCGCTGGAGGCCGGCGTTGGCGACCATGATGTCGATCGTCCCGAACTCCTGGACCATCCGGTCGACCATGGCCGCAACCTGGTTCTCCTGGGACACGTCGGCCTCGTGGGCGTAGGCGCGCACACCGAAGCCGGTGATCTCCTTGACGACCTCGTCGGCGGACTCGCTGCCCGCCACGTAGTTGACGACCACGTCGGCGCCCGCCCGGCCCAGGCCGATCGCGGTCGCCTTCCCGATGCCCGAGTTGGCACCGGTCACCAGCGCCTTCTGGCCCTTCAGCAGCTGCGGAACCTCGGACGATGCCGCTCCGGCCTGGGAACTCACGATGCCTCCTGGGTACGTGTCCGCGGCCGGGAGCCGCGGCGGCGCTGATCGGAACCCGCGCGCCACGCAACCACCGGCGCCCGCCGGCAGGCGCACAGCGCACGGCCGTGTGGGCCGTTGGGTGGTCGATGTTCGCCCGGTCGGCTCAGCGGGCCGGCCCCCGGCGCCGCCCGGCGCCCGGGGCGCGCGGTCCCTGGGCCGCGCAGTTCCTGGGCCGCTGCTCGGCTCCTCGGCTCCTCGTTCTCAGCTGCGTTCTCAGGTGTTCGTTCTCAGCCCTCGGTTCTCGGCTCTCCGCTCCTCAGCCGCGCAGGCGCTCGATGATGTGGTCACCGACGCGCAGGGCATTGGCCATGGCGGTCAGCGACGGGTTCACCGCGCCGATGCTCGGGAAGAAGCTCGTGTCGACGACGTAGAGGTTGTCGAGGTCGTGTGCCTTGCAGTTGACGTCCAGCGCCGAGCTCGTCGGGTCGTGGCCGAAGCGCACAGTGCCCGCCTGGTGGGCGGTCGCGCCGATGGGCATGCCCTTGTGCAGATAGATGCTGTGCGACAGCAGATGCTGCTCGTGCATCCCCAGATGGCCCAGCATGCCCTGCAGTTTGTGTCGCAGCCGGTCCAGCCCGGCGATGTTGTTGTTCTCGTCGAGGGCGAGATGGATGCCGCCGTCCCGGTCCAGGGTGACGCGGTTCTCCGGATCGGGGAGGTCCTCACCGCACAGCCAGAAGTCGACGGCGTGGTGGGCCAGCACCTCGAAGGGCATGTTCGGGGTCACGGCCCCGGCCCAGCGCGGGGCTTCACCGTGGATCTGCTCGGCGTCCGACTTGCCGAGCATCTGGATGCCGCCGAGCGGGAAGTCCCAGTCGTCGGCGCCCAGGTACCAGTCGTGCAGGGCGAGGGTCTTCTGGAACTGCGTGTCGTTGGGTTCCTTCGACACCGCCATCAGCGCCATGTTGTTGTGCCGCATGTAGTGGCGTCCGACGACGTCGGAGCGGTTGGCGAGTCCGCCCGGGTGGCGGTCGTTGGCCGATGCCAGCAGCAGGACGGCGGAGTTGACGGCGCCGCAGGCGACGACCACGACATGGCCGGTGAAGCGGGCCGGGGTGCCGTCCTCGAGCTCGGCGACGACGGTGCTGACGCTGCGTCCGCCGGCGTCGGTCTCCAGCCTCACCACATGGGCGTTGGTGATCATGTCGACGTTGTCGTGCTCCAGGGCGGGTTCGACGCAGATCACCTGCGCGTCGGACTTGCCGCGCACCAGGCAGGGAAAGCCGTCGACCCGGTTGCAGCGGATACAGGCACTGGAGTGGGTGGCCCGGCCGTTGTTGTCCTGCTGGAGATTGACCCCGATGGGCAGGTGGAAGGGGTGCAGCCCGCGCTTTTCGAGGTCGTCGCTCAACTGCTGGATGCGCGGCTCGTGCGCGACGGGCGGAAACGCGTACTCCTCGCTCGCCGGCCCTTCCCAGGGGTCCTCGCCGTGTCTGCCGTGGACCATGTAGAGGTGCTCGGCCTGGGTGTAGTACGGCTCCAGGTCTTCGTAACGGAGTGGCCAGGCAGGGGACATGCCTCCGTGGTGGCGGATCTCTCCGAAGTCCTGGGGGCGCAGCCGGAAGAGCGCGGCTCCGTAGAACTTGGTGTTGCCGCCGACGTAGTAGTTGACCTCCGGCGGGAACGTGTTGCCGTGCTTGTCGAACCAGAACTCGGGGGCGCGGTACTTGCCCTTGACGAACACGGCGGTGGAGTCCCAGTTGTCACGTTCCCGCGGGAGATAGCCGCCGCGCTCGAGGACGAGTACGCGATGGCCGGACGGGGCGAGGCGATGGGCGAGGGTGCCACCGCCCGCGCCGGTGCCGATGATGATCACGTCGTAGTGCGGGGATTCGTTCATGGCGGCCACCGTCCTCACGGTTCTTGCCTGGGGATCGGACGTACCAGGGGATCGGTCACGGGGGTCACGGGGCGGCGGGTCACAGGACGGAGAGCCCAGGGGCGGGGAGCCACCGGACGGCGGGTCACAGGACGGCGGGTCATCGGACGGCGGGTCACAGGACGGCGGGTCATCGGACGGCGGGTCACAGGACGGCGATCGGGTTGACCGGGGAGCCGGTGGCCTTCGGCAGCCGCAGCGGTGCGACCACGCACAGGAAACTCCAGCGGCCCTCCTGCTCGCAGGCCGGTGCCAGCTCCTCGAACTGCAGATAGTCCATCAGGTGCATCCCCATGGCCTGGACAGCCAGGACGTGGACGGGGAAGTCGACTCCTTCCACGGCGCTCGGTGCGGTGTCGTTGTTGCCGTCGCTGCCGAGCAGCGCGACCTGCCGGTCGGCGAGGAACTCGACGGCTTCCGGATGCAGTCCGGCGCGCGCCTCCGCGGCGTTCCAGGGCCCGGACTCCCGGCGTCTGCGCCGGTGGCCCACGCGTACGAGCAGGATGTCGCCCGGGCCCGTGCGCACGCCCTGCGCGGCCTCGGCCGCGGCCAGGTCGCCGGCCGTGACGTGGTCCCCCGGCTCCAGCCAGCGCACTCCCCTGAGCCGGGGGATGTCGAGGAGCACCCCGCGGCCCACGACGCCGTCGCGGACGACGTCGACGGTGAGCTCGGTGGCGCCCTGCGGGGTCACGCTGTCCGCCGGTACGCCGTTGTACAGCGCACCGTCGTACATGACATGGCACAGGGCGTCGAGATGGCTGTCCACGTCCCCGTGGACGTTCATGGCGAAGCGGTCGAGGGCGAAGCCCAGCCCGTCCGAGTGGTCGTCGCCCGGGCCGGGCGCCGTCATCCGATGCCGGGCCGGGTCCGGGTTGTCCGGGCCGGGCAGGGTCGCCACGGGCGCGGCGAGGGAGACCGTACGACCGGTCATGACCTCGCGGGTGGCCGCCACCACCCGGGTGGGCGTGAGGTGGTTCAGCGTGCCGCGCCGGTCGTCCGGGCCGTGGCGAGTCCGTTCCCGGACCTTGTCGTAGAGGGTCCGGAACGCCTCGGCGCTCATCGCGGCGGTCACGACGGTGCCCGCGCCCCGGCCTGGGCGGGGGCCTTGGTGGCGGGTGCGGACGGCGCCCCGTGGGCGCCCGGCAGCAGTTCGGTGGTGATGATCGCGACCACCGCCGCGAGGATCACCACGGGGGTCATGGCGATGCTGCCGAGCAGCAGGGCCACGAGCACCACACTGCTGACGGGCAGCCGCAGCGCGGCGGCGGCCGAAGCGGCCATACCGGCCGCCAGACCCGGGATGACGCCGAAACCCGGCAGAGGTGCCAGCAGGACGCCCGTCGCCGCGCCGAGGAACAGCGCAGGGAAGATGGGGCCGCCTCGCAGGCTGCCCAGGCACAGGGCGTAGGCGAGGCCCTTGAACGCGAGGACGGCGACGAGCGCTCCGACGCCCCATGAGGCGGGGTCCGCGGCCATCTGCACCATCGTGCTCTGGCCGGACGAGGCGACGTCGGCGGGCGAGCGGCCGGTGATCCCGGTGTACAGGGCCGCGCAGATGCCGGCGCCGAAGGCGAACAGGACGCTGAACGGGACGGGACGGGACCGTACGCGCACGGCCGCCAGTCGTCCCACGAACTGGATCGCGTGCACCAGCACGCCGACGACGACGCCGATGAGCAGCGTCCAGCCCACGTCCCCGGCGTCGAGGTGCGGGAACGGCCCGGACAGGTGCAGGCGCAGGCTGCCCGTCTGCAACCCGGTCCACCGGCCGAAGCCGGTGAACACCAGGGAGCCGACACCGCTGGAGAGCAGCGCGGGGAGCATGACCGCGACCAGCCGCGGACCGCCCACCCCGATGATCTCCATCAGCAGTACGGCGGCGATCACGGGGTTGCCGAGGACCACGGAGATGGCCGCCGCGGCACCGGCCGCGCCCAGGAGCGCGGTGTTCTGCGGTGTGACATTGCCCCGCGCGAGGTTACGGAACAGCAGTGCGAGACCACCGCCGAGCGCGATCAGCGGTGCCTCCGGCCCGAGGGTCGCGCCGAGCGGCAGGCTCGCCGCCGCCGCGATGACCACTCCGGGCAGGGCGGCGGCGGTGGCGCCGCCGGCCTGCAGCCCGTACGCGGGCACATGACCGCCCCCGCCGGGCAGCCGGGCGACGACCAGGCCGACGATCAGACCCGCGACCGGCAACAGCACCAACGGCCACCACCAGGGCGGGACCGGGCTGCCGAACGCCTTCGGCACGTCGTCCCACATCAGGTGCTCCAGCTGGTGCAACGCGACGAGGAACCAGAACGCGACCAGCGAGACCGGGATGCCGATCAGGGCGGAGAACAGCAGCACCCTCCGGTAGGAGGCACTGAGCAGGAGGCCGCGCAGAGCGTCCGGCTCGGGACGGGTGTCACCGGCCCCGGCCGCCTCCCGCTCCGGACCGGGCTCCCTATGCGTCATCGGTTGCGGCCCTCAGCCGAGAATCTTCTGCTTCTCGACCGCGAACTCCTGCTCGGTGAGGATCCCCTGGGCCTTCAGCTCGCCGAGTTCCTTCAACTTGTCGATCTTTCTGCCCATGTCGTCGTCGGGCGGCATCGGAGGCGGCACGGCCTCCGACGACGGGGCGGCGGCCGTGCTCTGCTGCACCTGCCCCTGGGGCTGGCCCTGGGCCTGTGCTTGTTGCTGCTGTTCCTGCTCGGCCCACCGGCCCGACTGCCGCCGCGACACGCGGTTGGACACCGCGGTGGCGGTTCCTGCGATGACGGCGGTGCGGGCGACGCGGCGGATGAGGCGTGGCATGTTCGTCTCCCAGTGCGTGTGAAGGGTGCGGACTGCGCGCGGGCCCGCTCAGGCCGCGGACGTCCCCTGGCCGCCCGTGCCCTCGACCTCGTCCAGGGACGCGAGCAGGGCCTGTACGGGAATCCGGCCCCCCGCCACCAACTGGGCGCCGCTCGCGCGCATGGCCCGGGCGAGCGGAGCGGCCCATGTGTTCTCGTACACCAGGACAGCGGCGGAGCTGCCCGGTTCGATGGCCGCGCCTGCCTCGTCGATGTCGTCCTGGCCCAGCAGGCCCGAGGACGCGCCTTCGAAGACGGTCAGGTCGAGGGTCCCGTCGCTGTCCACCTCGGACAGCTCCAGGAGCATGACGGAACCGTCAGTGTCCTTGCGGACGAACAGCAGGTCGAGAATGCGGATGATCCGGCGGTCGACCAGATCGACGAGCAGCGGAAAGCCGTCGCCCGTCATGCGATTCCCGGGGAACTCCACGACCAGGTAGTCGACGGGTCCCATTTCTTCGATGTCATCGCTCATGACCACTCCTTGCGAGCGCATCAGCGTTCCGGGGCGGCTCGCCTGCCGACGGCTCGGCGCGGCCTCGGGCACGCGGCGTCCCGTGTGACATTGCGGCACTCGAAGCCATTGCAGCACTCGCCGGGGTGCTTCGCACCTTCGGCACAACGGCTCCGCGGGCCGGGCCGACGGGGCCCGGTGCGGGGCCTCGGCGGTCAACTCGTCAGCTCGTAGATGCTGTTGCCGGTCAGCCACAGGCCCATCAGCAGACAGCCGACGATGATGGCCGGTTCCTCGTGCGCCTCCATCCAGGAGCGCAGCCGATGCAGGCGGGCTCCCGCGGCCTCGGGCGCGAACACCGTGTACAGCTCGGCCGCGAGCAGCGAGGCGGTCGCAAGGATGCAGAACCCGAACAGGGCCAGGTACGAGCTGAGATGGGACAGGTCCGCCTTCACGACGACGGTGGCGGCCGCTGCGACCATGCCCCACGGCTGGAGGAAGACGGCGAGCCCGGCCGCGGACCAGGAGGTCATCCGGTCCGTCCCCTTCTCCTTCCCCTTCCGGGAGTGCGCCCCGGCCGCGTGCTTGGCGCGGCCGGAGGGAGGCCTGCGTGGCGCGCCACGGCGCCGGCGCCGGTACTCGCCGTACGCGACCAGGCCGATGCCGATGGCGAGCTTGGCCGCGAGAGCGGCTGTGGAGGGCGGTGACCTGGGCGGCGGCGGGGTACCGCCGGTGAACAGCAGGACCGCGGCGATCACCGCTACGAGGCAGGCCAGCCAGGCGAGGATGAAGGCCAGACCCCGCCAGACGCCCTTGTGCGACGAGAGCACCAGCACGAACGCCATGATGGGCAACGGGTCGAGGGTGATGGCCACGGCGATGAGCAGCAAGTCCAGGACCATGACGCTCCCGTCTGCGGTCTGCGGGGGTCGGCCCCGACCGCCCCGTGGCCGGGCCGGCGCACCGGCTGCCCGCACCGCGTGCCGGTGCCCGGCCCGCTCACCGTCCATCGTCACCCCGGGTGACGGACTCACGCAAACAGAGCACAGCGGCCCCGCTGCGGGACGCCTGTGACGGCCGCTGCGACGCCTGGTGCAACGCCTGGTGTGACGTGTGATGTGGCACCTGGTCCGAGATGCCGCCGGGCACCCGGTCCCGCACCCTGGGACGCAGGGAAGGAGCAACGCCATGACCACGGGGCGCCGCGCTTCCTTCCTTCGCCCGTCGTGGTGGACGGCTCAGTTCGAGGCGAAGGGGGAGTCCCTGCGGGCGCTGGTCGCGCGCACGGAGACCCGCTTCCCCGTCGTCACGCATCTGACGGCCCGAATGATCTCGGTGAACATCCTGGACTCCGCGACCCGGCTGGCCGCGCAGTGTTTCCTCACCGCCGTCCCACTGCTGTTCGTCGTCGCCTCCTTCGCCCCGCAGGCGGTGCGCGACCAGCTGGTCAGCTCCGTGACCGCGGTGTTCGGGCTGTCAGGCGACTCCCGGGCGCAGCTGGAACAGATCTACAAGTCCAAGGACAGCAATCTGCGGGAGGCCACCGGTCTGGCCGGCGCCGTGATCGTGCTGCTGTCCGCCACCGCCTGCAGCCGGGCGATGCAGCGGCTTTGCAAGCGGGCCTGGCAGATCCCGCGGTCGGGCACGAGAATCGCCGCCTGGCGCTGGCTGGTCTGGATCGCGGTGTGGCTCGGCGTCCTGATCGTGCAGGGGCCCGTGCGCGACGGTTTCGGTGTCGGGCTGTGGGTGGCCGTTCCGGTCACGCTGCTGTCCCAGACGCTGCTGTGGTGGTGGAGCCAGCATCTGCTGCTCGGCGGTCTCATCGGCTGGCGCCCGCTGCTGCCCGGCGCGGTGCTGACCGGCTTCGCCGTCACGGTGCTGTCGATCGGAAGCCGGTACTACATGCCCGCCGCCATCAACCGGAACCTCGCCGAGTACGGCTCCTTCGGCTCGGTCTTCACCATGCTGTCCTGGCTGATCGTGCTCTGCGCCGCGATCGCGATCGGTGTCACGGCGGGGGCCGTACTGGCCCACGAACCCTGGGTCGCCCGCCGCCTCGGCTCGGTCCGCTGACCGTGCCCGGACCGCCGTGCGCACGTCGGTCGGTACGCGCCTGGTCCGTGCACACGTCGGTCCGTACCGGTGTCAGCCGTGGCCCAGGTCGTGTCCTCCGACGTGACGCGGGACGGGGGCGCGCTCCAGCTCATGGCGGAGGTCCTCGAGCTCGCTGCCGCCGGCCATCTGGCGGGTGAGCTCGTCCAGGGTGATCTCCGACTTGCGGTGGCTGCCGGCCATGGCGCCGCGCTTGAGCAGCACGAACCGGTCTCCGACGAGATAGGCGTGGTGCGGGTTGTGCGTGATCAGTACGACGCCGAGTCCGGCGTCGCGTGCGGCCGCCACGTACTTCAGTACGACGCCTGACTGCTTGACGCCGAGCGCCGCCGTCGGCTCGTCCAGGACCAGCACCCGGGCACCGAAGTAGACGGCTCGGGCGATGGCCACGCACTGCCGCTCGCCGCCGGACAGGGTGCCGATGGGCTGATCGACGTCGCGCAGGTCGATGCCCATGCGCAGCAGTTCGGCGCGGGTGGTCTCGCGCATCATCCTGACGTCGAGGCGTTTGAAGGGGCCTCTGCCCTTCGTCGGCTCGGAGCCGAGGAAGAAGTTCCGCCAGACGGGCATGAGCGGGACGACGGCGAGGTCCTGGTAGACGGTGGCGATGCCCCGGTCGAGGGCCTCGCGGGGCGAGGCCAGCACCGTCTCCTCGCCCTCGATCGAGAGGGTGCCCGTATCGTGCTGGTGCAGCCCCGCGATGATCTTGATGAGGGTGGACTTCCCGGCGCCGTTGTCGCCGAGGACGCAGGTGATGCCTCCCGCGTGGACTTCGAGCGACACCCCTTCGAGCGCGCGGATGTTGCCGTAGTACTTGCTGACGTCGTCGAGCTCCACGAGGGCCGTGGCCGTCTTGTGGGGTGTGGTCACCGTGTCCTTGGGGGGTGTTGTCACCGTGTCGCCTCCGCGCGCTTGCGGACCCATGCGTTCAGCAGGGTGGCCAGGAGGAGCATCGCTCCGAGGAAGAACTTGAACCAGTCCGGGTTCCACTCCGCGTACACGATGCCCTTGCTGGTCATGCCGAAGATGAAGGCACCGACCGCGGAGCCGATCGCCGAGCCGTAGCCACCGGTGATCAGACAGCCGCCGATGACGGCCGCGATGATGTAGATCAGCTCGTTGCCGACGCCTTCGCCCGACTGGACGACGTCGAACGAGAACAACAGATGCTGGCCGGAGATCCAGGCGCAGAACGCCACGCCCATGTACAGGACGATCTTGGTCCTGGCCACCGGCACGCCGACGGCGCGCGCCGCGCCGTCGGCGCCGCCGGCCGCGAAGATCCAGTTGCCGAAGCGGGTGCGCAGCAGGATCCAGGTGGCGACGGCGACCAGGGCGATCCACCACAGGATGGTCGTCTTGATGTCGACGCCGCCGACGGTGAAGGTGGCGAACACCTTCTTGGCCGAGGAGAAGCCCTCCATGTCGGCGATGGTCTTCGTCGACACGGTGCCGCTGATCAGCTTGGTGAAGCCGAGGTTCATGCCGGTCAGCATCAGGAACGTGCCGAGCGTGATGATGAAGCTCGGTAGCTTCGTCCGGACCAGCATGATGCCGTTGAAGGCGCCGATGGCGAGTGTGACCAGCAGCGAGACGAGGGCGCCGACCCAGACGTTCGCCGTCATCTGGTAGCTGAACATCGAGGAGACCAGCGCGGAGCTGGTCACCAGCACTCCGGCCGAGAGGTCGAACTCGCCGCCGATCATCAGCAGGGCGACGGGAACGGCCATGATGCCGATGGTCGACGCCGCGTACAGCACGGTGCTGAGGCTGGAGGTGCGCAGGAAGCTGTCGGCCACGAGGGAGAAGAAGACGAAGACGGCGGCCGCGCCGACGACCGAACCCAGTTCGGGACGGCCGAGCAGCTTCTTCAGCGGTGAGGTGCGCAGCAGCCGCTCGTCGATGGGGCCCGCCTTGTCGTGCGCGGGTGGTGCGGTCGCGGTCATCGGGTTCCCCGCTCCGTGTAGTCCTGCAGTTCGGCGGCGTCCTGTTCGGTGATGATCTGCGGTCCGGTGAGCACGGGCCGTCCGCCGCCGAGCACGTCGGCGTTGTAGCGGTGGAGCCACAGCAGGTCCACGGCCTCGTAGCCCTGGAGGTAGGGCTGCTGGTCGACGGCGAAGCCGAGCTTTCCCGCCCCGAGTGCGGCGGCGACCTTGGCGTTGAGGTCGAAGGTGTCGATCTCGGCCTTGCTCCCCGCGGTCTGCTTGGCCTGGACCGCGGCGTCCGCGAAGGGGGCGCCCAGGGTGACGACGGCGTCGATGGACGGGTCGGTCTGGAGTTTGGCCTCGATCGACGCCTGGACGTCGGGCATGTTGGTGCCGTCGACGTAGAGGTTCTGCAGGTTCCCCGCGAAGGTCTTCTTCGTGCCGGCGCAGCGCTGCTCGTGGCCCACGTTGCCCTGCTCGTGCAGGACGCAGAGGGCCTTCTTCTTCCCCCGCTTGTCGAGCTCGTCGCCGACGGCCTCACCGGCGACGGTCTCGTCCTGGCCGATGTGGCTGAGCGCGCCGAACGCCTTGGACTCGGCGGAGCCGGAGTTCACGGTGATCACCGGGATGCCGGCGCGGGTGGCCTTGGCGACGACGTCCTTCATCGCGTCCGGCTTGGCGAGCGTGACGATCAGCCCGTCGACGTCCTGGTCGATGTACGTCTGGACCAGCTGGGCCTGCTGCTGGGCCTCGTCGCTGTGGGCGTACAGGAACTTGATGTTGTCCTTGACCGCGGCCTGCTTCGCGCCCTTCTGGACGATGTCCCAGAAGGTGTCGCCGTCCCCGGAGTGGGTCACCATGGCGAAGGTCCAGCGGGGCGTGCTGACCGCGGCGCGGCCCTGGGCCTCGGCTGCCTTCCGCGCGTCCTCCGCGCGCTTGCCGCCGGTGGCGCTGCATCCCGCGAGGGATGCTCCGAGCACCGCCGCCAGCACCGCGCCGATCGCACGCACCCCTGTCCGAACCTTTGCCACGACGCCGTGCCCCTCTTGCTGTGCCTGGTGTACTCCGGGGTAAGTATCCCTGAGCACCCTCGCGGGGGTGGCGGGCGGGTGTGACATGGCACAGGTCACGGTGTACCTCACCGGGTGCCGTCGGCCGTGAGCTTCTCCAGCGCGGGGACGTCCTTCTCCGTCACCAGGGCCGGTCCCGTGAGCACCGGCTTGCCGCCGCCGATGACGTTGCCGTTGGTCTTGTTGAGCCACAGTTCGTCGATGGCGAGATAGCCCTGGAGGTAGGGCTGCTGGTCGACGGCGAAGCCGACCTCCTTGGCCTTGAGCCGCTTGACGACCTCGGCGTTGAGGTCGAAGGTGTCGATCTCCGCGCTGCTCCCCGCGGTCTTCCTGGCCTGGACGGAGGCGGCGGCGAACGGCGCGCCGAGGGTGACGACGGCGTCGATGTCCTTGCCGCTCTGCAGCTTCGCCTCGATGGAGGAGGTGGTGGCGGGCATGTTGGTGCCGTCGACGTTGAGGTTCTCCACGGTGCCCTTGAAGGTCTTCTTCACTCCCGCGCAGCGGTCCTCCAGCGAGACGTTGCCCTGCTCGTGGATGACGCAGACCGCCTTCTTCCTGCCCCGCGCGTTGAGCTCCTCGCCGACCGCCTCACCGGCGACGGACTCGTCCTGGCCGATGTGGCTGAGCGCGCCGACCTCCTGCGAGAACTGCCCGCCGGAGTTGATGGTGACGACGGGTATGCCCGCCGCGACGGCCTTCTTGACGACGTCCTTGACCGCCTCCGGTTTGGCGAGGGTGACGACGATGCCGTCCACGTCCTGGTCGATGTACGTCTGGACCAGCTGGGCCTGTTCCTTGCCCTCCTTGTTCGCGGCGTACAGGAACTCCACGTTGTCCTTCGCCGCCGCGTCCTTGGCGCCGCGCTGGACGATGTCCCAGAAGGTGTCGCCCTCTCCGGAGTGGGTCACCATGGCGATCTTCAGCCGCTCGGTCGTGGCGGGCTTGCCGCCGCCCTTGCCGCCGTCGGGCTTCTCCTCGGCGCCCTTTCCGCCGGAGCCGCTGCATCCGGCCACGGCGAGTGCGAGTGCGGCGAGCAGGACTGCTGCCGTGCGGGGTGTGCGCATGGTGGGGTCCGCCTTCTCTCCCGGCCGCCCGATTGCGGCTGGGTGAGTTTTTACGTCGGTGGCGCGAGCCCGTCAATACTTTGTCCGAACATTCTTACGCGGACATCGAGCGGCGGTGCGAGTCGCGGGTGCGAGTCGCGGGTGTCTTCCGGTTCGGTGCGCCAGGATCCGGAAGGCTCCGCTCACGGACGTACGAGCAGCTGGAACTCGAAGGCGTACCGCGAGGCGCGGTAGATGTGCGAGCCGAACTCGACCGCCCGTCCGGTGTCGTCGAACGTGGTGCGCTGCATCGTGAGCAGCGGCGCGCCGGTCTCCTCGCCGAGCAGTGCGGCCTCGTCACCGGTGGCGGCTCGGGCACCGACCGACTGCCGGGCGCTGTGCAAGGTGATTCCCGCGGCACGCATCATCCGGTAGAGCCCGGTGGACTCCAGCTGCCCGGTGTCCAGTGGCAGCAGTCCGGCGGGCAGATGGTTGCACAGATGGGCCATCGGCTCGCCGTGTGCGGACCGCAGCCGCTCTACGAGGTGGACGTCGCTGCCCTCGGCCACCCCGAGGGCGGCGGCGACCTCGGCGGTCGCGGGTTCGACGGTGTTGCGCAGAACCAGGGTCGCGGGGCGCTGGCCCGCCGCCTCCAGGTCGTCGTAGAGGCTGCTCAGCTCCAGCGGGCGCTTGACCTGGCTGTGCACGACCTGGGTGCCGACACCTCGGCGACGCACCAGCAGGCCCTTGTCGACGAGCGACTGGATGGCCTGGCGGACGGTGGGGCGGGACAGCCCGAGCCTGCCCGCCAGCTCGATCTCGTTGCCGAGGAGGCTGCCGGGCGTGAGCGTGCCGTGCTCGATGGCCGCCTCCAGCTGCTGGGACAGCTGGAAGTACAGCGGGACCGGGCTGGTGCGGTCCACGCTGAGCTGAAGCGGCACCGTGGCGTGCGTGGTGTCTCTGGGCTGCTTGGGCACGCTGCGAGAGTAGTCGCAGGGTCTGTTGACCGGAAGTTGTGTCGTTCGATTGTCAGGACAAATGCTTGACACGGCCCCGCGGCGGACTCCACCTTTGGGCCATGCGCATCGGACTCATCGGAACCGGACGTATCGGCGCCTTCCACGCGGGCGTCCTCAGTCGTCACCGCGAGGTGGGAGCCCTGGTGGTCGCGGACACCGACGCCCGGAGGGCGCGCGAGGTCGCCGACCGCATCGACGCCACCGCGGCGCCTTCCGTCGACGAGGTCTTCACCTGGGGCGTCGACGCCGTCGTGATCGCCTCCGCGACCGCCGCACACGCCGATCTGATCGGCCGGGCCGCGCGCGCCGGGCTGCCCGCCTTCTGCGAGAAGCCGATCGCGCTGGACCTGCCGGGGACGCTGGGCGCGCTGCGCGAGGTGGACGAGGCGGGCACCGTGCTGCAGCTGGGCTTCATGCGGCGCTTCGACGCCGGGTACGGCACGGCCCGTGAGCTGGTGCGTTCGGGGCGGCTCGGTCGGCTGCACACGGTGCGGGCCATCACCTCCGACCCGGCGCCGCCGCCCGCCGCGTATCTGCCGCTGTCGGGCGGGCTCTACCGCGACTGCCTGGTCCATGACTTCGACATCCTGCGCTGGATCACGGGCCGGGAGATCGTCGAGGTGTACGCCACCGGTTCCGACGCAGGGCCGGCGATGTTCCGGGAGGCGGGCGACGTCGACACGGCGGCGGCGGTGCTGACGCTGGACGACGGAACGCTGGCTTCCGCGACGGCGACGCGCTGCAACGGCGCCGGCTACGACGTCCGTATGGAACTGTGCGGAGAGTCGGACACCGTGGCCGTCGGCCTCGACGACCGTACGCCGATCACGTCCACCGAACCGCAGGGCCCGCCGCCCGCCGACAAGCCGTGGCCGGGCTTCCTGGAGCGGTTCGCCCCCGCCTACGAGGCCGAACTGGACGCCTTCATCCAGGTCGCGAGCGGTGAACTGGACAACCCGTGCGACGGCCGCGAGGCGCTGCAGGCGCTGCGCGTCGCGGAAGCCTGTGAGCTGTCCCGGCGGGAGCGGCGGCCCGTGCGGCTCGAGGAGATCCCGGGCCTCTGAGGCTGTCACACATCACCGGCGGCCTGTCGTACGGCGGCTGTCGCACGGCGACCGCCACCGATGACATGTCATCTGCCGCTTGTCACAGGTGACATGTCACCGGCCGGCTTTCACCAGCTGACGGTCAGTCGGCGCACGCCGCGCATCAGCATGCCCGGGAGCCAGTCGAGCGGGCCCTGCGAGGGGTCGGCGGCGAGGCCGGGGCAGCGTTCCAGGAGCGTACGGATCGCGATCCGGGCTTCCAGCCGCGCGAGAGGTGCGCCCAGGCAGTAGTGGATGCCGTGCCCGAAGGCCAGATGCCCCTGGCTCCTCGCGCCGCTCGCCGTGCGGCGGATGTCGAAGCGGTCGGGTCCGGGGAAGCGGGCCGGGTCGCGGTCGGCGGCCGCGAGCCCGACGAGGACGGGCTCCCCCGCGGGGACGACCGTGTCCCCGTAGCGAACCGGTTCGCGGGTGAACCGCATGGTGGCGGTCTCGACCGGCCCTTCGTACCGCAGCATCTCCTCGACCGCCCCGTCCATCAGCCCGAAGTCGGCTCGCAGCGCGGCCAGTTGGTCCGGGTGCCGGAGCAGAGCCCGTACCCCGTTGGAGATCAGGTTGACGGTGGTCTCGTGCCCGGCGATGAGCAGCAGATAGGCCATGGCGCGCAGTTCTGCCGCGGAGAGCCGGTCGCCGTCCTCGGCCCGTGTCCGCAGCAGGTCGGAGAGCAGGTCACCGGCGGGGCGGGTGCAGCGTTTGTCCTCGATGAGTTCGTCGAGGTACTCCGCGAGTTCCTCGACGGCGGTGCGTTCGCTCTGCGCACCGGTGGGCGCGACGATCTCGGTGGACCAGGCGCGGAAGCGGTCGCGGTCGGCGGCCGGTACTCCGAGGAGTTCGCAGATCACGGTGATGGGCAGGGGGAAGGCGAGTGCGTCGACGAGGTCGGCCCGCCCGGCCGGGAGCATGGTGTCGATCAGTTCGTCCGTGATCCGCTGGACGCGCGGGCGCAGTTCCTCGACGCGGCGCACGGTGAACTCCCGGGCGACGAGCTTGCGCAGCCGGGTGTGGTCCGGCGGGTCGAGGACCAGCAGATACGGTCCGATGATCTGCTCGTCCAGCATCTTCAGGCCCAGTACGCCGGGTGACTTGGACAACCGCTGGTCGGTGAGCGCCTCCCTCGCCTCCTCGTGGCCGACGATCAGCCACACCCGGTCGCCGGAGGGGATGATCACCTCGTGGACGGGCCCCGCCTCGCGCAGTTCGGCGTAGTACGGATACGGGTCGGCGGTGAACTCCGGCCCGTACTCCCCCAGATCGATGACGGCCATCGCGCGAGTCTACGAGGCCGCCCCCTCGTCCAGCATCCCCGCGTCATGGACCAGCAGCGCGATCTGGACCCGGTTGTTGAGGCCGAGTTTGGCGAGGATGCGGGACACATGGGTCTTCACGGTCGGCACGCTCATGTAGAGGCTCGCGGCGATCTCGGCGTTGGAGTGGCCACGGCCGACCGCGACGGCGACCTCGCGTTCCCGTTCGGCGAGGGTGCCGAGCCGGGCACGGGCGCGGCCGGGCCGGTCGTCGGGGGCGGAGCCCGCGACATGCGTCATGAGCTGGCGGGTGACGGCGGGCGAGAGCACCGGTTCGCCGGTCGCCACCCGCCGTACCGCGGCGACGATCTCGGTGGGCGGCGTGTCCTTGAGGACGAAGCCCGCGGCGCCGGCCCGCAGCGCGCGCAGCACCTGCTCGTCGGCGTGGAAGGTGGTGAGGACGACGACCTCGGGTGCGTCGGGGCGGGCCCGGAGCCGTTCGGTGGCGGTGAGCCCGTCCACGCGCGGCATCCGGATGTCCATGAGGACGACATCGGGCCGCAGCCGTTCGGTGAGGTCGGTGGCTTCGTCGCCGTCGGCGCCCTCCCCCACGATCTCGATGTCCTCCGCCCCGCCGAGCATGAAGGTGAGTCCTGCGCGCACGAGGGGGTCGTCGTCGACGATGAGCAGCCGGATGGTCATGAGGGCCACGGTAGCCACGATCGTACGGCGAACCCGCCGTCGTCCGTCTTTCCGTGCTCCAGGCTGCCGCCGGCGAGGGTGGCGCGTTCGGTCAGTCCGATGAGCCCCTGGCCGGAGCCGGGGACTTCGGTGACGGGGCCGTCGGGAGCGGGGTTGCGGACCGCGACGGTGAGCCCCTGGCCGGGGCCGCCGTGGACACTGACGGTGACCTCGGCCCCGGGGGCGTGCTTGCGGGCGTTGGTGAGGCCTTCCTGGGTGATGCGGTAGACGGTGCGGCCGGTGGCGGCGGGGACCGCGGCTGGCGCGGCGATCGCGTTGTCGAAGGTGACCCGCATACCGGCAAGGCGGGACTCGGCGACGAGCGCGTCGAGGGTGGCGAGGGTCGGCTGCGGACGGTCGTTCTCGTCCCCGTCGCCCGGGGCGCGCAGGACACCGATGATCTCGCGGAGGTCCTGAAGCGCCTCGTGGGCGCTGTCGCGGATCACGCCGGCGGCACGGGCGATCTCGGCCGGGGGCGCGCCGGGCCGGAACTCCAGTGCACCGGCGTGGACGCTGAGGAGGGTGAGCCGGTGGGCGAGTACGTCGTGCATCTCGCGGGCGATGGCCTCGCGGGCGAGGCGCTGGGCCTGCTCGGCGCGCAGGCCGGCCTCGGCCTCGGCCCGGTGGGCGCGTTCTCGCAGGGCGACGACGAGCTGCCGGCGGGAGCGTACGAGCATGGCCCAGCCGATGGCCGTCAGGACCAGCAGGACGCCCGCGATGATGTTGGCGGTGACGGAGGTCGTGGGATCGGGCCGGACGAAGGGCGTCGCGACGCTCGCGGCCAGGGCGAGCGCGCCGAGGACGGCGACCGGCCGGAAGGGCCGGTGCACGGCGAGGCTGAACAGGCTCACGAGCATCGCCCCGCCCGCGACGGGCACCACCAGCGAGACCGCGATCAGGGTGGCGGCGAGCCCGACGGGCCAGCGTCGTCGCAGCCAGACCGCGCAGCAGGCCAGCGCGCCGATGAGCTGGTCGGCGATGACGACGGCTCCCGCGTTGTCGGCCTCGCGGCTCGCCTCCGCGGCGAGCAGGCCGATGCCGGCGGCGAACAGGAACGCGACGGTGTCCACGATCCAGTCGCGCACGGTCCGCCGCGGCCGCTCCCTGCCACGGTCGCCCGGGAGCTCCTGGTTGAGCGGGTCGGCGATCGCCGAGGGCAGCAGCCAGGGGTATTCCGTACGCGTCATATCGACAAATCTACGCAGGTGGAGAGCGGCCGCGGACTCCCTCACGGAAGGAAGAGACCAAAGTCGCGCGACTTCAGACTGTCGGCGACGACAGCGGATACCGACGGCGGACGCACCACGTGGCGCGGGCGGGCGACGATCGTGGCATGCGGAAGATTCTCGAGTTCATCGGTGCTGCGCTGATCATCGTCGGCGTCTGCGGGGTGCTGCGGGAGCTGACCGGCGGCTGGTTCGCGCTCATGGGCTTCACCCGCTGGCTCATCGAACCGGTCGGCTTCCTGGACGGCAAGGAGCTGTACGCGCACATCGTGCTCGCCGTGCTCGGCTTCGCGTTCCTGACGGCCGCGGGCCGCAGCGCAAGCCGGCGGTGATGTGCACCGCGGACCGGCGGTGTTGCGCGCACCGCGGACCGACGCTGATGCGCGCACCGCGGACCGGCGGTGGTGCGCGTACCCCGGACCGGCGGTGGTGCGCGCCGCCGCAGGCCTCCGCGGGTGAGTCGCGTCATCGCTCCGTGAGTTGCGACGCTGCGCTGGCGATGAGCATGTCGAGTGCCGCCGGGTAGGCGCTGGTGTTCATCTCCGCGACCAGATAGGGCGCCGCGGGCGCGATGTGCGGGTGCGTGTCGGCCGGCAGGCGGGCGTAAGTCGCCTGCCAGACGGCCTCGTCGGCCAGCCGGGCCTCCTCGGGCAGGGCCAGGGCGGCGGCGTCCAGCGCGGCGAAGGCCAGGGTCTGGTCGATGAAGCAGTGGTAGATCCGCACGGCGGCGGGGACCGGGAAGCCCGCCCGGTGCAGCACACCGAGGATGGTCTCGTCCGAGGCGATCTCATGGGCTCGCCCGGAGACGCGGCTCGCCGTCAGCACCGCCGCCTGCGGATGCGCCAGATAGGCGGCGTGGATGCGCAGGCCCAGCTCCCGCAGGTCCGTGCGCCAGTCGTCCGTCGCCGACCAGCCCCGCAGCGCCCTGCCGATCAGCTCGTCACCGACGGCGAGGATCAGCTCGTCCATACCGCGGAAGTAGCGGTAGAGCGTGCTCGGGTCGGCCCCGAGCGCCGTCCCGAGCCGGCGCGCGGTCAGTCCCTCCCCGCCGTGCTCGCGCAGCATCCGCAGCGCCGTCTCGACGATCAGCTGCTCCGAAAGGACCACGCCCGTCCGGGTCGGACGGCGGCGTCGCCGCTCGGAATCCGCAACCACCTTCTTCGGCACTGGCCTGCCCCTCCTCTTATGCCAACGCCATTGACGCTACCAGTCGGCGGTGAGTTTCATCGGGGCCCCGGGACAGTCCCCGGGGAAGAGGGAAGGACCTGGTCATGCGCATCTTGCTGGTCGGCGCGGGTGGAGTGGGGACAGCCATCACCCGGATCGCCGCTCGCCGTGATTTCTTCGAACGGATGGTCGTCGCCGACTACGACGAGGCACGGGCCGGAGCCGCCGTGGCCGCCCTCGGGGCCTCCGGCTCAGGGTCCGGCTCCGGTTCCGGTTCCGGCGATCCGGCGTCGTCCCGGTTCGCCGCGGCCCGTATCGACGCCTCGGACGAGGCGTCGGTCACGGAGCTGCTGGAACGCGAGCGCTGCGACGTCCTGCTCAACGCGACGGATCCCCGCTTCGTCATGCCGTTGTTCCGCGCTTCGCTCGCCGCCGGCGCGCACTACGTCGACATGGCCATGTCCTTGTCACGACCGCACCCGGAGCGGCCGTACGAGGAGTGCGGGGTCAAGCTCGGCGACGAGCAGTTCGCCCTGGCCGACCGCTGGTCGCAGTCGGGCCGGCTGGCCCTCGTGGGCATGGGCGTGGAGCCGGGCCTCTCCGATGTCTTCGCCCGTCACGCCGCCGACGAACTCTTCGACTCCATCGAGGAGGTCGGCATCCGCGACGGCGCCGACCTCACGGTGGAGGGCTACGACTTCGCGCCCTCGTTCAGCATCTGGACGACGATCGAGGAGTGTCTCAATCCGCCGGTGGTGTTCGAGACCGGCCGCGGCTGGTTCACCACGCCGCCGTTCAGCGAGCCCGAGGTGTTCGACTTCCCCGAGGGGATCGGGCCCGTCGAGTGCGTGAACGTCGAGCACGAGGAGGTGCTGCTGGTCCCCCGCTGGGTCGACGCGGACCGCGTCACGTTCAAGTACGGGCTCGGCGCGGACTTCATCAACACGCTGCGGGTGCTGCACCAGCTGGGCCTGGACCGGACCGAGCCGGTCACGGTGAAGAGCTCCGACGGAACGCGGGTCCGGGTCTCGCCGCGCGACGTCGTCGCCGCCTGTCTGCCCGACCCGGCCACGCTCGGCGACCGGATGCGCGGCAAGACCTGCGCGGGCACCTGGGTCAAGGGCAGCAAGGACGGCCGGCCGCGCGAGGTGTACCTGTACCACGTCGTGGACAACGAGTGGTCCATGAAGGAGTACGGCAGCCAGGCCGTGGTGTGGCAGACGGCCGTGAACCCGGTCGTCGCGCTGGAACTCCTCGCGACCGGGGCGTGGTCGGGGACGGGCATCCTGGGGCCCGAGGCCTTCGAGGCGCGCCCCTTCCTGGATCTGCTGGAGCGGTACGGCTCCCCGTGGGGCATGCGCGAGCAGTGAGCGGGGTCGTGTGCTGGCCCCGATGGGGGCCGGGGCCAGTACACGTGTCGGGCGGTCCGCGGTCGCGCGGTCGGCAGGCGCGCGGTCAGGCGGTCCGCGGTCGGGGGCCCGCAGTCGGGCGGTCCGCGCGCGCGGTCGGGCGATCAGGCGAGGACGTTCAGCGCTCCCGGCTGCACCCTGACCGTCACCGGCAGTGTCGCGTCGACCTCGCCGTCCGCCCCGTACGGGATGGCGCGGTCGGCCTCGATGCGGATCTCCTTGCCCCGGAGGATCTCGACCTCGGGGCGCTCGATGTGGGCGCCGGTCTTCAGCTCGTTCATCATCGCGAAGAACAGGCGCCGGGGAGCGTGGCGGATGATGACGACATCCAGCATGCCGTCGTCGAGGCGCGCGCCGGGGGCGATGTTGCGGCCGAAGCCGTAGTAGCCGGAGTTGGCCGCGACCACGGTGTAGCCGCGCCGCTCATGGCGTACGCCGTCCACGGTGATGGTGTACGCCGCGGGCCGCCAGGTCGCGACGGCCCGCAGGCCGCCCGCGTAGTACGAGGCCGCGCCGCGCAGCACCTTCGAGGTGTTGGCGTGCCGGTTGGCCACCGCGTCGACCCCGGCGTACACGCTGCCGAGAACGGACACCCCCGCGTGGACGGCCGATTCGACCTGGATGGTGTCGACCGACCGGGGCGAGCCGTTCAGCAGCAGCTCGGCCAGAGCCGGCGCGTCGGTGGGCAGCCCCAGCGCACGGGCGAAGTCGTTGCCGCGCCCGGCGGGGACGAGACCGAGGACGGCATCGGTGCCGCTGAGGGCCCCGCCGACGCCACCGGCTATCCCGTCGCCGCCGACGGCGAGCACGACGTGGCCCTGCTCGCCGGCCTGCCGCGCCAGTTCCTGGGCGTGTTCCAGGCTGCGGCTGTACTGGGTGTCGAGCTGCGCCCCGGCCTCCCGGAGGAGGCGGGCCAGCGGAAGCAGGGCCGCCGTACCGCTGGAGCCGCCCGCGGTGGGGTTGACGACGGCGGTGAACTGTCGCATGAATGCGCCTCCGGAAGGCAGGGGCCGGTCAGCGGACGGGGATGAGCACGCCGGGGTTGAGGATCCCGGCGGGGTCGAGTTCGGCCTTGACGGCCTGCAGGACACGGACGCCGACCGGGCCGATCTCCTGGGTGAACCAGTCGCGGTGGTCGGTTCCGACGCCGTGATGATGGCTGATCGTGCCGCCGGCCGCCAGGATCGCGTCGTTGGCGGCCCGCTTCGCCGGGGCCCAGTGGGCGACGGGGTCCTCGCCCTGTGCGGAGACGACGGTGAAGTAGAGCGAGGCACCGTTCTCGTACACATGGGATATGTGACACATCACCAGTGGCGGTGTACCCGCGTCGGTCAGCGTGGTGGTGAGCGCCTGGCGGACGGCGTCGTAGAGCGCGGGCAGGGCGGACCAGAAGGCGGCGGTCTCCAGGGTTTCGGCGAAGGCGCCGGCGTCGAGGAGTGCGTCGCGCAGGTACGGGGCGTTGTAGCGGCCGTGGGCCCAGCGCTCGCCCGGCTCCTCGCCCGCGAACTCGCCGCCGCAGGCCAGCAGCACCTCGCGGGCGCGGGCGCGGCGGTCGGCGGTGTCCTCGGGCGTGCCCTCGTATCCGGCGACGGCCATGCAGCCGGCCGGCTGAGGGGCGTCGGCGCTGCCGATCCGGTCGGGCTGGGCGAGGCCGACGAAGGTCTCGGTCTCGTCGGAGAGCCGGAGCACGGTCGGCCGGGGCCCGTCCTGGGCGAGCTTGCGCAGTGCCGCGGCGCCCGCCTCGAAGGAGGGGAAGCGCCAGCCCTCGTAGATCCGGGTCTGCGGAAGGGGCCGGATCCGCACGGTCACCGAGGTGATCACACCGAGGGCGCCCTCGGAGCCGAGGACCAGCTGGCGCAGGTCGGGGCCGGCCGCGGAGCGGGGCGCGCGGCCGAGGTCCAGGGTGCCTTCGGGGGTGGCGAGGGTCAGGCCGAGCACCATCTCGTCGAAGCGGCCGTAGCCGGCCGAGGCCTGGCCGCTGGAGCGGGCGGCGGCGAATCCGCCGATGGAGGCCCACTCGAAGGACTGCGGGAAGTGGCCGAGCGTGAAGCCCTGTTCGTTGAGGAGTGCCTCGGCGTGGGGGGCGCGCAGTCCGGGCTGGAAGGTGGCGGTGCGGGAGACCTCGTCGAGGGAGAGCATGCTGTCGAGGCGGCGCAGGTCGAGGGCGACGAAGCCGCGCTTGCCCTCGGGGGCCAGGCCTCCGACGACGGAGGTGCCGCCGCCGAACGGCACAGCGGACAAGCCGTGCTCGACGCAGACCCGCAGGACGGCCAGGACCTCGTCGTGACTGCCGGGCAGGACGACGGCGGCGGGGATGTCGTCCACTTCGCCGGCGCGGATCCGCAGCAGGTCCGGGGTGGACTTGCCGCGGGTGTGCCGGATCCGGGTCTCCGCGTCGGTGCGCACGTGGACGCGGTCGCCGACGCAGCCGGTGAGGGCCTGGCGGGCCGCGTCGCTCAGCGCGGTCTCGGGCACGGCGATGTCGCCGAGCCCGGCGGTGCCGCTCTCGCGGGGGGTGACGCCGAGCAGATCGCGCAGCAGGCCGATCACCGAGTCGGGCAGCGGGGCCGCCTTGGCCGGGTCGCCCCAGCCGCTCCACAACATGTCCACTTCGTCTGTCCTTCACCGTCGGTTTCGCGGGGCGTGGTGCCACGCGGCCTGCACTGCCATTACACTGTGACAGATGACGCCCATTCGTCACAACCATGCGGACGGAGATGCCGTGCTCGACGCGGCACGTGACTGCGTCCTGGCCGTCGGCGTACGCCGGACCACCCTCACCGACGTGGCCCGGCGCGCCGGTGTGTCACGCATGACGTTGTACCGACGCTGGCCGGACGTACGGACCCTGGTCGGCGACCTGATGACCCGCGAGTGGATCGCGCTCGCCGTCGGCGCCATGCCCGCCACCGAAGCCGGAACACCCACCCGGGCCCGGCTGGTCGAGGGCCTGGTGGCCGGAGTCACGGCCTTCCGCGCCCATCCGCTCTTCCACAAGATCATCGATGTCGACCCCGAGCTGCTCCTGCCGTACGTGCTCGACCGCCGCGGCGCCAGCCAGGACGCCCTCCTCGGACTGATCACCGGCGCCCTCGCGGAGGGCCATGCCGACGGATCCGTCCGGCAGCTGCACCCCGACCTGCAGGCGCGTGCACTCCTGCTGGTCGTGCAGTCCTTCGCGATGTCACTGCGCACGATGACCGACCCGGCCGACCCCGAGCTCACCGACGCGGCCTTCCTCGAAGAGCTGCGGACCCTCCTGGAGAGGACCCTCACGCCATGAGCACCCCGAGCGCCGCCTCCTCGCCCGCCTCGCCTTCCGCACCCTCGTCGTCTTCCCCGGCCCTCTCGCTCTCCTCGCTACCCGCGCCCTCCTGGCCCTCTTCCCGTTCCTCGCTGAACGCGGCGCGCCGGGCGCGGGAGCTGGCCGGACTCGCCGACGGCACGGAGGTCGACGTCCTCGTCGTCGGCCTCGGCGCGACCGGCGCCGGAGCCGCCCTCGACGCCGCCTCGCGCGGGCTGTCCGTCGCCGCGATCGACGCGCACGACCTCGCGTTCGGCACCTCCCGCTGGAGCTCCAAGCTCATCCACGGCGGGCTGCGCTACCTCGCCAGCGCGCAGCTGGACGTCGCCCACGAGAGCGCCGTCGAACGGGGCATCCTCATGGAGCGCACCGCCCCGCACCTGGTGCGCGCCCAGCCCTTCGTGCTGCCCCTCACCCCGCTGGTGTCCCGCGCCCAGGCCGCGCTGGCCTGGGCGGGCTTCAGGGCCGGCGACCTGCTGCGGGCCTCCGCGCGCACGTCCCGGGCCACGCTGCCCGCCCCGCGCACCCTGTCCGCGGTCGAGACGCGGCACATGGCACCCTCGCTGCGGCCGACCGGGCTGCGCGGCGGACTGCTGTCCTGGGACGGCCAGCTCGCCGACGACGCCAGGCTGGTGACCGCCGTCGCCCGCACCGCCGCCGCGCACGGCGCCCGAGTCCTCACCCGGGTCCGTGCCCTCACCGTCGACGGCTCGGGCGCCACGGTCCGCGACGAACTGACCGGCGAGGAACTCCGGATCCGGGCGCGTGCGGTCGTCAACGCCACCGGCGTCTGGGCCGGCGGACTCGTCGGCGACATCCGGCTGCGGCCGTCCCGCGGCACACACCTCGTCCTGCGTTCTGAGGCCCTCGGCGGTCTCTCGGCCGGGATGCACATCCCGATCCCCGGCGAGTCCAACCGGTTCGTCCTGGTCCTGCCGCAGGGCGACGGCCGGGTGTACGTGGGCCTGACCGACGAACCGGTCGAGGGCGGAGTCCCCGACGTACCGGAGGTGCCCGAGACGGACATCGGCTTCCTCCTCGACGTCCTCGGCTCCGCGCTCGACGTGTCCGTGGGACGCGACGACGTGGTGGGTGCCTTCGCCGGGCTGCGTCCGCTGCTGGACACCTCCGGCTCCGGAGAGCCGGGCCGTACGGCCGACATCTCCCGCAAGCACGCGGTGCTGACGTCACCCGACGGTGTCGTCACGGTCGTCGGCGGAAAGCTCACCACCTACCGGCGGATGGCCCAGGACGCGGTCGACGCCGCCGTCACCGCGCGCGGCCTGGCCGCCGAGCGGTGCCGGACGGCCTCCCTGCCGCTGGTGGGCGCCGCCGCGCCGAGCACCCTGGCCGCGCTCGACGCGCCGCGGCGCCTGGTCCGCCGCTACGGGGCCGAGGCCCCGGCCGTCCACGCGCTCGGCCTCGCGGACCCTGCGCTCGCCCGGCCCGTCGTGCCCGGCCACCCGGTCACCGGAGCCGAACTCCTGTGGGCCGTACGCCATGAGGGAGCGCTCGACGAGTCCGATGTCCTCGACCGGCGAACCCGCATCGGCCTGGTCCCGCACGACCGCGAGGCCGCGCACACCGCGGCGCGCGAGGCGCTGGCCCGCGTCACCTCCTGACCCGGCGGTTCCTCCCGACGCGGCGCTCCTCGAGACCGGCCTGCTTCCGGCGCCGGGCCCGGCCCGGGGGCCGTCCTCACTCGGCGAGCTCGAACGCGCCGTACTCGGGACGGCCGGCGGTCCGGTACGTGTGGATCGCCACGCCCGTGCTCGTGGTCGAGGAGGCGGCGAGCTCGAAGCGCGTGGGCGGGGCGCCGTCGGCGAACAGCCGCATGCCCGCGCCGAGTACGACGGGGAAGACCAGCAGGTGGAACTCGTCGACGAGGTCGTGGGCCATCAGGGAACGGGCGAGGGCGCCGCTGCCGTGGATCTGCAGCTCGCCCTCGGTCCGCTGCTTGAGCCGGGCGACCTCCTCGGCGACGTTGCCGGAGACGATCGTCGAGTTGTTCCACTCGGCCTTCTCCAGGGTCGTGGAAACCACGTACTTGGGGAGGGAGTTGAGGCGGGAGGCGATCGGGTCGTTCTCGTCGGTCACCTTCGGCCACGCGCCGGCGAAGATCTCGTACGTACGGCGGCCGAGGAGGAAGCCCCCGACGCGGTCGAACACGCCGGTCATGAAGGCGCCGAAGTCGTCGTCCGCGTAGGGGTAGCTCCAGCCGCCGTGCGTGAAGCCGCCGCGGGTGTCCTCGTTCGGGCCGCCGGGTGCCTGGTAGACGCCGTCCAGGGTGATGAACTGGGTCAGGGTGAGCTGTGCCATGTCACATACCTTTCCTCGCTGCTCACATACTCCGACTCCTGAGGCGCCCGGAACTCATCGCGCTGCCCGATCACCGCGATGAGTGCGGACACCCGACGCGGTGCCGCGACGTCGTAGCCTGCGCCGTCGCCTCTACATCCTTCGGCGTAGCGCGCGTTCGTCATCGGCCATGACGAATCCCCCTGGAACGGCACGGACGATGAGGACATGACCAAGACTGTGCCCGCCCCGGCCGAGACATCGGGCGCGTCGGGCGGCCGGATGACCCTGCTCGACGTACTGCGCGGGACCGCCATCCTCGGCACGCTGATGACGAACGTATGGGTCTTCACCGCGCCCGGCGCGGAGTGGGGGATCCTCGAAGGCGCCGGGGGCGTGACGGGCTTCGGATCCGTCTCCGACGGCGCCGAGACCCTGTTCCGCCTCGTCGCGGACGGCAAGTTCCTGTCGATGCTGACGATCCTCTTCGGCGTCGGCCTCGCGATCCAGTTCGACTCCGCCGCTCGGCGCGGGCAACCCTGGCCGGGCCGGTACCGGGGCCGGGCCCTCTTCCTCCTCGCCGAGGGCACCGTCCATTTCGTCCTCGTCTTCGCGTGGGACGTCCTCATGGGCTACGCGGTCACGGCCCTGCTCGTCGCCTGGCTGCTGTCCCGCTCCGAGCGGGCTCGCCGACGCGCGATGTGGTGGGCGGGCGGCCTGCACCTGCTGCTGATGGGCGGGCTGACGGCGGCCCTGGTCGCGCTCGGGGACGAGGGCGTCACGGGAGGCGGCGGGGACGAGGGCGTCTCCCGTGAGGTCGTCGATCTGTACGCGCACGGCGGCTACGCGGACCAGGTCGCCTTCCGCCTGGAGAACGCCGTCGCCCTGCGGCTCGAGCCGGTGCTGTCGTTCGGCCTTCTGGTCTTCCTCTTCCTGCTCGGTGTACGGCTGTACCGGGCAGGGGCGTTCGGCCCCGACGCGGCCGGCCGGCGCATCCGAGCCCGGATGCTCGTCTGGGGCCTGGGACTGGGCGTACCGCTCACCGCGGTGTCGGCCCTCGCCGTGCCGGACGGCTTCCTCCTCAGCCGCTACTGCGCCGCCCCCTTGGTGGCTGTCGGCTACATCGGCCTGCTCGGCGCCGTCGTGGACCGGATCCGCCGCGGGGGCCGGCTCCTGAGCGGGGTCACCTCGGTGGGGCGGACGGCCCTGTCGGCCTACGTCCTGCAGAACGTCCTGTGCGTGCTCGTCTCGTACGGCATCGGCCTCGGCCTCGCGGACCGGTTCGGCGAGTCGGGCCGGCCCTGGTGGGTGATGGGCCTGTGGGCGGTGGTGTGCATCGTGCTGATGACGGGCTCCACGCTGTGGCTGCGGCGGTTCTCCAAGGGCCCGCTGGAATCCGTGCAGAGCTGGGCCCTGCGGCGCTGAACGCGCGCCACCGTCGCGGCGGGCGGGACGCACGCGTCACGGCAGCCGGGACGCACCGGCGCTGCCGGATCCGGTGCACCCCGCAGCGCACTCCGCCCCACGGGGCAGGCGTCCGCCCCGCAGGGCGAGTGTCCGCCCCACGGGGCAGGTGTCGTGCCCGCCGGATCCGCAAGGGCGGCTCGGGCACCGGTTCCCCGCGGTCCGGTGCCGCAGGTCAGCCGCCCAGTTCCCGGTGGCGGGCGGCCAGGTGGGCCGCGCCCTGGTCCGTGAGGGAGCCGAACAGCCGCAGGCGGGAGAAGCCGCCGTCCGGGAAGATGTCGATGCGTACGTGGGTGCCGAACGCAGGGGCGTCCAGCACGAAGCGGTGGTTGGTGTCGGGCTGGAGGCGGGTCCTGGGCACGAACTCGGTCCAGTCGCCGTCCTCGCCGCTGTCGCCGTCCTTGATGGACAGGGAGGCCCAGCCTGCCGAGTTCCCCTTCATACAGGCGGTGTCGATCTCGACGGCGCGGATCTCGGACTGGGCGACCAGCTGGTAGCGGATCCAGTCGTTGCCACGGTCACGGCGGCGCGCGGTCTCCCAGCCGTCGTCCATCTTGCGGGAGCGGCCGGGGTTGATGGTGTTGGCGGGCGGTGAGTAGAAGCGGTTGGACGCGTCCTGGACCGAGCCGCCGTTCTCCAGGGCCACGACGTCGAACGTGCCGAGCGTCGCGAGCCACTTGGGGTCCGGGACGACCTCGCCGTACACGCGCAGCCGGGCGATGCCGCCGTCGGGGTGCTGGTCGACGCGAAGGTGGGTGAAGCGCTGTTCGGTGGTGACCTCGAAGCCGTTGGCGGCGTGGCCGCCGACGGGGGTGCGCGGGACGAGGGTCGTCCACTTCACGCCGTCGGAGAGCAGTTCCTGCGGCGTGGGCGCGCCTTCCACCGAGGTGCCCTCGACGGAGACGGCCTGGGGCATGTTGCCGCGGAAGTGGGCGGTGTCGACGACGATGCCACGGATCACCCCGGGCGCGCCGAGGCGTACGAGGGCCCAGTCGTGGTCCTCGGCCGTCGGCCACGGCTGCTCGGCCGAGACGCCGCGGCGGCGCCGGGTCTCCCAGCCGTCCATGATCTTGCCCTTGTGGCCGAAGTGCTCGGGGTCGAACTCGGCGGGTTCGGGGAGCAGCAGGTTCTCGCGCTGGGCGAAGAACTCGTCGTTCGCGGCGATCACACCCGCGCCGAGCCGGCGGTCGGCGAGGTTGGCACAGTCGGCGAACGGGAAGTCCGCGGTGCGGTGGTCGGCGTACGGGTCGCCGCCCGCGTACGGGTTCGCGTTGCCGGTGAAGGACGGTATCGCCACGGTGTCAGTTGTTCCTTTCGAGCAGCCGGCCGGTCGGCTCGGCGAGGGTGCCGTTCTCCACGATCCGCGTGCCGCGCAGCCATGTCGACTTCACGACGCCGTGCAGGGTCTTTCCGGCGTAGGCCGTGACCTGGTTGCGGTGGTGGAGTTCGGCCGGGTCGACGGTGAAGGTCTCTTCGGGGGCGAGGACGGCGAAGTCGGCGTCGCGGCCGGCCTCGATGGCTCCCTTCTGCCGCAGCCCGGCCAGTTCGGCCGGGGCCGCCGACATCCAGCGGGCGATGTCCTCCAGGGTGCGGCCGCGCCTGCGGGCCTCGGTCCAGATGGCCGGCAGGCCCAGCTGGAGCGAGGAGATCCCGCCCCAGGCGGAGGCGAAGTCGGGGGTCTTGAGGTCGCTGGTGCAGGGCGAGTGGTCGGAGACGATGCAGTCGATCGTTCCGTCGGCCAGGCCCTGCCAGAGGGCGTCCTGGTTCGCCGCCTCGCGGATCGGCGGGCAGCACTTGAACTCGGTGGCCCCGTCGGGGACTTCCTCGGCGGTGAGGGTGAGGAAGTGCGGGCAGGACTCCGCGGTGATCCGCACGCCTTCCGCTCTGGCGGCGGCGATCAGCGGGAGCGCGTCGGCCGAGGACAGATGCAGGACGTGGACGCGGGCGTTCAGTCGCCTGGCCTGGGCGATGAGGTTGGCGATCGCGGTGTTCTCGGCGTCGCGGGGGCGGGAGGCGAGGAAGTCGGCGTACTTCGGGCCCTTGCGCTGCGGGGCGGCGGCCAGGTGGTGCGGGTCCTCGGCGTGCACGATCAGCAGTGCGCCGAAGCCGGCGATCTCGGCCAGGGAGCGGGCGAGCTGCTCCTGGTCGAGCTCGGGGAACTCGTCGACGCCGGACGGGGAGAGGAAGCATTTGAAGCCGAAGACGCCGGCGTCGTGGAGCGGACGCAGGTCCTTGACGTTGTCCGGGATCGCGCCGCCCCAGAAGCCGGTGTCCACGTGGGCCTTGGGCCGGGCCACGTCCTGTTTGACGCGCAGGTTGCCGACGGTGGTCGTGGGCGGGAGGGAGTTCAGCGGCATGTCCAGGAGCGTGGTGATGCCGCCGGCGGCCGCGGCGCGGGTGGCGGTCCAGAAGCCTTCCCACTCGGTGCGGCCGGGGTCGTTCACATGGACGTGGGTGTCGACGAGGCCGGGGAGGACGGCGTCGTCGCCGACGTCCTCGAGGCGGGCGCCGGCCGGCACCTCGGTGTCGTACGGGAGCACCGCGGCGATCCTTCCGGCGGCCACGGCGATCGTCGCGGGGCGTGTGCCGTCGGGGGTCACGACGCGTGTCGAGCGCAGCACCAGGTTCACGTTGCCGCTCACGTCGCTGCTCACGTCCTCGTTCACGTCGTTCACGTCCGTGTTCACGTCCGTGCTCACCTCCCTATCGGACACCCTGCCCCTCACTTCCGTACCTCGGCACTTCCGCACAGCGAAATTCAACGAACTGTTGAAGGAGTCTTCACTCCCGGCACCGGCCCGTCAAGACTTCCCCGGTCACTCCGGCGACCCGCCGACCCTCACTTAGAGGTTTCCACACAGTGGAATGGGAATTTCGAGTAGCAAAACGTAGCTATGCACAGCGCGAAAGTCGCGCGACCATCGGAGGTGGCCGCCGGGACCCGGACAAACGCGCCCTGACCGGCTCCGACGCCTCGCCGCAAGCGCTGTGCCCCGCGCAGCCGCCCGGTAGGCTGCTACCTTGCCCGTCCGCCTGAAAGGACCGTTGACGTGCCGACGTCCAGCGCCAGCACCACCGACGCCGCCAAGCCCGCCGCCCACAGCGGCGGTGTGCAGTCCCTCGAGCGCGCCTTCGATCTGCTCGAGCGGATGGCCGATGCCGGGGGCGAGGTCGGGCTGAGCGAACTCTCCGCGAGCAGCGGGCTCCCGCTGCCCACCATCCACCGCCTCATGCGCACCCTGGTCGCCTGCGGGTACGTACGCCAGCAGCCGAACCGCCGTTACGCCCTGGGCCCCCGGCTGATCCGCCTCGGCGAGAGCGCCTCCCGGCTGCTCGGCACCTGGGCCCGCCCGTACCTCGCCCGGCTCGTCGAGGAGACCGGCGAGACGGCGAACATGGCGCTGCTCGACGGCGACGAGATCGTCTATGTCGCTCAGGTGCCCTCCAAGCACTCGATGCGGATGTTCACCGAGGTCGGCCGGCGCGTGCTGCCCCACTCGACCGGCGTGGGCAAGGCGCTCCTGGCCGACGCACCGGCGGAGGAGGTACGGGCACTGCTCGCCCGCACCGGCATGCCGGCCGCCACCGAGAAGACCATCACCACGCCGGACGGTTTCCTCGACGCGCTGGAGCAGGTCCGCCGCGCCGGGTACGCGGTGGACGACAACGAGCAGGAGATCGGGGTGCGCTGCCTCGCCGTCCCGGTGCCCGACTCCCCCACCGCCGCCGCGATCTCCATCTCGGGACCTGCCGGCCGGGTCACGGAGGCGGCGACGGAGAAGATCGTCCCGATCCTGCAGACGGTGGCGAAGGAGCTGTCCGAGGCCCTGGCGAGCACCGCGGCGTCGCAGAGCTGAGTACGGGCCCGGCCCGCGCCGCGCCCACCGTCGGCGGACCTGGACGGGCCACGGGTCGAGGGCGGCACGGGACGGCCTGGCGGCAGTAGCGGCCGCAACCGGAAGGTGTCCGAAGGACGATCAGCCCGGCGTCGCCGGAAGTCGGCGACAGTCCCGCCCGGCATCCCCGGAAGGCGACCGAAGGCAAGTCCCGCCCGGCGTGCCCGGAAAGCGACCGAAGGACGAATCCCGCCCGGCGTCGCCGGAAGTCGGCGGACAGTCAGGCCCCGCGTGCCCGGAACGGAAGGCGACCGGAGGCCAGTCCCGCCCCGGCGTCGCCGGAAGTCTGCGGACAGTCACCCCGGCGTGCCCGTAAAGCGGCCCGGAGGACGAATCACGCCCGGCGTCGCGCCACCACCGTCGCGCAGCGCACGGATCCGTCCCGTCGGCGTCCCAGCCCCTCCATCGGCCGCAACTCCACCTCGAACCCGGCCCGTTGCAGCTCGGCGAGTACCTCACGCAGCGGGAAGGTGCGGTAGTACATGACGAAGCCGGGCCGCCACACCACGTTCCGTACCCGCATCACCGTGTCGAAGCCCAGCATCGCCAGGTACGCCGGCGAACCGAAGCGCGGCGGCGCACCGACGGGGAAGGCGAAGACTCCGCCCGGTTTCAGCACCGCGTGCACCTGTGCGAACAGCCCCGGTCGTTCCTTCGGCAGGAAGTGGCCGAACGCACCGAAGCTCACCGCCAGGTCGAAGTCCGGCCGGAACGGCAGGGCGCGCACATCCGCCCGTACCCAGTCCGCGCCGGGCTCGGCGTGCCGGGCCATGCCGAGCATGCCCGAGCTGAAGTCGACGCCGACGACGCGTTCCGCGCACAGTTGCCGCAGGGCGCCGGTCCCGGCTCCCGTACCGCAGCACAGGTCGAGCCCGGTGCGGAACGGACCGAAAGGCCGCAGCTCACGCACGGTTTCGTCGAGGATCCGGTCCGGCGTGCGGAACGGGGTCAGGTCGAACTTCGGCGCGAGCAGGTCGTAGCCGCGTTCGACCGACGAGAGCGCCTGGACGGCGAGTTCGCGGAGGGTCGGCCCCTGGGAGGTGAACATCGTCTCCCAGGGTATGCCGACCCGGTCCGGGCCGGGTCAGATCTTCGGCTCGCCGAACATCTCCACCGCGTTCCGTACGTTCGTCAGTCCGCCCGCCAGCGCGCTCACCGAACCGACCGCCCCGGCGATCAGCAGCAGTGAGCGCCGCAGCCGCCGGATCTCCGGCACTCCGCTGACCGCCATGGCGTCCATCGCCGCCAGTTCGTCCTCCGCGATCCCGCGGTCGGCGAACTCGGCCGGATGCCCGGCCAGTTCACGGCGGAGCCGGGAGACGGCAGCGCGCAGCTCCGTCACTCTCGGGTCCTCGCCGCTCCGTGTCACCCGCGTCTGCCCCACGCTCCGCAACAAAGCTCTCCCCCTCGCACATCGTCGTGCTGCCCGGTGAACGACCCGCCGGACGGTGGTCAAGCGCCTGGGGTCGCGGGCCAGTTAACGCCATTCCGTATGCGCTTCGCCACTCCGCGGTACGAAATTCAGCTCGACGTGTCTACTTCCCGCACCTTGCGCCGGACCGTCGGATCGGGCGTGACGCAGATGAGCCGGCCGTGGGCGCGACGTACGCGGCGGAACCGGCCGCGCCGGCGAGGACCACGGGGGACGGCGCGCCGCCGGGAGCGGCAGGCGCCCCACCGGGGACGGGTGGGCCCGCCGGCGCCGAGTCGAGCGGCGAGCCGGTGTCCGGCCGCCGTGCGCGGGTCGTCGTGCGCGGGTCGTCGTGCTCCAACGGCTGGAACACGCCGCGGTGTTCCGCTTGCCGACTGCTCATCGGTCCAGATACCTCGTGCTGAACTCCTGTGCCGGTAACGGCACCCTGATGCCGGAACGCCACCCTGATGCCGGAACGGCACCCTGTCCAAGGCCGTCGCGTCACCGCGCCACCGCGCCACTGCGCCGCCGGATGAGGTAAGCAGGGTGTATGGCTCACACTCCGGACAGACCGCAGGTCGTAGGACTGGTGCTGGCAGCGGGCGCCGGGCGCCGGCTGGGCGGGCGGCCGAAGGCGCTGCTGGAGCACCGCGGCCGCCCGCTGGTGGAGAACGCGGTGCGGGTGCTGCGGGCGGGCGGCTGCCGGTCCGTGCACGTCGTCCTGGGGGCGGCGGCGGACGAGGTGCGGCGGCGGGCCGAGCTGGCGGGCTGCGTCGTGACCGTCAATCCGGACTGGGAGGAGGGGATGGGCTCCTCCCTGCGGGCGGGCCTCGCCTCGCTCGGCGCGGCGGACGTACAGCCGGACGCGGTACTGGTGTCTCTGGTGGACCAGCCGGGAATCGGCGCGGCGGCGGTGGCGCGGGTCGTCGCCGCCTGCGAGTCGTCGTCCGCGCTGGTGTCGGCGGCGTACGACGGCCGGCGGGGCCATCCGGTGCTGTTCGGCGCCCGGCACTGGGCGGGGGTGGCGGAGCGCGCCTCGGGCGATCGCGGGGCGCGGGACTACCTGCTGGAGCACGAGGAGGAGATCACACTGGTCGAGTGCGGGGACGTGGCTCAGGCGTACGACATCGACACACCGGAGGATCTGGCGCACCTTGAGTGAACGGCATGGCACCGAGCGCCACGATGTGTCGACCCGGAGAATCTCGACATCAACAAACCATTGAACTTCCACCATGCGGTAACTACTATCCACTGATCAGAAGCGCCCCATACCTTCGGACGGGGCCGACGACCGTGTCTCGGAGCCCTGGCACTGAGTGCCGTGTGACGCCGCTGCGGCCGCCGGGCACCGCCCGTGAAGCTCGTAGAAGCTCGCTGAAGGAAGTGACAGCTCATGTCCGCACCAGCGCCGTCGCCGCTGGCCATCGTCGAAGCCGAACCACTGCCCCGGCAGGAGGAGGTGCTGACAGACGCGGCACTCGCCTTCGTCGCCGAGCTGCACCGGCGGTTCACCCCCCGGCGTGACGAGCTCCTCGCCCGCCGCGCCGATCGTCGTGCCGCGATCGCCCGCACCAGCACCCTCGACTTCCTCCCGGAGACCGCACAGATCCGCGAGGACGAGAGCTGGAAGGTCGCGCCGGCCCCGGCCGCGCTGAACGACCGGCGCGTCGAGATCACCGGCCCGACCGACCGCAAGATGACCATCAACGCCCTGAACTCGGGCGCGAAGGTCTGGCTCGCCGACTTCGAGGACGCCTCGGCACCCACCTGGGAGAACGTCGTCCTGGGCCAGCTCAATCTGATCGACGCCTACGAGCGCCGTATCGACTTCACCGACGACCGCACGGGCAAGTCGTACGCGCTGCGGCCGGCGGACGAACTCGCCACCGTCGTGATGCGCCCGCGGGGCTGGCACCTGGACGAGCGCCACCTGACGTTCGAGGGCCGCCCGGTCCCGGGTGCGCTCGTCGACTTCGGCCTGTACTTCTTCCACAACGCCAAGCGGCTCATCGACCTCGGCAAGGGCCCGTACTTCTACCTGCCCAAGACCGAGTCGCACCTGGAGGCCCGTCTCTGGAACGACGTCTTCGTCTTCGCCCAGGACTACGTCGGCATCCCGCAGGGCACCGTCCGCGCCACGGTCCTGATCGAGACGATCACGGCGGCGTACGAGATGGACGAGATCCTCTACGAGCTGAAGGACCACGCGGCCGGCCTCAACGCGGGCCGCTGGGACTATCTGTTCTCCATCGTCAAGAACTTCCGTGACGGCGGCGCCAAGTTCGTCCTCCCGGACCGCAACGCGGTGACGATGACCGCGCCGTTCATGCGCGCGTACACCGAACTCCTGGTCCGCACCTGCCACAGGCGCGGCGCCCACGCCATCGGCGGCATGGCGGCCTTCATCCCGTCGCGGCGCGACGCGGAGGTCAACAAGGTCGCCTTCGAGAAGGTCAAGGCCGACAAGGACCGCGAGGCCGCCGACGGCTTCGACGGCTCCTGGGTCGCCCACCCCGACCTGGTCCCGATCGCCCTGGCCTCCTTCGACGCGGTGCTCGGGGACAAGCCCAACCAGAAGGACCGCCTCCGCGAGGACGTGTCCGTGGCGGCGGGCGACCTGATCGCCATCGACTCGCTCGACGCCCACCCCACCTACGAGGGCCTGCGCAACGCCGTCCAGGTCGGGATCCGCTACATCGAGGCCTGGCTCCGCGGCCTCGGCGCCGTCGCCATCTTCAATCTGATGGAGGACGCCGCCACCGCCGAGATCTCCCGCTCCCAGATCTGGCAGTGGATCAACGCGGGCGTCGTCTTCGAGAACGGTGAACGCGCCACGCCAGAGCTGGCCCGCAAGGTCGCCGCCGAGGAACTGGCCGCGATCCGCGAGGAGATCGGCGAGGAGGCCTTCGCCGCCGGCAAGTGGCAGCAGGCCCACGACCTGCTGCTGCACGTCGCGCTGGACGAGGACTACGCGGACTTCCTCACCCTGCCGGCGTACGAGCAGCTCACCGGCTGATCTCCCGTACCCGTAACCGACGCCGCCCCCTGGACCGCATACGGCCGGGGGGCGGCTCACTGTCCGCACGGATCACACCGCCGCACAGATCGCACCGCAGGAACCGCAGGAGCCGCAGGAACCGCCGGAGAGCCCGGGAGCCGGCGGAGCCCGGGAACGGCCGAACAGCTGTCCCCCGCACCCAGGACACGAGTGCGGGGGACAGCGTCCGGGCAGGCAGCCGTCAGACGGACCGGCCGTCCGCGGACCTGCGGCGTCGCATCCACCATGTCAGCGCGCCGCCCGCGACCGCGAGCGCCGCGGCCAGCGCGGCGATCAGCCCGACCGGGGTGCTGTTGCCGGTGTCCGCGAGGTCACCGTCCGGGTCGTGCGCCGGCGGAGTCGTCCGGTCACCACCGGGTGCCGACGGGCCGGGTGCCGGGGTCGACGGGGTGCCGCTCGGCGTCGGGTCGCCCGGGCCGGTCGGCGTCGGCGTCGGCTTCGGGTCCTCCGGGGTGGTGGGCTGTTCGGAGGTGGACCCGCCGAGGAAGGCGGTCTGGCTGTCCTGGTAGGTCACCTCGGTCTGGACGGATGTCCTCGTGGTCTTGTCCAGGCCGCGGTGCTGGGTGTCGAACTGGGTGCGGCTGATGTTCTGCTTCGGCGCCTTGGAGAAGTCGACCCCGCCCATGGACAGGATCCACACCTTGCCGTCGTAGACGCGCTCGAACTTGTAATCGCCGTTCTTGAACGAGTGGACGTACTTGTCGTAGACGGTCTTCTTGTCCCAGTCCTTGTTCTCGCCCCTCAGCGGCCACCGCTTGACATCATTGCTGTTGATGATCTTGCGGAAGTCGGTGGGGCCGACCGCGTCCTGACGGCGGACGTACTCGGCGGCCACCCGTGAGGAGTAGACGCGGCGCAGGTCGGCGTAGGACTTGTCGTCGTTGACGCGGCGTTCGAGCTCCGGCTGGATCATCGTGAGGATCAGGGTCTCGGCCTGCTTGGTCTGCGCCTCGGTGAGCTTGCAGGTGTTGGTCGGCACATCGGGTCCGGTGGGGACCTCCATGTTGACCTTCAGCGGCGCGTCAAGGATGTAGATGCCGCCGTCCTGCTCCCGGACCTTCGCAGGCTTCGGGGTGATCCACTGGCGGATGATGGGCAGGCAGGGCATGCCCTCCGGGGTGCGGGGTGCCGCGCGCCAGAACTGCTCCCCGCGCTCGTACTTGTCGGGGTTCATCGCATCCGCGTAGTCGTGCTTGAGGGTCAGGTCGGCCTCCAGCAGGATGCGCCCGGCGTCGGTCCTCGCGAACTCCTTGTCCATGATGACGTCGGGGCGGATCGGGTTGAGGTTGACCCAGAACTTGTCCGGGGTCAGGGCGAGCCAGGTGAAGAAGGCGTCCGAGGCGAGCTGGAGGTTGGTGTCACCGCCGAAGCCCGGGTTCTCGTCCGGGTCCTTGACGTAGTCGGCCTTCATCGAATAGTCGAGGCCCTTGCCCTTGACGGGAGTGCCGACGTAGTTGATCTCCAGGGTGGAGAAGTCGATGCCTCCGGGCCCGCGGCCGAAGTAGCCGCCCTGGTTGTTCTGGTTGTACATCGCCTGGATACGGCGCGCTTCCTCGATCGTCTTCCCGGACCGCAGGGCCTGGTCGATGATCGGTCCCCGGCCGCCCTTGAGCGGGTCGGGGTTGAACCGCTTGTCGTAGTTGGTGTAGACGTTCGGCTTCTGCGTCCGCTCGATGGCGTTGGACCGGCGTTCGTTGATCCCGGCCTGGGTGCGGCTGGTGCCGCGGTCGCGCTTGAGGTCCTCGTCGAACTGCTTGATCCGGTCCCTCGTCGTGTCCTCGGTCCTGGCGCCGGTCAGGTACCGGAAGGTCGACTTCGGCTTCTCCTTGGCGATCTGCCGGTCGGCCTTGAGCTGGTCGGTCTCGACCTTGCCGTTGGACTTCATCTCGACCTTGCGCTCGGTGCGCCGGTTGTGCGCGTCCACGACGCGCGTGCGCTTCTCGCCGGTCTCGGGGTCGGTGTACTCGATCGGGTCCTGGCACCACCAGTCGGGGCCGACCATGTTGTACTTCTTGACCATGCGGGCCTCGAACGCGTCGCCCCGGAGCGGGTTGCCGTGGGCACCGATGTAGCGCACGTCGAGGAAGCGCCTGAAGTCCTTGTAGCCCGTCGAGTTGTCGTACTGCGAGTTGTAGCGGGCGTAGATCTCCATGACCTTGTCCGCCGGGCTCTTCGTCTTGTTGAACTTCCGCTGCCACTTGCGGTAGTCCTTGCCCGCCGCCTCGCGCTGGGCGTCGGTCGGCGGCTGCACCCCGTCGTACGCCTTCGCCGGGTTGTCGTACGTGTAGTTCTCGTCGTTCGGCCACGCGTCGTACGGAAGGCTGTCCGGCGGACCCGAGTTGGCCGGGGTGGAGGGGAACTTCTTCCCGAGGAACTTCTCGTCGCACCGCTTCGGCTTGACGTTGGGTGCCTTCGCGGCCTCCGCCACGTCGAGGGCCGGCAGTCCGGTCAGGGTCACGGCCGCCGCGGCGGTGAGGGCGACCGCGATGCGGCCCCACACACGCCGGTGGCGCGCCCGTTCGAGTATCTGAATGCTCACTGGCTTCTCCCCCGTGGGAGCCCCATTGCTGTCAGGAGACGTACGCGGCGCCATGGGCTCCGAGGTCAACTGGTGTGAATGCGCCGGTAGTTGTCCACTGTATGAGGAGAGCCTGCCGGGGATCCGGCATTCGGTCGGCATGTCCGCGCCAACTTGCGCGTGTTTCCGTATCGTTACGGTCGCAACGCGCCGGATCCGATCGTCAGAACGAGCCGAACCCGTCGGGCCCGCCGATCCAGGTCTCCTCGAGATCGCCGGTGGCCCCCTCGGTGTGCCGCACACGGAACACGGACAGCTCCCGGCCCTTGCGGAGCAGCGGGCTCACGCTCTGGAGGGCGAGCCGCACGAGAGCCTGCCAGGCGAAGTCCCCCGGATCGGCGTCGAGGTCGACGCCCTTGCGCTCCAGGTCCTCGGGGCGGACACCGAAGGCGTCGACGACCTGGCGCGGGCTGCCCTCGACATCCCAGTCCCCCTCACCGCTCCACCCCGCGGCGAACAGGCGTGCCCCATCCGGGTGGTGGATCACATGGGTTCCGTAGGTCATGTTGTGGTCGATCGTCGCCGAGCCGATGACGACCGCTCCGGGGAAGCTCTCGGCCAGCGCCTGCGCCTGATCGGCGAGAGGGAAGGCGCCGCCGGTGACGACGAGGGCGGGATCGTTGACCTCGGTCACTGCTCCCCAGCATCCGACACCGACCAGGTCGAGATCGGCACGGGTCTCGAAGGGCGGCCGCTCGGTCGCCTCGATCCGGCCCGCCTCCTCCACGACCGCGTCGATGGTCCCGAACGCCCCGGCGAACTCCCGCGCCCGTACCGGGTCATGAGCGGGCAGCTCCGCGGCGCCGCCGGGGAAGGGCCGTTCGACGAGGGTGAGCCTGAACTCCCCGTGCTGCGCGATGCCCTGCTCCGGCGGACAGTCCCAGAAGTCGTTGTCGGTCATGAACGCCACGGTAGCGAGCCCTCGGCAACATCGGCCGGGGCACGTCCGCTTGGGGCCTCGGCATGACGGGGCGACGCCGCGAGGGACTCCGGCGCGCCCGCCGGTCGGCGCACACGATCGTCCGAGAGCCGTGCAGACGATCCACCGATGCCCGTACTACGTTGATCACTTACGTCTGCAACGGGGAGGCAGCACGGTGAGTGGACTCGCACCGGACCTGAAGCACACCGCCGAAGGCATGATCCGCGGTTCGATGGGGCTGACAGAGGCAATGCGCGGGGCGCGCGACACGACCATTGCGCTCAGCCACGAACTCGCTCGCCAGCACGGGATGGCAGGGGATGACGACGCGGGTCGCGAATTCGCCAAGGTCTACGTCTCGGCGGCCTCCGAGACGCTGAACCAGATGGGCTTCAGCTCCTACATCCTCGGCGAGACGAGCCGCGGTCTCATGCGCACCGCTCGCGAGTTCATGACCCAGGAGAGCAAGGTCGCCTCCGCCTTCCTGCAGAGACAAGTCGACTTGACCCTCGGAATGGGCGACCCGGGGGCGGACTGCCCCGAGAACTACCTCGGCCTCGGGCGCGAACTGCCCGAAGTGGTTGGGGAGACGGCCTGGTACGACCAGTACGCCCCGGCGGGCAGAAGTGACAGGTTCAGAGGATCGCAGGAGAAGCTGCGGGACGTGGCCGGGTCCTGGCGACACGCGTCATCATTGATGCAACGCTTCCTGGAGGACGCGCAGACCTACGCCGGGACCGCACGCAACGCACACGCCGGCGAGGCGTCGAACTCCTTCCACGCATACGTGAAGAACTTCGTGGGCATGACCTGCCCGCCCGCCAAGGCCGAGCCCGAAGAGCCTCTGATCACCAACCTGGTCGCGGCCTGCTCCCAACTGGCCAAGGCGTGCGACCGGTACGCCGACCACGTGGACACCGCCGAGCCGAGGATTCGGCAGCACCTCAGCGACCTCTTCCAAGTGGACATGCCCTGGGACACGCCCATGTTCGGAGGCAACGGGTACGACGGCGGACTGCTCGACGCCGTCCTCGGCGACCCATGGATACGCGACCTGGGCAACGTGGCACACGCGCTCGACTCGTCGGCTGGACGCGTCAAGCTCCCGCAGCCCGAAGGCCCGACCGGACCGGCGCTTCCCGGATCGCCGCTGCTACCGCCGCCGTTCATCAGGGTGCCCGTGCCAGTCCCCGTGCGCATGGCGTCCTTCACGGGAATCGCGACACCCATGCTGCTTCCCACGGTCAACCCGGTTGATCCCGGCATCCCGTTCGCCGACCCCATACCGCCGGCGCCGGGGAGTACTCGCCTCCTTACGGCCACGGAGCAACAGCAGTTCCGGACCTGGGCGAATTCGCTGAGACCAGGTGGGCTGGCCGGAGGCGGCGGGCCTCACAACCCCGACAACGCCTACCAGCTGCGCATCGCCGGCTACCCCGAGCGTGAGGTGCCGCTTGCAGGACACGCCCGCGGACTCATGGTGGACGGTGTGCGCCCAGCGGACGGCCACCTCGTCGAAGCGAAGCATGTACGGGACCCGGACTGCACGAAGAAGAGCTTCAGATCCCTCGACAGAGTCGAGGAGACCTTGGCGAAGCCCGTCAAGGTCAACAGCCAAGGCAAGATCGCGTGGGATCCCGTGGTGGACTCCATGTACTCCGGCGACGAGAGAGAACTCACCAGGTACAAGCAGGCCATGGCCAATCCCGCGAACAGCGAGATACGTGGCTTGGAGATCGTCACGAACGGCAGGGACAATGCCGCTTACTGGCAATCCATGATGGCGATGACGGGTACTCCCGGATCGACGCGCTACGTGCCATGAATCAGCCGTGAATCAGAGGAACAGAGTGGCCACCGAACGCAATATCCGCACCAACATCGGTTTCTACCCGCCTCAGGAGGACGGCGGCGCCTGGCGGTCCAGCCTGCCGTCACTGGAGCGGGCGCTCCAGCAGGGGTTTCCCGACGCTGTCATCGACCACCGGACCTCGGCGGTGCACGGCCGGCAGGCGCTCGACTTCGAGATCGCACTGGCCCCCGACGTGTGGATCGTCGGCACCTCGTCCATGGAGGAGCCCGACTACGCTTTCATCACCCTCACGGATGTCACCGCCGACGAGGCGGCCGTCTTCGCCCTGTGGCTGCGTGACTCCTTCGCACCGGCTCCGGACCTCGTGCGATTCGTCAGCAGCCTCGCCATGGCCAACGGCGAGGCGAACCCATGGGTCCTTCCGGCCTCGGGTGGCAGCGAAGAGGTCCTGGCGGAGATCCGGCGTCACATCGACACCTTCGACACCTTCTGAACCTGCCGGTCTCGCAGCCGCATCGACGTCACCGGCACGTTCTCACCATGCTGATCGCCGGTTGCGCGGAGCAGCCGTTCTCCGGCGAGCAGCCCGACGAACGCGAACTAGCGGACCACCACCGTCCGCTGGGCCGAGAAGTCCCCCCAGTTGCCGTCCGGGAGCTTCGCGCGGAGTTTGACCGAGTAGCGGGTGCCCGGGGGGTCGGTGACGGTGAAGGTGTAGGTGGCGCGGCCGGGCGGGGGTTGGGTGCCCCAGACGATCGTGGTGGCGAGCTTGCCGTTGAGGAAGAGCTGGTGCTCCTTCACCGGGGCGCCGGTGTTCGGCGGGGTCCAGTGGAGGTCGACGCTGCCCTTGCGGGCGGTGGCGACGAGGCCGGTGGGGGCCGTGTTGGGGGCGGCGCCCGGGGCCGGGGTCGTGGTGAGGTCCACGGGGGCGCTGTCCGGGGAGGAGTTGTCGGCCGCGTCGCGGGCGCGGACCGTGAAGGTGTAGACCGTGCCGGGACGCAGGCCGGTGACTCGGGCCGTGGTGGCGGTGCCGGGCACGGTGTGGATCCGTGAATCGGCCTGGTAGATGTCGTACGCGGTCACCGCCTGGTCGTCGCGGGAGCGGCCCCAGGCGAGGGTGACCTCCCGCGCTCCCCGCACCCGCCCCGTCGCGCTGCCCGGTGGGGTCGGAGGACGGCTGTCGGCGACCGCCGGAGCCAGGGTGGTCGCCGGTACGGCGGAGCTGTGCGGCGAGGCGTTGCCGGCTCCGTCGAGGGCACGGACCGTGAAGGTGTAGGGGGTCGACGGGGTGAGCCCCTCGATGTCGGTCATGTGCGTGGCCGCGGGGACGGATTTCACCCGCGTACCGGCGCGGAAGACCTCGTAGGCGCTCACGCCGGTGTCGTCCGTCGCGCGCTCCCACATCACGTGGACGGAGGTGGCGCTGCTCGCCTGCGCGGTGACGCCGCGCGGCGCGGACGGGTTGTGGGTGTCCTTGGCCTGGGCGTCGCCGCCGCACGCGGTGAGCAGGAGCGCGGTCGCGCACGTCAACACGGACAACAGCAGGGGGCGTTGCACCGGACTGCCTCCTTCCGCCGGGGGCATTGGTCCAGACCTGTATGGCACAGGCGGAGCCGCCCCCGCAAGGGTGCGGAAGGAGCGGCTACCGTTCGGAGTGGCCCAGGGTCCGGCCCGGTGCCACGCGGTCCCTGACGGCGCGTTTCACCGCGGTCGGTTCGGGAAAGCCCTGCTGCCGGCGGTCCCATACGGTCTCGCCGTCGACGCGGACGACGAACACGCCCCCGATTCCGGGTTTCAGCCCGACTTCGGCGAGTTCGGACCTGTCGAAGGTGCCGAGGAGTTCCTGGGCGAGCCAGGCCGCGCGAGGCAGCCAGCGGCACTGGGTGCAGTACTCGATCTGGACGCGGTGCCCGCCGGGCTCCCGGTCTTCCATGGGCAGGGGCGCGTCATCTCCCGCGGACACCTGGCGGCCTCACCTTCCCGCGCCGCGGCGGCGTGCCGCGGTCCGTCCCGTCGTCGCCTTCGCCGCCTTCACGGCGTGCGCCGCCAAGTCTGCCACCCTGCCGTCCGGGTGACGGTCACGCAGGTCCTCCAGGACCCGGACCGCGCTCGCGGGGGCCACCTCGGTCAGCGCGGGCACGAGGGACTCCGCGCCGCCCGGCCAGGTCGTGGCGGCCTCGTCGAACGCGTCGAGGAGGGCCGTGGGGACCGGCTCCGGGTCGCGGTCCTCGGAGGCGGCGACGAAGGCGCGCATGTCCGCCGCCCAGCGGGCGTCCAGGTCGTCGAGGAGGAGCGCGGCGCGGGCGGTCGGGGGGACGAGGTCCAGGTCCGCGGGCTCGCCCCGGGAGTGGAGGAGGCGGTGGGCGTGGGCGCCGGTGACGGGGTCCGCGAGGGCCGTGCGCAGGGGGCCGTCGGGGACGGCCGCGCGGTCGAGGCGGTCGAAGAGCGCCCCGGTGAGGGTGCGGTGGAAGTCCTCGGCCTTGGCGGTGGAGACGGCGCGCAGCAGTGCGTCCCAGGCCTCGTCGGTCGCGCCCCGGGCCGTCGTCCACGTGGTCAGAGCCGCGGCCGCGGCGCCCGGCGGCCAGTACTGGACGGCGGCGACGGTCACCGCCGCGTCCCAGGACGCGACCGTCTCGTCGTCGGGTGCCGCGACATGCCCCACGGCCAGGACATGGCGGACGACGGCGTTGCCGAGCGGCGTGAGGCCGTAGGTGTCGCCGGTGCGGAAGACACAGCCGGTCTCCGCCAGCTCGTCGACCACGGCGGCCAGTTCACGTGCCGGTTCGCCGAGTTGCGCGCGGTCGGCCTCGGTCAGTTCCGGCAGGCCGAGGAGCGCGGAGAGTGCGTCGAGCGGGGGCGTCGAGTACGCGGGCGGCGCCGACTCCGGGACCGCGACCGGTGCGTCCTCGATGTCGGGGGAGATCGTCAGGTCGGTGTGGGCGGTGGCCTTGCGGGCCACGGACTCGGGGGTGCCGCCGCGTTCGTACAGCCCGTAGAGCACATGGGCGGCATCGAGGGCGTATTCCTCGTCCGGTGCCTTGTCCGGGTCGGAGCCGGAGGCGATGCGTTCGACGACGGCGGCCAGGATGTCGGCGGCGAGTTCGGTCAGTTCCTGCGGGGTTCCGTCGGTCCAGACGGCCGTGGCCGGTCCGGGGAATCCGCACTGCTCGGCGAGTTCGTGCACGTCGTCGGCTCCTGCCGCGAGCGCCGCCGGCAGCGGGGCGGCGTGCAGCAGCGCCCTGACCTCGCCGGGGGCGGGCAGGGCGGCCGGTGGCGGCAGCGGCGCGGCGGAGTCGCCGTAGTAGTCGAGGTGTTCGTCGAGGAAGCGGTCGGCGAGGACGACGTGGGGCAGGGCTTCCGGGCCTGGGGCGAGACCCTCGTACGGGCCGGAGAGCGCGGCGCAGAGGCCGGCGGCCGTCCAGCGGTCGGTCAGGGCCGCCGCCAGGTTCTCCAGCTCCGCGGTGAGCGCCTCCTCGGGCCGGTCGGCCGCGAGGGCGGGCGTGGCGGGAAGCAGGGGCCCGGCCGCGGAGGGGCCCTCGATGTCCTGGGCGAAGGCGGCCATCAGGGCCTCGGTGAGCCGGATGCGGGAGGCGAAGGTGCTCGCGGTGACGTCGGAACGGTGCAGCGGAGCGGGCAGTTCGGGGCGGTCGGCGTGCGGTGCCGCGTCCAGCGCGGCGAGCCAGGCCCGTACGGCCTCGGCGTCGTCCGCGTCGACCCCGTCCGCCCGCAGCAGCGACGCGTACCAGCGCGGCCAGGTCAGATTCCGGGGGTCGGCCATGGCCCGCTCACACTCCGGGACGGCCTCGTCCACAGCGGCGAGCAGGCGCGCGTGTCGCTTGGCGTTCAGGCGGCCCGCCGCGCGCACACGGTCCGCGAGCGCGGTGAGCACGTCCGGTACGGCGGCGAGCTCGTCCGGGTTCGCCCACAGCAGCAGGGGCAGATCCTCCACGAGCACCCGGCGCAGCAGCTCAGGCGTCGGCTCGGGCACGCCCGCGCGGCGGTCCGCGCCGTGCAGCGCCAGCAGCGTCAGCAGCGCGTCCGAGGTGCGTACGGGCAGGGCGGCCTTCCGCTCCGTCTCCGCCCAGGCGAGGAAGTCGTCGAGGCCGGTGTTCAGGGCACTGGTACGGGTCACTCAGGGAGCGTATGGGTGCTCGCCGGGGCCGGGGCGCTCGGCGCGAGCGGATGGCCCGATCGGGCGACCGGGACGGCCGGAACAACCGGAACAACCGGACGATCCGGCCGTCGGGAACGGTGGTGCCGTGATCACCACGGTCGGCGTGACCGCCCCGGGGCGGCCAGGGGTCCGGGGCGGCGCCGGTCCTCGCGTGCGCCCGGAGCGAGGGCGGGGCCGGGCGGGGCCGGACGGGACCGGCTGGGGCCGGGCGGGACCTGAGCGCACCGATGAGTTCCGGCTCGCGGTGGGGTCCTACAGTCATGGAGACGAGCAGCAAGAAGGATGCGAACAGCACGAACACGCCGGACCTCGGACCCGTGGCCGCCGGCATGGCACGGCTCGCGGCAGGCGTCACCGACGCGAGCCTCGGGAATGCGACGCCCTGTCCGAAGTACGCCGTACGAGAGCTCCTCGCCCATGTCGTCGGGCTGTCGGCGGCCTTCCGTGATGCCGCCGGCAAGGAATTCGGGCCGTCGACCGGCACGGACCCGGGCACGGTCGACTGGGTCCTGCAGGACGACTGGCGTACGGAGCTGCCGCGACTGCTGGAGGAGCTCGTGACCGCGTGGCGCGGTCCGGGCGCCTGGGAAGGCGACACCCAGGCAGGCGGGATCGTCTTCCCGGCCGCGATCGCGGGGCGGGTCGCCCTCAACGAACTCCTCCTCCACGCCTGGGACCTGGCCCGCGCCACGGGCCAGGACTACGCCCCGGACGAGGCCTGCCTGGAGGTGTCGTACGCCCTGTTGGCCCCGGCCGCGGACGACCCGGGCCGCGAGGGCATGTTCGGCCCGATCGTGCCCGTGCCCGAGGAGGCTCCGCTCCTCGACCGGGTCGTCGGCCTCAGCGGTCGCCGACCGGACTGGACCCCGCAGACGGCGGAAGACAGCTGAGAACGGCCGAAGACGGCTGAGGACGACTGAGGAGGTGAGGACGGCTGAGGCGCTCGGGAAACCGAACGGCCCGTGATCCGACGGCGCACGGGCGGGGTGTACGCGGACCGCACCCTCTGATAGGAAAGATTCCTAACAGAACAGCGGAGCGCTGAACTCCCCTTGGAGGTCACAGGTGCACGTCCCCCACCGAAGCACCACCGCACGACGTACCGTTCTCGCGACCGCCCTGCTCGGGCTCGCGGCCGCGGCCCTGCCCGGTACGGCGGGTGCCGCCCCTGAAGCAGCCGCGCCGGAGGACCCCGCCGGCGCGTACGCCATCGGGCTCGACGACCCGGCGAAGAAGGACATCGCCATGAAGCTGGTGTCCAGCGCGGAGAACTCCTCGCTGGACTGGCAGGCGCAGTACCAGTACATCGAGGACATCAGCGACGGCCGCGGCTACACGGCCGGCATCATCGGATTCTGTTCCGGCACCGGCGACATGCTCGATCTGGTCGAGCTCTACACGGACCGCCGGCCGGGCAACGTCCTCGCCGGCTACCTGCCCGCCCTGCGCGAGGTCGACGGAAGCGACTCGCACGAGGGCCTCGATCCGGACTACCCGGGCGACTGGCGCGCGGCGGCCCAGGACCCGGAGTTCAGGACGGCCCAGAACGACGAGCGCGACCGGGTCTACTTCGACCCGGCCGTCGGACGCGGCAAGAGCGACGGCATCGGCGTCCTCGGACAGTTCATCTACTACGACGCCATCGTCATGCACGGCGACGGCGGTGACAGCACCAGCTTCAGCAGCATCCGTGAGCGGGCGCTGGGTCGGGCGAGGCCGCCGGCGCAGGGAGGCGACGAGGTCGCGTATCTGCACGCCTTCCTCGACGCCCGGGTCTGGGCGATGAAACAGGAGGAGGCCCACGAGGACACGAGCCGCGTCGACACGGCGCAGCGGGTCTTCCTCGACGCGGGCAACCTCGGCCTGGACACGCCGCTGGACTGGAAGGTGTACGGCGACAGTTACCACCTCGACTGAGGGCGGCCCCGGCGCCTCGGAAGCACCGCACACGCAGCGGAGAAGTACCGCGGAAGTACGGCGACGGCGGCGTCCACGCCGTCGCCGTACGCGCCTCAGCGCACCGGAAGCGGGTCCGGGTGCGAGTCCGGGTGCGAGTCCGCATGCGGCTCCACGCCCGCCCCCGGCTGCGCCCCCGACTGCGACTGCGACTGCGACTCGGACGGCTCCTGGGACGAACGGCCTTTCACACCCAGGTGGTTGAAGGCCAGGTTCAGCACGATCGCCACCACACACCCGGTCGAGATCCCCGAGTCGAGCACCACCAGCAGGTCCTTCGGGAAGGCGTGGTAGAACTCCGGGGCCGCGATCGGGATCAGCCCGATGCCCACGGCCGCGGCGACGATCAGCGCGTTCTCGCCCTTCTCCAACGCCGCCGTGGCCAGGGTCTGGATGCCGCTCGCGGCGACCGAGCCGAAGAGGACGATGCCCGCACCGCCGAGGACCGGGAGCGGGACCAGGGCGATGACGGAGGCGGCGACGGGGCACAGCCCGAGCAGGACCAGGATGCCGCCGCCGGCCGCGACGACGTAGCGGCTGCGCACCTTCGTCATGGCGACCAGGCCGATGTTCTGCGCGAAGGCGCTGCACATGAAGCCGTTGAAGAGCGGGCTGATCGCGCTGCCGAGCGTGTCGGCGCGCAGGCCGCCCTCGATGGTCCGCTCGTCGGCCGGCCGGTCCACGATCCTGCCGAGGGCGAGCATGTCGGCCGTGGACTCGGTCATGCAGACGAGCATCACGATGCACATGGAGATGATGGCGGCGAGCTCGAACTGCGGCGCGCCGAAGTGGAACGGGGTCGGGAAGCCGATCGGATCCGCGTCGCGCAGGGCGTCGAGGCCCGTCATCCCCATGGGGATCGCGACGAGCGTGCCGGCGACCAGGCCGAGCAGGATGGCGATCTGCTGCAGGAAGCCGCGCAGCAGTTTCCTCAGGCCGAGCACGATCACGAGGGTGAGCGCCGCCATGCCGATGTTCTGCATCGACCCGAAGTCCGGTGCGGCCGAATCGCCGCCCTGCGCCCAGCGGAAGGCGACGGGAAGCAGGGAGACGCCGATCAGGGTGATGACGGTGCCGGTGACGACGGGCGGGAAGAACCGTACGAGTTTGGAGAAGTAGGGGGTCAGGACGAAACCCAGCACGCTCGCGACGATGATCGCGCCGAAGATGACGGCGATGCCGTCGTAGCCACGGTCCTTGCCGATGGCGATCATCGGGGTGACGCCGGCGAACGAGACGCCGTTGACGAAGGGGAGCCGGGCGCCGACCTTCCAGAACCCGAGGGTCTGGAGCAGGGTGGCTATGCCCGCGGTGAAGAGGCTGGCGCCCATCAGGAACGCGGTGTCCCTGGCGCTGAGGCCCACGGCGGGGCCGACGATCATCGGCGGGGCAACGACACCCGCATACATGGCGGCCACGTGCTGCAGGCCGCTGGTGAACATCTTGAAGGGCGGGAGCGTCTCGTCGACCGGGTGCTTGCGGTCTTCGGGGGCGGCGCCTGCATCGGGCTGAAACCTGGGCTGTGCTGCCACGGGCGGTTCCTCCGGTCGGTTAACACATCGGCATCGACGTGGGTGTCAGGGAGGTGGTGCGAAGTGGTGCGACGTACTGCGGGTGGTGCGTTGTTGTGGAGTGGTGATGCGCCCAGAGAAAGCGTGCCGATGGGGTGGCGACACGAGTCACCGTCCCGGGGGGGGGGGGGGGGTTTGGGCCCCCCCCCCCCCCGGCCCCCCCCCCCCCCCCCCCCCCCGGGGGCCCCCCCCCGGGCCGGGGCGCGCCCCCCCCCCCCCCCCGCGCGGGGGCCCGGGGCCCCCCCCCCCCCCTGCCCCCCC